>NZ_CP192600.1:2272530-2882561 GCF_050632395.1 Tabrizicola sp. BL-A-41-H6
GACGGCGGCGCTGCGGCAGAATTTCTCGAGCGTCTGGGCCTGATGCGAGACGATGACGACGGTGGCGTTTTGTAGCCGTTCCTTGAGGATGTTGCCTGCCTTGCGGTTGAATTCGGCGTCCGAGGTGGCGGGCATACCTTCGTCGATCAGGTAGATGTCGAATTCGATCGACAGGAGAAGCGCGAAGGAAAACCGCGACCGCATGCCGGAGGAATAGGTGGCAAGCGGCATCTCGAAGTATTCGCCAAGGCCGCAGACCCAGCGGCAGAAGCTTTCGACATAGTCGGGGTCGAGGCCGTAGAGGCGCGCGATGTAGCGACAGTTTTCATGCGCGGAATGCTTGTTGTTCACCCCACCCATGAAGCCGAGCGGGAACGACACGCGCGAGGTCTTGAGGATGCGGCCTTCGTCTGGTTTTTCAAGCCCCGCCATCATGTTGATCAGCGTAGTCTTGCCCGCGCCGTTGGGCGCGAGGATGCCGAGCGAATTGCCAAGCTCTACCCGAAAGGAGGCGCGATCAAGGATTACCTTGCGCTGCGTTCCCGTCCAGAAGGATTTCGACACACCCTGAAACTCGATCATGTCTGTCCCTTGCGACACCGCGGCAGGCGGATGTCCCGACCCGGTGCTACTGCCATATCGTTAACATCCCGTCTCTGATCTTGGAAGCGCAGCGGGCAGGTGCAGCCACGAATGGATCATGCCGGTGGCATCGTGGCATCGGTCGGGCGGATCCGGCGGGCGAGAAGGATCGCCGCCGGTCCGGCAAGGAGGCTGATCGCAAGGCCGAGGCGGGCGGCTTCCTGCATCGCGCCGCCGGGAAGGGCGAGGTCGAGGCTCAGGATCGGCACGGTGAAGCCCATTCCCATGATGAGCGCGATCAGGATCAGGTCGCGCAACGTGACGCCGGCGGGCAGGCGGAGCCGAAGGGCGAGGGCAAGACCGACGCCCCCGAGCAGCATGCCGAGCGGGCGGCCAAGCCAGACGCTGGCCAGCAGCGTGACCGTGGTCGGCGCGAAGGCGTGAAGGTCGACCCCGCCCCGGGTGAGGCCGAAGAAGAACAGCACCACGGCCAGCGGCCGCACCAGAATGTGCGCGAGGCGGTTCAGAGGATCGCGCAGATAGGCCTCGGCCTCGGCGAAAAGGCCGAAGGTGCGGTCGGCATGGGCGATGGCGGGGATCACAGGCAGGAGGCCGAGCGCGGGCGGCAGGCCGGACGCGGCAATCCCGACCCAGGACAGAAGCCCCGCCAGCGCGTAGGGCCAAAGGAGAAGCGTGGCGCGGCGGCGCCGTTCGCTTGCGTCGGGCGGTGGGCGGCGACCGTAAAGCGCCCAGACGCCCACGGACGCTGCCAAGGGCAGGACCAGCCAAAGAAGGCGAGGCGACAGGTCGGGCAGGGTGAGCCCGACGATGACGAGGGCGGCGATGTCGGCGGCGATTGTCAGAAGAAGAAGGAGGTGCAGCGCCGTGTGGCCCCGCCCGAAGGCGCGCAGCCCGATGAGGTAGGCGAGCGTCACGTCGCTGGCGAGGGGCACGGTCCAGCCCGTGCCGAAGCTGGCTTCCTCGGCGGTCTCGATCAGGGTTCCGACGACAAGCCACATCAGGGCAGCCCCCGCGAGGCCGCCCAGCGTGAGACCGAGCGGCAGAAGCGCCTGAGTGCCCTGCAATTCGCCGCGTTCGAGGACCAGCGCCTCCCACAGTTCCTTGCCGATGAAAAAAAGAAAGAGCGGCATCAGCACATGCGAGACAAGAAGGAACGGGGTCAGGCTGACCGGCAGCGCGGCGACCCAGTGCGGCAGGTCGATGTCGAGAAGGCGAAACTCGATCGCGTCGTAATAGCTGGCCGGGGCAAGGTTGACCCAGACCGTGGCAAGGAGCGCACCGCCGAGAAGGGCGGTCGCGAAGGTACTGACGAAAGGCGAGACACGGTACATCGGGCAGGGTCCGTCGGTTGGCGTCGAGCGTGGGGCAGGCGGCCGGAGGGTTTCACACCCTCCGGACCTCCCGTGGGATATTTGGCAAAGGGGAAGGCGAAAGTGCGATCGGCGAAGTCATGCGCGGCATTAGACCGTATTGCTGGCTTGTCGCAATGGGTGGGGTTGCGGTGGTGCGCGAGGGCGGCAATCCTTGGGGGATGGAGCTTTTCGAGCAGATCCGAGGCTGTCGTCTGTGCGCGGCGCGGTTCGCCGCGACGGCGACCGCGCATGAGCCAAAGCCGGTGGCGTGGTTTCAGCCCGGGGCACGGCTTTTGGTCGCGGGGCAGGCGCCGGGGGCACGGGTGCAGGAGAGCGGGCGGCCCTTCACCGACCGGTCGGGGATTCGGTTGCGCGATTGGATGGGCGTGAGCGAGGCGGAGTTTTATGACCTTGCCCGCGTGGCTGTGGTGCCGATGGCGTTCTGCTTTCCCGGCTATGACGCGAAGGGCGCCGACCTGCCGCCGCCGCCCGTTTGTGCCGCGACGTGGCGCGCGCGGGTTATGGCAGGCTTGCCCGAGGTGCGGCTGGTACTGGCGGTGGGAGGGGCCGCGATCCGCTGGCATCTGGGGGCGCGGGACGTGTCGCAAACCGTGGCGGATTGGCGCGGGTTTGCCGCGCGGGGCGTGTTTCCCTTGCCGCATCCGTCGTGGCGCAATACCGGGTGGCTGAAGCAGCATCCGTGGTTCGAGGCGGAACTGCTGCCGGAGTTGCGGCGGAAGGTGCGGGAGGTTCTGGATGAGTGATGTGGTGACGATGCTGGACGCGGCCCATGCAGCGGTCTCGGCCGACCCGGAGAACGACACGCTGCGGCTGCGGTTCTATGAGCGGCTGGCGGATGGCGAGATGATCCTGCTGCTGGAGCGCGAGGTTTCGGGCGGGCAGGTGGAGCCGCGGGTGTTCAACCTTGAAGGCGGGCCGGTGGTGCTGGTCTTTGACCGGGAGGAGCGGCTGGCCAGCTTTACCGGCGGGATCGCGCCTTATGCGGCGCTGCCGGGGCGGGTGATCGCGGGGATGCTGAAGGGGCAGGGGATCGGGCTGGGGGTGAACCTTGGCGTGGCGCCGTCGTCGATGCTGCTGCCGGCCGAAGCGCTGGACTGGCTGGCGATGGCGCTGGAAGCGGGGCCCGAGGCAGCGGAGGGCAAGCCGGAAGCGTTTCATGCGCCGAAAGGGTTGCCGGAGGATCTGCTGACCGGGCTGGATGCGAAGCTGGCAAAGGCTGCGGGGCTGGCGTCGGGGGCGCTGCTGGCGGGGGTGAGTTACAGGGGCGGGCGGCGCGGGCACATGCTGGCGTTTCTGGACGCGACACCGGGGGCGGAGGACGCGCTGGCGCGGGCGGTGGGTGAGGCGTTGGTGTTTTCGGGCGTCGAGGCCGGGGAGCTGGACGTGGCCTTCCTGCGCACCGGCGAGCCGGGCGTGGCCGCGATGGCGCGCGTGGGGCTGCGGTTTGACCTGCCGGAGCCTGAGGTGCCGGAGGCGCCAGGCGCGCCGGGGATGCGGCCGGACAAGCCGCCGAAATTGCGGTGAGATGTGGGGTAAAATGATACCATTTGCGGAAGCTGTTGTTTTTGTGTGATTTTAAGTAGCTTTGCGGCCTTGACCTGCGCTGCGGTTTCGCGGATAAGCCGGCATCCGAGTTTTGGGGCGCGTGCCCCGTCATCCTCATGGGACACTCCGCATGAAAACCTTTACGGCTACACCGGCCGACATCGAGAAGAAGTGGATCCTGATCGACGCCGAAGGCATCGTTCTGGGCCGCCTCGCAACGATCGTCGCCAACATCCTGCGCGGCAAGAACAAGCCGACGTTCACCCCCCACATGGACATGGGTGACAATGTCATCGTCATCAACGCCGACAAGGTGCAGATGACCGGCAACAAGCGCAACGACAAGGTCTACTACTGGCACACCGGGCATCCTGGCGGCATCAAGCAGCGCACCGCGCGGCAGGTGCTGGAAGGCAACCACCCCGAGCGTGTGGTGGAAAAGGCCGTCGAGCGGATGATCACCCGCAACCGCCTTGGCCGTGTGCAGATGACCAACCTGCGTGTCTACGCCGGTGCGGCCCATCCGCATGAAGCGCAGCAGCCGACCGTCCTGGACGTTGCGGCGCTGAACCCGAAGAACACCCGGAGCGCATGAGCATGGCCGATATCAAAACCCTCGACGATCTGAAGTCGGCTGTTGAAACGGCAGCGCCTGTTGCCGTTGCGGCGCCTCGTGTCGCGGTGCGCGACAAATTGGGCCGGTCTTACGCGACGGGAAAGCGCAAGAACGCGGTCGCCCGCGTCTGGATCAAGCCGGGCTCCGGCAAGGTCGTTGTGAACGGCAAGGAAATGGCGGCCTATTTCGCCCGTCCGGTGCTGCAGATGATCCTGCGCCAGCCGTTCACCATCGCCAATGTGGAAGGCCAGTTCGACGTGATGGCCACCGTGGCTGGCGGCGGGCTTTCGGGCCAGGCCGGTGCGGTGAAGCACGGGATTTCCAAGGCGCTGCAACTGTATGAGCCCGCCCTGCGCGGTGCGCTGAAAGCGGCAGGTTTCCTGACCCGCGACAGCCGTGTCGTGGAACGGAAGAAATACGGCAAGGCCAAGGCCCGCAAATCGTTCCAGTTCTCGAAGCGTTAAGCTTGGCGAACCGCACCAACCTGGTGCACAGCAGATTCAAAAGGGCGCAGCGATGAGTTGCGCCCTTTTACGTAGGAGCCCAACTTCGAACGGGAAACGAATGGTTTCCGGGGCGCTTTTCGCATGAAGTACAGAAAAGAGATTGACGGTCTTCGCGCCGTGGCGGTTTTGCCCGTCATACTTTTCCATGCAGGCTTTAGCGCTTTTCCGGGCGGCTACGTCGGCGTTGATGTGTTTTTCGTTATTAGCGGCTATCTTATCACGCGTATTCTGATTGATGAGATCGGGCGCGGAGATTTTTCGGTCCTGCGCTTTTACGAGCGTCGCGCGCGACAGATCCTGCCGGCGCTTTTTGCAGTGCTGCTGATTTGCCTGCCCTTTGCCTGGATGTGGCTGCTGCCAGAACAATTGAAGGAGTTTGCCGAAAGTTTGGGCTCGGTATTGGTTTTTCTGTCCAACATGTATTTCATGAGCCAAGTCAGCTATTTCGCACCGGCCGCCGAATTGCAGCCGTTGCTGCACACCTGGAGCCTGGCTGTCGAGGAGCAGTACTATCTGGCGTTTCCGCTGATCGTTGCCGTCTGCTTGCGTTCCGGGCTTTCCAAGCTGTTCGTGGTGACGCTGATCCTGACATTGGCCAGCCTAGCGCTTAGCGTGGTGGGCAATCGGTTGGATCCCGGGCGAAACTTCTTTTTCACCCTCTCGAGATTTTGGGAGCTTGGCATTGGCTCGCTTTGTGCCGTGTTGTCGGTCCGCTACCCCAATTTGCGGAGCGGGCCGCTGGCTGCATTAGGGCTGATGCTAGTTCTGGGCGCGGTCTTCCTTTTCGACCGCGAAATGCCGTCAGCTGCGCTCGCCACGCTTGCTCCAGTCATTGGTGCGGCGCTGATCGTGCTATTTGCCCGTGAGGGTACGGTGGTCGCGCAGGTGCTTTCGCATCCCGCCCTAGTTGGCATCGGTCTGGTCAGCTACAGTGCCTACCTTGCCCATCAGCCCCTGTTTGCCTTTGCGCGGGTTCGCAGCGCCGAGGAGCCGGGCTTGCTGTTGTTGTTGGCGCTGTGTCTGGCATCGCTTGGTCTGGGCTGGCTAAGTTGGCGCTTCATTGAGCGCCCGTTCCGGGGGCAGGGGCGGCTGGTCTTGCCCGACCGCAAGCACCTTGCCGTAGTCTTTGCATCGACTGCCGCCATCCTGATGACATTGGCAGTCTATGTCCGGTCGAACGAAGGTTTTCCCGGCCGTGTGACGGAGCGTTATGCCGGCGAGATTGGCTCTGACGCTTTCAACGAGGATATGGGCGAGCGGTTCTTTCCCTGCACGCCTGAGAGATTGAACCAGGCGGCGCCGTCGGGGGCGGGCAGGTCACGCTGCCTGCAAAGCCAACCCGACGTTCCAGTGACCGTTGCCGTGCTGGGCGATTCCCATGCCGAACACCTGTTTGCCGGGCTTGCCGACACGTTGCAGGGCGACGTGGTTGCAATCTATCTGCAGAACACGGTCCCTTTCCGAAGTGACCCGCTTATGCAAGATTTTTATGCCGAGCTTGGTCGAAATAGGAATATTACAACGGTTGTCTTTGCCATGCATTGGCCGAGGCGATTTGCCCAGATCGACGATGCGGACGTGTTTCGCGACGAACTTCAGGCCACGCTCTCATACCTGAAAGGGCTTGGTGTCGAGGTCTATGTGGTGGGCGAGCTACCGTGGTTCGCATCGGAGCCCGCGAACTGCAAGTATGAGGTTATTGAGGGCAATCTGCGGTACTGCAGCGCGGAAAGGTCGGACGCGAGCGAGTTGGCGGCTGAATACAGGCCGATCCTGTCGGAGGTGACGTCCAATCTTGGCATCCCGGTTGTGCCGGTCCGTGATCTGTTTTGAAGCTTCGGGCTGTGTTCAATGGTGCGCGACGGGGTGATCCTGTTTCGTGATAGCAACCACCTGAACATTCAGGGCGCGGAACTTGTCGGGGCAAGAGTCGCGGCTCAGATACTAGCCGCGCGACGTGGGGTGGTGGTTCCTTGAAAAAAAAAGGACCGGGAAAACCCGGTCCAGTCAGGGGTTTCGGTGGCATCCAGCCGGTCAGGGCTGCCAAATCGGTTTGGCGCACTCGACTGCTGCTGTTTCTGGGTCCAGCCCAATGTCGCGCAGAAGATGGCTGTCAAGCCGGGCCAGCATTGCGCGTTCGCGGCGGCGGACCGACCAGGCGACTACCGTGTCGATGACGGCGCGGAGAAGGCCGGTGGCGGTGGGTGTGGCGCGGACGAGGGTGGGTGCGCGGGACATCGTTACGTCTTTCTTTTGTGTTGATACAATCACAGACATTCTATACAGCGCTTGTATCAATTCCACACACAGAAGCGCCAGAGGTTTATTGTGACTGATACAACTTGGGCGCCCGATCTGAGTCAATTTCCAGGCCCGAAGTATCTGAGCCTGAGCCGCGCCTTGCGTGAGGCGATCAGGACCGGCGATCTGCCGCCCAACGCGCAGCTCCCCACGGTTAGGGATCTGGCCTGGCGCTTGCATCTGACGCCGGGAACGGTGGCGCGGGCCTATCAGCTTGCAACGCAGGAAGGGCTGCTGGCGGCAACCGTGGGGCGTGGCACTTTTGTTGCGGCCCAAGCCCCTCGACTTGGCCCGACGCAGGCGCTTTATACCGAGCGGCTGACGGGTGGTGCGACGGGGCTTGTTGACCTGCGCCCGCCGCAGGTGGCCGAGGTGGGTCAGCGCGAGGCGTTCCGGGCAGCGCTGCTGGCGATGGCCGAGACGACGGGGCAGGGCTGGCTGGATTACACCAGTCAGGGCGGCGAGGCGGACCTGCGGGCCGAGATCGTGGGCTGGATGGGCGACCGGCTGCTGGGGCCGATCGGGCCGCAGGACGTGGCGCTGACGCATGGCGGGCAGAACGCGATTCACTTGATCTTTGACTGCTGCCTGCGCGGCGAGCGGCCCGTGGTCCTGATCGAGGAACTGGCCTATCCGGGCTTTCGCTATGCCGCGCGGGCGGCACGGGCCGAAGTCGTGCCCGTAGAGATCGACGAACACGGCATCGTGCCGGCGGCGCTGGAGGCTGCGTGCCGGCGGCACGGCGCGCAGGTACTGTGCCTGACATCGGAGGCACAGAACCCGACGACCGGACGAATGCCGGTGGAGCGGCGTCAGCAGATTGCCGAGATCGCGCGGCGCTATGACCTGCAGGTGCTGGAGGACGATTGCTATTCGGTCGCGGAAAGCGACATTCCAAGTTTGCGCGCGCTGGCGCCGGAGCGGGTCTGGCTGGTGGGCAGCCTGTCCAAGACGATCTCGGCGGCGCTGCGGTTTGGCTATGTGATCTGCCCGGCCGGGATGGGCGAGGCCGGGCGGTTGACGGCGCAGCATGGGTTCTTTGCACTGTCGCGCCCGGTGGCGGACCTGTGCCTGCATCTGTTCCGGTCCGGGGCCGCCGCCGCGATCAAGCGCAAGGTGCAGGCGGAGTTTGCCGAGCGGTTGCAGATTCTGGTGAACCACATCGGGGCGTTCGACCTTGATTGGCAACCGGGGGTGCCGTTCGTCTGGCTGCGCCTGCCGATGGGGTGGCGGGCGTCGACCTTCACCCGGATGGCCGAGGCGCGGGGTGTTCTGGTGCGGTCGGCCGACGAATACGCACTGATCAACGGGCGGGCGCCAAGTGCGGTGCGCATCGCTATTTCAGGCAGTCTTGCCCGTGACGCATTCGAGCGGGCGATGCGGACGCTGGCCGACCTGCTGGCCAACCCGCCATCGGATCTTTCGGTCTGAGGCATTGGTTGGCCGACTGTTGCAGATAGGACTCGGTTTGTGGAAATTTCCGGTCGGCACGGTTGACCGAAAGGGCTGGGATGGCTCAGGTTTCGGGCAGAGCAGAAAAACAAAGAGAGCCCGAAAATGGGACACCAGTCTACCTTTCACGCGCCGCATGGCGGCGCGGATTTTCTTGGTTGGCGCAAGACTCGCGCAGGCGGAACCGAGATCGTTTACGATGATGGCGTGACGCGGCGCATGGTCTGGCGTGTGGCCAGCGATGCACCGTCGGAGGCCCGGATATCGGATGCGTTGCGGGTGGCCGTTGGCAGCCTGCGCGTGGTGCCGACCCTTTATGACGAGCTGAAAAAGCGGGCAATTGCAATCGAGCGCGTTGCCGGCTGAAGCGTTTCTCTGGCAGGGTTCGGCATGCGGTGGCGGCATAGGCGGCCGCCGTCGATTTCGTTTGATTTTGCGACGCCGCTCGCGCCCCCTTGCCTTGAAGCGAACAACCGGTCTAGATTTGATCAAATGATGTGCGGCAAGCCGCACGGGCGACAGGGGACGACATGGCAAGTTCTCAGGGGAAAGAGGCCCGAACCGGCTGGCTGCTGATTTCGCCTCCGGCGATTTATGCGATGCTTTTGCTGGCGGCACCGCTGGCGACGGTGCTGCTGTATTCGGTGCTGACCGGAGGACGGGGCGAGATCGGCTTGCCGTTCACGCTGTCGAACTTTGCCGAGCTGTTCCAAAAGCCGATCTACCAGTCGGTGATGCTGCGGTCGCTGTATGTGTCGCTGGCGGTGACGTTCGTGACGGTGGTGCTGGCCTACCCGATTGCCTATTTCGTAAGCTTCCACGTGTCGCCTTCGAAAAAGGCGCTGTGGCTGTTCCTGATCACCATTCCGTTCTGGACCAGCTATGTGATCCGCGTGGCGCTGTGGCGCACGATCCTTGGCTATGAAGGCATCGTCGACAGCGCGCTGATCAACATCGGGGTGATCAACGAGCCCTTGAACATCCTGTCGAACGGGATGCTGTCGATGATCATCACGCTGAGCCATGCTTACGCGCCGTTTGCGGTGCTGCCGATCTTTGTCAGCCTTGAAAAGGTGGACCGAAGCCTGCTGGAGGCGGGGCAGGATCTGGGCGAGAGCAAGTTGATGACCTTCATCCGCGTGACGCTGCCGCTGACCATGCCGGGGGTGATTGCCGCCGTCCTGATCGTGTTCATCCCGACGGTGGGCGATTATGTGACGCCCGAACTGATCGGTGGCGGCAAGGTGCCGTTGATTGCCAACCTCATTGAAAGCCAGATGCTGAAGATACGGGATCAGGCGCAGGGATCGGCGATTGCGGTCGCGGCGATGTTCATCGTGGGGATGGTGAGCCTTGTGTTCGTGCTGTTGAACCGCCGGTTCCTTGGGGGGCAGAAATGAAGAAGGCGCCCTTTCTTGGCGGTTACGCGATCCTGTATCTGTTGTTTCTGTATGGCCCGATCATCATCCTGCCGCTCTTTGCGTTCAACGATGGGCGGATCGTTGCGTTTCCGCTGAACGGATTCACGACCAAGTGGTTCGGCGAGATGTTTGATGATGCGCAGTTGAAGACCGCGCTGCTGAACAGCCTTACCATCGCCCTGTCAACTGCGACGCTGGCGACGGTGTTCGGTGTCTTTGCCGCCCGGGCGACGGTGCGCTATCGCTGGCCGGGCAAGCCTGCAGCACTTGGGCTGATCATGCTGCCTTTGGTGCTGCCCGAGATGATCATCGCGATGGCATTGCTGGTGGTGTTGCTGTCGATCGGGATTCCGCTATCGATCTTTACGATCATCCTCGGTCATGTGCTGATCTGTATGCCGTTTGCGGTGGCGATCCTGACCTCGGCGTTCCAGTCGCTGGACCGGTCGCTGGAAGAGGCGTCGCTGGATCTGGGCGAGACCCAGTGGAGCACGTTTCGGCTGATCGTGTTGCCCTTGGTGATGCCGGGGATCCTGTCGGCATTCCTGATTACCTTCACCATCTCGATCGACGAATTCATCATATCGAACTTCCTTGGATCGGGGCAGCCAATCCTGTCGGTCTATATCTTCGGCCAGTTCCGGTTCCCCGCGAGAGTGCCGTCGATGCTGGCCTTGGGGACGCTGCTGGTGCTGTTCTCGATCTGCATGCTGGCCATTGCTGAATATTTCCGCCGTCGCGGCATCGCGAAGACCGGTGGCAAGGATACCGGAGGCTTCCTGTGACGATTACCGAAAAGACGATGATCGAGTTCCGCGACGTCCATAAGTATTATGGCGACTACCACGCGCTGAGGGGGATCAACGGAACGATCCGGGCGGGCGAGTTCTTCTCGCTTCTGGGGCCGTCGGGCTGTGGAAAGACCACGCTGTTGCGCACGATTGCCGGGTTCGAGGATATCTCGTCAGGCGTGATCATGATCGACGGCAAGGACATGGCGAATGTCGCGCCGAACGCGCGGCCGACGAACATGGTGTTCCAGTCCTACGCGATCTTTCCGCATATGTCGGTGGCCGAAAACGTGGGCTTCGGCCTGCGCCGCGACCCGCGCTCGAAAGCCGACAAGGCCCGCGCCGTGGAAGAGGCGCTGGAGATGGTTGGCTTGCGCGGCTTTGGCGCGCGGGCGGCACATGCGCTTTCGGGCGGGCAGCGGCAGCGGGTGGCCTTGGCGCGGGCGCTGATCCTGAAGCCGAAGGTGCTGCTCTTGGACGAACCCTTGTCTGCGCTGGACAAGAAGATGCGCGAGCACATGCAGGTTGAACTGATCAAGCTGCAGCGGCAGGTTGGCATCACCTTCATTCTGGTCACGCATGACCAGGAAGAGGCGCTGGTCATGTCGGACCGGGTGGCGGTGATGTTCGAAGGCGAGATCGCGCAACTGGCCGACCCCGAAACGCTGTATCGGCGGCCGAATTCCAAGAAGGTCGCGGATTTCATCGGCACGATGAACTTCGTTCCGGTGACGGTGATTTCGGAATCGGGCGACAAGGTCGAGATCGAGGCCAAGGGGCTGGGACGCGTGATGCTGGATGCGTCGCTGGCCCCACCGGTCCGCGGCGAAAGCCCGGTGGTCGGGATGCGCCCCGAGACGCTGACCCTGCTTTACGATGACCAGAAGGCAAGCGAACGCGAGACGGAAGGCGTGATCGACGAGGTGATCTACTTCGGCGACATGACCTATTATGACGTCTATCTGGGCGGCACCGATGTTGAAGTGCGCCTGTCGATGCGCAACGTGCCGGGGCGGCCTGTGCTGGAGGTTGGCACCAAGGTGCGCGTGGCGTGGAGCCCTTCGGCGCTAGTTCTGTTCCGCTAACCGTCGGCGGGCAGAAGCCCGAGGCCGCGCAAGTAGATGCCGATCCCGGCCTCGAGCAGGTCTTCGGGCGGGAAGGGCGCGTTCTGGCGGTCGCCGCGCATGAACAGTTCCACGACGCCGTGGCTTAGGGCCCAGATGTGCGACGAGAACATGATCGCAGGCGGGCGCTTGTCGGCGGGCATGTGCTGCGACAGGCTTTCGGCGGCGCGTTCCAAGACGTGGCGGGCCTTGGCGGCGACCTGCGCGAGATCGGGGTAGTCGGCGGGGCTGAGGCCGCTTTCGAACATCGCTTGATAGTGGCCGGGATACTTGCGCGCAAAGGCGAGGTAGGCGCGTCCCGTCGCTTCGAAGGCGGCAAGGGCGGTGGGCTGGCCGTTGTTGTAGGCAAACTCCATCAGGGCTGCGAAGATGTCGTAGCCTTGGCGCGCAACCTCGGCCAGAAGGTCGTCGCGGCCGGCGAAGTGGCGATAGACGGCGGCAGGGGTCACATCGGCGGCCTTCGCGGCCTCAGTCAAGGTGAAGCCTTGCGGGCCTTTTTCGGCAATCAGCGCCAGCGCCGCCTCGACCAGCGCCTGGCGGAGATTGCCGTGGTGGTAGCCGCGCTTCATCCCTCGTTCGACCGGATCTGGGGGCCGCCGCAGATGGCGCTGTCGATCTTGCCGATCACGTCCTTGTCCTTGCCGACATAGTCGATCTGGTGAAGGAGGGTCTGGATCGCGGCGATGCGGGCACGTTTCTTGTCGTCGGACAGGATCACCGTCCAGGGCGCGTTCTTGAAATGGCTTTTCTTCATCGTCTCGTCGATGGCGGCGGAGTATTCGTCCCATTTCGGCAAGCCGTCGACGTCGATCGACGACAGTTTCCATTGCTTGAGTGGATCCCCTTCGCGCGCGAGGAAGCGGCGCAACTGTTCGGCGCGCCCGACCTCGAGCCAGAACTTGATGACGACGATGCCTTCGTCGACCAGCATGTTTTCAAAATCAGGCAGTTGTCGGAAGAACTTCGCGCGTTCGTCGGGTTTGCAGAAGCCGAACACGTGCTCGATCATTGCGCGGTTATACCAGCTGCGGTCAAAGAGCGCCATTTCTCCCTTGGCCGGAAGCCAGTCGACGTAGCGCTGGAAATACCACTGTGCGGCCTCGCGGTCGGAGGGTTTGGAGAGAGCGACGATCTGGGCCACCCGGGGGTTCATGTTGGCGCGCATCGCTTCGATGGTGCCGCCCTTGCCAGCGGCGTCGCGGCCTTCGAACACCATCACGATGCGCTTGCCGGTGGCCTTCACATCGGCTTGCAGGCGGGCAAGCTGGATTTGCAGGCCTTCCATGTGGCGGTCGTAGTCCTTGCCTTTCATCTCTTCCCGGTAGGGATAGGATTTGGTCAGGATGTCATCCTTGTCGGCCTTTTCGATGGCCTTGCGGATGGCGGCGGGCGCGCCTTCGCGGAAATAGCGGCTGATGGCGCCGTCGAAGGGCAGATCCATGAAATCCTCCGGGTTTTCGGTCAGTATGGCGATTGGGCGCGTCAGTGCAATGCGGCGCGCGCGATGGCGGCGATGACCACATCGGCATGGGCGTGGTGTGGCATGTGACCGGCGCCGGGGATTACGGTCAGGTAGGCGTTGGGGAGCCGCGTCGCGAGCGGGCTGGAGTGGATGGTCAGCGGCACAATGGTGTCGGCGGTGCCATGGATCAGTTCGACCGGCAGGGTGAGCAATGGGTAGCGCGGTTCCATCGCCACAAGCTCGTCGCGGAGCGCGTTCACCTGTGCGGCATTGGTGGCGAGCGTTTCGCGGCGAAGCGTCAGTTCGGTACCAAGCCAGGCGCCGTAGCCGGGCGGAACCGGATCGGGGGCAAACACTGCCTCGGTGGCGCGGGTCACGTAGGACTGCGGCACGAAGGCGGCGGCAAGGGGGACGAGGACCATCTGTCCGGGTTGGCTGGCAGTTGCGCGATACCAGATGTCAAGCGCGCCGGGCCAAGGCAGGCTGGGCGCGCTGACAAGGACCAGTGCCCTTGGCCCGCCGGACATCGCCCAGGCGAGGGCGACCGCGCCGCCGTAGCTTTGACCAAGGACAACCGGGCTGGTCACGCCCAGTTCTGCGGCGGCGGCCTTCAGGGCGCTGGACTGCGCAGTGAGGCTGGTGTCGGAGATCGGGTCTGAATGGCCAAGGCCGGGGCGGTCGAAGGCGATGACGCGGTAATCCTGCGCCAGACGGTCCATGAGCGCGAAGGTAAAGTCGCGGAGCGAACCGCTGGCGCCGTGGATGAGGACGAGATCAGGGCCGCTGCCGCGCATGACATAATGCACGCGGCGGCCCTCGATGGTCACGAACTGGCCGTCGGGCGGGAAATCGGCGTTGGCCGTGGCTTCGCGCGTGCTGGCGCGCCAGTGCGTCAGCGCGGCCATTACGACAAGGATCAGAAGGGCGCTAGCGGCCAATTTCGGCAGGGTCATATGGCGTTGACTGGTAAATCTCGTTGATCCAGTTGCCATATAGAAGGTGGGCGTGGCTTCTCCACCGGTTCAGGGGCTGCATCGCGGGGTTGTCATCCGGATAGTAGTTCATGGGTACGTTGATCGGGGTGCCGTTGGCGATGTCGCGGTCGTATTCCTGCTTCAGCGTGTCACTGTCGTATTCGAAATGGTTGAAGATGTAGAGCGCGCGGTGGCCGGCATCTTCGACCAGACAGGGGCCGACCTCGTCGGAGCCAAGCAGGGTCTTCAGGCCGGGGGCGGCATCGATCTCGGCTTGGCGCATCTCGGTCCAGCGGGAGACGGGGATCACGAAATCGTCAGAAAACCCGCGGAGGTAGGGCGAAGTGGGGCAGAGGTTGCGATGGCGGAAGCAGCCGAACGCCTTGGCCGGCAGCATGTGTTTCTGCACGCCGTGGAAGTGGTTGATCATCGCCATGCCGCCCCAGCAGACGCCGAAGGTGGATTGGACGTTGGTCTGGGTCCAATCCATCACCTCGCACAGTTCGTCCCAGTAGGTGACCTCGTCAAAGGGCAGGTGTTCGATAGGGGCGCCGGTTATGATGAGGCCGTCGAATTTCTGGTCCTTCACCTCCTGGAACGGGCGGTAAAAGGCCTCCATATGCTCGGCGGCGGTGTTCTTGGTCTGATGTTCGGACATGCGGATCAGGTGCAGGTCGATCTGCAGGGGCGTGGCGCCGATCAGACGGGCGAACTGGTTTTCGGTCTGGATCTTCTTCGGCATCAGGTTGAGAAGCCCGATCTTCAGTGGCCGGATATCCTGCCGCGCCGCCCGTTCGGGCGACATGACCATGACGCCCTCGTTCCGCAGAACGTCATAGGCGGGCAGGGTCTCGGGCAGGGTAATGGGCATGTTCGGGGCTTCCTTTCCAGCGGCAGGTCAGTGGGCGGCGTCGATGGCGGTGGCCAGCATCGCGTCGAACCCGGCAGGGTCTTTGACTGCGGCCACCGCCTCGGCGGTGACTGTCACGCCCCAGCGCGCCATCGCGGCGTAGCGCGGCTGGCGGTGGGCAAGGGCGCGAGCATAGGTCCAGCGGACGAAGGCATCAGGATCACAGTTTTCTTCGGTTACGGAATGGGTTGCGCGGTATTCTTCCCATGCCGAATGCAGAAACGCGGGCTGGTAATACATCGGTTTCGGCGCGCGGTCGAAGCGGCGGACAAGTTCGGCCGTGTGATCGTCGGACCCCTTGATCCAGACGAGGAGCAGGGTGTCGGCCAATTGGCGCATCACCGGGTCGGCGGCATCGTCGGGATCGACCACTTCGCAGATCGAGCCGGAGGTATCGCAGATGAAGTTCTGGTAGCCATAGATTTCATCCGCACGGTCGACGAAGCGGGCGGTATCCAGCATGGCCGCAACTTCGGCCTGACGGTGCTGTTCCTGCCGCTTCATGTATTCGGCAAATGGTACGCCGCCCTTGGCCGGATCGCCCGGCTTGCCAAGGTAAGTGGACAGCGGGGCGAGATTGTTGAAGGTGATGTTCGAGGCGATGTAGACCGAGTCTGTCATCAGCAGTTCACGCAAGAGCGGAACCTTCATCGCCTCGCGTTTGAAATTGTCGGCGATGTATTCGTTCATGTAGCGCGTGCCGATGCGGTAATCGACCGAGTAGTGGAACCAGCCATTGCCGGTCTGGCCCTGATCGCGCAGCATATTGGCAAGGTGCGTCTTGCCAAGTCCCGACATGCCAAAGAGAAGCACGCGCTTGCGCTGCGCTGACAGGTAATCCTTGCCGGTCTGGTAGATCATCGCGTCACCCCTTGGGGCCACCTGTTACCGCCGGGGCCGCGGAAGGACAACGAAAAACCCCACCCGGTATAGGGGTGGGGTCTGAAGGTCGGATCAGAAGTTGTAGCCGACCTTAACGCCGAAGCCGACGCCGGAGTTGTCTGTGAAACTGCCGCCGACGATGTTCGTGGTGGCATCGCCGATGTCGACATAGCGCACACCGCCGGTGATCTTGACGCCATCCACCGCGTAGGTCGCGGCAAGGCCGATGCTTGAGAAGCCGTCGGTCGGGCCGAGGTTGCCGGTGAGTTCGCCGTCAGACGGTTCATACCCAAGGAGGAATGCACCCGACCACGTGTCGTTGAACCGCCGACCGATGCCGAGGTTGTAGGTGATCCGATCTTTGGGATAGGCGACGAGCGGGCCAAAGCCCGCGGAGAGATAGACCGGTGGGGCGATTTCGAACACCGACCAATCGACCCAGCGGATCGACCCGAACAGAAGCGTGTCGGCGGCGATGCCGGTCTGGAACTCAAGGTTGACCGACTGGGGCACTTCGGTGTCGAAGGTCGTCTCAACAAGTCCAAATGGGCTCGCTTCGACCGCCTCGAGGGAATGGGTGATCGCCGAGTTGTACGTCAGCGCCACCCGGGCTGCAATTTCCGGCTTTTCCCAAGCGACACCAACGACGTAGCCGAGCTCGCGGTCGTTATTGGTGGTGAGGGTGTATCCACCCGTCAGGGCAACGTCGCCCTTCACCGTCTCGTACCGCAGGCCTCCGTAGACCGAGACGTTGCCTGCCATCTGGTAGCGCATGAGGGCGGTGAGCGCGGTCGACGTCAGTTCCGCGGTTGACCCGGTGAGTGGGTAGAAGGTGCCGGCCGGATAATCGATGTTGGCGCCGATCGGCTGATCGACGATGAGGGCGAAGTCCATCTTGTCGCCGACGTCCATCTTGTAGCCGAGGCTCCAGGATGTGTAGCTTGGCGCCATGTCGCCTGACGTTGCCAGACCGCCGCCGACGCTGCCGCTGACGTCGGGTGAAAAGTGACCGAAGCTGAGTTCGGCGTAGCGGCCTTCTTCGAACAGGATCGCAACCGATTGGGACGAGCGTTCGACCCCACCGGCATGTGCCCCGCTGGCTGCGGCTGCCAGTGCGGCGGCCGTTGTGAGTAGTCGTTTCATGTTCTCATCCCGAAATTGAGATTTCCCCTGCAAAAGAGGGTAGGCCCAGGCCCAATATCGGTCAATCAATGACGCGGCGTAACGGATTCGTGAGTGCTCCCCTGTGGCGGAGTTGCCCGTGTTGCCGCCCGCAGGTTGATCCAGTTGCCCAGAAAGATCAGAGCGGCGCCGCTGAAAAGGGTGGCCTGCACCGGTTCGGCGTAGAAGGCGGCCCCGATGGCGGCGATCACCGGCAGGCGGACAAAGTCGATTGGCACGACGAAACTGGCCGGCGCAAGCGAGAGCGCCGAGGTCAGGCACAGGTGCGCGGTGACGCCCGCGATGGCGATCAGGATGAGCCAGGGCAGGGTCTGCAGCGTGGGCAGGGTGTAGGCGCCGTCGGCCAGCATGGCCACGGTGCCGAAGCAGGTCTGCATCAGGGTCAGCCAGAACAGGATCGACACAATGGCCTCGCCCCTTGTCAGCGCTTTGGTCATGAGCGTGGTGGCGGCAAAGAAGAAAGCGGCGCCGATGGCGGCCGCGACACCAGGGTCGAGGTGGCCGAAATCTGGCCGCGCAACGATCAGGATGCCAAGGAAGCCGAGGCCGGCGGCGATGAGACGGGGGCGGGTCAGCCGTTCGCCAAGGACGAGGGGAGACAAAAGGATCACCCAGATTGGCGAGGTGAATTCGAGGGCAAAGACTTGCGCCAGCGGGATCATCGTGATCGCCCAGAACCACAGCGACTGGCCGGTGAAGTGGAACACGTTGCGCAACAGGTGGCTGGGCAACCGGTCGGTGCGGACGCGCGAGAGGTGGCCCAAGAACCCGGCGACACTGCAGACAATCACGAAGCCGATGGCCGAGCGGAAGGCGAGGATTTCGAACGTGTCGTGCACATGCTTGATCTCGCGGGTGGCGATGGCCATCGCGGTGAAAGCGGCTATGGCCCCGGACATCCAGAGAGCGGCGGCGAGGGGGCGGAAAACGGCTGGCATGGAAACCTACCCTTGCCGGGCGGGCGGCGAATGTCCACCCGGCTTCAGCGCCCCATCAGCCCTCGCATCAACCCGCGTATCAGCCCTGCGAGGACAAGCCAGAGCAGGCAGAAGGGGGCGGCCAGCACCATGAAGATCGGCGCAAGGTTCGAGTCGCTGGCGTAGCCGACCACGGCCGAGGCGGTGGCCGCCCCCATGATGGCCAGCGGCACGGCCGAAATGCGCACTGGCCAGACCAGCAAGGCAGCGACCTGCGCCACGAGGTAGGCGGGCAGGCACAACATCACGGCCTGGCCAAGCAGCAGCTCCATTGAGGGGTCCTGTCGTTCTTTCGAGCACAGGTTTACAGGCCATTATGGCACCAGCGCGGCACCTGCTGCACGGGGCTATCGGTCGTGGGGTGGTGACGGGCATCTTTCAGTCAGGAATGACCAGAACCTTCACCTCGCCCGGAAGGGCGGGGTTCACTATGGCGGCCGGCGCGTCGGCAAGCCGGATTACGCGGGAAATCAGCGGGGCGACATCCACCCGGCCATCGCACAGAAGCTGAATCGCACGGGACTGGGTGAACGGATTTATGAAGCTGTGCAGCAGGCTGATTTCCCGGAAGAGAAGGTCGAATGGTTCGATGCTGACCTGTTCCCCTTTCGGCAATACACCCAGCACAACGACCCTGCCACCCGCGCGGGTGAGGCGGGGGGCCATTTCGACCGTCTGGACCACACCGGCACATTCGACCACAAGGTCGGCGCCGGGGCCGAGGGTTGCGCGCGCCTCGGCTTCGGTTGCGGCGGTGTGGGTGGCGCCGACCTGACGCGCGAGGTCGCGCTTGCCACGGTCGCGGGTCAGAAGGGTGACCTCGGCGCCGGCGTTGCGGGCAAGCTGCACCGCAAGAAGGCCGATGACGCCGCCACCGATCACCAGCACCCGCTCGCCGGGCCGGGGCGCGCCGAGGTCGATCCCGTGCAGGGTGCAGGCGAGGGGTTCGGCGAAGGCCGCAATACGGGGATCAAGGTCACCGACGGGAAGCGCGCGGTGGGCCGGGATGACGGCGTAATCGGCAAAGCCGCCGTCGCGGTGGATGCCGATGGCGACGTTGCGGGCACAGAGGTTGACGCGGCCGCGCAGGCAGGCCTCGCAAGTGCCGCAGGCGATGTTCGGATCGCAGGCGATCCGGGTGCCGAGGGGAAGGGTAACGCCCTCGCCCAGCGCCACGACCTCGCCAGAGAACTCATGGCCGAGGGTGACGGGCGGGGCGCAGGGAAATTCGCCTTTGAAGAGGTGGCGGTCGGTGCCGCAGATGCCAGCCGCAAGAACGCGCACCAGAACCTCGCCGGGGCCGGGTGTGGGCACGGGAACGTCGACCGTTCGAATATCGCCAGTAGCGAACAGGCGTGTGGCATGCATGGTGTGGTTCCCCCCGGGGCCATACAGGCTGGGCAAGGGCGTTGCGTCAATCCCGCAAATTGGGGGAAGCCAACGTCACGCGGGGAGCACGGACCCCGACTTTCGCCGCCCTGGCCGGGCCGTGAGGCGGCGCTATTCTAGTTCGATCGTTCCGGGCGGTTTCGACGTGCAATCGTAGAACACGCGGTTGATGCCGGGAACTTCCTGAATGATCCGTGTTGCGGTTTCGCCGAGGAAATCGTGGGTGAAGGGGTAGTAGTCTGCGGTCATGCCATCGACGGAAGTGACGGCACGGAGCGCGAGGGCGTAGTCGTAGGTCCGCCCGTCGCCCATCACGCCCACCGTCTTCATCGGCAGGATCGCGGCGAAGGCTTGCCAAATTTCATCGTAAAGCCCGTGCTTCTTGATCTGGTCGATGTAGACGGCATCGGCGCGGCGCAGGATGTCCAGCTTTTCGGTGGTAATCTCGCCGGGGCATCGGATCGCGAGGCCGGGGCCGGGGAAGGGGTGGCGTTTCACGAAGGGCTCGGGCAGGCCAAGCTCGCGGCCCAAGGCGCGGACCTCGTCCTTGAAAAGTTCGCGCAGGGGTTCGACGAGCTTGAGGCCCATCTTTTCCGGCAACCCGCCGACATTGTGGTGCGATTTGATGGTTACCGAAGGGCCACCTGAGAAGCTGACGCTTTCGATCACGTCGGGGTAAAGCGTGCCTTGCGCAAGGAAGGTGGCACCGCCGACGGCGGTGGCGTGCTTCTGGAACACGTCGATGAAAAGCCGTCCGATGGTCTTGCGCTTGACCTCGGGGTCCGAAACGCCTTCCAGAGCGCCGAGGAACAAGGCAGATTCGTCGGAGTGGATCAGGGGAATGTTGTAGGTGTCGCGGAACATGGTGACGACCTGTTCCGCCTCGCCCAAGCGCAGAAGGCCGTGGTCTACGAAGACGCAGGTAAGTTGGTCGCCGATCGCCTCGTGGATCAGGACGGCGGCGACGGAGCTGTCGACGCCGCCGGAGAGGCCGCAGATCACCTTGGCGTCGCCGACCTGCGCGCGGATCTTGGCGATGGCTTCCTCGCGGTAGGCGCCCATCGTCCAGTCGCCCTTGAAGCCTGCGAGACGGACAAAGTTTTCGTAAAGCTGCGCGCCCTTCGGGGTGTGGTGCACCTCGGGGTGGAACTGGACGGCGTAGAAGTGGCGCGAAGGGTCGGCGGTGATCGCGAATGGCGCGTTCGGCGAGGTGCCGTAGACCGAGAAACCGGGAGCGATTTCAGAGACATGGTCGCCGTGGCTCATCCAGACCTGTTCGCGGGCGAGGGGGCCGTCTTCGGGTGGGAACCAACCGGCGAGGATCGGGTGGGTGAGGTCGGTCGGGGTGACGTAGGCGCGGCCGAACTCGGCGGTGCCGTGGCCGCGTTCCACCTTGCCACCAAGGCAGTGCATCATCACCTGCTGGCCGTAGCAGATGCCGAGGATCGGCACGCCTGCCGTGAAGGCCGAGGCGGGCGGCATCGGCGCGCCTTCGGCAAAGACCGACGCGGGGCCGCCCGAGAAGATGATCGCCTTCGGCGCGAAAGCCTTGAGGAAGGCATCGTCGACGCGGTTGTATGGATGGATCTCGCAGTAGACGTTCAACTCGCGCAGGCGGCGCGCGATGAGTTGCGTCACCTGGGAGCCGAAGTCGATGATGAGGAGGCGATCGTGATGTGTCATGGCCTCGCGTAGCGTTTGAAGCAGCGTTTCGCAAGGGGCCGACCGGCGCGAAGCGGGGGTT
Source organism: Tabrizicola sp. BL-A-41-H6 (assembly GCF_050632395.1). Classification (GTDB taxonomy): domain Bacteria; phylum Pseudomonadota; class Alphaproteobacteria; order Rhodobacterales; family Rhodobacteraceae; genus JAUYQR01. The sequence continues at coordinate 2,293,783 of NZ_CP192600.1, forward strand.
TCACACCCCCGCGCCCCCGTGGGATATTTAGCGAAGGGGAAACACGGTGTCGTTTATTGCAGGGCATCGTGTCGGTTTTGGAGAGCAAGCGGCGGTTTCAAGTCTGGGAGGCGGCTGGATTGGCGGCATAAGGTTCGCAAAAGCGTTGGAGGCGATGATGAACGAAGTGGCAGGGCGCAGGGCGCGCGGCGGTGGTGGATCGGCGCGGCGGGCGGAGCGGACGGCGGTGTCGTTGGACACCGCGCGGTTCATCACGCGCAACATCCCGAATTTCGAAATCCTGAACGAAGAGGCGCTGCAGATCATCGAGTGGAACGCCGAGACCGTTCTGGAGGAGATCGGCGTCAACTTCGTGGAAAATCCGGGCGCGCTGGACCTTTGGCGCGCGGCGGGGGCGGATGTGAAGGGCGAGCGGGTGCATATCCCGCGCGGTCTGGCGCGGAAGCTGTGTGCGACGGCGCCCTCATCGTTCACCCAGCACGCGCGCAATCCGGAGCGCAAGGTCGAGGTCGGCGGACGCAATCTGGTGCTGGCGCCGGTCTATGGCCCACCCTTCGTGCGCGACGTGGAAGGCGGGCGGCGCTATGCGACGATTGCCGACTTCCAGAACTTCGTGAAGCTGGGCTACATGTCGAAGTGGCTGCACCATTCGGGCGGCACAGTCTGCGAGCCGACTGATGTGCCGGTGAACAAGCGCCATCTGGACATGCTTCTGGCGCATATGGTGCTGTCGGACAAGCCGTACATGGGGTCGGTGACCGAGCCGTCCCGCGCGGAAGATTCGGTGGCGATGTCGAAGATCCTGTTCGGCAATGATTTCGTCGACCAGAACACGGTGATGACCAGCCTGATCAACATCAACTCGCCGCTGACGTTCGACGGCATCATGATGGGCGCGCTTGAGGTTTACGCCAAGGCCAATCAGGCGGCCATCATCAGCCCGTTCATCGTGGGCGGAGCGATGGCGCCGGTGACGGTCGCGGGGACGCTGACGCAAGTGTTGGCCGAGGTGCTGGCGGGGGTGGCCTATTCCCAGCTGGTTCGGCCCGGTGCGCCGGTGATCTTTGGCGCCTTCGTGACGTCGATCGACATGAACTCGGGCGCGCCGACGTTCGGGACGCCGGAGGCCGCGCACATCACGTATGGAGCGGGGCAGTTGGCGCGGCGGTTGAACCTGCCGTACCGGTCGGGCGGCAGTTTCTGCGGATCGAAACTGCCGGATGCGCAGGCAGCTTACGAGACGGCGAACAGCCTGAACATGGCGCTGCTGGCGGGCGTGAACTTCATGCTGCATGCCTGCGGCTGGCTGGAGGGCGGGCTGGTCAGTTCCTACGAGAAGTTCGTGATGGACGCGGACCAGCTTGGCACGCTGCATCATCTGGCCCAAGGCGTGATGATGGACACCAATGGTCAGGCGATGGACGCGCTGCGCGAGGTCGGGCCGGGCGGGCATTTCCTTGGCTGCGAACATACGCAGGCGAACTTCAAGTCGGCGTTCTGGCGCAGCGATCTGTTCGATTACAAGCCCTTCGAAACCTGGGCAGAGGAAGGCGCGCGCGATACGCAAGCGCTGGCGGCGGAGCGGGTGAAAAAACAGTTGGGCGATTACCAGCAACCGGCGCTGGACGAGGGCATTCACGAGGCGCTGGACGCCTATGTCGCCAAGCGCAAGGCCGAGATGCCTGACGCTTTCGTCTGAGGCTTTCGGATAAGGACACGGGAAGAAGGGGCGGGCGACCGCCCCTTTTTCATATGGCGCGTCAGGCGGTGCCAGCGCGACGCAAAAGTTGGGCCTCGGCCAGCAGGGCGATCAGCACGTCGATGTGACGCGCCACCGAATAGCCGATGTCACCGCGCAGCCGGGTCTGTTCGAGCCTCTCCTCCTCGACCAGAAGGTTGGGGACGGTCTGTTCGGGCGAGTGGTCGCACTTCACCAGCCGGCGCAAGTCGCGATCGCGACTGTAGTCGCCCAGACCGCAGCGGGCCGCGCGCATCAACAGCCGTGGGCGCCGCAGGTTGGCGAGGATGGTGCGGAAATCAGACATCAGGACACTCCGTTCTATGACCGACACCCACCATGCGCGCATTCAACCCTGCGTTGCACAAACACCAATTCGAGCGCACGGAGGTTACCAAACTCTTTAGGAATTCCCGCAAATTATTAATAACGATCAGAAAGTTAACGATCAGGTAACCAATTCGACCCAAGGTTGCCCCTGTCCTTGGCTGGACAGTGCGGCAAGCAGGTGAACTGAAGAACGGAAAGAGTGCATTGCCTGACCTTACGCATCCGCGCCTGCCCGACTGGCTTCCGCCGGCTGTGCGGCTTTACCTTGACCATACCGAAGACGGATGCTCGTTCCGGGCCCTGGCAAAACGGGAGGGGCGCCATGCCTCGACCATCATGCGCCAGGTCCGCCGTTACGAGAACCGTCGCGATGATCCGCTTCTGGACGAGGCGTTGACCGCCTTTTCCCGGATGTTCGAAGCAACGAGAGCCAATCCAGCCAGGAAGGACACCCCGCCAATGTCAGCCCCCTTGCGCCACGCGCAGCCCACTGTCGACGACCAGGCCCTTGACCGCGAGGGGCGGCGCATCCTGCGCCGTCTGGCGGAGCCGGGCGCCGTGATGGCGATAGCGCCCGAGATGGAGAAGGCGGTGGTGCTGCGCGAGTTTCCCGATGGCCGCAACATGCGAACCGGCGTACTGGACCGGGCGGTGGCGCAGGCCTTCACGCTGAAGGACTGGATTGCCTGCCGCAAGGCGGGGCGGGTTTCGACCTATGAGATCACCGCGATCGGGCGCGCGGCGCTGAAGCGCATGATCGACGACGAGGATCGGCGCCGGCACGGCATGGCCGAAGCCCCGGCGAGTTTTGCGGACCAGCATCGCACGTGGGGCGAGCGGAGCGTGGTGGAGGACGGGGTGCGGCGGCGGGTGCGCTACAATCTGGCGGAAAGCCCGATCGGGGTGCTGGGTCGGCGGCGCGACAAGGACGGCAAGCCGTTCCTCGAGGCGGAGTTGGTCGAGGCAGGCGAACGGCTGCGCGAGGATTTCGAACTGGCGCAGATGGGGCCAAGGGTGGCGCAGAACTGGGACCGGTTTCTGACAGGGGCGGACCGGGGCGGGATGCAGGCGGACAGTGGCTTGGCGGAAGGGCCGTCGCAGGCGCGCACGCGGGTGGCGGCGGCGTTGCGGGACCTTGGGCCGGGGCTTGGCGATGTGGCGCTGCGCTGCTGCTGTTTTCTGGAAGGGCTTGAGATCGCCGAAAAGCGGCTGGGCTGGGCGGCACGGTCGGGCAAGATCGTGCTGCGCATAGCGTTGCAACGTCTGCGCCGGCACTATGACGAGACCTATGGCCGGTCGGGGCCGCTGATCGGCTGAGGTTCAGGCGGAAAGGCCGCGCAGCATCAGCGCGGCCGACACGACGGCAAGCCACACCGCCGCAAGGCGGCGCAGGAGCGGTAGGGCCCGCGCATCGCCCTTGGCAACAAGTGCGCCCGCGCCGGCCCATCCTGCTGCCACCAGCACGACCGAGGCGACGAAGATCGCGAGGTTCAGCGCTGCAGTCGCGCCGGGCAAAAGGACCAGGCCGAAGATCAGCGCCTTGGGGTTCAGAAGGGTGGTGATGCAGACGAGGCGTGGCGTCACCACCGCCGCGCTCAGCGTGGTCTGCGACGGGCGGATCAGACGAACCGCCAGCACCGCGACCCAGATGCCGGCCAGAACGGTGATCAGCGGTTCGACCGACGGATAGCGCCCCAGAAGCGCGGTGCCGATCAGCATCAGCGGGATCACCCCGGTCAGATAGCCAGCAAGTTCGGCCGGAATCAGCCTGAGGCTGGGCCACCAGCCACGTTCGGTTCCGGCAAGGAAGAGCAGCGTGTTGGTCGGCCCCGGCGTGACCAGAAGCACAAGAACGGCAAGGGCGGTTTCGGCAGGCGACATCGGCTGGTTCCCCGGATTTGTCGGTCTGTCTACAGCGGTCGCCGGAGGGACCACCCTGATCTGCGTCAAGCGGGATGCAGCACTGTGCATCCCGCTTGACCCTGTTGCCTCAGTCGGCGCGGGTCAGGCCGGCGCGGTGGACAGCGCCTGCCAGAACGCCACCCAGCAAGGGTGCCGCGATGAACACCCACAGATGCGAAAGCGAGTTGCCGCCGACAAAGACGGCCGGTCCGATCGAGCGCGCCGGGTTTACCGAAACGCCGGTCACGTTGATGCCGACTAGGTGGATCGCGCAGAGGGTCAGGCCGATGGCAAGACCGGCAAAGCCGGGGGTCGAACCCTTTCCGGTGGCGCCAAGGATCACGGTGACGAAGATGAAGGTCATCACCACCTCGAACACCAGTGCCGAGGTCAGCGAATACTCGCCCAGATAGCCAGCACCGTAACCGTTTGCGCCAAGGCCATTGGTTTCCAGCGAATAGCCCGCAGTGCCCGATGCGATCAGGTAAAGCACCCCGGCTCCGAGGATGGCGCCGATCACCTGCGCCACGGCGTAGCCTGCGAATTCACCGAAAGTCATGCGCCCTGCGGCGACCATGCCAAGCGACACCGCCGGGTTGAGATGTGCGCCCGAGATCGCGCCGATACCGTAGGCCGCCGCGACGATGGCGAGGCCGAAGGCGAGGCTGATCCCGAGCATCCCCACCTGGGGGCCCATCAAGACCGCCGTTCCGCACCCGAACAGGACGAGGATCGCGGTTCCCAATCCCTCGGCCAATAGTTTCTTCTGCATGTTCTGTTCCCTCATATGCCTGATCGGCATGTTTTTCCCTTGGCGCGGAAAGGCAGCGGTCTTCCGCCGGTTGCCTTCGCCGCCCGGGGAACTTACATAGGAAGAAGCGTCGGCGTTAAGGGGAATTTTGCTGTGCGAGATTTGAAGTTGCCCGAAGGTCGCCACCCTGAGAAGGCCCATCGGGCCGATAATGCCCAGCCGAAAAAGCCGGATTGGATCCGCGTTCGCGCCCCGACATCGGAAGGATACAAGCGTACCCGCGACATCCTGCGCGAGAAAAAGCTGGTCACGGTGTGTGAAGAGGCCGGCTGTCCCAACGTGGGAGAGTGCTGGAGCCAAGGCCACGCCACCATGATGATCATGGGCGAGATCTGCACGCGTGGTTGCACGTTTTGCAACGTCGCGACCGGAAAACCACAGACTCTGGATGCGTTTGAGCCGGGTCGCGTGGCCCATGCGGTGGCCGAGCTTGGGCTAAACCACGTGGTTGTCACCAGCGTTGACCGCGATGATTTGGCCGACGGCGGGGCGGACCATTTCGCCCAGACGATCCGCGCCATCCGGCATCGGCGCCCGGAAACCACGATCGAGGTGCTGATCCCCGATTTCCTGAAATGCGGACCTGAAGCGCTGGAGGCTGTGGTGGCCGCGCGCCCGGACGTGCTGAACCACAACCTTGAAACCGTGCCGGGGCTTTACCCGGAGGTGCGCCCCGGCGCGCGGTATTTCCACAGCCTGCGGCTGTTACAGCGGGTCAAGGAACTGGACCCGACGATGTTCACCAAGTCGGGCATCATGGTGGGCTTAGGCGAGGACCGGCAGTCGGTGTTACAGGTGATGGACGACATGCGTGCGGCGGACGTCGATTTCCTGACCATCGGTCAGTATCTGCAACCCACGCCAAAGCATCACCGGGTAGCCCGCTTCGTGACCCCGGATGAGTTCAAGGGCTATGAGACGGCCGCCTATGGAAAAGGCTTCCTGATGGTTTCGGCCACGCCATTGACTCGGTCCAGCTATCACGCTGGCGACGATTTTGCGCAACTGCGGGCCGCTCGGCTGGAACGGCTGGGTCGGGTCTGACAAGAGTTTGCCCCGCCTGATGGGTCAGGCGGGGCGTTAGGCTTATTCTTCGGGCTGGCGATATGCCTTGTGGCAGGCGCTGCACGCGGCGCCGACCTGACCCATCCCGGCTTTCAGGCCTTCAACATCGGTCGCGGACGCAACTTTAAGGGCTGCGGCCGCCGTGTTCAGGTCGGTGATCTTTGCCAGAAAATCGTCTTGCGTGGCCCAGATCGCGGGCAGCGCGAAGCTGTCGGTCGCTGCCTGATATTCGGACCCGGCAGGGAACTGGTCCATGCTGAGGACAGAGGCGATGGCGGCGACGTTGCTGGCCGCCCGGCCGGCGATGGCGGCGTCATAGGCAGCTTCGCCCTTGGCCATGCTGCCAAGTTTGCCCATGTCCGTCGCCATTTGCAGCATCAGGCCGTGGCGCATTTCGACGGCATCGGCAAAGGGGTCTTCCGCTTGCGCAACCGCGCTGAATGCAAGTGCCGATAGCGTGGCAGCCAGAAGAATGGTCTTTCTCATCAACGGTCTCCTTCGGAGAGTTCCGGGTTTCAGTCCGGCCACTCCACCAGAAGGCGATGAAGGCGGCCATAGTATTCGCATAGTATTTGGGGCGCCTATGCCAAAGGTTTATTACAATTCCGGCGTCATTCCGCCGCTGGCACCGACTTCAGATACTCGGCCACCGCCTGCCTGTCACCTTCGGGCAGGCGGGCCATGTTCTCCACCACATGCGCCATGTGGCCGCCGACAGAATCGTATTCCGGGGTGAAGCCGGTCGTCAGATACTGCACGATGTCTGCCGCCGACCATGTCAGTTTGGCCGGGGTGATGTTGGGGATTTTGCCGTTGCCCGACGGGTTGGGGGCACCGGCCAGCCATCGCGTCTTGTCAAGCCCTCCAAGGGCATTGCGCGGGGTGTGGCATTCGCCGCAATGGGCCAGCGCCTCGGCGATATAGCGGCCACGGTCGGCGGTCGGCGTAAGGTTGCCCGGCAGCGCCCAGTCGTTGTTGACGAACATCAGCTTCCATAACCCGATAACGGCGCGCTGCGAATACGGAAAGCCGAGCTCATGCGGTTGGCTGGGGGTCGGGTCGGCGGGAAGGGTCTTCATGAAGGTATAAAGATCGACGACATCCTGCATCTGCATCTTGGCATAGGAGGCGTAAGGCAGAGCGGGATACAGATGTTCGCCTTCCGGACTGACGCCGCGGGTGACGGCGTTCGCAAGATCGAGCGCCGACCATTTGCCGATGCCGTGTTCAGGGTCCTGGCTGATGTTCGGCGCGATGAAGGTGCCGAAATCGGACGGAAAGCGCTGGCCGCCGCTGAGCACCAGTTCGGCGTCGCCTTCGGCCTTTTCGGCCATGTGGCAACTGGCGCAGCCTGCGGCCCAGAACACCGCCTCGCCGCGCGTGGCATCGCCGGTTAGGCCGTCAACCGCACTGGCGGCCAAGGGGGCAGGTCGGGCCAGAACCCACAGGCCACCGGCCGCGATCACGCCCAACGCAATGAGCCAACGCAAGATCCGCATCAAGAAGCCTCCGGGCGCCACATTTGCGCGACCCTAACCGGTGCACCGGTGGTGTCCAGTCACGGTTTCGAGGTCATGCGATTGACCGCCAGCCATTCCGGCCATCCGAAGGCCCATTCGTAGCCGGCGACAAGAAGGCAAAGCGCGACCACGACAAACACCAGTTTCACCCGGTCTTCCGACGGCGGGTTCTGCGCCCAGCGTTTGGCGCGCACCAGCCACGGGATAATGTTCATTCGGCCGCCTCGTCCTTGACCGCGTCCACGAAGCGGACCTTGCCGATGTAGGGCAGGTTGCGGTTGCGCTGCGCAAAGTCGATGCCATAGCCGACCACGAATTCATCGGGGATCTCGAAACCCGTCCAGGTGGCCTTGATCGGCACCTCGCGGCGCGACGGTTTGTCGAGAAGCGCGCAAACCTCCAGCCGCTTTGGTTCGCGCGAAAGCAGGAGGTGCTTGACGTGGTGCAGCGTGAAGCCGGTATCGACGATATCTTCCACCACCAGCACGTCGCGGCCCGCGATTTCGCCGCGCAGGTCTTTCAGGATGCGCACCTCGCGGCTGGAATGCATCGCGTCGCCGTAGCTGGATGCTTCAAGGAAATCGACCTCCACGGGCAGGTCGATTTCGCGCACGAGGTCGGCGATGAACACGAACGATCCGCGCAGCAGGCCCACGACGATCAGCTTGTCGGTGCCGGCGTAATGCGTGGTGATTTCGCGCGCCAGCGTTTCAACCCGCGCGGCGATCGACTTGGCGCTGATCATCTGGTCGATCACATAGGGCCGGTCGGGCATCTGGCTTTCCCCTGCTTGGTTCCACAGTCCTAACGACATTCCGCCCGCGTTTCGAGAGGGCGCGTTCGATTTACCCCGATGGGGCGGAAAAGGGTGACATCTCGGCGCAGGGTGCTTGACCCCTGCAGCGTGACGGGTGACATGGGGGAAAACCCCTGTGCCGTGCCGATGCCCACCCATCACGAAACCAAACGCCTGCCTTATTCCGCCCAGCAGATGTACGATCTGGTGGCCGATGTCGGCAGCTATCCGAAATTCCTGCCGTGGAATTCGGCCGCGCGCATCAGGTCGCGCACGCCGATCGAGGGCGGCGAGGTGATGGAGGCGGATCTGGTGATCAGCTTCAAGGTGTTCCGCGAACGCTTTGGCAGCCGTGTCACCCTGCGGCCGGGTCTGCGAACCATTGACACCGAATATGTGGAAGGCCCGTTCCGGCACATGAAATCGACTTGGGCCTTCCGCGAGATCGAGGGCGGCTGCGAGGTGGATTTCTTCGTCGACTTCGAGTTTCGCAATGCGATCCTGCAAGGGATAATCGGCGTGGTGTTCAACGATGCGATGCAGCGGGTCGTGCGCGCCTTCGAACGCCGTGCGGCCGAGCTTTACGGGACGCGCTCGGTTTGAAGCGCTGAGCGGGCCTGACGGGGCGAAGCAGACAGCTGTGCTGTTGAGACGGTCAACGGTGGCACGCAAGTTTGGCCCGGCGTCCGTAAGACGCCGAGATCGGACGGCACGACCGAGGGGATCAGCGCTCTTGGATCAGCGTCCCGGCAATGGCAACGGGTTGACCCCTGCGGCGATGCTTGCGTGGATGTAGGCTCGTCGCGCCGCCTCGGCAGCCGCCTCGGCCGTTGTCGGAGGCGGCAGGGCAAGATGATGCTCGCTGGCGGTCGGACCTTCGGGCTGGCGCAGTGCAAGTCGGTGCTGCGGCTGCGACGTTGGCTCCGACACGGCGAGCCCCGGTCCGCGATGGTCGGCGGCAGGTTGCGGCTGTGGCAAAGCTGCCGGTGTCAGAAGAAGCGACCGCTGCGGTATTACTGACGTCATGATTTGCGTCCTCTTGTCGACGACGCCCCCTCGCTGCGTTCTAGACGACAAAGCCGCATGACGCAGCAATCGAACAGTTACAATTCAATCGTTCGGCGCCAGCAACTTGCGAAACAGCGTGTCGAGGTAATCCTGCGCTTCGGCAAAGGGATCGTGCCCGGCCCCGAGAACCGCGCGGACTTGCACCTCGAAATCGGCGTAGTGCTGGGTCAGCGCCCAAATCGAGAATATGAGATGAACTGGACTTACCCGCGCGATGCGGCCTTCGTCCATCCAGCGGGTAAGGATAACCGCCTTTTCGTCGACGAGCGCCTTCAGATCGCCTTCGATCGCGGGGCGCATCCGGGGCGCGCCTTGCAGGATCTCCCCAGCGAAAAGCCGGCTTTCGCGGGGAAAATCGCGGGCAAGATCGAGCTTGCGGCGGACGTAGCCGAGGATTTCAGCGACCGGATCGCCAGCGGGGTTCATCTTGCGCAACGGATCGAGCCAGGTATCCAGAAGCCCGGTCAAAAGCGCCTGATGAACCGCCTCTTTCGAGGGGAAGTAGTAAAGCAGGTTCGGCTTTGACAGCCTCGCCACCTCGGCGATCTGGTCGAGCGTCGCGCCGCGAAAGCCGTGTACCGAAAACACCTCCAGCGCCGCGTCGAGGATGGTGTCGCGGTTCTTTTGCTGGATGCGGGTTCGGGGGCGGGCGGTTGGGGACATCGGGCTTGACGCACCTTTTGCGAAGGGAGAAGGCTTGGCGCCAGGGACCTCATGGATAGCTTGGCCGCCGTCCAAAGGTCAAATCATTCGCCACTTGAAGGACCGTGACCCATGGCGCTCGATCGCAAACCCACCCCGAACGACCTTAACGCCTTCTGGATGCCGTTTACCGCAAACCGGCAGTTCAAGAAGAACCCGCGCATGTTCGTGGCAGCGAGGGACATGCATTACACCACCAGTGACGGGCGGCAGGTGCTGGACGGGACGGCGGGCCTGTGGTGCTGCAACGCGGGCCATTGCCGGCCGAAGATCGTCGAGGCGATCCAGAAGCAGGCTGCGGAGCTGGACTATGCGCCTGCGTTCCAGATGGGGCACCCGGTGGCGTTTGAATTGGCGAATCGGATCATCGAGATCGCGCCGAAGGGGATCGAACATGTGTTCTACACCAACTCCGGTTCGGAAAGCGTAGAGACGGCGCTGAAGCTGGCGATCGCCTATCACCGGGCGCGGGGCGAAGGTACGCGGACTCGGCTGATCGGGCGTGAGCGGGGCTATCACGGCGTCAACTTCGGCGGGATTTCGGTCGGCGGCATCGTCAACAACCGCAAGTTCTTTGGCACGCTGCTGGCAGGCGTGGATCACCTGCCGCACACCCATCTGCCCGCCCAGAATGCCTTTACCAAGGGCCAGCCGGAGCATGGTGCGCATCTGGCCGACGACCTGGAGCGGATCGTCGCGCTGCACGGCGCCGAGACGATTGCGGCCGTGATCGTGGAGCCGATGGCAGGGTCGACGGGTGTCTTGATGCCGCCGAAGGGGTATCTGGAAAAGCTGCGTGCAATTACCAAGAAGCACGGCATCCTCTTGATCTTTGACGAGGTCATCACCGGGTTCGGGCGGCTAGGGTCGGCGTTTGCCGCCCAGCATTTCGACGTGCTGCCGGACATGATGACGACGGCGAAGGGTCTGACCAACGGGGTGATCCCGATGGGCGCCGTCCTGACCACGGCCGAGGTGCATGACGCTTTCATGCAAGGGCCGGAGCATATGATCGAGCTGTTCCACGGCTATACCTATTCCGGCAACCCGATCGCGGCGGCCTGCGGGATCGCCACGCTTGAGGTCTACAAGGAGGAAGGTCTTTTCGAGCGGACGCGTGAACTGGAAGGGTATTGGCAGGACGCGATCCACTCGCTTCGCGGTCTTCCCCATGTGATCGACATCCGCAATATGGGCCTGATCGGCGCGGTGGAGTTGGAGGGGATCCCGGGTGAGCCGACGAAGCGGGCGTTCAGCGCGTTCCTGAAGGCCTATGAAAAGGGTATCCTGATCCGCACCACAGGGGACATCATCGCGATGTCGCCCCCGCTGATCATTTCGAAAGCGCAGATCGACGAATTGATCGGCACCTTGGGTGATGTTCTGAAGTCGCTAGACTGAGGTTACTCGACCAGTTGCATCATGCCCCACGGCAAGACAGTGAGCATACCGACAATGATCAGAAGCGAACGCTTGAGGCCGGTGAACATGTTGAACTCCCTTGTTGTGTTGACGCCTGAGATAGGAACTGTCCGCTTGGTTCAAAGGGTGCCAAATTGACGCGCCCCACTTGCACGGCGACGGTGATGGTCGACGACACCCTTGTGCGCGTGACCCGGTTCGACTTTGCGCCGGGGGCCGAGACGGGCTGGCACCGGCACGGGCATGACTATGTGATCGTCGCGGTGACGGATTGCCATATGCTGCTGGAGGAACCGGGCGGCGCCGAACGGCGGGTCACGGTCCCGGCGGGCACGGCCTATCGCCGGGCGGAAGGGGTGGAGCACAACGTCGTCAATGACGGCGCGGGTGTGATGAGCTTTGTCGAGGTGGAGATGAAGTGACGCAGTCTGCCTGATGCCGTTTGCTCAGGCTTTGCAGCCGAACGCGGTGAGTGCGCCTCAGCCGCCCAGCATTGCCATGATGCCGCGCACTACAAGCCGGTGATCTTCGACCTGCGGTAGGCCTGAGACGGTCGCGACGGCGACAACGCCTGCGCCTTTCACCCGGATTGGGACAGCGCCGCCGTGGTCGGCGTGGTCTGCCAATGACAGCCCGTGCTTTTCGAGGCTTTCGCCCTTGGCCCGGTGGCGGGTGCCGACCAAGAGCGAGGGCTCGTTAAATCTGAGGGCGGTGTTTGACTTTCGCAACGCCCAAAGGTCGTTCAGCGGCGCAGAACCGGGGAGGCTGGCGTGAAAGAGGGTACGGTTCGGCGTGCGGATGTCGATGACCACGGGCAGCTTTTCCGCGCGCGCCAGTTCGACCAGCATGAGCCCGAGCCGAAGCGCGGTGTCTTCGGTGAACCGGGAGAACACAAGGCGGGCGGCCTCGGCCTCTAGGGTGGCGATGTCCATGGCGTGTCCTGATGCAAGGCCCCGAAGAGATAGCAGAAGCGCCGCGCGGCTCAAACGGAAACGGGGTCAACGGACTGCAAAGACGGGAAAATATCGTGAGGTGGGGTGAGCGGGACGTGAGGCGCACAACCAAGGGTTGCACACTTCGGTCGACGAGCTAAGCGGCGGGCTGCGGGACGATCAGGAAATTCATGTTGGTCGGGTAGCGGGCGTAATTGTCCTTCACCGCATAGCCCGCTCCGTCGCACCATGCGGCGAACGCGTCGAGGTTGCCGCGGTCCACCTCGACGAAGATGCGCGGACGGTGCCGGGCGATCGTGTCCGACAGGCCGGCAAGGACCGCCATTTCCATGCCTTCGACATCGATCTTCAGGAAACTCGGCGCCTCATCGCGCAGAAGGCCGTCAGCCCGACGCAGGGGAAAGCCGTCTTCGTTTTGCGACCGGACGACCTGACCGGCCCCAAGATTGCGGTGCGGGGCGCTGATCGAGAAATGCTCGGCGTTGCGGTCCGATAGGCCGATGCCGAGGTGGGTCAGATCGCAGCGATCAAGGCCCCCGTTCAGGCCAATATTGGCGGTCAGGATGGCAATGGCCACCGGATTGGGTTCGAAGACGATGACCTTGGCGGGGTTGAGGAAGGTCAGGGCGTAGAGCACGTGGTTGCCGATGTTCGCGCCGATGTCGCAGAACACCGCCCCCGGGGGGCACCATTGGCGGATGATCTCAAGCTCTTCGCGTTCGTAGAACTCGCCCATGGCATGGTGCCGCTGGATGGCGTCGCGCGGCTGGTTCACGAAAAACAGGACCGGTTTGCCGTGGATCACCGTGCGCACGACCTGGCCGGGTGGTGAAATCGTCAGGTCTGGACGGACCGCCGGTTCGATGACACGCATTGGCAGGCAGACCCGTCACGCTGCGGTGGCGGTGCCACCATGTTTCGCGGCACGTTAGGCGCAAGCGCGCGCTGCGGTCAACGGCCGAGCGTCAGATTGCCCCGATCCCCCGCAGGATCATCGCCTTGAGGTTGGCCTTTGCCTCGGTCCATTGCCGGTCGCTGAGCGGTTGGCCGTGGTTCAGGGTTTCGATCTGGTGGCCGAAATCGGCGTAGTGCTGGGTCGAAGCCCACAGCATGTAAAGCAGGTGGCGGGGGTCGATTGGGGCCATCCGGCCCTCGTCGATCCACTGCTGGATCACCGCTATGCGGCCGTTTGTCCAGTCGCGCAGCGTGGTCTCAAGGTAATCCTGGATCACCGGTGCGCCGTGCATCACCTCGGACGCCCAGACCTTCGATCCGTGCGGATGGCGGCGCGAGATGTCCATCTTGGCGTCGATATAAGCGCCGATGCCGGTGGCGGGGTCGGGCGCGTTGTCGAAACTTGCGGCGGCGTCCAGCCAGATTTCGAAGATCTGGCTTACAACACGGCGGTAGAGGTCTTCCTTGGTGGCGAAGTAGTAATGCAAGTTGGCTTTCGGCAGGCCCGCCATATCGGCGATAAGCTGCATCGTGGCACCGCCGAAGCCCGCCTCGGCAAACACCTTTTCGGCGGCGTCGAGGATCAGACGTTCATTCTCGCGCCGGATATCCGTGCGACGGCCCGGCTTGATGCGTGAAATCTGGGCGTCTGGTGCCATCCGCTTTCGTCACATTTTCGTTGACCGGTTGGTCAGGTTGTGGTGCGCTTCACGTTGACCATACGGTCAGGAAACGAGTCGCGGCAAGGGGCAGGATGGCCTCGCCTGACAGGGAGCGTCTGATGCCAGCCACCGCCAACAGTTTGGGGGACAACCTCAGGATCAATTCGCAGCGGCTGTGGGACAGCCTTGGGGAAATGGCGCTGATCGGGCCGGGAATCGCGGGCGGCTGCAACCGGCAGACCCTGACCGATGCCGACAGCAAGGGGCGGCATCTGTTCCAGCGCTGGTGCGAGGCCGCCGGAATGACGATGGGCGTGGACACGATGGGCAACATGTTCGCCACGCGTCCCGGCACGGATGCGGCCGCGTTGCCGGTGTACATGGGCAGCCATCTGGACACGCAGCCGACGGGCGGGCGGTATGACGGGGTGCTGGGGGTGCTGGGTGCGCTGGAAGTGGTGCGGACGCTGAACGATCTGGGGGTGAAGACCAAGCATCCGATCGTGGTCACGAACTGGACCAACGAGGAAGGCGCGCGGTTTGCGCCAGCGATGCTGTCGTCGGGGGTGTTCGCGGGGATCCATACCGAGGAGTATGCGAAAAGCCGCCGCGACCCGGAAGGCAAGGCCTTCGGGGATGAATTGGAGCGGATCGGCTGGGTGGGCGAAGAAAAGGTCGGTGCGCGCAAGATGCACGCGATGCTGGAGTTGCACATCGAGCAGGGGCCGATTTTGGAGGCCGAGGGCAAGGAGATCGGCGTCGTGACCCACGGGCAGGGGTTATGGTGGCTGGAGATCACGCTGACGGGCAAGGACGCGCACACCGGATCGACGCCGATGCACCTGCGGGTGAATGCGGGGCTTGGCATGGCGCGGATCACCGAGCGGGTTCACCAGATCGCGATGGCGCATCAGCCGAATGCGGTGGGGGCGGTCGGGCAGGTGTTCGTCCACCCGAACTCGCGCAACGTGATTCCCGGCAAGGTGGTTTTCACGGTGGATATCCGCAGCCCCGAGCAGGCCAAGCTGGACGCGATGAAGGCAGAAGTCATCCGCGCCGCCCATGCGGTGGCGAAAGAGTTGGGCTTGGGCTGCGCGATCGAGGAGGTCGGGCATTTCGATCCGGTGACGTTTGATCCGGGGCTGGTAAAGATCGTGCGGGCTTCGGCGGAGAAGCTTGGCTATTCACACATGGATATCGTGTCAGGCGCGGGACATGACGCCTGCTGGATCAATCGCGTGGCACCGACGGTGATGGTGATGTGCCCGTGTGTGGGTGGGCTTTCCCACAACGAGGCGGAGGAGATCAGCCCGGAATGGGCCGCAGCGGGGACGGACGTGCTGCTGCATGCGGTGCTTGAGGTGGCGGAGGTGGTAAATGATGACGGAAAGTCTTCCGTAAGATGGGAGGAATTCTTGGGCAGCGTTGATCATCAAAAGTGGTTGGATTCCTAGATGGAAGGGTCGCTAGATTGAAGGTCTACTCTACGATTTGGATCACAGAGCGTGCACAGGAGCGCGGCTACAAAGACGGTCGACCCTCAAGGTTTCGAGCATTTCCACCCAAAGATAATCTGATCGATAATGAGCAGGCTTTCGAGACAGAAGAAGAGCTGGCAAAATTCTTAATCTTAAACCCGGCTTGGAAAGCATACTTCCGAAAGGGCGGCTCTAACGGCCAGCATCTGGCTGTCGTGAAGTGACACGGTGATTGGCATGTTCAAAAAGCAAAGGATAACAGCATCATGACCACCATCATCAAGAACGGCACCGTCGTCACCGCTGACCTCACCTACACGGCTGATGTGCGGGTGGAGAACGGGGTGATCACCGAGATCGGGCAGGGCCTCAAGGGCGGCACCGAACTCGACGCGACCGGCTGCTACATCATGCCCGGCGGGATCGACCCGCATACGCATCTGGAGATGCCGTTCATGGGCACCTACTCCGCCGATGATTTCGAGAGCGGGACGCGGGCGGCCCTGTCGGGCGGGACGACGATGGTGGTCGATTTCGTGCTGCCGGGGCAGGGGCAGGGGCTGATGGATGCTGCCCAAATGTGGCACAACAAGTCGGGGCGGGCGAACTGCGATTATTCCTACCACATGGCGGTGACGTGGTGGGGGCAGAAGGTCTGGGACGACATGGAAGGCAGCGTGAAGGCGGGCATGACCTCGTTCAAGCACTTCATGGCCTACAAGGGCGCCTTAATGGTGAACGACGACGAGATGTTCCAGTCGTTCCGCCGGGTGGGCGATCTGGGTGGGCTGGCGATGGTGCATGCCGAGAACGGTGACGTGGTGGCGGAACTAACTGCGAAGCTTCTGGCCGAGGGTAACACCGGGCCGGAAGCGCATGCCTATTCGCGCCCGCCGCAGGTGGAGGGCGAGGCGACCAACCGCGCGATCATGATCGCCGACATGGCGGGGGTGCCTTTGTATGTCGTGCATACGTCCTGCGAGGAGAGCCATGAGGCGATCCGGCGCGCGCGGATGCAGGGCAAGCGGGTCTGGGGCGAGCCGTTGATCCAGCACCTGACCTTGGACGAGAGCGAGTATTTCCACCCCGATTGGGACCATGCCGCGCGGCGCGTGATGTCGCCGCCGTTCCGGTCGAAGGCGCATCAGGACAGCCTGTGGGCGGGGTTGCAATCGGGCTCGTTGAGCGTGGTCGCGACGGATCACTGTGCCTTCACGACCGAGCAGAAGCGGTTTGGTGTGGGCAACTTTGCCAAGATCCCGAATGGGACGGGTGGGCTGGAAGACCGGATGCCGATGCTCTGGACCCACGGGGTGCGGACGGGGCGGTTGACGATGAACGAGTTTGTTGCTGTTACGTCAACAAACATCGCCAAAATCCTGAATTGTTACCCGAAGAAGGGCGCGGTTCTGGTTGGGGCGGATGCTGATCTGGTGGTGTGGGACCCGGAGAAATCGAAGACGATCACGGCTTCAAAGCAGCAATCGTCGATTGATTACAACGTGTTCGAAGGCAAGGAAGTGACCGGCCTGCCGCGCTTTACGCTGACGCGGGGGCATGTGGCGATCCATGACGGCGAGGTTCGTACGCAGGAAGGCCACGGGAAGTTTGTCGCACGCGAACCGCGACCCGCGGTGAACCGGGCGCTGAGCCAGTGGAAGGAATTGACCGCGCCCCGCCCGGTGGAGCGGACCGGGGTTCCGGCAACGGGGGTATGACGAGCGTTCAGGGTTCGCCCTGTTCGGCCTCTTCGTCCTCGCTTTCGGCGGTGGCGAGGGTGATGATGGGGATGTCGAAATAGACCTCGTCAAGGTCTTCGGGCGTGGGGGCATAGGCGAGGGTCGTCTGCATGGCGGTCCTCCGGTTCGGTGGGGTGGACGTGGGAAGGTGCGGGCGGCCGTTCAAGGCTGCCCGAGGCGGGCAACGGTTTTGTGAAGGGACGGCCTTGTGAAGGATACGACCAACCTCGGGGGCGATCAGGCGGTGATCGAGGCGAAGGGGCTGAATCTGGTGTTCCAGACCGCAGACGGGCCGGTGCATGCGTTGAAGGACGTGAACCTGACGGTAAACCGGGGGGAGTTCGTCAGTTTCATCGGGCCGTCGGGCTGTGGCAAGACCACGTTCCTGCGCGCGATTGCGGCGCTGGAAACGCCGACCGGCGGCACGCTGACGGTGAACGGTATGACCCCCGACGCAGCGCGGCAGGCGCGCGCTTACGGCTACGTGTTCCAGGCGGCGGGGCTTTATCCGTGGCGGACGATTGCGGGCAATATCAAGCTGCCGCTGGAGATCATGGGGTTTTCGAAGGCCGAACAGGACAGCCGGGTGGCGCGGGTGCTGGAGCTGGTGGAGCTAGCGGGATTCGGGAAGAAATACCCTTGGCAACTGTCGGGCGGGATGCAGCAGCGGGCGTCGATTGCACGCGCGCTGGCATTCGATGCGGATATCCTGTTGATGGATGAACCCTTCGGGGCGCTGGACGAGATCGTGCGCGACCGGTTGAACGAGGAAGTGCTGAAGCTGTGGGCGCGGACCGGGAAGACCATCGGGTTCGTGACCCATTCGATCCCCGAGGCGGTCTATCTTTCGACC
The DNA here is from genome assembly GCF_050632395.1 of Tabrizicola sp. BL-A-41-H6. Lineage (GTDB taxonomy): Bacteria > Pseudomonadota > Alphaproteobacteria > Rhodobacterales > Rhodobacteraceae > JAUYQR01. The sequence continues at coordinate 2,311,776 of NZ_CP192600.1, forward strand.
AAGATCGTGGTGATGAGCCCACGGCCGGGGCGGATCACTGATGTGATCGACTCGCCTTTGCCGAAGGAGCGGCCCTTGGACATTCGCGACAGCCGGGAGTTCATCGAGATCGCGCACCGGGTGCGCGAAGGCTTGCGCGCGGGGCATTCGGATGAGTGAGGTAGCGGCGTGAGCGGGCTCAGTTTCGTGTGGCTGGGGGCCGCGACTGCGGTGTTCGTGGCGGCAAATGCGGTGTTGAAAACCTATGCCGTGAAGGGCGGGGTGTCGGTTCTGGTGGGGGCGCTGGCGCTCTTTTGCCTTGGCAACTGGTTGATGGTGCATGTGATGCGTCTGAACGGGCTGGGGTTGGCGATTGCGCTGTCGGCAATTTTCCAGCTGGTGGCGATCACGGTGATGGCGATCTTCGTCTTTGGCGAGCGGCCGACCGCGCTGCAACTGGCCGGGATGGCGCTGGGGTGCGTGGCGGTGGCGATGATCGCCTGGCCGGCGGGAGCGAAGGGTTGAGCGGCGTGCGAGGTGCAGGCGTGGGAGCCTCCGGCGGGGATATTTGGAGACAGATGAAATCGGGGGCGGAATGGGCGTGAAAGGAACGGCGCTTCCGGTTCTGAGCGTGCTGGGGATCATTGTGGTCGTCTGGTATCTTGGCGCGGTCTGGCTGAATTCGACTTGGGTCTACGATCAGGCAGAGCGGGCGGGGACCACCGTTTCCTTTGGCGAGATGGTAGGCCAGACGATGGCGCAGGAGCGGCCCTTGCTGCCACCGCCGCACCAGGTGGCGGCAGAGTTGTGGAAGGGCGTGGCGGGTCAGGCGGTGACCTCGAAGCGCAGCCTCGTCTACCACGGGTTCGTCACGTTCAAGGGCACGATGATGGGCTTTGCGCTTGGGATCGTGCTGGGTGTGGCGCTGGCGATGTCGATCGTGCGGTTCCGGGTGATGGACATGAGCGTGATGCCCTGGGCGATCATCAGCCAGACGATCCCCATCGTGGCGCTGGCACCGATGATCCTTGTGGTGGCGAACCAGATCGGGGTGCAGGACCGCGATGTGCCGAAAGCGATCATCGCCGCCTACCTGAGTTTCTTTCCGGTATTGGTCAGCATGGTCAAGGGGTTGCGCAGCCCCGACCAGATGCAGCTTGATCTGCTTCGGACCTATGGCGCAAGCGAGACGCAGACGTTTCTGAAGCTGCGGTTGCCGGCGTCGATGCCCTATTTTTTTGCCAGCCTGAAGGTTGCGATCGCGGCAAGCCTGATCGGCACCATCGTCGGAGAGTTGCCGACCGGGGCCATCGAGGGGCTTGGCGCGCGGATGCTGATCGGGTCGCAATTCGGCGAGCCCCTCATCATGTGGGCTGCGCTGTTTGCAGCGGCGATCCTTGCGGGGCTGTTGATCCTGGGCGTTGGGGTGGTGGAGCGGTTTGCGCGGGCACGAATGGGGGTTCCGGCATGAGCTGGATCGCGGGAACCGTTGTTTTCTGGCTGACGGCCTGGGCGCTGAACGCGCGGGTGGCGGCGAGCGGTTGGGCGAAAAGCCGGGTGGGGCGGGCGTTCGTGCCGGTGCTGTTTGGGGTGACGATCCTTGCGGTATGGGAGGGACTGGTGCGGGGGCTGAACGTGGCCCCGGTGATCCTGCCTGCGCCGAGCGCGATTGCCACCAAGGTGGCAGGGTCGTTGCCGCTGCTGTGGGTGGATTTCGCGCAGACCTTTCTGAAAGGCGCGCTGCCGGGGTTTGTGATCGGCTGCGGCGCGGCGGTGCTGACGGCGATTGCGATTGACCGCTCGCCGTTCTTGCAGCGCGGTTTGCTGCCGGTGGGCAATTTCGTGGCGGCGCTGCCTATTGTCGGCCTCGCGCCGATTCTGGTGATGTGGTTCGGGTTCGACTGGCAGTCGAAGGCGGCGGTGGTCGTGGTGATGGTGTTCTTTCCGGTGCTGGTCAACATGGTCGCCGGTCTGCAGGCCTCCGAGCGGATGCAGCGCGACCTGATGGCCACATGGGGGGCAAGTTACTGGCAGAGCCTGTTCAAGCTGCGGCTGCCGGCATCGATGCCGTTCCTGTTCAACGGGCTTAAAATTGCATCGACTTTGGCCCTGATCGGGGCGATTGTTGCCGAGTTTTTCGGCAGTCCGGTCTATGGCATGGGGTTTCGCATCTCGACCGAGGTGGGGCGGCTTGGCCTTGACATGGTATGGGCCGAGATTGCGGTGGCGGCATTGGCGGGGTCGGTCTTTTATGGGCTGATCGCGCTGATCGAACGGGGGGTGACGTTCTGGCACCCGTCGCAAAGGCATTAACCAAAGGCCCGTAAAGGGCCTCAACACGGGAGAAGTTGATGAAAAAGCTACTGACGGGGGCGTTCCTGGCCGCAATGGCGACCAGCGCGCAGGCCGAGGACGTGACGCTGCAACTGAAGTGGGTCACGCAGGCGCAGTTCGCGGGCTACTACGTGGCGCAGGCAAAGGGGTTCTATGAGGAAGAGGGGCTGAACGTCACCATCCTTCCGGGCGGACCCGATATTGCGCCGACGCAGGTGATCGCAGGCGGTGGTGCCGACGTGGTGGTGGACTGGATGCCATCGGCGCTTGCAGCGCGCGAAAAGGGTCTGCCGCTGGTCAACATCGCGCAGCCTTTCGCATCCTCGGGCATGATGCTGACTTGCCTTGCCGACACCGGGATCAAGGAGCCGAAGGATTTCGCCGACAAGACGCTGGGCGTCTGGTTCTTTGGCAACGAATATCCCTTCCTGTCGTGGATGAGCCAGCTTGGCCTCAAGACCGACGGCAGCCCTGGTGGCGTGACGGTGCTGAAGCAGGGCTTCAACGTGGACCCGCTGCTGCAAAAGCAGGCGGCGTGCATCTCGACCATGACCTACAACGAATACTGGCAGGTGATCGATGCCGGGATCACACCTGAACAACTGGTGACCTTCAAGTATCAGGACATGGGTGTGGCCACGCTGGAAGACGGGCTTTACGTGCTTGAAGACAAGCTCAAGGACCCGGCCTTCGAAGAGAAGATGGTCAAGTTCGTGCGCGCCAGCATGAAAGGCTGGAAATACGCCGAGGCAAACCCGGACGAGGCGGCGATGATCGTGCTTGAGAACGACCAGACCGGCGCGCAGACCGAAAAGCACCAAAAGCGCATGATGGGCGAAGTGGCCAAGCTGACCGCTGGGTCCAACGGGGCGCTAGATGTGGCAGCTGCGGAAAAGACCGTGGCGACGCTGCTGGCTGGCGGGTCCGATCCGGTGATCACCAAAGCGCCGGAGGGTGCCTGGACAAGCGCCATCACCGACAAGGCGCTGGCGAACTGATCGTTTGACAGTGGAGGACGCGCCCGGTGGAAACACCGGGCGCGTCTTGCATTTGGCGGCGGCGGGGTTTTCCACCCGCGCACCCCCGGAGGATATTTGGGGAAGCGGAAGCCCGCAGCTTTTCAAGCTTTGTAAATCGTGTGCGGGCCTGTAAATCTGGCGGCAGCGTCCGGGGATTTCGATGCCGCTTTCAGCACTGACAGGAACACGTCTGCGCGAACGGCGGCTTGCCGCTGGGCTGCGACAGGCGGATGTCGCGGCAGCGGCTGGCATCTCGGCGTCGTACCTGAACCTGATCGAGCACAATCGGCGGCGGGTTTCGGGCAATGTCCTCGACCGGCTGGGCGCGGCGCTTGGGCTGGAGCGGACCGCGTTTTCCGAGGGGCGCGAAGCGGCGCTGCTGGATGATCTGCGCGCGGCGGCGGCGGCATCGGAAGGCGCGGGTGCCGAGGTCGAGCGGCTGGAGGAGTTTGTCGGCCGGTATCCGGGCTGGGCGGCGCTGGTGGCCGCGCAGCACGGCCGGGTGATGCGGTTGGAACGGGCGCTTGAGGCGTTGAACGACCGTATGACGCATGACCCACATTTGAGCCATGCCTTGCACGAGGTGCTGTCTGCGTTGTCCTCGGTCCGCTCTACCGCGGCGATTTTGGCCGAAACCGAGGATCTGGAACCCGACTGGCGCGAGCGGTTCCACCGCAACCTGCATCAGGACAGCGAGCGGATGGCGGTAGGGGCCGAGGCGCTGGTGGCCTATCTGGATGCGGGGTCGGGAGCGGAGGATGAGGGCTTCGTCGCCCCGCAGGAGGAGATGGAAAGCTGGCTGAGGTCGCGCGACTGGCAGTTCAGCGACGAGGAGTTGCGCCACGGCGTGGCGGGAGAGGTGGCGGGCCTTGCCTCGAGTGCCGCGCGGGTGCTGGCGGCGGGGCATGTGGCGCGGGCGGCGCGGGATGCGCACGACATGCCGCGTGAGGTTTTTATCGGGGCATGGCAGGCGGTGGGGCCGGACCCTGTGGCGCTGGCCGAACGGTTGGGGGCCAGCGTATCGGCGGTGATGCGGCGGCTGGCGGCGCTGCCCGAGGCGAAGGTCGGGCTTGTGGTCTGCGACGCCTCGGGGACGTTGACGTTTCGCAAGCCGTCGCCGGGGTTCCAACTGCCGCGCTTCGGCGCCGCATGCCCGCTGTGGCCCTTGTATGCGGCCCTTGGCCGACCGATGCAGCCCATCGAGGCGGTAGTTGAAATGGCGGGGCAGACCGGCGCGCGGCACCGTGTGATCGCATTTTGCGAGACGCGTCATCCGGCGGGCTTGCGGGGGCCGGAACTGCGCGAGGCCTCGATGCTGATCCTGCCGCTGGCGGGGCGCGAGGGGGCGGCGCTGCGGGTCGGGTCGACTTGCCGGATCTGTCCGCGCGGCGACTGTCCCGCGCGGCGCGAGCCGTCGATCATTACCGAGGTTCCATGAGGCACGCGGGCCTCGTTCGCGGCTTTGACAGGGCGCGCGGTTCCGTCGATAGTGGGGGTGGCCGACAGCGGCCGGGGGGAACGGAAGTGGCGCAGCACGTGCTCCTTGTCGAGGACGAGCCGAACATTGCCGAGGCGATCCGCTTCATCCTGACGCGGGATGGCTGGCGGGTGTCGCATGTGGCCGACGGGCTGGCGGCGCTGGCACGGGTGGCTGAAACCCGGCCCGATCTGATCATCCTTGACCACATGTTGCCGGGCCTGTCGGGGCTTGAGGTGCTGGCGGCCTTGCGCGCCGATCCGGCAACAGCTGCGACCAAGGTGCTGATGTTGACCGCGCGAGGGCAAGAGCGCGACCGCGAGGCCGCGAGCCTTGCCGGGGCGGACGGCTTCATGGCCAAGCCGTTTTCCAACGCCGAGATCCTGGCCGAGGTGCGCGCGATGGTGGCGCGCTGATGCGTCGGCCGAAGCGCCCGATGTTTCTGGCTCGTGCGCCCTATAGACGGCGGCGCTTGCGCGATGCGGCGCGGTTGTTGCCGGTGTTCGGCATCGCCCTGCTGATCCTGCCGCTCTTGTGGGTGGACGATGGCGCAGAGCGGCGCCTGTCGTCGAGCGACGTGATCTATTTCTTTGTGCTTTGGACGCTGCTGATCGTTGTGGCGGCGCTCTTCGCCCCGGGCCTTCGGTCGGGCGACGATGCGGACGACGAGACCGACTGAGATGCCGTTCAACATTCTGGTGGCGGCTTGCCTTGCCTATGTGATCGTGCTGTTTCTGGTTGCCTTTCTGGCTGAGCGGCGGGCCAGCCGGGGGCGTCTGGGCTTTCTGCAGTCGCCGCTGATCTACACGCTGTCGCTGTCGATCTATTGCACCGCCTGGACGTTCTACGGCGCGGTTGGCTATGCGGCCCGGTCGGGGCTGGAGTTCCTGACGATCTACTTTGGCCCGACACTGGTGTTCATCGGCTGGTGGTGGCTGCTGCGCAAGCTGGTCAGGATCGGGCGGCATTACCGCGTCACCTCGATCGCCGACCTGATCTCGGCGCGGTTCGGCAAATCGAACCTGCTGGGCGTGATCGTCACGGTGATGGCGGTGATCGCGGCGACGCCTTACATTGCGCTGCAACTGCAATCGGTGGTGCTGTCGTTCGGCGTCTTTGCCAGCGAGACGCCGGATGGATTCCTGCCGCCGGATGCGGAGCAGACCGCAATCTGGGTGGCGGTCGGGCTGGCGCTGTTCACCATCCTCTTTGGCACCCGAAATCTTGACGCCAAGGAGCAGCACCACGGCATCGTCACCGCGATTGCGGTGGAGGCGGTGGTCAAGCTGGTCGCGCTTCTGGCGGTCGGGACCTTTGTCGTGTGGGGCATTGCCGGCGGGATCGGCGAGACCATCGCCAAGATCGACGCGGCGAACCTGTCGGCATGGCAGATGCAGCCGGGGCGCTGGACCGGGCTGATCTTCCTTTCGGCCGCTGCCGTGATCTGCCTGCCGCGGATGTTTCAGGTGATGGTCGTCGAGAACGCTGACGAAGGGCATCTCGCCCGGGCAAGCTGGGCGTTTCCGCTGTATCTGATGCTGATGAGCCTGTTCATCGTGCCGATTGCCGTGATCGGGCTGGAACGGTTGCCGGCCGGATCGAACCCCGACATGTTCGTGCTGACCCTGCCTTTGGCAGAAGGTCAGGGCGGGCTGGCGATGCTGGCCTTTCTTGGGGGATTTTCCTCGGCCACTTCGATGGTAATCGTCGAGGCGATCGCGCTTGCGACGATGGTGTCGAACCATCTGGTCATGCCGCTTTGGCTGCGCTTCAGCCGTGCGGGGGCGCGGGGGGACGATCTGCGCGGCGTGGTGCTGATGGCGCGCCGCATCGGCATCGTTGGGGTGCTAGCACTTGGCTATGCCTATTACCATTTCTCGGGCGGATCGGCGGCGCTGGCAGCAATCGGTCTGATCGCCTTTCTTGGTGTGGCCCAGGTCTTGCCGGTTCTGATTGGTGGCATCTTCTGGCGCGGGGCCACGCGGGTGGGCGCCGTGGCGGGCCTCCTGACGGGGTTTGTGGTTTGGGGCTATACCTCGTTCCTGCCGTCGTTCGGGCCGGGAGCTGTGCTATCTGCTTCGGTGTTCAGTGCGGGCCCCTTCGGGCTGGAATGGCTTCGCCCCCACGCCCTGTTCGGCACGTCGGGCCTTGATCCAATGATCCATGCGCTTTTCTGGTCGATGGCGCTGAATGCGACAGCGTTCTTCTTGGGGTCGGTGCTGACCTTCCCGGGTCCGGTGGAGCGGCTGCAGGGCGCCGCCTTCGTCAACGTCTTTGAAGGCCAGATCGGGCCGCGACGCTGGGCGCATGGCCAGGCCGAACCCGAGGAACTGTTGGTCATGTCGCAGCGGATCCTTGGCGAGGACGCGGCACTGGCGCTGTTTCAGACGGCGGCCAAGGCGCAGGGCAAGGGCGGCTTTCTGCCGGACCCGACGCCGGAATTCCTTGGGGCGCTGGAAGGCCGGTTGTCTGGCTCGGTCGGTGCGGCGACGGCGCATGCGATGCTGAGCCAGCTTGTCGGGCGCGCCACGGTGACGGTCGAGGAACTGATGGCCGTGGCCAGCGAAAGCGCTCAGATCATGGAGTATTCCGCGCAGCTGGAAAGCAAGCAGGAAGAACTGACCCGCACCGCGGGCGCGCTGCGCGAAGCCAACGAAAAGCTGATGCAGCTGTCGATCCAGAAGGATGCGTTTCTAAGCCAGATCAGCCACGAACTGCGCACGCCGATGACCTCGATCCGGGCGTTTTCGGAAATCCTGACCGAAGGCGGGCTGGACGCAGAAACCGTGATGAAATACGGACGGATTATCCATGACGAGGCGAAGCGGCTGACGCGGCTTCTGGATGATCTCTTGGATCTGAGTGTGCTGGAAAACGGCACGGTGCAGCTGAACCTTGCGCTGACCAACCTGCACGACATGATCGACAAGGCGCTGATCGCGGCGCGCCAGACCCGGCCGGAACGCAGCTTTCAGATCGACCGTGACCCGGTGGCCGAAAACGTGTTCCTGCGCACCGATGCCGACCGTCTGACGCAGGTATTCATCAACCTGATCGCCAACACCCGCAAATACTGCGCCGCCGACGATCCGCAACTGCGCATCGCCGTGCGCTTGCGCGGCGGCAGGGTGATCGTGGATTTCATCGACAACGGCCGCGGCATTCCAAAGGATGCGCAGGCGCTGATCTTCGAGAAATTCGCGCGGCTGACCGATGGCAACCGGGCGGGCGGTGCTGGCCTTGGGCTGGCGATCTGCCGCGAGATCATGTCGAACCTTGGCGGCACGATTTCCTATCTGCCGGGGCAGGGTGGTGCTGCGTTTCGTGTGACCGTGCCGATCCGTCTGGAAAAGCAGGCGGCTTAACCCTTTGTGAAGGCTGATGCGTTTAGGCTTCAGGCGAACCAAGGGGTGGGCATGAGCGACGTCATTCGCCGCAAGATCGACCGGGCCGAAGCAGCCCAGCAGGACGGCGCCCCGGGGGCCGACCGGGGTTGGCGGCTGGCGCTGGCGCGAGCCGCGCGCAACGGGCTTGGCCTTGATGTCGAATTTCGTCGCATGTCGGTGCGCCGCACGTCGCTTGCCGAGCTTCTTGAACTGCCACCCGACCGGGCGCTTCTTGCGTTGCTTGACGGGCCGGAGGCGGGCCTAGGCCTGCTGATGCTGTCGCCGCCCGTGCTGTCGGCCTTCATAGAGGTGCAGACCATCGGCCGCGTCTCGCCGCAGCCCGCGCCGGGGCGCAAGCCGACCCGGACGGATGCCGCGATGGTGGCCGGCGTGATCGACGCGGCGCTGGTCGAGATGGACGATATCCTGGCCGAGGAGGCCGACCTGATCTGGGCTGGCGGGTTTCGCTATGCCTCTTATCTGGAGGATGCGCGGCCCCTGGGCTTGCTGCTTGAGGATGACGCCTACCGCGTTCTGGTGGCCGAGGTGGCACTTGCTGGCGGGGTGAAGACCGGCGAGGTAATTCTGGCGCTGCCCGCACAGGGGCGCGGCAGGCGGCCGGCGGTGGATGCGAAGGCCGAGGCGGATCTGGCCGGACCGCAGTTTACCTCGGCGCTTGGCGCACAGGTGATGCAGGTTGATTGCACGCTTCTGGCGGTGCTGGGCCGGCTGTCGCTGCCCTTGTCGCGGGTCATGGCGATTGCGGTGGGCGAGGTGCTGCCGCTGCCCGCCGCCGCGCTGGATGCAGTATCGCTCGAAACGCAGGACGGGCGCCGGCTGGCCGCAGGAAAACTGGGTCAGAACCGCGGGATGCGCGCGGTGAAACTGGCGCAAGGGTCAGCGCGCATGGCACCCGTCGCGCGCAAGCCCGAGGCCGATGCCGTCGCACCTGCAACGACGGTCACGCCCGACCAGCTGGAGGTCTGGCGCACTGCCGTGTGACCGCTACGGCAAGCGCCGTCGGTAATGCAGGTGATCAGCCCTTGGCGGCGGCAAGTGACTGGATCTGCGCGCGCAGATGTTCCAGCTGGTAGCCAAAGCGTGCGGGAAGATTGATCAGGTCATCTGCGGGCAGACGACCGGCATTCGCCAGCGCCCAGACCACCGACGAGCGGTTGCCAGATGCGCAATAGGCAAGGATCGGGCCGCTGGCCACGTCAATCGCCGCCGCCTGCGCAGCGACATTATCCATCGTCATTGCGCCGCCGACCACCGGATTTGCAACAAAGCGCAGGCCAAGCGCCTCGGCCGCAGCCTTCATCGCGCCTGCGTGCAGATGTGGCGGGATCTCGCCATCGGGCCGATTGTCGATGATCGTGGTGTAGCCCGCCGCCTTAATCGCGGGAAGATCGGACGGTTCGATCTGCGGCGAAACGGCGTAAGCTGGCGTCAGCGGGCGGATATCCATGCGGTGGCTTCCTTTTTGAAACGGCTTGAAACACGGTCAGGTCAGGTCAGGTCAGGTCGGGTCAGGTCAGGTCGGGTCAGGTCAGGTCAAGTTGGGGCAGCGGTACGGCGCGATGCGGCCCGCAAGGGTGCGGCTGCCAGCATACCGACGAGCATGGCGGCGAAAAAGGCAAGACCGCCTATGCCGCCGAAAGAAATCGAGGCAAGAGCCGGTCCGGGGCAAAGCCCGGCGAGCGCCCATCCGGCGCCAAACACCACCGAGCCCCAGATCAAGCCGGGGTCAAGCCGCTGCGGACCGAGCTGCGGGAGGGGGGTTCCCAGCACCGAAAGGCGCCGTCGCGCCGCCACCCGCCAGGCCACCGCCATCGGCAGGATCGCACCGCCCATCACGAAGGCCAGTGTCGGATCCCAGTCACCGAACACGTCCAGCCATCCCTGCACCTTGACGCTGTCAGTCATGCCGGAAACCATCAGCCCCAGCCCGAACACCGCACCGGCAAGGCCGGCAGAAATGGCGCGCAGCATCAGATCACCCCCCACAAATGCCGCAGCAAGGCCATCACCACCCCGCCCGCGCCGATGTAGATCACGGTCGCCACGATCCCGCGCAACGACAGCCGCGAGATTCCGCAGACCCCGTGGCCCGAGGTGCAGCCGTTGGCAAGCCGCGACCCGAAGCCGACCATCAGTCCGGCGAGAAGGATGACCGGCAGGCTGTCGGTCAGATGCGTTTGTGTGGTGAAAACCGGCCGCAGCAGCGCCGGTGCAACGATCAGACCAAACAGAAACGCCAACGTCTCGCGCCACATCCACCGGTCGGTGCCATCGACGATGCCGCCGACAAGACCCGAGGCCCCCATCACCCGCCCGTTCATCAACAAAAAGATCGCTCCAGCGGTGCCGATCAGGGCACCCCCGGCAAAACCCCAGATCCAGTCAGTCTCGATCATCGTCAGCGCCCCGGTGCAATGCGGTCACAACCCATTCAGCGGAACCTTCAGGTAGGAGGTGCCATTGTCTTCCGCTTCCGGCATATGACCCGCCCGCATGTTGATCTGCAAGGACGGGATGATCAGGCGCGGCATCGCCAAGGTTGCATCGCGGGCTTGGCGCAATGCCACGAAATCCTCGCGCTTCCGTCCCGCGCCGATATGTACATTTCGGGATTTCTGTTCTCCGACAGTGCTTTCCCAGGCAAAGGTGTCACGGCCCGGTGCCTTGTAGTCGTGGCCGACGAAAATCCGCGTGCTGTCGGGCAGGGCAAGGATCTTCTGCACGCTGTCGAACATCACCTCGGCCGATCCGCCGGGAAAATCGCAGCGCGCGGTGCCGAAATCCGGCATGAAAAGCGTGTCACCGACGAAGGCAGCGTCGCCGATCACGTAAGTCAGGCAGGCGGGCGTGTGGCCTGGCGTGTGCAGCACTTCGCCGCGCAACTGGCCGATCATGAAGCTGTCGCCTTCAGCGAAAAGCCGGTCGAACTGCGACCCATCGCGGGCAAAGCGGGTGCCTTCATTGAAGACCTTGCCAAAGGTTTCCTGCACCACGGTGATCCGCTCGCCGATGCCGATCTTGCCGCCAAGCCGTTCCTGGATGTAGGGCGCGGCGGAAAGATGGTCGGCGTGGACATGGGTTTCGAGGATCCATTGCAGGTCAAGACCCTGCTCGGCGATCGCCGCGATCACCGCATCGGCTGACCGGGTGTCGGTCCGCCCCGAGGCATAGTCGAAGTCGAGGACCGAATCGATCACCGCAGCGCCACGACCCTGCGGATCTTTGACTAGGTAGGTGATGGTATTCGTTGCCTCGTCGAAGAAGGCCTGAACCTTTGGGGCTTGCTGGACCATGACATATCCTCTTTGGCTGTACGCCGGTTTGCGAGCAAACGGATCAGATTTCAAGATATGAATGTGTAATTTCTGAGCGATTGACCTGAGTCAAGGAGCCACACGAGATGCCACGCTAGACGTGAAGATGAGGACAAGGAGTGCAGGATGCAAGCCCAGATGAAACGACCCCTGGCCGAGCGCAAATTGGCGCTGCAAGCGCAACTGGCGATCTTGAATGCGCGGTTGCAATCGATCGAGCGCGATCTTGAGGCGGAGCCCGACCGCGACTGGGAAGACGCGGCGATCGAAGCCGAAGACGACGAGGTGCTGGAGGAGACCGGCCTCGTCAGCCAGCGCGAGCTGCGCCAGATCGAAACCGCGCTGCACCGGATCGAGGCGGGCGATTACGGCATCTGCCTGCGCTGCGGGTCCGAGATCAGCGAGGCCCGGCTGGATATCCTGCCCTACACCGCATTCTGCAAGGATTGTGCGAAATGACGAAAGCCCCCGCGAAAGACATTGTCCAGCAAGAAGCCGCGGTGATTGAGGCGGGGATTGCCGCGCAGGCCACCGCGCTGGACCTGCTACTGGCCGAAATGCGGGCGCTGGCCACCCTGATCCCCGGACACCAAGAGGCACCGCGGAGCGACGCTGAGATCGAGTCAGAATTCGATAACATGCCGGTTTGACGGTCGACCTGACTTTGTCGGGGCAGGTTTGCACCGGCCCTTTTGGTGATATTGAGTGCGGCCAATGGCTTGCCACGGCGGCCTCCTTGCGGCTTTAGTTGCCGAAGGTTGGCGCAGGAGCGGGCATGGCCGCAGGCGACGTAAGTTCCGAGATGCGCGACGGGGTGCTGGTGGTCACGCTGGACCATGCGCCGTCGAACGCGCTGACGCAGGCGATGCGGGCGGCTTTGCTGGCATTGGTGCAGGCTCCGGGCGCGGCTGAGGCAATCGTGGTGCGCGGACAGGGTGCGGTTTTCTGCAGCGTGGTTGCGGGCGAGCGGGACCGGGCGGCCCCCGACCTTGCGACGCTGTGCCTTGCCGTGCAGGGTTGCGCGATTCCGGTCGTGGTCGCCCTCCACGGATCGGCGATGGGGCCGGGCGCCGAACTGGCGCTGGCGGCGCGGGCGCGCGTCGCGCGGGCCGGCACCCGGATCGCTTTCCCCGACATCGCCCTTGGCCTGCCGCCCGAGGCCGGTTCGACACAGCGTCTGCCGCACCTCGTTGGCGCGGCCGAGGCGTTGCGGATGTTTCTGACCGGGCGCGCCGTCCCGGCTGAGGATGCGCTGAACAGCGGCCTGATCGACCAAATCGTGCCTGAGGGCGAAACCGAAGCCGCGATCACCCTTGCGCGCCGTCTGGTTGGCCGTCCGAAAGCCGACCGTGGGCCGGGCGACCCGTTGGCTTATCAGGCAGCGGTGGCAGCGGCGCGGCGAGACCAGCAGGGCGCGATGCCTGCGATCAGGCGGATCATCGACTGCGTCGAGGCGGCGCTGGTGCTGCCGCTGGAAAACGGCGTGGCGCTGGAAGCCGTGGCGCGCGAGGATATGGAAGCCTCCGACGATGCCCGCGCGCTTCGCTGGGCGGTAGACGCGGAGCGGAGCTCGCTGGTGCGACTGGCCTCGGTGTCGGGCGGTTCGGGGGGCCACGTGCAGCATCTGGGCCTGCACGGAACCGGGCCGGGGATGGCGAGCCTTGCGTTGCTGGCCGTCACGCGCGGATTTGCGGTGACTTGGGTGGCCGAGGATGCGGCTGCGCTGGCACGCGGCATCGGGTGGGCCACCGAGCGGATGCAGGCAGAGGAACGGGCAGGGCGGTTGTCGGCGGCCGGACATGCGGCTGCACGGGCGCGTCTGACGACCGGTGAAGGTCTGTGGGCTTTGGCCCCGGCTGGGGTGGTGGTGCATGTCCTTGCACCTGGCGCGGCAGAGCGTTCCGGCCTTGCCGCCGACGCTGTGCATGTCGTGCTGGGCGGGGCGACCGGTGATATCGGGCTGGCGCTGGCCCGGTCTGGCCGGATGAGCGAACTTGCGTTGCCCGCCGGTGTCGGTGCCAAGGCTGCATCCGTCTTGACCGACGTGCTGCGCCTGCTGGGCGTGCCGCCTGTGCTGGTCGGCGAGCGCCCGGTCATGGGGCGGCGACTGGCGGCGGCAGGGGCCACGGCGCTTGCCCGGCTGACCGGGCTTGGGGTGCCGAAACGGCTGGTCGCGGCGGCGCTTGACGGCTTTGGTGCGCGGCTGCCTGATGCGGCACTGCCCGACCTTGGTGCCGATCTGCGCCCGATGCCGGAGGCCGAGATTCTGAACCGCTGGCTTGGCGCGCTGGCGAATGCAGGCTTGCACCTCTTGGAAGAGGGTATTGCCTTTCAGCCATCGGACATCGACCATTGCCTAATGGCCGGACAGGGCTTTCCGCGCTGGCGCGGGGGGGCCATGTATCAGGCCGACCGTCGCGGCCTGATGGTGTTGCGCCGAGATCTGCGGCTTTGGGCCGAGGACGACCCGGTCTGGGTGCCGTCACCGCTGCTGGACCGCCTGATTGCCGATGGGAAGCGCCTTTCCGCCCTGAATGGCTAGGTGCGTCAGCCCAGCAGGATGCCCGTAACCACCATCATCAGCCCCAGCGCCGAAACGCCAAGCGCCGCCATGTTGATCACAACCACGCGCTGCAATTCGGCCCGCATCGCGTCGTCCGACAGTCCGGCGCGCCGGGCCTTCATCGCGCGGAAAACGCAGTAGCCAAGCCCCGCAATCCCGGCAAACGAGACAAAAGCGCCGATCCAGATCAATGCCTGCATGTCGTGGTCTATCCCCGGCTGTTTCCGCGTCAAGGCGTTAGCCCTTCGGCTTGCCGCTGACAAGGTGGCGGCTGCCGGATCGGCGCTTGAAACCGGCGTGCGCCACGGGGTAGGAAGCGCGCGGCGGGGGATGCCCTGACCCATGAAGCCGAAAGACGAGGACCAGATGGCCGACCCGACCGATGCCTACACCGTGACCGCCGACGAACTGCGCCAGTTCATCGAACGCTACGAACAGCTGGAAAGCGAAAAGAAAGACGTGACCGAACAGCAAAAAGAGCTGATGGCCGAAGCCAAGGGCCGTGGTTACGACACCAAGGTGATGCGCAAGGTCATCGCCCTTCGCAAGCGCAAGCCCGACGAGATCGCCGAGGAAGAAGCGATCATGGAAGTGTACAAGACCGCGCTAGGGATGGCGTAAGCCTCAGGCCGAGATGAAGCGCACGCCCGGCATGGTGCGGATCAGCGCTACGTCGGCGTGATAGCGGGCGGTCAGGTCATCGACCAGTTCCTGCGTCCAGCCGGGCGTGTCGAGTTCCACGGTGACTTGATCGGCGCGCTGGAATCGTTCCAGAAATGCCGTGATCACCCGGCGGCGCTGCGCCGCACCCGCTGGCGGATGCGCCGCGACATAGGCACGCATCCGGGTGAACCCCTCGGGCGTCAGCAAGAGCGACATCAACTCGTCCGTGTCGGTCAGGCTGATGTCGGGGCTGTGGCCTGACACCGCTTGAAGCACCTCGTTCCAGATCAGCGGCGTATCCTCGTCGCACCAGACGGTCAGCGGCACGTTCGGGCAGTGATGCAGGATGCGCCGCACCGTATCCGACCATAACAGGCCACGCGGGTCGAGCCCGGTGAGGATGTCTTCGGTGCTGCGGGTCAGCACCTTTTCCTGCAGCGCCGGAAGGAAGGTCGCAGGGTTGCGGATCGCCAGATGGAACTCGGCGTCCAGAAACGGAAAGATCTGGGTGAAGCTAAGCGCGCGTTCGCCACTATAGCTGTAAAGCCCGTCGCGTGCCGCCCAGGTTGGAAAGCCCAGAAAGCTGTCCCAGCTGAGCACCACCCGGTCCGCCGCCTGTTCGCCGACGATCTGGCCAAGGATCGCGCCCTGCATCTCGGCCGACGCAGCGCCCCCCTTCAATTCGATCGAGGTGTCACGCAGAAGCTTGCGGTAACGCGTCGGCGCGGGGATCGCGATGCCCTGTTCTGCCAGTGCGGCGCGGTTCTTCAACAGGCACCGCACCAACCGGTCTTCGTCGGTGCAATGTGCGCCAAGGTGATAGATAATGCGCATCGTGCCCTGTGTCCGCCTTTGCCTGCCTCGGGCCGCTGCGGGCCATTGGGCACAACTATACGGGGTTTTCTGGACAGGGAAACCGCTTTCCTGTAGGCCCTGACGGCGATGGTTGATGGAAATACTCAAGTTCATGCCCCGGCGCGCGGCAACGCGATGGGAGTGTGGTCGGCCGGGGCGGTCCTGATCGCGCTGGTGGTGCTTGCGCCGCTTGGCTCGATCCTGTGGATCGCGTTTCACCCGACAGAAAACATCTGGCCGCACCTGTTGGCGACGGTGTTGCCGCGCTATCTGGCAACTACGCTTGTGCTTATGCTGGGCGTGGCGGTGCTGACGGCGGCGGCAGGAACCGGGGCCGCGTGGCTGGTCACGATGTACCGCTTTCCGGGTCGGCGCTGGCTGACGCATGCGCTGCTCTTTCCGCTGGCGATCCCTGCCTATGTCGGGGCCTATGCGCTGGTCGATTTCCTGGACTATGCCGGGCCGTTGCAGACCGCGCTACGCGGCGGTTTTGGCTGGACCTCGGCCCGCAATTACTGGTTTCCCGAGACACGCTCGCTCTGGGCCGCGGTGCTGGTGCTTTCGGCGGCGCTTTACCCTTATGTCTACCTTCTGGCGCGGGCGGCGTTTCGCGAACAGCCGGGCTGCACCTATCACGTCGCCCGTGCGCTTGGGGTCGGGCCCTGGGGCCTGTTCTTTCGCGTCGGACTTCCGATGGCGCGCCCGGCGATTGCGGCAGGGGTGGCACTTGCCCTGATGGAGACGGTGGCTGATTACGGCACGGTCTATCATTTCGGCGTCCAGACGCTGACCACGGGCATCTTTTCCACCTGGCTCAATGGCAGCAACGCCGGTGGTGCTGCACAGATCGCGGGGGTGGTGCTGGTCTTGATCTTCCTTCTGGTGATGCTTGAGCGGATCGGCCGGCGCAACGCGCGCTTTCACGCGATGAACCGCAGCGTGCGCCCGATCGAGCCGGCGGTCCTTTCGGGGGGGCGCGGCTGGCTGGCTTTTGCCGCTTGCTTGCTGCCGTTCGGGATGGGGTTCGTGTTGCCGGTGGCAGTGATGGCGGGCAATTCGCTGGCCGCACCTGAAGGATGGCTGGCACCCGGGCTTGGCACGGCGATGTTCAACACGCTGGTGGTGGCGGGCGCGGCCTCGGTGGCGACGGTGGGCGCGGCCCTCTTTCTGGTCTATGCGGTACGCATGGCTGGACGCGGGGTCGCGCGGTTCGTGCTGCCGGTCACGCTGCTAGGCTATGCGGCACCGGGGGCCGTGCTGGCGCTGGGGCTCCTCATTCCCTTGGCGGCGCTCGATCATCGGCTGGCCGACGGGATCGAGGCGCTGACCGGCCATGATCCCGGCCTGATGATCACTGGCACCGCCTTTGCGCTGGGACTGGCCTATCTCGTGCGGTTCTTCGGCATTGCGCAGGGCGCGCTGGACGCGGCCTTCGGACGCGTCTCACCCTCGTTGCCGATGGCGGCCCGGTCGCTTGGCCGAACGGCCGGTGGGGCGCTCAGTTCGGTCTACCTGCCCCTGATGCGCGGCTCGGTTGCAACGGCGCTGCTGGTGGTATTCGTTGATTGCGTGAAGGAATTGCCAGCCACGCTGCTGCTGCGCCCGTTCAACTACAACACCCTGTCGACTCGGGTGTTCGAGCTTGCCAGCCTCGAGAGGCTGAGCGAGGCCGCTCCGGCGGCACTGCTGGTGATGGCGGTCGGCCTTGCCGCCGTGGCACTTCTAGCGCGCGCGAACCGGGATTGAGCCTTGCGATACGCCCGCCGCGACGTTATTTGAAGGTTATGCCTCTATAGCTCAGCTGGTAGAGCACCTGATTTGTAATCAGGGGGTCGCGGGTTCAAGTCCTGCTGGGGGCACCAATAATCAAACGCTTGGCAAACTTTTTCAATGCGACGAATCTCAGGTCGCGTCACTCTGACATTTGGCGCAACGCCAAGGCGGCTGGCCATCAGGTGCACCCCTCCCGCGAAATCTGCGCGGTGGTGCCGATGACGACTTGCCTTGTGACGTGCCAGAATGAAGCCTTGGGAGCTCAAGTCGCACTACTGGTCTGGCCGCAGGGTGGACTGGCCGCAGGGTGGACTGGCCGCAGGGTGGACTGGCGCTGGTCCGCGCGGCGGGCTAGCGCGGGCCACCAAACGACAAAAACGGTGTCACGGGGTCTTCGTCGGCGCGCAGCTGGGCGTCGGCAGCCGCCTTGCGCAGAGCGACGCGTACCATCCGGGTCGCCGACGCTGAAGCGTTGATCGCGGCATGACGTAACGACTACACTCATCACCGCCCGCACACGAGCCTCCAAGGGCTGACCCTGCGGGCATGCCTCAAGCGGTCCGCAAAAGACCAAACCTTTACCAGAACCAACGTCTGAACGAGGACAAACCGGGAAGAAGGTCCCAGCAGCCACCACGCTGGTTACAAAAAATATCTTGATTAGCTGCCAAACGCGGGCCACGATGTGAAAATGGAGTTCTTCTATTTTTCGAGGATACTACCGTCCTGTAACGAGTATGTGTCAAAGGAATTTTTTATGACGATATCCATTTCTGCGTTCGGCAGGGGTTTTCGACTTTCGAATTGCCTTGCGATAGCGTTCGGGGCTGCCACACTCTTCGCCTTGTTCGTTGTGGTTGTCACCCTGCGCGCTCAAGCCGAAGTTTCCACGTATCTGCGCGATCCGGCCGTGATCTTCGAGTTTTCGCCGTTTGTGGGGCTCATTTCATACGTCGGAATTCTTGCTACCTTCAGCGCGGGGATGATCTGCCTCTTTGCATCGGCCCATACCCGCGATGACGCGGCTCTCTTGCGCGCTATCGGCCTTTTTGGATTGCTGCTTGCAACGGATGATCTGCTGATGCTGCATGAAGAGGTTTTTCCCAACCTGCTGGGCTTTCCCGAGCGCTTGGTGTTTATCGTCTACTTTCTTATCGCAATCGGTATTGCGATATTCCACCGAGTGGCGCTTTTCCGGCAACCGACCGCTGGTCTCATGCTTGCGATTGCACTTTTGGGCTCGTCAGTTGTTGTGGATATCCTGTTCGAATATTCATCCAAAGAGGTAATCGTTGAAGATGGCCTGAAGTTCGTAGGACTGGCCGTTTGGTCGGCTTACTGGATCAACCGCGCCAGCTCCGCAGTTGTGGCGGCAACTCGGCCGCCGGCATGAATCTCGCGCTCGCGTAAATTCGTGCGCGTTTCAGTCGAGCCTGCCATCGGGTGTCTGCGGCCGCATTGTCATGATCCGCCTGCCGAGCCACCCTTCCTCACGCCTTCGGTCGCTCGACCACGCCGAAAAATTGCAGTGCCTGCTCAAGATCGGAACGGCCCTTCGCCTCCGTGCCGTTCAGCGAGGCGACAAGTGCGTCGAACCGCTTGCGCAGGGCTTTCTTTTCGTCGCCCTTGCAGTCGTTCCACGGGCGGCCCTGCAGCCCCATGACCAGCACGTAATATCCGATGAAATGCGGTCGTGAGCCTGACAACAAAAGCCGCCTATAGGCATCGTCCGGGCCAAGGGCGCGGATCTCGTCTGCCGAGGTGATCCCGGCCTTCGCAAAGGCCACTTCTGACGCTGGGCCAAGGTTCGGGATTGACGAGACGGGATCAGTCACTGGATTGCCTGCCTCAAATGACGAAGGCCAGCCTGTTGGCTGGCCCGTTGGCGGGGTAGGACGTTGTCAGATCGCGGCCCAGTCCCGGAAGATCGTCTGGCTGCCCTGCTGCTGGCTGGAGCCCGATTGCTGGGTCTGCTGCTGGGGCGGCGTCTGCGACCCACCCTGTTGTTGCGGGGAAGGTTTCTTGGCCATTTAACTGCTCCGTCTGCTGGCTCTTGCGCGATGATTTGACCACTTTGCCGGGCGCTTGGGCGAAGGCAAGGCGGCATCATGACGATTTTGCGACGCACTGGCCGAACTGTGCGACGCGCGCAACACTTCGCCGATCACGTCCTCGTGCGCGGAAAGGCGGCGGTTCAGCCAGCCACGACTTCGGCCGGATAGCCCGCCGCATCCAGCGCGGCCAGAAGGGCCGGCGTTGGTGCGGGGCCTGCGGTCGTGACCTTGCGCGAGGTCAGGTCAACCGTGACGGCCCCCGCACCCTCCACCTGCGCTAGCGCGGCTTCGACAGTCGCCTTGCAGTGGCCGCAGGACATGTCGGGAACAGACAGCGTGGTCATCTTATCACCTTTATGCAAAAGCTTTGTCTTATGAATGGCTGGCGCGTGCCAAGTTCAAGGGCAATTACGTCAATCGGCGCTTTCCTTTTCGCTGCAAGGGCTTGCGGGCGTCATCTTTCCAAAGCGGTTTGGAAATGGCAAATCTCTCACAGAGAATGATAAAACCGATTGGAAATCGCTGCTGATTGCGGTAACACCAAAAGCGGTTTGGGCTTTCTGTCAGGTTGTTGCCGGCATTCCCTGCCAAGACCACTTGAAACGTCTCTGCCTTTGCCTAGGCTCCAACGAAGAGAACAGATTTGCTGGACAAACCCGTGACCGAACAGAGCCTTGCCCCGAATGTCCTCAAGGCCGACATCTTGCGGCACCTGACGTTCACCATCGGCAAGGACACGCAAAACGCCTCCACGTACGATTGGCGGATGGCGCTGTCCTACGCGATCCGCGACCGGATCGTGGAACCTTGGTTCGCTTCCACACGCCGGACCTGGGCCGAGGACCGCAAGCGGGTCTACTACCTGTCAATGGAATTCCTGATCGGTCGGATCCTTGAAGATGCGACGATCAACCTTGGCCTGAACGACGTGGCGACTGCCGCGATGGCAGACCTTGGCCAGGACATCGAGACGATCATCGCCGACGAACCCGATGCCGCGCTTGGCAACGGAGGGCTTGGCCGTCTGGCGGCCTGTTTCATGGAATCGATGGCGACGCTTGGCTGCCCCGCCTACGGCTACGGCATCCGCTACGAACACGGCCTGTTCCGCCAGCGGTTCGAGGGCGGGCGGCAGGTCGAAACCCCGGAAGACTGGCTGAAACAAGCCCACCCTTGGGAATTCGCGCGCCCCGAATCCGCCTATACCATCGGCTTCAAGGGTCATGTCGAAACCCGCGATGGCAAGGACGTCTGGTTCCCCGGCGAAACCGTCTTTGCCGAGGCGCATGACACCCCGGTGGTCGGCTGGAAAGGCAAGTGGGCCAACACGCTGCGCCTTTGGGCCGCGAAGCCTACCACCCAGTTCGATCTGGAGCGTTTCAACCGCGGCGATTACACCGCTGCGGCAGAACCCGAAACGCTGGCGCGGACGCTGGCGCGCGTGCTTTACCCCGATGACACCACCTATCAGGGCAAGGAACTGCGCCTGAAGCAGGAGTTCTTCCTGACCTCCGCTGCACTGCAAGACATCCTGCGCCGCTTCCTTGCCAGCCATTTCGATCTGAAATTGCTGCCGCAGTATGTGGCAATCCAGATGAACGACACCCACCCTGCGATCGCGGGGCCGGAACTGATCCGTCTGCTGACCGACGTGCATGGGCTTACTTTCGACGAGTCGCTGACCACAGCGCGCGCCTGCCTTGGCTACACCAACCACACCCTGCTGCCCGAAGCGCTGGAACGCTGGGCGACCTTCACCTTCGGCAACGTGCTGCCGCGCCACATGCAGATCGTGGAGCGGATCGACAGCTGGCACCGCCGCGCCTATCCGAACCGGCCGCATTACGTCGGTATCGTCAAGCATCAGGAAGTGCGGATGGGCGAACTTGCCTTCGTCATGTCGCACAAGGTGAACGGGGTGTCTGCGCTGCATTCCGATCTGGTGAAGAAAAGCCTCTTTCCCGAACTGAACCGCCTGCATCCGGGCCGCATCATCAACCAAACCAACGGCGTCACGCCCCGCCGCTGGCTGCGCATGTCCAACCGCCCGCTTTCGGGGCTGATCACCGATACCATCGGCGAAGGTTGGGAAGACAACCTCGACCGCCTGCGCGAGCTTGAACCGCATGTCGAGGATGCGGGCTTCCGCCACGCCTTCGACGCGGCCAAGCGCCAGAACAAGCAGGATCTGGCCGCATGGATCAAGCGCGACCTCGGGGTGACCGTGTCCCCGGACGCGCTTTTCGATGTGCAGATAAAGCGAATCCACGAATACAAGCGCCAGCTTCTGAACATTCTGGAAACCATCGCGCATTGGCACAAGGTGCGGTCGGATCCGAAGGGGAATTGGGTGCCGCGTGTCCGCATCTTTGGTGGCAAGGCCGCGCCCGGCTATGCCGTCGCCAAGGAAATAATTCGCCTTATCAATGACGTGGGGCAGGTCATCAACAACGACCCGGCGACCGGCGATCTTATGAAGGTGATCTACCCGGCCAACTACAACGTCAGCATGGCGGAACGGGTGATCCCGGCAGCCGACCTGTCGGAGCAGATTTCCACTGCTGGGAAAGAAGCGTCCGGCACCGGCAACATGAAGTTCATGATGAACGGCGCACCGACGATCGGGACTCTCGATGGTGCCAACGTCGAAATCCTGCAGGAAGTGGGGGCGGAAAACTTCTTCCTTTTTGGCCTGACCACCGACGAAGTCGCAAAGCGCCGCGAAGACCCCGACCATTCCCGCAAGGCGATCGAGGCGAGCCAGCCGTTGCAGGACGTGCTGCAGATGATAGCCGAAGGCCGCTTCAGCCCCGACGAACCGGACCGCTACCACGGCCTTGTCCACCGCGTCTGGCACCACGACTACTTCCTGGTCGCGGCCGACTTTGATGCCTATCACGCCGCACAAGGCGAGGTGGATCGCGCCTATGCCGACCGCGACCGTTGGTTGAAAATGGCGGCACTGAACACGGCTCGCAGCGGTTTCTTCTCGTCTGACCGGACGATCCGCAGTTACATGGACGAGATATGGTCAGTTAAATCCGCGCTCTGACGCGCTTTTCGGGGGAGGAAAGCATGGCTGAGACTTTGCTGGAACACGGCGCTGCCGAGGCGATTGCCGGCGGCTGGCATGGCGACCCTTTTTCGGTGCTGGGCCCGCACAAGCGAGGCAAGACGTGGGAGATCACGGCCTTTGTTCCGGGGGCCGAACGGCTCTGGGTGCTGACGGGCAAGAAGGCAGATGAAGCGGTGCACTATCCGGGCGTTCCGGGCCTCTTCACCCATCAGATGGCGCGCAACGTCACCTACAGGTTCCGCGCCGAAGGCTATGGCAACACGTGGGAATTCGACGATCCGTTCCGCTTTGGTCCGGTCTTGGGAGAGTTGGACGAATATCTTCTGGGCGAAGGCACGCACAAGCGCCTGTGGCAGGTGCTGGGCGCGCATCTCATCACGCATGAGGGCGTGGCGGGCGTACATTTCGCTGTCTGGGCGCCGAATGCCGAGCGGGTGTCCGTCGTCGGTGACTTCAACATCTGGGACGGCCGCCGCCACCCGATGCGCCGCCGCGGCCCGACCGGCGTCTGGGAAATCTTCGTTCCCGGCCTGGGCGAGGGTGCGACCTACAAATACGAGATCAAGGGACCGGGCGGCGCGCTCATGCCGCTAAAGGCCGATCCGGTTGGTTTCGGATCTGAACATCCGCCCGCGAATGCTTCTGTTGTAAGGAAAATCGGCGGTGATTGGGGGGATGCCGACTGGCTGAAGACCCGCGCCAGCCACCACACCGTCGACGCGCCGATTTCGGTCTACGAAGTGCATCTCGGCTCATGGCGCCGCGCGCCGGGCGACCGCATGTTGAGCTATCTCGAACTGGCAGACCAGCTTGTCGCTTACGTTGCCGACATGGGCTTCACCCACATCGAGTTGATGCCGGTCAGCGAATATCCCTTTGACGGATCATGGGGCTACCAGCCCGTTGGCCTCTTTGCCCCCACCATCCGCCACGGTACGCCCACCGAATTCCGCGCTTTCGTCGATGCCGCGCATCGCCACGGGATCGGCATTCTGCTGGACTGGGTGCCGGGCCATTTCCCGACCGATGCGCATGGCCTTGGCCGCTTTGACGGCACCGCGCTTTACGAACATCAAGACCCGCGTGAAGGCTTCCACCAGGACTGGAACACCCTGATCTACAACTACGGCCGGGTCGAAGTGAAGAACTACCTCGTCTCCAACGCCTTGTATTGGCTGGAGGAATACCACATCGACGGGCTGCGCGTGGATGCCGTGGCCTCGATGCTTTACCGCGACTACAGCCGCAAGGACGGCGAATGGGTTCCCAACCGCGATGGCGGGCGCGAGAATTACGAGGCGATTGCCGTTTTGCAGAACATGAACATCACCGCCTACGGTGAAGTGCCGGGCATCATGACGGTGGCCGAGGAATCGACCGCCTTCCCCGGCGTGTCGCGCCCGGTGAATCACGGCGGCCTCGGCTTTGGATTCAAGTGGAACATGGGCTGGATGAACGACACGCTCAGTTACATGCAGAAAGACCCGCTGTTTCGGAAATACCACCACCACCAGATGACCTTCGGGCTGCATTACGCGTGGTCGGAAAACTACTTCCTGCCGATCAGCCATGACGAAGTGGTGCATGGCAAAGGCTCCATGCTGTCGAAAATGCCGGGAACGGCGTGGGAAAAGTTTGCCAACCTGCGTGCCTACTATGGCTTCATGTGGGCGCATCCGGGAAAGAAACTGCTGTTCATGGGGCAGGAGTACGCGCAAGGCGCCGAATGGAACCACAATCAGAGCCTCGACTGGCATCAGCTTGATATTGCAGAACATAAGGGCGTGCAGTCGTTGGTCCGCGACCTCAACCGCGTTTACCGCGACACGCCCGCGCTCCACGTCAACGATACGCGGCCCGAGGGCTTCCAGTGGCTCGAATCCAACGATGCCGAGGCGGGCGTCTACGCCTGGGTCCGGCGCGGTGGTGCAAAGGACAAGCCGGTCGTCACCATTGTCAACATGACGCCCTTGGAGCGGACCTATCGGCTGGGCCTGCCCGACGCCGGCACATGGCGCGAGATCCTGAACACCGATGCCGCGATCTACGGCGGCGGCAACCGTGGCAATCTGGGAGGAGTGACCACGGAAAAGACGCCCTGGAACGGGCAGGTGCAATCGGCGGTGCTGACGGTGCCGCCGCTTGCGGCGATCTATCTGCAAAAGGACTGAAGTCGCGGGAAAAACCCGCACCCAAGGGAGGGGATAAGGATGCAACCAAGACCCAATCAGCGTCTGTCATCGCAAGCGATGGCCTTTGTCCTTGCGGGCGGGCGCGGCAGCCGGCTGAAGGAACTGACCGACCGGCGGGCAAAGCCTGCGGTCTATTTTGGCGGCAAGACCCGGATCGTCGACTTCGCGCTGTCGAACGCGGTCAACTCGGGCATCCGCAAGATGGCGATCGCCACGCAATACAAGGCCCACAGCTTGATCCGTCATTGCCAGCGCGGCTGGAACTTTTTTCGCGCCGAACGCAACGAATACCTCGACATCCTGCCCGCCAGCCAGCGCATGGACGAGCTGAACTGGTATCGTGGCACAGCCGATGCGGTGGCGCAGAACATCGACATCATCGACAGCTACGGCATCAAGTACGTGATCGTGCTGGCCGGCGACCACATCTACAAGATGGACTACGAGGTTATGCTGCGCCAGCACGTCGACAGCGGCGCGGATGTGACCATCGGCTGCCTGACCGTGCCGCGAATGGAAGCCACCGCCTTTGGTGTGATGCATGTCGACAAGTCGATGCAGATCACCGCCTTTCTGGAAAAACCGAAAGACCCGCCCGCGATCCCAGGCGACCCGGATCATGCGCTGGCCTCGATGGGGATCTATGTCTTCGACTGGGCCTTCCTGCGCGACCTTCTGATCCGCGACATGCAGGACGACAACTCGACCCACGATTTCGGCTTTGATCTGATCCCGGACATCGTCAAGAACGGCAAGGCCGTGGCCCACAAGTTCGCCGACAGCTGCGTCAAAAGCGGTCTGGAAACCGAACCCTACTGGCGAGATGTCGGAACCATCGACGCGTTCTGGCAGGCCAACATTGACCTGACCGATTTCGTGCCGAAACTGGACCTTTACGACAACGCCTGGCCGATTTGGACCTACGCCGAGATCGTGCCGCCGGCGAAATTCATCCATGACGAGGACGGGCGTCGCGGCTCGGCGGTCAGTTCGCTGGTGTCTGGCGATTGCATCGTGTCGGGCTCGGCGGTGTCGAACTCGCTTCTGTTCACCGGGGTCCGGACGCACAGCTATTCGACGCTGGAATATGTCGTGGCGCTACCGCAGGTCATCGTGCACCGCAAGGCCGAGTTGAAAAATTGCGTCATCGACCGTGGCGTGATCATTCCCGAAGGTCTGGTTGTGGGCGCCGACCCGGAGGAGGACGCCAAGTGGTTCCGTCGGTCCGAAGGAGGTATCGTCCTGATCACGCAAGATATGCTTGACGCGCGGGCGCGGGCGCTGTCCTGAAGGCGGACAGGAGGAAGCCGGGGGGCTTTGCGTCCCCCGGACCTCTGCGGGATATTTGAGGACTGATGAAATGGCTGGGGCACGGGTAATTCACGGGCAAAAACAGCGCGGTCGCGTGCTTTCGGTGGCGTCGGAATGCGTGCCTTTGATAAAGACCGGCGGGCTGGCCGATGTGGTCGGCGCCTTGCCCGAAGCCCTGGCTAAGGCCGGTTGGGAAATGCGGGTTCTGCTGCCGGCGTACCGGTCGCTCAGGGCCGGGGCGGCGAATTGGCCGGTGGTCTGGGAAGAACATGACCTTTTCGGCGGTACCGGGCGGGTGCTGGCGGGCGAGGTGGCGGGCTTGAGCCTTCTCCTCCTCGATGCGCCGCATCTTTATGACCGCGACGGTGGGCCCTATTCCAACGCAACCGGTGACCATCCCGACAATGCTATCCGGTTCGCAGCCCTGTCATGGGTCGCGGCCCGGATCGCGCGCGAAGGGCTGGACGGCTGGAAGCCCGATATCCTCCACGCGCATGACTGGCAGGCCGGGTTCGCCCCAGCCTACCTTGCCTATCAAGGCGCAGGTGGGGTGAAATCGGTGATCACCGTTCATAACATCGCCTTTCAGGGCTGGGCTCCCGCATCGATGCTGGGCACGCTGCGCCTGCCAGCGGAGGCCTTTCACCCCGGCGCGCTGGAATATTACGGCGGGCTTTCCAGTCTGAAAGCCGGGCTGGTGACGGCCGACTGGGTGACCACCGTGTCGCCCACATACGCGGCCGAATTGATGCGGCCGGAGTTTGGCATGGGCCTGCAAGGCGTGATCGCATCACGGGCGGCGCAGGTCTCGGGCATCCTGAACGGCGTCGATACTTCCGTCTGGTCGCCCGAGGCGGAGCCTGTGCCCTATTCGGTGACGTCGCTCGCTGGGAAGGCCAAGGCGCGCGCCGATTTGTGCGCCGAGTTCGGGCTGGAAGTGCCGGGGCCGCTGGCCATCGTCGTGAGCCGCCTGACCGATCAGAAGGGCATTGACCTTTTGCCTGCCGTGATCCCCGATTTCGTGCTGGGCGGCGGCGGGCTTTTGGTCCTTGGTTCCGGCGATCCGGCGCTGGAAGGCGCGATGCGCGGGCTGGCCGCGCAGTTCCCGGGCCGCGTCGCGGTGCGGATTGGCTATGACGAGGCGCTGTCGCACCGGTTCTTTTCCGGCGCCGATGCCGTCCTTGTGCCAAGCCGCTTTGAACCTTGCGGCCTGACCCAGATGTATGGCCTGCGCTACGGCACACTGCCTGTCGTCGCTTCGGTCGGAGGGCTGGCCGACACTGTGATCGGCGCCTCTCCGGCGACGCTGATGGCGGGGGTGGCGACCGGCCTCCAGTTCCACCCGGTCGACGCGCTGGCTTTCGGGCAGGCGCTGTCGCAACTGCTGACGCTCCATGCCGATACCACGACCTGGACGCGGCTGCAGGCCAACGCCATGCGTCATCCGGTCGGCTGGGAAACCTCGGCCAAGGCCTATGCCGACCTATACGAAAGGTTAATCGCGTGACGCCACAGACGGTGTCCTTGCCTGTGCGCCTGTCGGGCCATGCGGTCGGTCCCGGTCGCCCTTGGCCGATGGGTGCCAGTTTCACCGGCGACGGCGTGAACTTCGCAGTCTTCTCCGCCCATGCCGAGATGATCGAGCTGTGCCTCTTTTCTCCCGATGGCCGCAAGGAACTGGCCCGCCTGCCGATCCGCGAACGCGACGGCGACATCTGGCACATCCATGTCGGCGGGCTGACGCTGGGCACCGTCTACGGCTTTCGCGCGCATGGGCCTTATGCGCCCGAACAGGGTCACCGCTTCAACCCGCACAAGCTGCTTCTGGACCCTTACGCCCGCGCGCTGGAAGGGCGGCTGAAATGGTCCGACGCGGTAATGGGCTACAAGATCGGCAGCCCGCGTGGTGATCTGTCCTACGACACCCGCGACAGCGCCTTTGCCGTGCCGAAGGCCGTGGTCACCGACCCCTCGTTCAGTTGGGGCAACGATCAGGCGCCGCGCACGCCGCGCAGCGACACGGTGATCTACGAGGCGCATGTGAAGGGGCTGACCGCCCTGCATCCCGGCATCGACAAGCAGTTGCGCGGCACCTACCTAGGGCTGTGTTCCGACCCGGTGATCGAACATCTGCAAAAACTCGGCATCACCGCAATCGAACTTATGCCGGTGCAAGCCTTCATCGACGACCGTTTCTTGGTCGCAAAGGGGCTGCGCAACTACTGGGGCTACAACACGCTGGCCTTCTTTGCGCCCGAACCGCGCTACATGTCTAAAGGCGCGCTGTGGGAGTTTCAGACCATGGTCCGCCGCCTGCACGCGGCCGGGATCGAGGTTATCCTCGACGTGGTCTACAACCACACCGCCGAGGGCGACGAATGGGGGCCGACGCTGTCGTTCCGCGGCCTCGACAACGCCAGCTATTACCGTCTGGCGGGCGGCGGGCGGCATTACGTCAACGACGCTGGCACCGGCAACACGCTGAACGTGACACACCCGATGGTGTTGCGCATGGTGATGGACAGCTTGCGCTATTGGGTCGAGGTCGCCCATGTTGACGGCTTCCGCTTTGACCTTGCTACCGCCCTGGGGCGCGAGGCGCATGGCTTCGACCCGAACGGCGGCTTCTTCGATGCGATCCGCCAAGACCCGACCCTCAGCCGCGTCAAGCTAATTGCGGAACCCTGGGACATTGGCCCCGGCGGCTATCAGCTTGGCGGCTATCCGCACCCCTTCCACGAATGGAACGACAAGTTCCGCGACGGCCTGCGCCGGTTCTGGAAGGGCGACGCCGGCATGACGCGCGACCTTGCCGCGCGGCTTCTGGGCAGCGCCGAACGCTTCGACCATTCCGGCAAAGGCGCAACCTCGTCGGTCAACTTCATCACCAGCCACGACGGTTTCACCCTGGATGATCTGGTCAGCTTCACCATCAAGCGCAACTTCGCCAACGGCGAGGATAACCGCGATGGCCATTCGGAAAACCATTCCGACAATCTGGGCGTCGAAGGCTTGACAGCAGACCGCAAGGTTCAGGCCGCCCGCGCCCTGCGCAAGCGCAACCTTCTTGCGACGCTGATGATTGCGCAAGGTGTGCCGATGGTGCTGATGGGGGATGAGATCGGCCACGGGCAGGGCGGCAACAACAACGCCTACGCCCAAGACAACGAGGTCAGCTGGATCGACTGGTCAAATCCCGACACAGGGCTTCTCGCCTTTGTCGGCCGCCTCGCTGTCCTGCGAAAATCGCTTCCAGTCCTGCGCCAGCGCCGCTTCCTGCACGCCCGGCAGCGCCCCACCGACAAGACGCCCGATGTCATCTGGCGCCGCGCGAACGGCACCGTGCCGCAATCCGAGGAATGGCACGACCCCTCGTTCCGCTGCCTCTGCGTCGAACTGCGCATGGCGGCCGAAGGCGGCGATCCCAGCCGCGAGGCGGTGTTTGCCGTGTTCAACGCCGGGCCCGCCACCGCGCTCCATCTGCCCGATACCGCGCCGGGGTGGGAGCTGCTGCTGGATACCACGCGACCCGACCTGACCTCCGGCCCGCCGGTGTCCGAGGCCCCCGCCCATTCCGTCCTTCTGTTCCGCGCCCTCACCGGAACCCCAAAGGGAGACCACGCATGACCACCGTAAAGACCGCCCCGATCGCAGGCCAGAAGCCCGGAACCTCGGGCCTTCGCAAAAAGACCCCGGTGTTCATGGGCCGCCACTATCTGGAGAATTTCGTCCAGTCGATCTTCGATGTGATTGGTTGTCAGGGCAAAACATTCGTCCTCGGAGGTGACGGGCGCTACTTCAACGACCGGGCGGCTCAGGTAATCCTGCGGATGGCGGCGGCCAACGGCGCGGCCCGGATGATCGTGGGGCAGGGGGCCATCCTGTCGACACCCGCCGCCAGCCACCTGATCCGGCTCAACAAAACCGATGGCGGCATCATCATGTCCGCCTCCCACAACCCCGGCGGGCCGGAGGAGGATTTCGGGGTCAAGTTCAACATGCCCAATGGCGGCCCCGCACCCGAAGGCGTGACCGAGGCGATGTTCCAGCGCACGACCGAAATCACCGAATACAAGGTCCTCGAGGCGCATGATGTCGATCTTTCCCACATCGGGCGGCACGATCTTGGCGGCATGATCGTCGACGTGGTCGACCCGGTCTCCGACTACGCCGCGCTGATGGAAACCCTGTTCGACTTCCCCGTCTTGCGCGCCATGTTCGCGGGCGGCTTCCGGATGCGAATGGATTCGATGTGTGCCGTCACCGGGCCTTACGCGGTGGAGATCCTGGAAAACCGCCTTGGTGCGGCAAAAGGCACAGTCATCAATGCGACGCCCCTACCGGATTTCGGCGGGATGCACCCCGACCCGAACCCGACCTGGGCCAAGACCCTGATGGACGAGATGTTTGGGCCGAATGCCCCTGATTTTGGGGCCGCCTCTGATGGTGACGGCGACCGCAACATGGTGGTCGGGCGCGGCATCTATGTCTCGCCCTCCGACAGCCTTGCCGCGCTGGCCGCCAATGCGCATGTGGCACCGGGCTACAAGGCGGGCCTCAAGGGTGTCGCACGGTCGATGCCGACCTCTGCCGCCGCCGACCGGGTGGCCGACGCGCTGGGGATCGCCAAGTATGAAACGCCGACCGGATGGAAGTTCTTTGGAAACCTGCTCGATGCCGGAAAGGCCACGATCTGCGGCGAGGAAAGTTTCGGCACCGGCTCCGACCATGTGCGCGAAAAGGACGGTCTTTGGGCGATCCTTCTCTGGCTGAACATCCTTGCGGTGCGCAAGCAGTCCGTCGCAGAAATCCTCAAGGACCACTGGGCGAAGTATGGGCGCAACTACTACAGCCGCCATGATTTCGAGGCGATTGCCACCGACAAGGCCGACGCGATGTTCGCGGCCCTGCGCGCCAGCCTCTCGGGCCTGCCGGGCCGCCAGATCGAAGGCATGACCGTCAGCGCCGCTGATGATTTCGCCTACACTGACCCGGTCGACGGCTCAGTCAGCACGAAACAGGGCGTGCGGGTGATGTTCAGCGATGGCAGCCGCATCGTCTATCGCCTGTCTGGCACCGGAACCGAAGGCGCGACGCTGCGGGTCTACCTCGAACGCTACGCCGCCGGGCCGGACGGTCTTGATCTTGATGCGCAGGTCGCGCTTGCCCCGGTAATCCGCGCAGCGCACGGCCTTGCCGGGATCGAAGCCCACACCGGGCGCCGCGAACCGAACGTGGTGACCTGACAGCAAATCCGAAGCGTCAAGTGTCGCTAATGGCGCAGACTCAAGGTCCGTAACCGACAAACCTGACACCTATGTCGAGTTTGGCAGAGGGGATGGCGATGAACGAGGTCAAAGCGGTTCGGTCGGGCAGGCAGGCGCGGCAGGTGCAGCGGTCCGCAAAGGCGGGGCCGGGGCGGCCCTACATCGTGCGCAACATCCCGACCTATGACGTGTTGTCGGAAGAAAACCTGCTGCGGATCGAAGCCGCCGCCGACCGCGTCCTGGCCGAAACGGGGATCGAGTTTCGCGACGACCCGGTGGCGCTGGACCTCTGGCGCAAGGCCGGCGCCGATGTGCAGGGCCTGCTGGTCAAGTTCCCGCCCGGCATGCTGCGCGAGATCCTGAAATCCGCGCCCTCCACCTTCACCCAGCACGCCCGCAATCCTACGAATTCGGTGGAAATCGGCGGCAAGAACGTCGTCTTCGCGCCCGCCTACGGCAGCCCCTTCGTGATGGACCTCGACCGCGGCCGCCGCTTCGGCACATTGGAGGATTTCCGCAACTTCATCAAACTGGCGCAGTCATCCCCTAACTTCCACCACTCCGGCGGGACGATCTGCGAACCGACCGACATCGCCGTGAACAAGCGCCACCTCGACATGGTGCTGGCGCATATCGAACTCAGCGACCGGCCTTACATGGGGTCGGTCACCGCGGAATCCCGCGCCGAAGACAGCATCGAGATGAGCCGCATCGTCTTCGGCCGCGATTTCGTCGACCAGAACTGCGTCATCCTTGGCAACGTCAACGTGAACTCCCCCCTCGTCTGGGACGGCACGATGACAAATGCCCTGCGCGCCTATGCCCGCGCCAATCAGGCGGCGGTGATCGTGCCCTTCATCCTCGGCGGCGCGATGGGGCCGGTGACGAACGCGGGCGGCATCGTGCAATCCTTGGCCGAAACGATGGCCGGTTGTGCGCTGACACAACTGGAGCGCAAGGGCGCGCCAGTGATCTTCGGCAATTTCCTGTCGTCGATGTCACTCCGCTCCGGCTCGCCCACCTTCGGCACGCCAGAACCCGCAATCGGATCACAGGTGATCGGCCAGCTTGCCCGCCGCCTGAACTTGCCGCTGCGCTGTTCAGGCAACTTCACCACCTCGAAACTGCCAGACGGGCAGGCGATGATGGAAGGCACCATGTCGATGCTGGCCGCCGTGCATTGCGGGGCAAACTTCATCCTGCATTCCGCAGGCTTCCTCGACGGCCTGCTGTCGATGTCCTACGAGAAATTCATGCTGGACGCCGACCTCTGCGGCGCGCTCCATTCCTATCTCGACGGCATCAAGATCGACGATGACCAATTGGCGGTGGACGCCTTTGCCGAGGTAGGGCCCGGCAACCACTTCTTCGGTTGCAGCCACACCATGAAGCACTACGAGACCGCGTTCTGGGACAGCGAGCTTTCCGACAACGAACCCTATGAAAAATGGGAGGCCGCAGGGTCCACCGATGCCGCGACCCGCGCCAACACCCTATGGAAGCGGCGGCTTGCCGAGTTCGAGGCCCCCGCTCTGGATGACGGCGTCCGTGACGGGCTGCACGACTTCGTCGCCCGCCGAAAGGCCGACATGGCCGACGCCTGGTATTGAGGCCGCCGCCTCAAGCTGCCAGCGCCCGTCCACCCGGCTGAACCGCTGTTCGGTGGTCTGGCGAAACATTTTGTCCGGCCCCGCCACCCACGACTGCACCGTCGCCCCGTTCGCGGTGAAGTCGACCACGCCCACATCGTTCAACCCGGTCTTCAGCCGGGTCGATATCGCCGTGCCAACCTGAAGGAACAAGATGCCCGCTGCCGTATCGGCCACGGTGAAATGCGGCATGTGGGTGTGGCCCGACAACACAACCTCCACTCCCGCTGCGACCAGATCGGCAATAACGCCAGCAGGATCACGGATGTCGGCCGGGGTTCCGTCCGCCGCCGGCATCGGCGCGTGATGCAGGACCGCGACCCGTGCCATTCCGGCCGGCACCACCCGAAACCCCTCGGCCAGCTGGGCGGCCGAGGCGGGCGACAGCCGCCCCGCCTTCCAGACCAGTGGATTGGCGGTGTTGACGCCCACGATCACCGCGCGCGGCAACGTCAACTTCGGCTCCACCAAATCGCTGAAATGCCGGCGATAGCGGCGGAACGGGGTCAGCAGGCGTTCGGCCAGATTGACCAGCGGCGCATCGTGATTGCCCGGCACCGCCAGAACCGGCACGGCAAACTGCGCCAGATAGTCGGCCGCCGCGCGAAACTCGTCCACTTGCGCTCGTTGCGTCAGGTCGCCCGACACGATCACCGCATCCGGGCGCAGCGCTTCGGCCAATGCCAGCAGCGGCTCGCACAGCCCCGCATCCACCGCCCCGAAATGCAGGTCCGAGATGTGCAAAAGCCGCGTCACGACGCCGCCTCCTTCACCATCACCGCCTTTTCCGGCGGCAGGATCACCGAAAGCCCATCGGCGTCGATCGCAAAGGTCAGGGGCAGGGCCATCTTCTCGCGCTCGCCATCATAGGCAATCCGGATGTTGCGGCGCTTGCGCCGGTCGATGACCAGCGTCTTCGGTTGGATCAGCTCCACATCCGACGACAGATCGACCTTGCCCCGCAACAACCGCCACGCCAGCTTCAGCAGCCCCAGCCGCGTCGACTGCCGCGCAATATAGACAGCAAAGCGGTCCTCGCTGATCGCAGCGGTGCCCGACAGCCCGAACTGGTCAAGCTGGTAGGCCGACCGCGCGATGAAGATCATCGGCGTGCGGCGCACCACCGTCACCCCGTCGATCACAAAGCTCCACCGCATCGGGCGCTGCAACCGCAGGATCGTGCGCAACGCTGACCAATGCGCCAGAATCCGGCTGCGGCCAAACCTCAGATAGGTGGCCTCGCGGTCGTCCAACATGGCGGGGTAAAGGCCCAGCGCCACGTTGTTCAGAAATACCCGGCCGTTGACCGTGCCGACCGCAATCGCATGGGTTTCCCCCGCCAATATCGCGGCTGCCGCCTCGGCTGGGTCCGTCGGCGTGTTCAGCCCGCGCGCGAAATAGTTGAACGTGCCCATCGGCAGCACCGCCATCGCGGCCTTTGTCCCGGCCAGCGCATGGGCGACACCGGCCACCGT
Organism: Tabrizicola sp. BL-A-41-H6; assembly: GCF_050632395.1. Classification (GTDB taxonomy): domain Bacteria; phylum Pseudomonadota; class Alphaproteobacteria; order Rhodobacterales; family Rhodobacteraceae; genus JAUYQR01. Next base: position 2,346,184 of record NZ_CP192600.1, read on the forward strand.
GCCATCACCCCCGGCCGCGACGATGATCGGATACCCATCGCGCACCGCCTGTTCGGCAACGGGTGCGGGATCGCCCTCAAAACTGCGCAACACCGCCCGCGACCCGAAGACCGCTAGCGCCTTGTCCAGAACCTCGCGGTTCGCGGTGCCTGACTTCGAATTGGCGATGACACAGATATCCGGCCCCGCGGCGCGGTCATTGGGCATAGCGGCGCCGGTTGGTAAGGGAAGTGTCTGGCATCTGCATCACTTGGGCACCTCCGGCCCGAATTGCAACGCAGCATCGCCGCCGCTCGTTCCGTCAGCCCTTCAGACCGGTTTCCTCCAGAAGGCCCAGCCGCTTGGCCTCGTAGTAATAGCCGCGCGCATACCACCCCACCGCCGCGTCCTCGTCGCCCCGCGACACCAGCCACGCGCCACGCAGATAGCGCCCGGCGTATTTGAGGTTGGTTTCGGCATCCAGAAGCCCCTCGGGCGATCCGCGATACCCCATCGTTCGCGCCGTCTGCGGCAAAATCTGCATCAGCCCGTAGTAGGGCCCGTTGCGCGCTCCGGCATCGTACCGGCTTTCGCGCATGATCACCCGGTGCAGCAGACTTTCGGGAATGTCGTGGACGCGGGCATACTTGCGCACCAGCGCGTTCATCTCGGGCGTCTTGCCGCTGACGCTGCTTCTGGAAACCTCTGGCCGACGGCTGGACCCGCCGCAGGCCGAAAGAACGCTGGCCGTGACCAAAAGCATCGCCGCGCGGCGCGATAGGTGCATGGGGTCCCTCCCTTGATTGCATCCTAGGGTTCCCTATCGCCCAAGCGCGCGCTTGTGAAGCAATTGCCGGGCGCTCAACGGCGGCTTGGCGAAACCTCGCGTGAAATTGTTGCGATCATGGCCAACTGCCCGGTAGCCAGATGCAAAATGGCGCTCTAGGCTGGCTTCATTCTTTGCTGACATTTCATCGCTCTTTGTCCTGCGGCTGCGAGACCGCGAGGCCAAACCACGAAGCGAGCGGCAAGAAAGCGACCAGGGGAGGGACGCGCAGAATGAAACTGACTGACAGCCGCGAGATCAAGGCTGATCCGGCAACCGTGTGGCGCGCGATCCTCGATCCCGACGTGCTCAAGGAATGCATACCCGGTTGCGAAAGCCTGACCGGCAGCATCGCGGACGGTTTCGAGGCGGCGGTGGTGCAGAAGGTGGGGCCGGTCAAGGCGCGCTTCACCGGCGTCGTTCACCTGACCGACATCGACGAAGGCCGCTCGGTGAAAATCTCGGGCGAGGGCAAGGGCGGCGCTGCGGGCTTTGCCAAGGGCGGCGCCGTGGTAACGCTGGAACCGATCGCGGATGGCACCCGCCTGACCTATGACGTCGATGCCAGCGTCGGCGGCAAGATCGCCCAGCTTGGCAGCCGCATAATCGACGGTTTTGCCAAGAAGATGGCCGACGATTTCTTCGCCCGCTTCCAAGAGGCCGTGGAGGGGCCGGAAGCGGAGGAAGAGGTCGTCGCAACAGACGAGACGGATGGAAAGAAGAAAGGCTGGTTCAAACGGTTGATTGGGGGCTGACCCCTGCAAGCGCGGACCGCAAAGGCAATACAAGGGAGGAAGACGATGACGAAGGTCACGATGACCGTGAACGGCAAGTCCGTTTCGGCCGAGACGGAAGGGCGGACGCTGCTGTCGGCGTTCCTGCGCGAGGGGCTGGGCATGACCGGCACCCATATCGGCTGCGATACCAGCCAATGCGGCGCTTGCGTGGTGCATGTCGACGGCAAGGCCGTCAAATCCTGCTCGGTCTTCGCGCAGGATGTGGCGGGCGCCTCGGTCAAGACCATCGAAGGCATGGCCAACGCCGACGGCTCGCTTGGCGTGATCCAGCAGGCGTTCCAGGATCATCACGGGCTTCAGTGCGGCTTCTGCACGCCGGGCATGGTGATGTCGGCGGCAGCCCTGCTGGCTGAAAACCCAAAGCCCAGCGAACATGACGTGCGCCATTATCTTGAAGGCAACATCTGCCGCTGCACCGGCTACCACAACATCGTCAAGGCCGTGATGGCTGCCTCCGGGCAGGACGTCAGCGCCGTGGCCGCGGAATAGGGGGGAGAAGAATGCCGAAGGATTCAGGAATAGGCGCCAGCTCGAAGCGGCGCGAGGATATCCGCTTTCTGACCGGGCGCGGGGTCTACACCGATGACATAACGCTGCATGGCGAACTTCATGCCGTAATGGTGCGCTCCACCGTGGCGAACGGCAAGATCGCGTCGGTCGGCATCGCGCGGGCGGAAAGCATGCCCGGCGTGCAGGCCGTGTTCACCGGGGCCGACTTTGCCGCTGTAGGTGGCAACCCCGCAGGCTGGCTGATCAACTCACGCGACGGCACGCCGATGCGTGAACCAAAGCGCCCGGTGCTGGCGCATGGCAAGGTTCGCCATGTCGGTGACGCCTATGCCGCCGTGGTGGCCGACACTTACGAACAGGCCCGCGATGCCGCACAGGCCATTTCCGACGACACGGTGATCGAAGAACTGCCCGCCATCGTCAACATGGCCGACGCGGTCGCAAACCCTGCCAACCGAGTGCATGACGAGATCCCTGACAACGTCTGCTACGACTGGGGCTGGATCGAGGACAATCGCGCCAAGGTGGATGCCGCGATCAAGTCGGCGCCGCACGTCACCACGGTAGAACTGATCAACAACCGCCTGGTCCCGAACGCGATGGAACCGCGCGCGTCTATCGGAGAGTATTTCCCCGGCACCGGCGACTACAAGCTGACCACCACAAGCCAGAACCCGCACCTCACGCGGCTTCTGGTGGCGGCCTTCGTCCTCGGCATCCCGGAAAACAAGCTGACCGTGGTTGCCCCCGACGTGGGCGGCGGCTTTGGCTCAAAGATCTACCACTACGGCGAAGAGGCGCTCGTGCTGGCCGCCGCCAAAAAGCTCGGCCGCCCGGTGCGCTGGACGGCAGAACGCTCGGAAAGCTTCCTCAGTGATGCCCACGGCCGCGACCACGTGACCAAGATCGAGCTTGCCTCCGACCTTCAAGGCAACTTCATCGCGATCCGCACCACCACACTGGCCAATGTCGGCGCGTATCTGTCGAACTTCTCGACCGTCACGCCGACCTTCCTGCACGGCACGCTGATGGCCGGTCCCTACAAGGTGCCGAACGTCTATGTGAACGTGAAGACCGTGTTCACCAACACCGCCCCGGTCGATGCCTACCGCGGCGCAGGCCGCCCCGAGGCGACCTATTCCATCGAACGCGCGGTCGACAAGCTGTGCCGCGAGCTGAACCTCGACCCGTTCGAGGTGCGGCGCAAGAACTTCATCACGAAGGACATGTTCCCCTACACCACGCCCGTTGGCCTAGCCTACGACACCGGCGATTACCACGCGACCCTCGACAAGGCGATGCAACTGGCTGATGTCGCCGGGTTTGAAAAGCGCGCCGCCACATCGAAAGCCAAGGGCAAACTCCGTGGCATGGGCCTGTCCACCTGGATCGAGGCGTGCGGCATAGCGCCCTCGCATCTGGTGGGCATCCTCGGCGCCCGCGTCGGGCTTTACGACGCGGCAACCGTGCGGGTGAACGCCACCGGCAACCTGAGCGTCATGGTCGGCGCGCACAGCCACGGGCAGGGGCATGAGACCGTCTTTGCCCAGATCGTGTCGTCGAAACTTGGCGTGCCGGAATCGTCGGTCGAGATCGTCCACGGCGACACCTCCAAAATCCCCTTCGGCATGGGCTCCTACGGCTCGCGGTCCCTCGCCGTCTGCGGCGTGGCGATGGACAAGGCGCTCGACAAGATCATCGCGAAGGGCAAGAAGATCGCGGCCCACATGCTCGAGGCCGCCGAAGGCGACATCACCTTCGCCGATGGCAAGTTCAGCGTGGCAGGCACCGACAAGGCCAAGACCTTCGGCGAGATCGCCTTCTCGGCCTACGTCCCGCACAACTACCCCCTGGAAACCTTGGAACCAGGGCTGGAGGAGACGGCCTTCTACGACCCCGCCAACTTCACCTACCCCGCAGGCGCCTACATCTGCGAGGTCGAGATCGACCCCGACACCGGCAAAGTCGAGGTGGCGTCCTTCACCTGCGCCGATGACTTCGGCAACGTTATGAACCCGATGATCGTCGAAGGTCAGGTCCACGGCGGCGTAGGGCAGGGCATCGGCCAAGCCCTGCTGGAAAACGCACATTACGACGAAAACGGCCAGCTTCTGACCGGGTCCTACATGGATTACGCGATGCCGCGCGCCGATGATGTGCCGTTCTACACCGTCGACCATTCCTGTTCGACGCCCTGCACGCACAACCCCTTGGGCGTAAAAGGCTGTGGCGAGGCGGGGGCCATCGGCTCGCCACCGGCGGTCGTCAACGCCGTGATCGACGCGCTCCACCGCGCCGGGCACAAGATCAACCATATCGACATGCCGGTCTCACCCTCGCGGGTGTGGTCGGCAATGAACGCGTAAAGGAGGACGGACAATGCACAACTTCGATTTCGTGAAACCGGCCTCTGTTGCCGATGCGGTCGCCGCACTTTCCACCGAAGGCGCGCAGGCGCTTGGCGGCGGGCAAACCCTGATTGCCACCATGAAGCAGCGCCTTGCCGACCCCACGGTTCTGGTCAGCCTGACCGGGATCGCGGACATGCAGGGCGTCTGCATGGGCGACGGCGGCCTTCACGTCGGCGGGGCCACGCCCCATGCCGTCGTGGCGCGCGAAGCGGCGAAATACTATCCCGCGCTCGCCCATCTCGCGGGCGGCATCGGTGATCCGGCGGTGCGCAACAAAGGCACCATCGGCGGCAGCCTTGCCAACAACGACCCCGCCGCCTGCTACCCCTCGGCGGCACTTGCATCCGGCGCCACCATCGTCACCAACCGCCGGAAGATCGCGGCCGATGACTACTTCCAGGGCATGTTCTCCACCGCACTGGAAGAGGGCGAGATCATCACTTCGGTCGTCTTTCCGATCCCGGAAAAGGCGGCCTATGTGAAGTTCAATCAACCGGCCAGCCGCTTTGCCCTGACCGGCGTCTTCGTCGCGAAATACGCAGGCGGTGTGCGGGTGGCGGCCACGGGGGCATCGAACAACGGCGTCTTCCGCTGGCACGACGCCGAAGCGGCGCTGTCGGCCAACTTCGCGGCCAGCGCCATCGCGGGCCTGACGGTCGATGACGCCGACATGATCAGCGACCTGCATGGCACGCCGGCGTACCGCGCCAATCTGGTCAAGGTGCTGACCGGAAGGGCGGTCACCGCCGCTGCCTGAGTTTACCACCGAACGAAAAGAAGGCCCCGGTTCGCGCCGGGGCCTTCTTGTATTCCGTCCGCTGTCATACGCACGTCACGCATTTTCGGCATCGCAGAAGGGTGAACACCCCGCGCAACCAAACCGGTGCTTGGGGGGTTGCATAGGGCAAAACGCCAGATATAGTTTTCGCTGTCGGGGCGGGGGCTCCCCGCCCCGAAGCCAGACGGCGACGGGCAAAGCGCGGAGTCTCTAACGGAATGGACGGCGATTTCAGAACCCAGTTTGTGCGCGACCCTGCCGCGCTGAAGCACCATCCCGCTTTGGTGCTGAACGCGGATTACCGCCCACTCTCCTACTACCCGCTCAGCCTCTGGCCGTGGCAAGAGGCGATCAAGGCTGCCGTCCTCGACCGCGTGCAGATCGTTGCGGAATACGACGAGGTGGTGCACAGCCAGCGACAAGTGTTCCGCATACCTTCGGTCGTCGTGCTGAAGGATTACGTCAAACCCCAGAAGCGCGTGGCATTCACGCGCTTCAATCTTTTTCTGCGCGATGAATTCTGCTGCCAATACTGTGGTGCGCGCGGTGATCTGACCTTCGACCACGTCCTGCCCCGCTCCAAGGGCGGCATCACCTCATGGGAAAACGTCGTCGCCGCCTGCAGCCCCTGCAACCTGCGCAAAGGCTCGCGCACGTTGCGCCAGTCGGGGCTGCATCTTGCCCGCGCCCCCCGCGCCCCTTCGGCCGAAGAGATGCAGGTCCACGGACGCCGCTTTCCGCCAAACCACCTGCACGAAAGCTGGATGGATTACCTCTACTGGGACGCCGAGCTTGAGGCGTAAGCCGCAGACCTTCGGACAATCCACCGCCAATCCGTGGCCACAGCGCTTTGATCCTGACAGCGGGGGTGCTAGACAGCAGGCGCACAGCGGGTTAAAACGACGCCGTTAGCGCTAACGGGCGCCCGCCCTGCAGTCTGCCGTCGAAAGGACAATCATGGTTTCGCGCGTCATTCCGGTGGATGTCTTCGACCTTGTGATTTTCGGTGGCACCGGCGACCTTGCCCGCCGCAAGATTCTGCCCGGTCTCTACCGTCGCTTCATGGCCGGCCAGATGCCCGCCGACAGTCGCATCATCGGCGCAGCGCGCGCCGACCTGACCGAAGATGCCTTCCGCGATCAGGTGCGCTCGGCCATCGCCGAATTCGCCCCCAAGGCTCGTCAGGATGCCACGGTGATCGACGCCTTCGTCGCCCGCATCCACTACGTCGCGATCGATGCGACCGGCACCAGCGGCTGGGCAAAGCTGAAAGGCATGATGCGCGACAACGTGGTGCGCGCGTTCTACTTTTCCGTCGCGCCCAGCCTTTTCGGTGACATCGCCTCGCGCCTGCACGACCATGGTATCGCCGACGCCTGGAGCCGGATCGTCGTCGAAAAGCCCTTCGGCCGCGATCTCGCCTCGGCCCGCGCCCTGAACCAGGTGCTGGCCCAGCATTTCACTGAAGCCCAGATCTACCGGATCGACCATTACCTCGGCAAGGAAACCGTCCAGAACCTGATGGCGGTCCGCTTTGCCAACATCCTGTTCGAACCCTTGTGGAAGGCCGAATACATCGACCACGTCCAGATAACGGTGGCCGAAACTGTCGGCGTCAGCGGCCGCGGTGCCTATTACGACAAGTCCGGCGCCATGCGGGACATGGTCCAGAATCACATGATGCAGCTTCTCTGCCTCATTGCGATGGAGCCTCCCTATCACTTCGACCCCGATGCCGTGCGCGACGAAAAGTTGAAGGTGATACGCGCGCTGAAACCTGTTCCACCGGAAAATATCGTTCGCGGCCAATACGCTGCGGGCGGTAGTGAAAGGGGTTATCTGGAGCATTCCGAAAATCCGGCCTCGCGCACCGAAAGCTACATCGCGCTCAAGGTGCATGTCTCGAACTGGCGCTGGCAGGGGGTTCCCTTCTACCTGCGGACCGGCAAGCGCCTGCGCGCCCGCGCTTCGGAAATCGCCATCACCTTCAAGCAGCCGCCCCACGCGATCTTCGACGATGCCAAGGGCTGGCACGAAAACGTGCTGGTGATCCGGCTTCAGCCGAACGAAGGCATGAACCTGATGGTGATGATCAAAGAACCGGGGCCGGGCGGCATGCGCCTGATGCAGGTGCCCTTGGACATGTCCTTCGCCGACGCCATCGACGACGGTGAAGATGTGCCCGATGCCTACGAAAGACTCATCATGGACGTGATCCGCGGCAACCAGACCCTGTTCATGCGCGGCGACGAGGTCGAGGCCGCCTGGGCCTGGACCGACCCGATCATCGAAGGTTGGGAATCCCGCGGCGACCGTCCGCAAAGCTACGACCCCGGATCGTCCGGCCCGGAAGATGCGTTGATGCTGATGCACCGCGATGGGCGGCGCTGGCGGGAGATCAAGGAATGAATCTGCAAACCTACCCGGACCGGGAGCTGATGATGCTCTCGGTTGCCGACAAGATCGCCGGCCAGCTTGGCGATTTCCTGCGCCGCGATGGCCGTGCCACGCTGTCAGTACCGGGTGGCACCACGCCAGGGCCGATCTTCGACACCCTGTCTGGCGTCGATCTCGATTGGGCCAATGTCGCCATCATCCTGAACGACGAACGCTGGGTGCCGGAAACATCCGATCGCTCCAACACCGCGCTCGTCCGCCGCCGCCTGCTGCGCAACCGCGCCGCCAAGGCCAACCTCGTGCCGCTTTATACCGAGGCGGATGCGCCCGAGGCTGCACTCGACGCGCTCTCCGACGGCATCCTGCCGCACCTGCCGATCTCGGTCCTACTTCTCGGGATGGGGGCCGACATGCACACCGCCAGCTTGTTCCCCGGCGCAGACCGTCTGGACGAGGCGCTGTCCGCTTCGGCCCCGCCACTAATGGCGCTACGTGCCGAAGCCGCCGGCGAGCCACGCATCACCCTGACGGCCCCTGTTCTGAAGGCTGCCTTCAACATCCACATCCTGATCACCGGGCAGGACAAGCGCGACGCCCTCGAACGCGCGCAGTCCTTGCCGGTAGCCGAGGCGCCGGTCCGCGCCGTTCTCGACAACGCAACCGTGCACTGGGCGGAGTGAATGATGACCAAATGGGCACCTTTGCAGGCAAAGTACGCCGCCGTTGCTGACCGGCCGATCCTCGATCTCTTTGACGCCACCCGCGCCGCCGATTTCTCGGTCCGCGCCGACGGGATGCTCTTCGACTATTCCAAGACCAACATCGACACCGAAACCCGCGCCGCGCTGATCGCCCTGACCGAAGGCTCCGGCGTGGCCGAGAAGCGCACGGCGATGTTTGCCGGCGAAAAGATCAACCTGACCGAAGGACGCGCCGTCCTGCACGTCGCCCTCCGTGCCGGCGATGATGCGGTGATCAAGGTCGATGGCCGCGATGTCATGCCCGATGTGCGCCGCATCCGCGCCGCATGCGCCGCCTTCGCCCGCGACGTGCGCTCAGGCGCTTACGCGGGGCAGGGCGGCCCCATCACCGATGTCGTCAACATCGGCATCGGCGGTTCCGACCTTGGCCCCGCGATGGCGACCCTCGCGCTCGCTCCCTTCCACGATGGCCCGCGCTGCCATTTCGTCTCCAACGTCGATGGCGCGCATATCCACGACACCCTGCGCGGCCTCGACCCCGCGACCACTCTCGTCATCGTCGCCTCCAAGACCTTCACCACGATCGAGACGATGACCAACGCCGACACCGCCAAGCGCTGGATGGCGCAAAAGGTTGCAAACCCCGCCGCCCAGTTCGCCGCTGTTTCCACCGCCGGTGACAAGACCGCCGCCTACGGCATTGATCCGGCACGCGTTTTCGGCTTCGAAGATTGGGTCGGCGGGCGCTATTCGATGTGGGGGCCGATCGGTCTTGCCCTGATGATCGCCATCGGCCCCGAGGCGTTCGACCAGTTCCTTGCCGGTGGCCGCGCGATGGACGATCACTTCCTTACGGCTCCCTTCTCGCAGAACATGCCCGTGATGCTCGCCCTCACCGGCATCTGGCACAACCAGCTTTGCGGCCACACCACCCGCGCCGTCCTGCCCTACGACCAGCGCCTCTCGCGCCTCCCGGCTTACCTCCAGCAGTTGGAGATGGAATCAAACGGCAAGCGCGTCGCCATCGACGGCTCCGACCTTGAAACCCATTCCGGTCCCGTGGTCTGGGGCGAACCCGGCACCAACGGCCAGCACGCCTTCTACCAACTGATCCACCAGGGCACCCGCACCGTTCCGTGCGAATTCCTCGTCGCCCGGCGCGGCCATGAACCCGACCTCGCACACCAGCACCTCCTTCTGGTGTCAAACTGCCTTGCGCAAGCCGAAGCGCTTCTGCGCGGTCGCAGCCTTGACGAGGCGCGCGCCATCATGGCGAAAAAGGGCCTGACCGGGGCAGAACTGGAAAAACAGGCCCGCCACCGCGTCTTCCCCGGCAACCGCCCCTCGACGGTGCTCGCCTACGACCAGCTCACCCCCTTCGTCCTTGGCCAGATCATCGCGCTTTACGAACACCGCGTTTTCGTCGAAGGCGTGATCCTCGGCCTAAATTCCTTCGATCAATGGGGCGTTGAATTGGGCAAGGAACTGGCGCTCGCCCTGCAGCCGGTGCTTGAAGGCACCGCTGACACTGATGGCAAGGATGGCTCGACTGCCGCGCTGGTCAACTTCCTGCGCGCCTGAACTTCAACTTCCGGAAATCTCCCACTGGGGGGCTGCGGGGGTTTGCCCCCCGCTTCCGCACTCACCGCAGCGCGGCGGTGACGATCACTTCCACCAGATAATCCGGCGTAGCCAGCTTTGCTTCGCCCGTCGCGCGGGCCGGCGTGTGGCCCTGCGGCACCCAGGCATCCCAGACCGCGTTCATCTCGGCAAAGCTCGCCATGTCGGCGAGCCAGATCTGCGCCGAAAGTATGCGCGTCTTGTCGGTCCCGGCCTGCGCCAGAATCCGGTCCACTTCCAGCAGGCAGGCACGCGTTTGTTCCGTAACGGACGCGCCCGGTGTGCCGACCTGACCGGCAACCCAAAGGATGCCGTTGTAAGCCACGGCCTCTGACATGCGTGCGCCGATGCCGTGGCGGGTGATATCTGTGTTCATGAAACGCTCCCCTTGTTGCTGGACCCGGTGCTAGCGGTTTGCCGCGCCGAACGGAAGCCGCCTGTTACAGCTTGCGGCAGTTGAACTGGTCGCCGGTCTTGCCCGACACCCAGGTCAGGCCGGTTTGCGTCACTGCCACCAGCGCGATCAGGTATCCCTTGTCGAAGGTCAGCGTATAATTCCTCCCGTCCCGCGTCACCGAACGGATCGGGATCGGCCCGCCGCCGCTGTCATAGGTCGTGTCGGTAAAGGTCATCACTTTGGCCCCACAAACCCACTGCCCGACAAAGGCATAGGGCTCGACCGGCGGCGCGTCATTTGCACAGGCGGCCATCAGCATCGGCAAAAGAAACAATGGGGCAAGGCGGGTCATCGGCGCACTCCGGTTGTGATCTTGCCGCAGGCTAGGGCCTGAAACTCGACTGTCAACTGTCCGGTTGCAAAGGATGGAGCGGGTGAAGGGAATCGAACCCTCGTCGTAAGCTTGGGAAGCTTCTGCTCTACCATTGAGCTACACCCGCGTGTTGCCTGAGGTAAGACAGCCGCGCCGTCCCGTCAAGCCGGTAAGGCGTGGGGAACGGCGCGGGGCAGCATCACGGCAGCGGGCGTTGACCGGGGACATGGTCTTGGGCCCGCTGCCGCTTCGTTCCTGCCCCACCACCCGGCCGAGTGACGCGGCGCGGGAAGCCGTAGAGCAGGGGTCCGAAATCACATCGCGGGCAGCATCACTGTGTCGATCACATGGATCACGCCGTTCGACTGCTTGACGTCGGCGATGGTGACCGAAGCCACGTTGCCCTGCTCGTCCGTCAACTTGATCATGTCACCTTCATAGGTCGCCTGCAGCGTGCAGCCGCCCAGCGTCGGCACCGGATGCTTGCCGCCATCGTCCTTGATCATGCCGTTCAGCGCCTCGGCCATCACGGCCTTGCCGACCACGTGGCAGGTCAGGATCTTGGTCAACTGGTCCTTGTTTTCAGGCTTCAGCAGAGTTTCAACCGTGCCGGCGGGCAGCTTGGCGAAGGCTTCGTTGGTCGGTGCGAACACGGTGAACGGGCCAGCGCCCGACAGCGTTTCCACCAGACCGGCGGCCTGCACGGCGGCAACCAGCGTGGTGTGGTCGGCAGAATTCACTGCGTTTTCAACGATGTTCTTGTCTTCATACATGGCGGCACCGCCGACCATCGGATTTTCAGCCAGCGCCATGCCGGTCGACAGGGCAAGGATCGCGGTGGCAAGGTGGAAAGCTTTCATCAGGGTCACTCCGGGTTTTGGTCAGGGCGGGCCAATCCCGCCGCACACCCGGAGTTACGGAGCCTTGCCCGGGGAAGTTTCAGACCTCGGCAAGCCTCACGCTTTCGTGATCAGGTATCGCTCGTGACCGGTGCGGCCAGGATCACCGGCCCGGTCGGCAGGCCGCTCGGCGAACCGCCTTCAGGCTCGACCGACACCGCAAACATCCAGCCCGCCGGTGGCTTCGGATAATCCACGACCAGCGCCTCGTCACCCAGCAGACCCAGCGACACCGGTGATGCTCCGGGTGCTATGATCCACAACTGATGCACCTGTCCCGCAGGCGCCGGCGTGCCGGCCACGCGTGTCACCGTAAGCTGCTCGCCGACCTGCGTCAGCCGGTAGCTGAGGCCCGCATCCTTGGTCGCCAGAACCGCCACGACCTGTGGCGTCGGTGGCACCATGAACACCACGGCAAAGATCAACCCCGCCGCAATCGCGCCAGACAGACCAAGCGATATCCACGCAAGCCAATGGCGCGGGCGGCGCTCCTTGCCAAAGATACGCGCCTCAATCTGTGGCATAAGGTCGGGCGCCGCAGCCTCCGGCGTCTCGTCGTCCAACGGCGACAGCCGCCGTTCCCATGCCGTGACGCGCGCGGCAAAGACCGCGTCAGCCTTCATCCGGGCCTCGACCGCGCTGCGGTCGGCCATGTCCAGCACACCCAGCACGTATTCACCGGCCAGTGCGTCGTCATCGTCTTCGGGGGTCAAAGGCGCGTCGGTCATTCCAGACACTCCTTCAATTTCAAAAGGCTGCGGCGCAGCCATGTCCGCATCGTGTTCAGTGGCACACCGTAGCGCGCGGCCAGATCGTCATAGGACAGCCCATCAAGATACGCGCCCTTCACTGCCGCCGCCCGATCCGGTTCCAGCGTCGCAAAGCAATCCGTCACCCGCCGCGCTTCGCCTTGCGCAATCAGCCGGGCCTCGGCCCGTGGTGTGCTGTCCTGCACCATATCCAACCCGTCGTCGCTTGCTGCCGCCGGACGGCTCCGCAAGCGGTCGATCGCCAGATTGCGCGCAATCGCGATCAGCCAAGTCATGCCCCGGCCTTTCGTGGCGTCAAACCGCCCCGCGCGCGTCCAGACCCGTGTGTAGACCTCTTGCAAGGCATCCTCCGCCTCAGACCGTTCCCCCAAGATACGGAGGAGCACGCCCATGAGTTTCGCGGAACTGTCCCGATAAAGCGCGCGAAACGCCGCCCGGTCCCCGGCGGCGCAATTCGCGATGTGGTTTGCTATCGGATCGTCGGTCATCACATTGACCGATTGAGGTCGGCCGCGCTCTCAATCCGCAAGGCTGCGCGCATCCTCATTGCAGAGGGTCCGGTCGCTCGGCTGCGGCAACTTTCGCTTCGGCAAGGTACGTGTCGGCGCCGGGGCCGGTGAGCGAAGCCAGAAACGCCAATGTTCGGCGCGCGCCTTCGGCACTCAGTTTCAAAGGCGATTTCTTCAACATGACATGGCCCTTAACGGCCAGTGCATAGGCAGGCAAGGCATATGCCATGCCGGTACGAGCGGCAGCCAGCATCAGAAAAGCCCGCGCCTCGGTCTCCCATTCCGGCGATCCGCGGCGAGCCATCACCTCATGGCCGAGCGTGGCCAGCCGGTCGTCTTCCGGAATAACCAGTTTCTCGATCCAGTCTGCCAATGTGCTCTCTTCCATTTCAGCCACCTCACGGCCGAACTCCGCTACGCCCATGATGTCGCAATGAGAGTAGCCGCGCGCCATGAGGAACTGCGACAACCCCACCTCGCCACGCCTGATGGTCCGGAATTTGTTGTTGGTTAGCCGGAATTTTCGCCAGAACACCACGAAGTTCGGATCGCGCAACACCGCCGGACCAAAGGCCAGCCCGAACGAGCAATAATGGAAATAGGTCCGGCGCATGTCGTAGTGCCATGTCATCTGGCGGAATTCTTCCAATTCCACATGCCCGACCCCTTCGTTGGACACAGTGCCGAGAAAATCGACCGTCATTCCGTCGACATCATCCAGCCAGTCACGACCGCCCGGCAGCGGATACCAGACTGAATCATTCATCAGCACCAGGCGGTCCAACTCTGACAGCGTCTTTCCCAGCGCCAGTATTGCCGCCCGGTAGCCTCCGAAATCATACCCGAAGTTCTGGCGTTCAATCAGTGACCAGCATAGCGACAGGACAATCTCGCGGGCTTCTGCCGTAAGTGGGGCGTTGGTCACGACCAGCGGCGCGTACCCCTTGGCCGCGAGGTTTCGCAAGGCGATGGCGTGGCTTTCCAAAAAGCCGCGGGTCGGAAACATCACGTATATCGCAACGCGGGAACCCTTGCCCACATGCCCTGGCGTCTGGGTCAGTCGTCCGAGCCGGGTCTGCAAGTCATGAAGGCGGGTATCCAGAAACGCCTCGCGAAACGCTTGCGGCAGGTTCATGACCTTGCGCGCTTCCCAAACGGTCCGGCCCGCAAGGCGTCGTAAGATTGAGCGTTGTTCTGCCATGCTTTTCCTGCCGAGGTTTGGCTATGTTGCGCGCAGGTCTCACGCTGTCAACGCCCCTGTCACCCCCGCCGCCTGCGACCCCGGTCACCACCCGAACCCGATGTATTGAAACTCACATCCGGCAGGGTGACGATCTGGCTCAACTCCGGGAAGGTATCCACCGCGTTCGGGATGGCACTCGCGTTGACGAAATGCTCCTGAAAGCGCGGCTCGATCGCGGTTTCGACCTTGTGTATGTCATGCACCGTGGCCTCGATGGCGTCCCGCGACGCGACGTTGCACAGCGCGATCCGCGCGCCGGTGCCCGCCGCGTTGCCCGCTGATACCACCTTGTCCAGCTTCACATCCGGAATCATCCCCAGCACCATCGCGTGCTTGGGGCTGATATGCGCGCCGAACGCGCCCGCCAGCGTGACACGGTCCACCGTCTCCACGCCCATCTCGTCCATGAGGAGCTTGGCCCCGGCATAAAGTGCTGCCTTCGCCAACTGGATCGCGCGAATGTCACCTTGTGTCACCGTAATCAGCGGCCCACCTTCCGCCGTACCATCGTGAAGCACATAATCATGCGTCCGCCCGGTGCTGATGCTGCGGGGCGTCCCGGTCTGCTCCGGCCCGCCGATCAGGCCACCCTGATCGACCAGCCCCGCCATCCGCATCTCTGCGACCGCTTCGATGATGCCCGATCCGCAGATGCCCGTGACACCCGTCGACGCCGTCGCCGCCGAAAACCCCGGATCGGTCGACCAAAGGTCCGACCCGATCACCTTGAACCGCGGCTCCTTGGTCGCGGGATCAATCTCCACCCGCTCGATCGCACCCGGCGCCGCGCGCTGCCCCGAACTGATCTGCGCGCCCTCGAACGCCGGCCCGGTCGGCGACGAACAGGCCAGCACCCGCGTCTTGTTCCCCAGCAAGATCTCCGCGTTCGTCCCCACATCGACGATCAGCACCATGTCGTCCGATTTGCCCGGCTCCTCCGACAGGGCCACCGCCGCCGCATCCGCCCCCACATGCCCCGCAATGCACGGCAGGATATAGACCCGAGCCGAGGCGTTGATTACCGACAGATCCAGATCCCGCGCATCCAGGGAAAGCGACCCCGAGGTCGCCAGCGCAAACGGCGCCTGACCCAATTCCACCGGGTCGATCCCCAACAGCAAATGGTGCATCACCGGGTTGCAGACAAACACCGTCTCGTAGATCGACGCCGCCGTCACCCCCGCCTCAACCGCCAAAGCCCCCGCCAGCGTGTTGATCGCCTCGCGCACGGCGCGGGTCATCTCCACATCGCCACCGGGGTTCATCATCGCATAGGAAACCCGGCTCATCAGGTCTTCGCCGAACCGGATCTGCGGGTTCATCACGCCACTGGATGCCAGCACCCGCCCATCCGCCAGATCGCACAAATGCGCAGCGATGGTCGTCGACCCAAGGTCGATCGCCAGCCCATGCAGCGGCCCCTCGTTGAACCCGGGGAAAATGTCCAGAATCCGCGGCCGCGCGTCGTGGTTGCCCTTGTGCAGAACGACCGTGACCTTCCACTCGCCCTTGCGCAACACCGGCTGCAACCGCCGCATCAGCCCAAGATCACAGGCCACATCCTCGACCTGCCACTGATCGCGCAGCGCAATCGCCAACCGCTCGAAATCCCCGGTGGGTTCGTGCATGTCAGGCTCGGCCACCTCGACGTAAAGCGCCCGCGTCGCGGGGTCCATCGCGATCACACGCTCGGTCGCCGACTTGCGGATCACCTGCTTGTGCACCTGGCTTTCCGGCGGCACGTCGATCACTACGTCGCCCATTACCTTGGCCTGACAGCCAAGCCGCCGCCCGTCGATCAGCCCGCGGATGCGCTTGTAGCGATCCTCGACCGCGTTCCATTCTGACAGCGCATCATCGGCGACCGTGACACCGTGCTTGGAAAAATCGCCATACCCCGGCGTGATCTGGCACTTGGAACAGATCCCCCGCCCGCCACAGACTGAATCAAGGTCCACCCCCAACTGCCGCGCCGCCGTCAGCACAGGCGTGCCCACGGCAAACCGCCCCCGTTTGCCCGAGGGCGTGAAGATCACAAGTGCGTCGGTCATTCCGGCCTTTGCCCCGCTTCGGGGTCCTCATGGGTAAAGTGGTAGGTTATCTGGTCAAAGCTGTCGCGGGCGAAGGTGTAGAACCATCGGAGGGGCTGTGTCACCATCGGCACGCCATGTTCGGCCATCGAAGGAATGTAAAGCGCCACCCCCGGTGCAAGCTGATGCGCCACACCGTCGATGATCACGCTGCCCTCACCGTCCAGCCCGAAATAGACTTCGGGCTCGGCGTGGCGGTGTTGAGCAAAGGTCTGCCCCGGCTGCATTTCAGCCACGCCGCACACCAGACCCGAGGTCGGCGTCACCCCACCCGAAATCAGCGTTCGCCACGACAACGTGCCGCGCGCCGGATCATCCCAGCGCGCAGGCACGCAATCCTGTGCGTCGATGCGTATGGTGGCCTCTGCCGTCATGCTGATCTGGTTCTAGACCGGGCGGGGCCTGCTGCAATGGCAGAATGCGGCAGGTGGCAGCGCCATTCCGTCACCTGACGAAGCGGTGCGGCATCATCTTAGTCGCACAAGGCCGGGTTACCGGGGTCCTGCAGACCTCAGCCTTGATCCAGCCACTCCAGAATCGCCGTCCTGTCACCATCCAGCGCCGGGGCAGGGCCCAGCGCCGCAGGCTCCGGCAGCGTCGACATCTTGATCGGGTTGCCGGTGGCGGTGAACGCCGGCCCACCGGGCCGGGGTGTGACCGGCATTACCATGTGGCGCGCCAGAAGCTGCGGGTCGCGCAACACCTCCGCCATGTTCTGCACCCGACCTGTCGGCAAGCCCGCCGCTTCCAGAACGGCGATCCAGTGCGCCACCGGCCCTCCCAGTGTCACCGCCTCGATCAACCGCTTCAAAAGCGCGTTATTGTCGCAGCGCGCCGCATTCGTCGCAAAGCGCGGGTCATCAGCCAGCGTCAGCCCCAAGACCCCGCACAGCTTGCCAAACATCGCATCATTGCCCGCAGCGATCACCACGAACCCGTCCGCCGCGCGAAACGTTGAAAACGGCGTGATCGTGGGATGCCGCGCGCCCGTTGGACCGGGCGGCACTCCCGTGGCGCTGGTCAAGGCTACGGAATGTTCCTGAATGGCCAGTTGTGCATCCAGCATCCCCACATCGACCATCGCACCCAACCCCGTCCGCTCGCGGTCATAAAGTGCGGCCAGCACGCCTTGCGCCAGAAACATCCCCGCCACGATATCCCCGATGGATGCGCCAACCCTGACCGGCGGCCCGCCCGCTTCGCCGGTGATCGACATCACCCCGCCGCGCGCCTGCACCACCATGTCATAGGCGGGTTTCTGGGCATCCGGCCCGGTCTGCCCGAACCCCGACACCGCGCCATAGATCAGCCGAGGGTGTCGCGCGTGCAGACTGTCCCAGCCATAGCCCAACCGCGCCATCACCCCTGGCCGATAGTTTTCCAGCAGCACATCCGCCCGCGCTACCAGCCGCTCAAAGATGCTGCGGTCAGCCTCTGCTTTCAAATCCAGCGCGATCGACTGCTTGCCCGCATTCAGCGTCGCAAAATACGCGCTCTCGCCTTGCACGAAGGGCGGGTATTGCCGCGTGTCATCGCCCGTTCCCGGCCGCTCCACCTTGATGACGCGCGCGCCAAGGTCGCCCAGCGACTGGCTGCAATACGGCCCCGCCAACACATGCGTCAGGTCCAAAACGATAATTCCCGTCAGCGGCGCCATGCGTTGCTCCATCATTTCCGCGCCATTCCTTGCAGCTTGCAAGCCGCCAGACGTTGACGCGGATCAATTCCCTCTCTACCTCGCCCGCATGGCACGCGCACCCCTTCTGCAACTCTCCGACATTTCCCTCACCTTCGGCGGCAACCCCGTGTTCGACGGGCTGTCCCTCGTAATCCAGCCCGGCGACCGGGTGGCCCTCGTCGGCCGCAACGGCTCGGGCAAGTCCACCTTGATGAAGGTGATGGCCGGCTTGGTCGAACCCGACCGCGGCCAGCGCATCGTCTCGCCCGGTGTGACCGTCGGCTACATGGAGCAGGACCCCGACCTTTCCGGCTTTGAAACCCTCGGTGACTTCGCCGCCAGCAAACTCCCTGAGGGCGAGGGCTACAAGCTTGCCGTCGTCGCCGAGGGCCTCAAATTCAACCCCGACATGCCTGTCGCCACCGCCTCCGGTGGCGAACGCCGCCGCGCCGCGCTGGCCAAACTGCTGGCCGAAGCGCCTGAACTGATGCTGCTGGATGAACCCACCAACCACCTCGACATCCAGGCCATCGAATGGCTGGAAGCCGAACTTTCCACCACCCGCACCGCCTTTGTCATCATCTCCCACGACCGCGCCTTCCTGCGCGCCCTCACCAAGGCCACCCTCTGGATCGACCGGGGCGAGGTGCGCCGCCGCGAGCTTGGCTTCGAAGGCTTCGAGGAATGGCGCGAAACCGTCTGGGCCGAGGAGGACGAGGCCCGCCACAAGCTTGACCGCAAGATCAAGGCCGAGGCGAAGTGGGCCGTCGAAGGCATCTCCGCCCGTAGGAAGCGCAATCAGGGCCGCGTCCGCGCGCTGGCCGTCTTGCGCGACGAACGCTCCAGCCAGATCCGCCGCCAAGGCACGGCCGCGATGGAATTCGAAGGCGGTCAGACCTCGGGCAAGATGGTGATCGACGCCAAGGGCCTGGTGAAGCGCTTCGGCGGCAAGACCATCGTCGACGGCTTCGACATCCGCGTCCTGCGCGGCGACCGGGTCGCCTTCGTCGGCCCGAACGGCGTCGGCAAGACCACGCTGCTGAAAATGCTCACCGGCGAAATCGAACCGGACGATGGCAAGGTCAAACTCGGCACCAACCTCGAGATCGCGGTCTTCGACCAGACCCGCGCGCAACTCGACCCCGACGCAACCCTGTGGGACAACCTGACCGGCGACCCCTCGATGCGTGTCTCCGGCGCCTCCGATCAGGTCATGGTGCGCGGCACACCGAAGCATGTGGTGGCCTACCTCAAGGACTTCCTCTTCGACGAACGTCAGGCCCGCGCCCCGGTGCGCAGCCTTTCGGGCGGCGAAAAAGCCCGCCTCCTTCTTGCCCGCCTGATGGCGAAGCCCTCGAACCTCCTGATCCTCGACGAACCGACCAACGACCTTGACGTCGAAACCCTCGACCTCTTGCAAGACATCCTCGGCGACTACGACGGCACCGTTCTTCTCGTCAGCCACGACCGCGATTTCATCGACCGCCTCGCCACCGCCACCGTGGCGCTGGAAGGGCAGGGCAGGGCCACCGTCTATCCCGGTGGCTGGACCGATTACGCCAACCAGCGCGGTGTCGCTGAGGCTGAAGCGGCGGTGCGCGGCAACGCCAAGCCCGCCGCGCCGAAACCTGGCGACAAACCTGCCACCGTGGGCCTGTCCTTCACCGAAAAAAAGCGCCTCGACGATCTTCCGGGCATTATCGAAAAGCTCGAGGCCGAGATTGCCAAGCTGACCGATTTCCTTGGCACGCCGGATCTCTTCGTCCGCGAACCGGCCAAGTTCGCCAAGGCCAGTGAGCTTCTCGCAGACCGTCAGTCCGCCCTTCAGGCCGCCGAAGGCGAGTGGCTGAAACTCGCTGATCGCACCTAACAGCAGGGAACCGGCGCAACTTGGCCGGTTCCGGCAATTCCATGCGCCAAAACCCGCCCGTCGCGGATTTGTGAACCGTTTCAATGGGCTCCATCGGTTGAATATGCGCGCTTGGACCCGCAGTTACACACATGTCGCCTAGGACGGGTTCAACCGTCCGAGCAGTGGCCCCAAAAAACAGGAGCATCTTTATGAAAACTATCGCAGCAATTTTTGCCACGGCAACCTTGGCAATGCCGGCCTTCGCCGGCGGCATGTCAACCCCCGTGACCGAACCCGAGGTTGTCGCGGCCGCTCCGGTTTACGCGGCTCCCTCCGCAGACTGGTCGGGGTTCTACGCCGGTGCACAGCTTGGCTACGGCGACGTAAGCTCCTCGCCTGACGGCTTGGGCGGCAACGGCGAGCTTGGTGGTCTGCACGCCGGCTATCGCTGGGACTTCGGTCAGTTCGTGGCTGGCGCTGAAGTCGACTGGGACAAGACCAACATCGACCTCGGCGGCGACGCTGGGTCGCTCGATGACGTTGCCCGTCTTAAACTGATCGGCGGTGCCGACCTCGGTCGCGCGCTGGTCTACGGCAGCGTCGGCATGGCCAAGGCCAACGCAACTGTCGGCGGCGAAGACCTGTCCGACACCGGTTATACTCTTGGTGCAGGTGTCGACTACGCGATCACCGACAGCTGGACCGTGGGTGGCGAACTGATGGGCCACCAGTTCAACGACTTCGACGGCTCGGGCGTTGATATTGATGCCACGACCATCAAGGCAAAGGTCGCGCTGCGCTTCTAAGCGCGCCACGACCATCACTGATCGGGCCGGGGCACATGCCTCGGCCCGTTTTCATTTCTACCCGATCATTCGCACGGGACACCCCTGTCACCACTTCCCCGTCGCCCCGCCGCCCGACGACCGACCGCCGCCAAATCCGCCGCTGCTGCCGCCCGAGGATCCGCCCGAACTCCCCCCCGGACCGCGGCCCGAAAACCGGTTCGACTCGCGCCGGATCGGGATGGTGAAGGGGTGGCGCTCGGTATGTCCGCAACTGGTGCAGGTCAGATGCTCGATCCCGGTGCCTTCGCTCTGCGGCGTCGGCTCCTTGGCGATGTCGCGAACCCGTTTCAGCGTCAGCTTCTGGCATTTCGGGCACCGCTTCCGACCGTTGCGGTAGGACCGCAGCCCGAACAGGCCCGCCGCCGCTGCGGCCACCGCGCCAAGGCCAACCGCATTCCATGTGTTGTCTTGCGGAAACCCGTCTTCCAGAGTGACCGGGTTGCCTGCGATGAACGGCTCCACCAGCCGCTCGCGCGCAGATTGCAGCCCATCAAGGATGCCCTTCGCGAACCGTCCCTCGCGGAACTCCGGCAGCATCGCCGTGTCGATCACCCGCTGCGCTCGCCCGTCGTAAACCGCGTCATATGCGGACCCAAGCGCAATGCGCGCCTCCCGGTCCTCGACTGCGACAAGGATCAAGATGCCATCATTGCGGCCCGCTGTGCCCACGCCCCAGGCATTGAACAGCGCCTTGGCATAACTGGTTATCGTGGCGCCGCCCCCGCCATAGTTGGAAATCCGGTCCATCGTTGCGACAACGACATGAACCCCCGTCTCCTCGCGCGTGCGCTCGATAAGCCCCGCTATGTCCGCCTCGGCTGAAGGCGTCAGGATATCGGCGAAATCGGAAACCGTGTCCGTCCGTGGTTGCGGAAGCTCTTGGGCAAAACCAACGCAGGGCAAAAACAGCCCCAGCAACAATACGCGCAGCATGATTTATCCCATCAGATCGGCAATAACCTTGACGATCATCATGACATCATCGCGCGTACAGTCAAACTGTCCGACTTGCACCCGGATCACATAGCGCCCCTGATGCCGCGTCTGGGTCAGGTACAACCGCCCGTCGTCGTTGATCCGCGCCAGCAGCGCCTCGGTTTCGGCATCCGTGGCGGCGGCAAAGGTGAACAGCGACAGCGACGGTTCCGTCACGATGTTGATCCCCGGCAACTGCGCAAGCGCATCGCGCGCTTCCTGCGCCCAGACGATGTGATTGCGCACCCGTTCCCGCAACCCTGCAAGCCCGTAAGCCCGCAGCGTGAACCACAGCTTCAACGCCCGGAACCGCCGCCCCAGCGGCACCGTCCATTCGTTGAAATTGACGATCTCCTCGCGCCCCGCCGTCTCCAGATAGGTCGGGCGCAGACCAAGCGTGCGCACCTGCGGCCCCGGATCGCGCAGAAACTGCACCGAGCAATCGAACTGCGCCCCCAGCCACTTGTGCGGGTTCATCACGATGCTGTCGGCCCCCTCGACCCCCGCCCACAGATGCCGCAACTCTGGACAGATCATCGCTGACCCCGCCCACGCCGCATCGACATGCACCGGCAACCCCTCCGCCTTCGCCACCGCAATGCACTCCGCAATCCGGTCGAACGCCCCGATCGACGTGCCGCCTGCGCACAAGATCACGCCCGCAGGCCGCATCCCCGCCGCCCGGTCCGCCGCAATCGCCGCCGCCAGCGCCGCAGGGTCCATCGAGAACCCCGCATCCGTCGGCACCTTCACCAGATTGCGTTGCCCGATTCCCGCGACCCGCACCGCCTTGTCCACCGACGAATGCGTCTCGGCACTCGCATAAAACCGCAGCACCGGCCCGCCCGACAACCCTTCCGTCAACCCGGCAAACCCCAACGCCTGCTCGCGCATCGTCAGCACCGCCGACAGCGTCGCAGTGGTCGCCGTGTCATGGATCGTCCCCACGAACCCCTCCGGCAACCCCAGCGCCGACCCAAGCCACCGCACCATCACCTGCTCGATCTCGGTCGCCGCCGGCGAGGTCTGCCAGATCAGCGCATTCGCCGCCATCGCATTGGTCAACTGCTCGGCCAGCATCGACGCGGGCGAGGCGTTGGCGGGAAAATACGCAAAGAACCGCGGGTGCTGCCAATGCGTCATCCCGTCCGGCACGATCCGCGCGAAATCGGCAAAGATCGCCTCCGGCGTCTCGGCCTCTTCGGGCGGCAGGGCGGGCAACTGCCCCGCAATCGCACCGGGCACCAAGGGCGCGCGCACCGGGCGGTCGCGCAGGGTGGAGTGATACTCATGCGCCCAGTCGGCAGCCACTTTCGACCAGTGGCGAAGATCATCGTGGTTCATCGGGGCCCCCTCTCGGCAGGTCGCCAAATGGCCACAAACCGGGGCAGGGAGCAAGGCGTCCCCCCGCAGCGGTCCGGCATTTTACAGTGGATTCTTAACTGTTGCCCGCTATACGCAAACGCAGGATTACCTTGTGACGGATGTTTTCAATGTCGATATCGCGCCGCACTGCGCTTGGCCTCGCGCTCGCCGCCGTGCTTCTCACCACCGCCTGCATCGGCGGCGGCACCTTCCGCACATGGTACGAAGCCCCGATCCCGGCCGAGGTGACGAGTGGTTGGACAGTGACGGATGTCCGCGTCTCTGTCCCCGAAGGTCTCGTCGTCAGCGAAGCCAAAACGATTCTCCCAAAGGCTGATATCGTCTGGCGCGAAGATCCGCCCGGCGACCGCCGCGCCCAGGTGGCAGAAATCATCCGCACCGCCGCCGAACGCGCGGTCAGCGGCCTAAACGGCGCGCGCAAGGTGCACCTCAACATCACCGTGACGCGGTTTCACGCGCTGACCATGCAGGCCGAAACCCGGCTCGATAATGTCGGCGTGCACAACATCACTTTCGTCGCCTGGATCACCGATGCCGAAACCGGCGCCATCCTCGCCGGTCCCGAACCGATCGACGCTGAATTCCCCGCCCTTTCAGGCGATGACATGCGCGCTGCCCGCGAACGGGGCGAAACGCAGAAATCGCAGATCAGCGCCCATGTCACCCGCACCATCGCCGGCTGGCTTGGAATCGGCCCCGATCCGCGCGGCAGTTTCACCCGTTCTGGCAACTGAACCGCGCTTGCGCGCTTTGGCTTTCGCGTGCTACGTCCCGCTGATGATGACCACTGGCACCATTACCTGCTGCATTACCCGCTGACATCGTCAGGCGGGCCCGGTCTTCTGTTTTCAAGCACAGTCGAAATTGGTAAGCCCCGCCGGGATCAACGGCAGTGTGCGGTGCCCTGTTGCGAGGACGACCATGACGGGCCTGAGGCTTTACAACACCAAGGCGCGCGCGAAGCAGGACTTCGCGCCGATCGATGCGTCGAACGTGCGGATGTATGTCTGCGGCCCCACCGTCTATGACCGCGCCCACCTTGGTAACGCCCGCCCGGTCGTGGTGTTCGACACGCTCTTTCGCCTGCTCCGCCACCTCTATGGGGCCGATCACGTCACCTACGTCCGCAACTTCACCGACGTCGACGACAAGATCAACGCCGAGGCGCTGCGCCGTCAGCAGGCAGGCAGCCCCGGCACGCTGGAAGAGCTGATCCACCAGCGGACCGAGGAAACCATCGCCTGGTATCACGCCGACATGGACGCGCTCGGCGCAATACGCCCGACGATGGAACCCCGCGCCACCGAATTCATCGGCCAGATGATCGCGATGATCTCCACCCTGATCGCCAAGGGCCACGCATACGCAGCCGAAGGCCATGTTCTCTTTGCCGTCGAAAGCTACGCCGCCTACGGCAAGCTGTCCGGTCGCAGCGTCGACGACATGATCGCCGGCGCACGGGTCGAGGTTGCCCCCTACAAGCGCAACCCGATGGATTTCGTTCTGTGGAAACCCTCGTCGGGCGAAGAACCCGGCTGGGAAAGCCCGTGGGGCAGGGGCCGCCCCGGCTGGCATATCGAATGCTCCGCGATGGCGCATGAACTCCTTGGCGAGTCCTTCGACATCCACGGCGGCGGCCTCGACCTGCAATTCCCGCACCACGAAAACGAGATCGCCCAATCCGCCTGCGCCCACCCGGAAGGCGACTTCGCCCGTGTCTGGATGCACAACGAGATGCTGCTGGTCGAAGGCAAGAAGATGTCCAAGAGCTTGGGCAACTTCTTCACCGTGCGGGATCTCTTGGATCAAGGCGTGCCGGGCGAGGTGATCCGCTTTGTTTTCCTGATGACGCACTACCGCAGCCCGATGGACTGGACCGAGGGAAAACGAAAGGAAGCCGACATTACGCTCGGGAATTGGCACAAGTTAACTTGGGAACTTGAGCCTACCCCTTGGGAGCGGTTTTCTCCGGACGCCAAGCTTGTCGAAGCTTTGACGGACGATCTGAACACGCACATGGCACTTGTCCGCCTCCGGTCCTTGCAAGACCAGCCACAGGCCCTTCTCGACAATGCAAGGTGGCTCGGCTTTTTGCCGGATGGTGAGCGCGAAACATTTCGCGCTGCTTGGCTGAACATAAGCTCGGGATCAGGAGCATCGCCCAAACTTGCAGACCTTGAACAACACCTTGATCACCTCTGGAACCAAGCTAAGGCGACCAAGGATTTCTCCGCCGTGGACGCACTTAAGTCCGCCCTCATCGCCGCAGGCGTCGAGGTCCGCATGTCGAAAGCCGGCGTCGAACTAGTCCCCGGCACGGACTTCGACCCTGTCAAACTGGATGCGATCCTATGACCGCTGCATTGCCGCCAATCCTTAAGGCCACATTAACGCACCCAGCCAACCCATTGATATCAAAAACCCTCAAAATTGTCCCACCGTGGGACATTACCCCCGGACCCATCACATGACCCGCGAGCGCCTCCATCTCTTCGACACCACGCTCCGCGATGGCCAGCAGACCCAGGGGGTCCAGTTTTCGGCCGCCGAGAAGGTCCAGATCGCCGTGGCGCTCGACGCCCTCGGCGTCGATTACATCGAAGGCGGCTGGCCTGGCGCCAACCCGACCGACAGCGATTTCTTCGCCGCCGCCCCGCAAACCCGCGCCACCCTCACCGCCTTCGGCATGACCAAACGGGTGGGCCGCTCGGCCGAAAACGACGACGTCCTCGCCGCCGTTCTGAACGCCCGCACCCCAGCCGTCTGCCTCGTCGGCAAAACCCACGACTTTCACGTCACCGCCACCCTCGGCGTCACCCTGGACGAGAACCGCGAGGCCATCGCCGCCTCCATCTCCCACCTTGTCGCCAAGGGCCGCGAACCTCTCTTCGATGCCGAGCATTTCTTCGACGGCTACCGCGCCAACCCCGCCTACGCCCTCTCCTGCCTGCAAGCCGCCCTCACCGCCGGCGCCCGCTGGGTCGTCCTGTGCGACACCAACGGCGGCACCCTTCCCGCCGAAGTGGGCCGCATCACCGCCGAGGTGATCGACGCCGGAATCCCCGGCGACCACCTCGGCATCCATTGCCACGACGACACAGGCAACGCCGTCGCCAACACCCTCGCCGCGATCGACGCAGGCGCGCGGCAAGTGCAAGGCACACTCAACGGCCTTGGTGAACGCTGCGGCAACGCCAACCTCACAACAATCATCCCGACGCTTCTCCTGAAGGAACCCTACGCCAGCCGGTTCGAAACCCGCGTTACCCATGCCTCGCTAGCGGGCCTTCTGAAGACCAGCCGGATGCTGGACGACATCCTGAACCGCGTCCCCCTCCGCGCCTCTCCCTACGTTGGCGCCAGCGCCTTTGCCCACAAGGCTGGCCTCCACGCCAGCGCGATCCTGAAAGACCCCTCGACCTACGAACACGTCAACCCCGCCGTCGTAGGCAACGAGCGGGTGATCCCGATGTCGAACCAGGCGGGGCAGTCGAACCTGCGCGCCCGCCTTGTCGCGGCCGGGATCGCGGTCGATCCGAAAGACCCCCGCCTCGGCCGCATCCTTGAGGTGGTCAAGGACCGTGAGGACCAAGGCTATGCCTATGACGGCGCGCAAGCCAGCTTTGAACTCGTCGCACGCCGCGAGCTGGACCTGATGCCGGACTTCTTCGAGGTCAAACGCTACCGGGTCACAGTGGAACGCCGGAAGAACCGCTACGACCGGATGATCAGCCTGTCGGAAGCGGTGGTGGTGGTGAAAATAGGCGAGCGCAAGATGATGTCAGTCAGCGACAGCATGGACGAGGCGGGATCCGACCGCGGCCCGGTCAACGCACTGGCCAAGGCGCTTGGCAAGGATCTTGGGCCCTATCAGGCCTGCATCGACGACATGAAACTGGTCGACTTCAAGGTCCGCATCACCAACGGCGGCACCGAGGCGGTCACGCGCGTCATCATCGACAGCGAGGATGGCCAGGGACGGCGCTGGTCCACCGTTGGGGTCAGCGCCAACATCGTGGACGCCTCGTTCGAGGCATTGCTCGACGCGATCCAGTGGAAGTTGATCCGCGACGTCGGGGCCCCGGCGTGACCATCGCGGCTTGCGCGGCACTGGTCGAACGCGGCGATCCCGACCGCTTTCTGGCCGTGATGGCCGCCCCGGCGGACGCGCGGGCACAGCTTTTCCCGCTCTATGCCTTCAACCTTGAGGTCGCGCGCGCACCATGGGTGACGGACGAACCCTTGATCGCCGAGATGCGGCTGCAATGGTGGCGCGACGTGGTGGCAAACGCAGCCTCGGGTGCCGCGCGGGCGCATGAGGTTGCGGGGCCGCTCCACGATCTGATCCGCGATTTTGGCCTGCCGGTCGAGGTGATGGACCGGCTGATCGCGACGCGGATCTGGGATGCCGGGCGCGACCCCTTTCCCGACCGCGCTGCGCTTGATGCCTATATCGAGGCAACCGGGGCGGGCCTGATGTGGCTGGCTGCCCGCGCACTTGGCGCGCCCGAGGCGGCCGAGGCCGCGGTGCGAAACTATGGCTGGGCTGCGGGATTGGCGGCGTTCCTGCGCGCGGTTCCGGAACTGTCGGCACGCGGCCGTGTACCCCTGCCTGCCGGGACTGATGTTGCCGATCTTGCCGCGTCCGGCCTTGAGCGGTTGGCGCAGGCGCGAGCACAGCGGCGCACCGTGCCGAAGGGGGCGGCCCATGCGCTTTTGGCCGGATGGCAGACCGAAGCGACCCTAACTCAAGTGCTCGCCGACCCCGCAGCACTGCCCGAAGGTACACTGGCCCCGTCCGAGTTCCGTCGCCGGGGCGGGCTTTTGTGGCAGGCCTTCACCGGGCGCTGGTGATCAGACCCGAAGGTCGCGGGGGCGCAGCCAAAGCCAAATCAACGCACCACCTGCCAGCACAAGGAACGGCAGCATCGCCATGTTCACCAGTTGCCAGCCCTGCTGAACCGACCCGCCAGAGCAATTCATCAAACCGCCAGACGAAAACGACGCCATCGTGACGCCGCCGAAGACCACAAGGTCATTCAGGCCCTGCAGGCGACCGCGTTCTTCAGGGCGTTGGGCAGCGGTCAGCATTGTGGTCGCCCCGATGAAGCCGAAGTTCCAGCCAATCCCCAAAAGCATGAGGGCAATGAAGAAATTCTCCAGTTGCACGCCGGCCATCGCCACGGCCCCGGCTGCGGCAAGGATCGTCAGGCCAAGCGCGATCACCCGCTCCACGCCGAAACGGGCGATGATATGGCCGGTGAAGAACGACGGCGCGTACATCGCAAGAACATGGGCTGTGACGACATCGGCGGCGTTTGCCGTCTTGAACCCACAACCGACAACGGCAAGTGGCGACGAGGTCATGACGAGGTTCATCAGCGCGTATGATACCGTAGCGCAGATCATCGCCACCGCGATCACGGGGGTGCGCACAAGTTCAGCCCGGCTGCGGCCCAGCGGCGCGCCTGCGACAGGCGCCTTGGGCTTGGGAATCTTCAGGCCCGCAAACAGGAACACGCCGACAAGGTTCAACCCGATGACGGCCAGGTATGTGCCTAGAAACGGCACCGCCATCGCGTCAGCCGTCACCTTGACGATCTGGGGGCCGACAACGGCGGACAGCAGGCCGCCAGCCATGACCCAGCTGATCGCCTTCGGACGAAACTCGTCTGATGCGGTATCGGCGGCGGCAAAACGGTAAAAACCCTGCGCCGACATGTAGATGCCGGTGATGAAGGCGCCAAGACAAAAGATGGCGAAGCTGGCGATCGACAACCCGTAGGCACCGATGGCTGCCCCAAGCGCTCCGCCCATCGCGCCAACGACGAACCCAGTCCGACGACCGTGTTTCTGCATCAGGGCGGAAATCGGGGTGGCGGTCAACATCGAGCCGATCACTGTGCAGGTGATCGGCAGCGTCGCCCAGCAATGGTTCGGCGCAAGCGTGTTGCCCGCAAGGCCGGCGATAGTGAAGATCATCGGCATCTGTGCGCCGAGGATGGCTTGCGCGCCCACAAGGACGAGGACGTTGCGTTTGGCGAGGGCATCTTGGCTCATTCCGACAGGGGTAAGCCGGGCTCTGCCGGGGGGCAAGGCGAAAACCGTCGCATCGGATGCAAGGGTGGTTGCCTCAGGCGGGGATGTTTGGGCAAAGAGGAAGAATGGTAGGCCGCATCATCCATTCCCTCGACTGCGTGGCGGAGGGGGCAGACTGGCTGGCCGCGCGCGAACCGGCCTTTGCCCGTGCGCTGCCACTGGTCGGGCCACTGCCGCTGCGGCGACAGCCAGACGGGTTCGGCGCGTTGTTGAGCGCGATCGTGGGCCAGCAGGTGTCGGTTGCAAGCGCGCGGGCGATCTGGGGGCGGTTGGAAGCGGCAGGTCTGACCGAAGCGGGCGCGATGGCGGCGGCATCGGACGAGGTGCTGCGCGCCGCAGGCCTCAGCCGTCAGAAGGCGCGCTATGGGCGGGCGTTGGCGCAAGCGGGGATCGACTTCGACGCCCTGCGAAGTTTGCCGCACGCCGAGGTCGTGGCGGCGCTGGTTGCGGTTCCGGGGATCGGGGTCTGGACGGCGGAGATCTATGCGATGTTCGCGCTGGGGCGGGCGGATGTGTTTGCACCGGGCGATCTGGCGTTGCAGGAGGCCGCGCGGATGCTGTTCGGGCTGGAGGCGCGGCCCTCAGAGCGGGCGCTCAGGGCGATGGCGGAGGACTGGTCGCCTTGGCGGTCAGTTGCGGCAAGGATCCTCTGGGCCTATTACCGGGTTGCGAAGGAACGGGATGGAGTGGCGTAATGCGGGACTTGCGGTTCGGGCGACGGGGGGCGGGGTCAGGCGGCGCGCGATCCATGGTCGTGTTCGTGCATGGTTATGGCGCGGACGGGTCAGACCTTCTGGGGTTGGCCGACGTCTTGGGTGAGCATCTGCCGGACACGGTCTTTCTGGCGCCGGATGCGCCGGAGCGGTGTGTTGGTGGCGGGTTCGGGTGGCAGTGGTTCCCGATCCCCTGGCTGGACGGGTCTGACGTGGCGCTGGCCGAGGCTGGGCTTGATGCGGCGGCAAAGGATCTGGACGGGTTTCTGGATGCGAGGCTGGCAGAGGAGGGGTTGGGGCCGGAGCGGCTGGCCCTGGTCGGGTTCAGCCAGGGGGCGATGATGAGCCTGCATGTCTCGGTGCGGCGGCCGGTGGAGATGGCCGGGGTGGTGGCGATTTCGGGGCGGCTGCTGCGGCCAGAAAAGCTGGCGGCGGAGGCGGTGGTGAAGCCGCCGGTACTGCTGATCCACGGCGATCAGGACCCGGTGGTGCCGTTTTCGGACATGGCGAAGGCGGGAGATGCCTTGGTTGCGGCGGGGGTGCCGACCTTTGGGCACGTGATGAAGGGGACCGGGCATGGGATCGCGCCGGATGGGCTGGGGGTTGCCTTGCGGTTCCTGAAGGATCGGTTGGGGTGAGGCACGTCCCACGGTGGGACATTCTTCGACCTTAATCAATACAATGGGTTACAGTGTGACTTTAAGAAAGTTTTAACCTGTGTCCCTGCCGCGTCAGGCGACGCTGTGCAGGTAGGCGGCGCAACCCGTCAGTGCTGCGTAGTCATCTTCGACGACGGTCACCGAAAAATCCTTTTCCAGCAGGTCCACCCGGCGCGCTTCGCGGAACTGGGTGGCGAGGCTGAAGCTGGACAAGGACGGGGTCATCGCGCGGGCCATGCCACCGATCAGGTAGATGCCGCCGTAGGGCAGGTGGATCAGTGCGAGGTCGGCAAGGGTCTGGCCCAGTATATGCACGTATAGACGCGCTGCATGTGCAGCGACCGTGTCACCGGCGGCAAGGGCGGCCAGCACTTCGGCCGAGGTGAGGCTGTCGGGGCGGCCCGCTTCGGTTGCGGCGAAGGCGTGCAGATTGGCAAGTCCGCGCCCGGCCAGAACCTCTTCAACGCCGGCATGGGCGACCTCGCCTTCGGCGGCAAGGCGGGCTTCGACGAAGCGCAGGAGGCGGAAGTCTTCTTCGGTGCGGACGGGCATGTTGACGTGGCCACATTCCGACGGCGGCACCACGCGGCCTTGTGCGCCGGGGTGAACTGGGGCCGCATTGACGCCGGTGCCAAGGCCGACGACGAGCATGGCCGCGCCGGATTTCACCGGGCCGGGAATGACAGTGCGAAGGTTTTCGGCAGGGATGTGGCCAAGCGCCTGACCTTGTGCCTGCAAGTCGTTGAGGATGGCTACCTTTTTCGCACCAGTGGCACCGGAAAGCTTTGCCGCATCCATCACCCAGTCAAGATTGGTCATGGTGGCGACGCCGTCCTGAACCGGGCCGGCGGCGGCGACACAGACGCCGGAAACGGTTGCGCCTGTCTGGGCGAGGTAATCCTTCAGCACATGCGCGATGTCCTGCCCGCGCGCCTGATATTCGGCGTTGGGAAAGCGACGGATGGAGTCAAGCCGCACCTTGGTGCCGTCGGCCAAGGCCACGCGGGTGTTCGTGCCGCCAATGTCAGCCAGAATTGCAAGGGTCATGCTGCGTCCTACTCGTTTCGCGCCAGCGCGCGGGCGAGAGCGTGATAGGAGGATTTGGGCGTGCGGACCAGAGTGTCGAAATTGACATGCACGAGTCCGAAGCGTTTTTCGTAGCCTTCGGCCCATTCGTAATTGTCCAGAAGCGACCAGTAGAAGAAGCCCTTCACATTGGCCCCATCGGCAATTGCCCGTTTCGTGGCGGCCAGGTGCGAAAACAGGAAGTCCTCGCGAACACGGTCAGTTACGGCACCATCTTCAAGTTGATCGGCGTTCGCCATGCCGTTTTCGGTGACGTAGATCGGCAGGTCGCCGACATAGTCGCGCGCCATGCGGGTAAGGAAGTGGTGCAAGCCATCCGGGTATATCTCCCAGCCCATCTGGGTGCGGGGCAGATTGCCGGGCACGTCTTTCAGCGACGGCCAGGGCGCGGTTGCATCATGTGCGTGCAGGTGGCGGGTGTAGTAGTTGACGCCGAGCCAATCTAGCTTTTGCCCGATCACCGGCATGTCGTCTTGCCAGTTCGCCGGCATGTGCGGGGCAAGACCCTCCAGCACGTTGGAGGGATAGGTCTGGCGGGTGATCCCTTCGATGAACCAGCGGTTGAAGATCCCATCCCAAAGGTCTGACGCGGTTTGATCTTCCGGGCTGTTGGTCGCCGGCGAGGCGTGGTCGAAGTTCAGCACGATGCCGAGGTTGGGTTGGCCCAGCCCCCGCAGGCGCTCGACCGCAAGGCCGTGGGCGAGAAGGATATGGTGCATCGCGCGGGCGGCGGCGCGGATGTCGCGCAGGCCGGGGGCGTGGATGCCCATGAAGTGCGACAGCCACGCCACGCACCAGGGTTCGTTGACCGTGGCGATGGAGGCGACGCGGTCGCCAAGGCGCCGGGTGATGGTTTCCGAGAAATCGGCAAAGCGGTGGCAGGTGTCGCGGTTCGCCCAGCCACCCTTGTCAGCCAAGGCCGAGGGCATTTCCCAATGGTAGAGTGTCTGGAAGGGTTTCAGACCGCGCGCCAGCATTCCGTCAACCAGACGGTCATAGAAATCAATGCCTTCCGGGTTGACGTTCACACCATCTGGCATGACGCGGGGCCAAGAGGTGGAGAAGCGGTAGCCATCGAGGTTGGCCGCTTGCAGAAGGTCCAGGTCGGCGGGCCACTGGTGGTAGTGGTCGCAGGCCTTGGCGCCGTTTTCGGCGCGGATCACGTTGCCGGGGGTAGCGGAGAACGTATCCCAATGCGACGGACCGCAGCCGCCGAACGCGGAGCCTTCGATCTGGTAGGCGGCGGTGGCCGCCCCGAAGACGAACCCTTGCGGGAAATCGAAGCGTGAGAGCGGCGGGATCGGCATGGCTCAGCCTTTGGGCGCGGGGCCGGTGGACTGGCCGATGATGAGTTCAGCCTCGAGAAGGCGCTGTTGCGGGGCGGCCTCGGGGTGGGCAATGACGTCAAGCAGCATCTCGGCCGCAAGGCGCCCGGCTTCGCGCACCGAAGAGCGGGTTGCGGTGAAGATCGGCACATCCTCGCCGTTCTTCATGTAGGACAGGTCGTCATCGTGAATGATGATCGAGACGTCGCGGCCAACGGTCAGACCCTTGCTCTCGACCGCGCGGCGCACGCCCATGCCGGAGATCATCGAGGCGGCGAGGATGGCGGTGGGTGGTTTCGGCAGGGCCAGCATGGCGGAGGCTGCGCGGAAACCGGCGATTTCGGTCATCTCGTCCGTGGCCATCAGGGCGGGGTCGGGGGTGATGCCACGGGCGGTGAGGGCATCGACATAGCCGGTGCGGCGGCGAATGGCGAAATCCATGAACTCGAGGCCATTGACCAGTGCGATGCGGGTATGGCCGAGGTCGAGCAGGAATTCGGTGGCGCGCTGGAAGGCGCGGCGGTTGTTCACGTCAAGCCAGCAGTAGGGTTCGGCGGTGCCGGTAGCGCGGCCGTGGACGACGAAGGGCAGGCCGATCTCGCGCAGAAGCGGGATGCGGGGGTCGTTCATGCGGGGGGCGTGGACGATGACGCC
The DNA here is from genome assembly GCF_050632395.1 of Tabrizicola sp. BL-A-41-H6. Classification (GTDB taxonomy): domain Bacteria; phylum Pseudomonadota; class Alphaproteobacteria; order Rhodobacterales; family Rhodobacteraceae; genus JAUYQR01. Next base: position 2,379,759 of record NZ_CP192600.1, read on the forward strand.
GTCGACGTTGCCCTTGGATTTGAGCGAGCGGTAGGTGTCTTCCTCGCCCTCGTCGGGGACGACTGAGAGGACCATATCATAGTCGTTGCGGCTGTAGGTTTCGCCGGCGCCGGCGATGAAGTCGGCGAATACGGGGTTCACGATCTCATGGCGGGTGGCGATCGGGATTACGTGGCCGACGGCCATCGCGCGGCCGGTGGCAAGGCGGATGGCGCGGGTGTTGGGATGGTAATTGTGGCGTTTGGCCGCGGCCATGACGCGTTCGCGGGTGACCTCGTTCACCTCGGGGTAGCCGTTGAGCGCCCGCGACACTGTCGTGGGCGACAGGCCCAGCTTGGTGGCGAGTTCCTTGAGGTTCATGGCGGGCGGATGCTCAAAACGATTTCAATTGCGCGAACATTAAACATGGTGGAGGGGCAGGTCAAAGCCAAATGCTGCCCTCCGTAAACGATTACGGAACAGACTGTGCCGCCGGATTGGGCGATGGAAAAACATTGAAGGCGCTTTGGATTGACTTGAGGGGAAGGATCGGCAAATGTTGCGCATCCAAAGCGGTTTGAATTGATTCTGCCCCGTGGCGCAGAAGCTGTTATGCCGACGTTGGTTTCATGCCCCGTCAGAGGGCGGGGGAAACGGGAGGAAGACTAATGAAAACCAGACTTATCGTCAGCACCGCCGTGCTGGCGCTGGCCGCCAGCGGTGCGTTGGCCCAGGACCTGAAATTCCCGGTAGGTGAAGGCGCCTTCAACTGGGACAGCTACAAGGCGTTCGACGAGGCCTACAACCTGGACGGCCAGACCATCACCCTGTTCGGCCCGTGGCGTGGCGAAGACCAGGTACTGGTCGAAAGCATGCTGGCGTATTTCGAAGCCGCGTCGGGCGTGACGGTGAACTACTCGTCGTCCGAAGGCTACGAGCAGCAGCTGATCATCGACGCCGAAGCGGGTTCGCCGCCGGATGTGGCCGTGCTGCCGCAGCCCGGCCTGATCGCGCAACTGGCCGCAAAAGGTCTGGTCCTGCCGCTGGCGCCGGAAACCACCCAGTGGCTGACCGACAACTACGGCGCGGGCGCAAGCTGGGCGGCACTTGGCACCTATCCGGGCGCTGACGGCACCCAGGCGCTGTATGCGTTCCCCTACAAGGCGGACGTGAAGTCGCTGGTCTGGTACAGCCCGGAGAACTTCGAGGATGCGGGCTACGCGATCCCGACCACGATGGAAGAGCTGAAGGCGCTGACCGAGAAGATCGTCGCCGATGGCGGCACGCCGTGGTGCATCGGTCTGGGTTCAGGCGGTGCGACGGGCTGGCCGGCAACCGACTGGGTCGAAGACCTGCTGCTGCGCACGCAGCCTGCGGACGTCTATGACAAGTGGACCTCGCACCAGATCCCGTTCAACGACCCGGCCATCGTGGCTGCGATCGACGAATTCGGCTGGTTTGCCAAGACCGATGCCAACGTCGCCGGTGGCGCCGCTGCCGTTGCCTCGACCGACTTCCGCGACAGCCCGAAGGGTCTCTTCTCGTCGCCGCCGCAGTGCTACATGCACCGCCAGGCGTCGTTCATCCCTTCGTTCTTCCCTGAAGGCACGAAACTGGGCACCGACGCCGACTTCTTCTACTTCCCGGCTTACGCTGGAAAAGACCTCGGCTCGCCGGTTCTGGGCGCGGGCACGCTGGCCTTCGTGATGAAGGAAAGCGAAGCGGCCCGGGCCTTCATCGAGTGGCTGAAGACCCCGATCGCACATGAAGTGTGGATGGCGCAGACCGGCTTTGTCACGCCGTTCACCGGCGTCAACCGCGACCTTTATGGCAGCGAAGCACTGAAGAAGCAGGGCGAGATCCTGGCGAACGCCACGACCTTCCGCTTTGACGGATCTGACCTGATGCCGGGCGCTGTCGGCGCTGGCACGTTCTGGACGGCAATGGTCGACTATGTGTCGGGCAAGTCGGCGCAGGAAGTGGCGGACACGGTGGAAGCGTCGTGGCCGAAGTAACGGTGCTTTCGGCGTGATTTGCCGAATGTGATTGCAGCGGGCCCGGTCCTTTGTATCGGGCCCGTTTGCACCTTGGTCATCGTCTTGGGAGGGGCGCATGAATCCGGCTTTGCAGGCGGTCATCACAATCGGATTGGGCGTCGGGGGATGTCTGGTCTATTTCTACGGGTCGAACCTGTTCCTGGACAAGGTTCTCTACCCCCCGCGCGGGCCGAATGCAGGGCGCAACATCAACCGCGCCAACATGATCCGGCCCTGGCTGTTCCTGTTTCCCGCCATCGTGCTGTTGGGCCTTTATCTGGCCTACCCGGTGGTAGCGACGCTGTGGCTTTCGTTGAACAAGCAGGTTGGCGCCGGCAGCGAGTTCGTCGGCTTTGCCAACTACGCCCAGATGATGTCCGAGGATAAATTCTGGGAATCCATGAAGAACAACATGGTCTGGCTGGTGGTGGTGCCGGCGATGTCGACGGCCTTCGGGCTGTTGGCGGCGCAGCTGACCGACCGGATCAAATGGGGCAACATCGCCAAGTCGCTGATCTTCATGCCGATGGCGATTTCGTTCGTTGGCGCATCGGTGATCTGGAAGCTGGTCTATGACAGCCGCGATGCGGCGGTGGCGCAGATCGGTGCGCTGAACGCGATCTGGATGAAATTCGAGGGCGGCGTCTGGTCGGTGCTGTTCCTCAAGGTGCTGCCGGTGCTGCTGCTGGTCGCCTTTGCTGCCGCTGTGGCCTACGTCGTCTGGGGCATGGTGCGCGTGTTGAGCCAAAGCGACCGGCCGGTCGGCACGCTGGAAAAGGTGGCACGGGCGCTTGGAGGCCTGATCGGCCTCTGGTTGGTTTACGTGGCGCTGTCCTGGGCGCTTGGCGCGGTGCGGGCCGATCTGCCTTACGGCGTGCCGCAGCAGTTCCTGACGATCCCCTACTGGAACAACTTCTTCCTGATGGCGGTGCTGATCTGGATTCAGACCGGCTTTGCGATGGTGATCTTGTCGGCGGCACTGCGGGGTGTGCCGGAGGATACGATCGAGGCTGCGATCATCGACGGGGCGAACCCGTTTCAGGTGTTCTTCAAGATCAAGGTACCGCAGATCATGGGCACCATCGTGGTGGTCTGGACCACGATCACGATCACCGTGCTGAAGGTGTTCGACATCGTGCTGGCGATGACCAACGGGCAGTTCCAGACGCAGGTGCTGGCCAACTACATGTATGACAAGCTGTTTCGGGCGGGCGACTGGGGCGTGGGGTCGGCAAGTGCGATGGTGATCATGCTGCTGGTCATGCCGATCCTGGTCTGGAACGTCTACAACGCGCGCAAAGAAATGCGCTGAGGGCAGGGTGAGATGGACAACATAGCTGGAACCAAATCCTCGCTGACCTGGGCGGTGCATATCTCGGTCGTCGCACTCGTGTTGATGTGGGTACTGCCGACTTTCGGGCTTCTGGTCTCGTCATTCCGGACCGGGGATCAGATCGTCGGCTCGGGCTGGTGGCAGGCCTTGTCGACGCAGGAACAGCAACTGTCGCCGATCCGGATCGAGGGCGAAGAGGTGCCGAAGGACGGCGGCTTCGTGATCGAGGGCGGGCTTTTCGATGGGGCGGGCGCGGTGATCAGCGCCTGGGGCACCAGTTCGCGCGAACCGTCGGCCTACGCGCCGGGGGCGGTGGCCGATCTGGGCGACGGGCGGACGCTGACGGTGTCGGAAGCGGGGGATTATGTGCTGACCTCGCCCACAACGCTGGCGGGGGAGCGGTTGCCGCGCGTGTTCGCGACCGCCGCAACGCCGCCGGAGTTCACGACGCAGAACTACAACAACGTGCTGTTCAGCCCCTTGGCCGGGCAGACGATCTTTCAGGCCTTCATGAATACGGCGACGGTGGCCATTCCGGCGACGATCATCCCGATCCTGATCGCAGCCTTCGCGGCCTATGCGCTGGCGTGGATGGATTTTCCGGGCCGGGCGCTTCTGATTGCAGCGATCGTGGGCTTGCTTGTGGTGCCGTTGCAACTGGCGCTGATTCCGCTTCTTCAGTTTCATAACTGGATCGGCATTGGAAAGGGGTATCTGGGCATCTGGATGGCCCATACCGGGTTCGGGTTGCCGTTGGCGATCTACCTTTTGCGCAACTACATGGTGGGTCTGCCGAAGGACATCATCGAGAACGCGAAGGTCGATGGCGCGACGGATTTCCAGATCTTCACCAAGATCATCCTGCCGCTGTCGTTTCCGGCGCTGGCTTCGTTCGCGATCTTCCAGTTCCTGTGGACGTGGAATGACCTTTTGGTAGCCTTGGTGTTCCTTGGCACGGGCAACGACCAGCAGGTGCTGACCGGCAACCTCGTGAACCTGATGGGCTCGCGCGGGGGCGACTGGGAGATCCTGTCGGCCAGCGCGTTCGTGTCGATCGCAGTGCCGCTGGCGGTGTTCTTCTTGCTTCAGCGGTTTTTGGTGCGCGGGCTTCTGGCAGGGTCGGTCAAGTGAGCAGGATGGAACGGGAGGGGCGGTCTGTGCTGGCGTCGGACCCGGAGTGGTGGCGCGGGGCGGTGATCTATCAGATCTACCCGCGCAGCTATCAAGACAGCAACGGCGACGGGATCGGGGACCTGGTCGGCATCGTCACGCGGCTGGACCATATCGCCAGCCTTGGCGCGGATGCGATCTGGATCAGCCCGTTCTTCACCAGCCCGATGAAGGACTTTGGCTACGACGTCAGTGATTATTGCGACGTCGATCCGATGTTCGGCACGCTTGCCGATTTCGATGCGGTGGTCGCGCGTGCGCATGATCTGGGCCTGCGGGTGATGATCGACCTCGTGCTGTCACACACCAGCGACCAGCATCCGTGGTTTGCCGAAAGCCGCAAGGACCGGACCAATCCGAAGGCCGACTGGTATGTCTGGGCCGAGCCGAAGCCCGACGGCACCCCGCCGAACAACTGGCTTTCGGTCTTTGGCGGATCGGCATGGGAGTGGGACGGGCGGCGCGAGCAGTATTTCCTGCACAACTTCCTGACCTCGCAGCCGGACCTCAACCTGCACCACGAACCGGTGCAGGAGGCGCTTCTGGATGTGGCGCGGTTCTGGCTGAAGCGCGGCGTGGACGGGTTCCGGCTGGACACGATCAACTTCTATTTTGCCGACAAGTATCTGCGCGATAACCCGTCGCTGCCGAAACCGCTGCGCAACGACAGCATCGCGCCAAGCGTGAACCCATATAACCACCAGCTGCACCTGTTTTCCAAGAACCAGCCGGAAAACCTTGAGTTTTTGCGCAAGTTCCGCGCCGTGCTGAACCCCTACAACGCTGCCGCCGTGGGTGAGGTGGGCGATGCGCAGCGGGGACTTGAGATCATGGCCGAGTATACCTCGGGCGGGGACAAGGTGCAGATGTGCTACCCCTTCGAGATGTTGCAGCCGACCCGGCTGACCGCACCGATGCTGGTGGAAACCTTTGCCCGGATGCGGGCGGCGGCGCCGGACGCGTGGCCGTGCTGGTCGTATTCCAACCACGACACCGTGCGCCATGTCACCCGCTGGCATCTGACGGAGGAAGCGGCGAAGCTTTATGCCACGCTGCTGGTCACCTTGCGCGGCTCGCTCTGCCTGTATCAGGGCGAGGAATTGGGATTGCCGGAGGCGGAGCTGCAGCTGGAGGAGTTGCAGGACCCCTACGGCATCCAGTTCTGGCCCGAGTTCAAGGGCCGCGACGGGGCGCGCACGCCGATGGTCTGGGTCACGGACAATGGCACGGGCGGGTTCACGACCGGCAAGCCTTGGTTGCCGGTGAAGGCGCCGCATCTGCCGTTGTCGGTGGCGGCACAGACGGGTGAGCCTCGGTCGATGCTGACGCATTACCGCGCGGCGCTGGCCTTGCGCCGGGCGCACCCAGTGCTGCGCACGGGCGCGATGCAGGACATCGGCGCCTCGGGCGACGTGGCGACGTTCCGGCGCAGCGGGGATGAGGAGATCTTTTGCGCCTTCAACCTTGGCGACGCCACCGCGGAGGTGGCGCTGCCTGACGGCAAGTGGACGGCAATCGGGGCAGAACTCGGCAGCCAGACAGTAGGGAACGGGCGCGTGACGCTTGGTCCCTGGGGTGTCTGTCTGGCCAAACGGGACTGAGGGAGGAATATCATGGCGGAACTTCTGCTGAAGGACGTGGAGAAGGCTTACGGCGAGGTGAAGGTGTTGAAAGACATCAACCTCGACATCAAGACGGGCGAGTTGATCGTGTTCGTCGGGCCTTCGGGGTGTGGGAAATCCACGCTCTTGCGGATGATCGCGGGCCTCGAAAAGATCACCGGGGGTGAGTTTTCCATCGACGGCGTGCGGATGAACGACGTGCCGCCGGCGCAGCGCGGCATCGCGATGGTGTTTCAGTCTTACGCGCTTTACCCTCACATGACGGTGCGCGACAACATGTCGTTTGCGCTGAAGATAGCAAAGAAAAGCCCCGAAGAAATCAAGGCGGCGGTCGACAAGGCGGCGCGCATCCTGCAACTGACGCCGTATCTGGACCGTCTGCCGAAGGCGCTGTCGGGTGGCCAGCGGCAGCGGGTGGCGATCGGGCGCAGCATCGTGCGCGATCCGAAGGTGTATCTTTTCGACGAACCGCTTTCCAACCTTGACGCCGCCTTGCGGGTGGCGACGCGGATCGAGATCGCGCAGTTGAAAGAGGCGATGCCGAATTCGACGATGGTCTACGTCACCCATGATCAGGTGGAGGCGATGACGCTGGCATCACGCATCGTGGTGCTGGCCGGTGGCGGGATTAGCCAGGTCGGCAGCCCGCTGGAACTGTATGAGCGGCCCGAGAACGAGTTTGTCGCGCAGTTCATCGGCAGCCCGTCGATGAACCTGATGACCGGCGAGGTGGCGGAGACCGGCGCGATCACAACGGTCAAGCTGGACAACGGCGGCGTGGCGCGGTCTGCTGTGCCGACGATTGCGTCGGACAAGGGGCTTAAGGTCAAGATCGGCGTGCGGCCGGAGGATTTCACCGAGACCATGGGCGAGGCGATCTTTACCGGCGACGTGGAGATCACCGAGGCGCTTGGCGAGGTGACGCTTTTATACTTCAAAAAGCAGGGCGATGGGCATCAGGTGGTGGGCAAGCTGCCCGGCATCCGGTCGGAATTGCGCCGCACCACGGTCAGCCTGACCGCAGATCCGAAGAAGGTGCATCTGTTCGCCAATGGCCGGTCGCTGCTTTACCGCTAGAACAGGGACAGCACGCCCAGCCACAGCAGGCTTGACGCGCCCGCGACCAACGCCGGCACCCAGAGGGTGAGGCGCGGCGCGGGTGCTTGTCTTTTGGCGGGTTTGGCAGGCTTCATGGCGTGATTAACCGCATGGAAAGGTTTCGGCGTGGTTAATGCCGCGATGGAAACCGATGCGAATGATGCGTTCCTTCCGTTGCAGCAAAGCGCGCCCTATGCGGCGGCGGCGCGGCTGTCGGGCGCGCGGGTGATCGAGGTTGATCTGGCGATGGGGCGGGCGCTGGTGGTGCAACGCGGGCGGGTTCGGCTGATCTCGCGCGGTCCGGTCTGGGTGGCGGGGGCCGGTGAGGCGGACAAGCGCCGCGCCTTGCGCCGGTTCGCGCGATGGCCGGGGGTGACGGTCGTGACACCAGAGGCGGCGGTGGCGGGGGTGGGGCTGATCCCGCTGGTCACACCGATGCACCACGCGGTCTGGGATCTGGCGGGCGATCTGCGGGCGGGCCTCGGGGCGAAGTGGCGCAACCATCTGGTAGCGGGCGAACGCCGCGCGTTTGTGTTCGAACGGGACCGCAGCGGTGCACTGGCGCGGTTGATCGAGGCGGAGGCGGTGCAGCGCCGGGCGCGTGGCTATCAGGCGCTGCCAGCGGGGTTCAGCGCTGGGTTGCCGCAAGACTGCCTGCGCTTGTGGGAGTGGCGCTGGCAGGGGCAGGTCGCGGCGGCGATGTGCTTTGTGCGGCACGGTGCGACGGCCAGTTATCACATGGCATGGGCTGCCCTTTCGGCGCGTGGGCTGGCCGTGCATCAGGCGATGCTGTGGCAGGCGGCGCTGGCGTTGCGCGGCGAAGGGGTGCGGTGGCTTGACCTTGGGTCGGTGAACAGCGAGGACGCACCGGGGCTGGCGACGTTCAAGCTGGGCACCGGGGCGGGGCTGCGAAAGCTGGGCTCGACGCTGCTTGTGCTGCCGGGGTAGTTGCGAAAGTGCCCACTTCGGGGCAGGGTGTCCGCCGGGGGAGTGTGCACGATGACAGTTGTGACAGAGGCGATGGTCGCGGCCTATCAGCGCGACGGGGCGGTGCTGGTCAAGGGCCTGTGGGCCGACTGGGTGGAGCCGTTGCGCGCCGGGATTGCCCGCAACATGGCGAACCCGACGCACCAGATGGCAACGCTGAAGCCGGGCGAGCCGGGGTATTTCTTCGACGACTACTGCAACTGGACCAAGATCCCGGAGTTTGGCGAGGTGATCCGCCGCTCGGACGTGGCCGAGGTGGCGTCAAAACTGATGGGCTCGGATCATGTGCAGATGTTCCACGACCATGTGCTGGTCAAGGAACCCGGCACGGCGAAGCCGACGCCGTGGCACACCGACGGTCCGTATTACTTTGTCGAGGGTCGGCAGACGGTCAGCTTCTGGTCGCCACTGGACCCGGTCCGCGAGGCGACGCTGCGTTGCGTGGCGGGAAGCCACCTGTGGCCAAAGGACGTGCTGCCGACCCGCTGGCTGAGCGAGACCGATTTCTACCCCGAGGCGGGTGATTACATCCCCGTGCCGGACCCCGAAGCCGAGGGGATGCAGATTCTGGAGTGGGAGATGGAGCCGGGCGACGCTGTCGCATTCAACTTTCGCACGCTGCATGGCACGCGGGGCAATACCACCACGCAGCGGCGCCGGGCGTTTTCGTTGCGGCTGGTCGGCGGGGACGCGCGCTATGTGGAGCGGCCGGGGCCGACCTCGCCGCCCTTTCCGGGGCATGGGATGCAGGCTGGCCAGCGACTGCGCGAGGACTGGTTCCCGGTGCTGCGGCAATGAGCGAACCCGTCGCCCGGCACCGACCAAAGATGTATCCGCCGCCGGAATTTCCGCCGCGCCGGGCAAAGCTGTTCGCCCGAACGCCACCGGTGGTGTTTCCGGTGATCCTTGGCCTTTTGGGATTGGTGCTGGCCTTGCGCGCAGGGCTTGCTGCGGCGGCCCTGCCAGCCGGACCGGCCGACCTGCTTGCCGGAGTCGCGGTGGCGCTTTGGGTCTTTGCGGTTGTTGCCTACGGAACCAAACTGCTGCGCCGTCCCGCTGCGATCATGGAGGACCTGCGTGTTCTGCCCTCGCGCGGCGGGATTGCGGCGGCGACGATGGGGGGGATGGCGGTTGCGGCAATTGTCGCGCCCTTTGCGCCCGGCGTCGGGTGGATGGTGTTGCTGGCATCATTGGCGGCGCATGTCCTGCAGGCGGCTTTGCTGATGTGGCTTTTATGGCGTTTGCCCCCCGAAGCGCGGGTAATGAACCCGACGTTTCACATGACCCTTGTCGGGCCGATTGTCGGCGGAATCGCGGCGGCGAGTCTTGGCAGCCTGACGCTTGCAAGCCTGCTGTTCGTGGCGACCTTGCCGATTGCCGCGGTGATCTGGGCGATCAGCATCCTGCGGCTGCAGACGGACCAACCGCCCGCGCCGTTGCGACCGCTGCTGGCCATACATCTGGCCCCGGCGGCGGTACTGGCAAGCGTTGCGGGGCTGATCGGTCAGGACGGCTATGAACTGGCGCTGCTGGTCTTTGCGCTGATGATCGGAGCTGGGCTTTTGGTTCGGATGCGCTGGATCATGGCTGCGGGGATGTCGCCGCTGTGGGGCTCATTTACCTTTCCGCTGGCGGCGCTGACCGGGGCGATGCTGAACCGGGGTGGTGTGTGGGCCGTGCCGGGCCTTGCGATGCTGGCGCTGAGCCTTGCGACCATCCCCGCACTGGTCTGGCTGGTGCTGAAGGAATGGCCGGGCGGCAAGCTGGCGGCGCGGACCAACGCGGCGGAAGCCTGACGTCAGATCAGCCCGACCCAGGCGCGCGCAAGGGCGAGGCCGTGTGCATCGGCCGCCACCCCCTGACTGGCGGCAAGGTGCTGGTGCCGCGCGGGCCAGCCCGGCGACATGCGCTCGATCGCGTCGGGAAAGCTGCGGGTCCAGTCGGCCACCACGGCGCGGCTTGCCTCGAAATGGAACTGGGTGCCGTAGGTCGCGCGGCCTATGCGGAAGGCCTGATGGCGGGCACTGTCGCCGGCAGCCAGATGCACCGCACACTCGGGCAGGGTGAAGGTGTCGGAGTGCCATTGAAAGATCGGGAACCGGTCCGGCAGAACCGATAGAACCGGATCGGCGCGGCCCTGATCGGTCAGCCCAACGTCGACCCAGCCAAACTCGGGCGCGGTGCCAAGGTGGTTTTCCGCGCCAAAAGCCCGCGCAAGAAGCTGCGAGCCAAGGCAGATACCAAGCACGGGCTTGTCAGCCCCGGTATAGGCGGCCATCAGGCGGGCGAGGTCGGGCAGGTAGGGGTGCGTGTGGTCATCTGTCGCCGCCTGTTCGCCGCCGAAGACGACCAGCGCGTCGGCATCGATGTCTGTTGGCAGGGGTTGCCCGGACCACGGTTTCCACAGGTCGATCAGGGCGGCGCGTTCATGCAGCGCCACGCCGACCTGACCATGGTGCGTGATGTGAGTATTTTCGACGATGGCGACGCGCATTAAGGCCTCGATGGCTGACCTTGGCACAATCTGCACGGGCCGCGTGGGGGTGCAAGCGCAAGATGCGGGATTTGCCCTTGCCAAGCGCCGCATCGCGTGAAAAGGGGAACCGCCAAACGATGCCACCTCCGAAGGGATATTCCATGGAGATTCGTGAGGCTCTCACATTCGACGACGTGCTTCTGGTTCCGGCCGCTTCCAGCGTGTTGCCGTCGGATGCGGACACCTCGACCTTTGTCACGCGGTCGATCCGGATGAACATTCCGCTTCTGTCCAGCGCGATGGATACGGTGACCGAAGGTCGCATGGCGATTGCGATGGCGCAGGCGGGCGGGATCGGGGTGATCCACCGCAACCTCGACCTTGAGGCGCAGGCGCGCGAGGTGCGGCGGGTGAAGCGGTTCGAGTCCGGGGTGGTGTATCAGCCGATCACCCTGACGCCGGACCAGACGCTGGCCGATGCCAAGGTGCTGATGGAACGGTATTCGATCACCGGTTTTCCGGTGGTTGACGACCGGGGCCGGGTGCTTGGCATCGTGACCAACCGCGACATGCGCTTTGCCAATGATGACCGCACCCCGGTTCGCGCGATGATGAGTTCGGAAAACCTTGCCATCCTGCGCGAACCGGTGGACCGTGCCGAGGCGATCAGCCTGATGAAGGCGCGGCGGATCGAAAAGCTGCTGGTGACCGACGGGCAGGGCAAGCTGACTGGCCTGCTGACCCTGAAGGATACCGAGAAAAGCGTGTTGAACCCCCACGCCTGCAAGGACGAGCTCGGCCGGTTGCGGGTGGCGGCGGCGTCGACCGTGGGCGACGCGGGCTTTGAACGCAGCCAGGCCTTGATCGAGGCCGGGGTCGACATGGTGGTGATCGACACCGCACATGGCCACAGCGAAGGCGTGGCGCGGGCGGTGGAGCGGATCAAGGCGCTGTCGAACGCGGTGCAGGTGGTGGCCGGCAACGTCGCCACCGGCGAGGCGACGCGGGCACTGATCGGTGCGGGCGCGGATTCGGTGAAGGTGGGGATCGGGCCGGGCTCGATCTGCACGACGCGGATAGTGGCGGGCGTCGGTGTGCCACAGTTGACGGCGATCATGGATGCCGCGCGCGCGGCGGGCGACGTGCCGGTGATCGCGGACGGCGGGATCAAGTATTCCGGCGATTTCGCCAAGGCGATCGCGGCGGGCGCATCCTGCGCGATGGTTGGATCGGCTATTGCCGGCACCGACGAAAGCCCCGGCGAGGTGATCTTGTGGAACGGACGGTCCTACAAGGCTTACCGCGGGATGGGGTCGTTGGGCGCAATGGCGCGGGGGTCGGCGGACCGCTATTTCCAGAAGGACGCAGCCAGCGACAAGCTGGTGCCCGAGGGCATCGAGGGGCAGGTGCCGTACAAGGGCTCGGCTCAGGCGGTCATTCACCAGATGGTCGGCGGCCTGCGCGCGGCGATGGGATACACGGGCTGCGCGACGGTTGCCGAGATGCGGACGAAGTGCGAATTCGTGCGGATCACCGGGGCAGGGTTGAAGGAAAGCCATGTCCATGACGTGCAGATCACGCGGGAAAGCCCGAACTACCGCGTGATGTAATCTACATGTCAGTCAGACCCTTGCGCGTCGAAGATAAAGCATGACGCCCGGCGCGCGGGCGGCGGCGGCGATCGCCGTCCTTGACCGATATCTGGCGGGTGAACCGGTGGAGCGGGCCTTGACGAACTGGGGCCGCGCTAGCCGCTTTGCCGGATCGGGGGACCGGGCTGCGGTGCGCGATCTGGTGTTCGACGCGCTGCGTTGCAAGCGATCTTATGCGGCGCTTGGTGGTGCGATGACAGGGCGCGGGCTTATTCTTGGCGGCGTGCGGGCGTCGGGTGGCGACGGGGGCGATCTTTTCACGGGCGAGGGCCATGCGCCGGTCAAGGTGGGCCCGGACGAGATCGGCCGCCGGCCGGTGGGGGCCGAGGCGCTGGATGTGCCGGACTGGCTGTTGCCCGAGCTTGAGGCGAGCCTTGGCGATGCGACGGTTCCGGTTCTGCGTGCCATGCAGGTGCGTGCGCCAGTGTTTCTGCGGGTGAACCTGCGCAAGACGACCGTGGCGCAAGCGCTTGCAAGGCTGGCGGGCGAGGAGATCGCAGCCACGCCACACCCGCTTGCCAAGACCGCGCTGGAAGTTACCGGCAACGCACGCAAAATCCAGACCAGCGAAAGCTTTCGGACGGGGCTGGTGGAGTTGCAGGACGCAAGTTCGCAGGCGGTGGTCGAGGCGCTGCCGCTGCGCGACGGGATACGCGTCTTGGACCATTGCGCCGGGGGCGGGGGCAAGACACTGGCGATGGCGGCGCTGGCGCGGATAAAGGTCTGGGCGCATGACGCCAACCCGCGCCGGATGGCCGACCTGCCGGAACGAGCACGACGGGCAGGTGTGGCCGTGACACTGACTGAGGCGCCCGAGACGCTGGCGCCCTTTGACCTTGTGCTGGTCGATGCGCCTTGTTCCGGGTCGGGCAGCTGGCGGCGCGATCCGGAAGGCAAATGGGCGCTGACAGAGGCGCGGCTGGCAGAGGTTGTGGCGGTGCAGGCGGGCATCATGACCCGCGCCGCTACCATGGTCGGCCCCGGCGGGACATTGGCCTACGCCACCTGTTCGCTTCTGGAAAAAGAGAACGAGGCGCAGGTGAACGCCTTTGTGACGGCGCATCCGGGCTGGACCGTACAGTCGAAGCAGCGATTCCTTCCCACCAGTGGCGGCGATGGCTTCTTTGTCGCCCTGTTGACGCGAGCCTGAGCGGTATGACACAACCCGAACGGGAAGCGGCGCGTGTCCACAGCCCGTGTCGTGGAAATGCCGCTTCGTCATGCGCGGGTTAAGCATCAGTTAACCATTTTCGCGACCTATGACAGCAGGCCGAGTGTAAAGAGGAGCTTGCTGGTGTCGCGACCCGAAGCCGAAGTGCGTGCTGTTGTCGGAACCGCCGAATTCGTGTCGATCCGGGCGGGGATGCTTTTGGCGGCGGCGCTGGGTTTTCTTGGCTTTGCCGCGATATCACAGCAACCGACGGTGCGGCTTGCAGCACTCGGCTGCGGGCTGACGCTGGTGGCGCTGGTGCTCTTGGCGCGGGCGGTGGTGGCCTGGCTTGGCTGGGCCGACCGGCACGAAAGCGAGCGTTTGTTCCGGCTGGTGGCGCTGGATGCCGCAGCCTCGTTTGCCACAGACGAATCCGGCTGCCTGACGTTTCGCAACGCGGCGGCGGCAGCGCAGTTCGGCACGTCGGCTGACACGATGCTGTCCGTCTTGCAGGAGCGGATCACGTCGCCGGGGGCGGTGTTGCAACGCTTGCAGACCCGCGCAGTGGGTGTGGGCGCGGCACGCGAGGATCTGCCGGGGCCAGCCGGAATCATCCGGATTTCGGTGCATAGGATGTCGTCGGACCGCTTTTTGTGGCGCATCGACGAGGTTAAGGATCGCGGCCTTGGCAGCCGGGGAGCCGAAACGTTGAGCCTGCCGATGATGGTGGTCAACAAGGCCGGGCTGGTGCTTTTTGCCAACGAGGCGCTGCGCAAGCTTTTGGGCCGACGACCGAAGCAGATCGAGGATGTGCTGCCCCGCGGCGTTGGCCGCAGCGGCGAGGAAGTCACGCTGATCGGAGCAGACGGGCCGATCCGCGCGATGCTTGCGGAACTGGAGGCGCAAGGAGAACGACGGGAAATCTTCTTTTTGCCCACGCTGCCCGAAGCTGAAAAGGGCGCAGCGCTGGCGGATTTCGAACACGTTCCGGTGGCTTTGATGAGCTTTGATCCCGACGGCACCTTGCGCGCTGCCAACAAGGCCGCGCGCGACCTGATGTGGCAGGGTGACCTTGGCAGCGCCATGTTCCACGAACTGTTCGAAGGCTTGGGGCGGCCTGTGTCGGATTGGCTGGCCGATGTGGTGAGCGAGCGGTTGCCGGGCAGCGCCGAGGTATTGCGCGCCCGCAAGATGGGAGAGGACCGGTTCCTGCAAGTGACCCTGCGGCGTATCGTCGAGGCGGGAAGGCCGGGGGTGCTGGCGGTGCTGAATGACGCAACCGCGCTGAAGACGCTGGAAGCCCAGTTCGTGCAAAGCCAGAAGATGCAGGCCATCGGCCAGCTTGCCGGCGGGATCGCGCATGATTTCAACAACCTGCTGACCGCGATTTCGGGGCATTGCGACCTTTTGCTGCTGCGTCACGGGCGCGAGGATGCGGCGTTCGCGGATCTGGAGCAGATCCGCCAGAACTCCAACCGGGCGGCGGCACTGGTCGGGCAATTGCTGGCGTTTTCCCGCAAGCAGACGCTTAAGCCAGAGCAGCTTGATCTGGAGGAGGTGCTGTCCGACCTGACGCATCTTTTGAACCGGCTGGTCGGGGAACGCATCGCGCTGCGAGCAAGCAATTCCGGACCGCTTGGGCCGATCCGTGCCGACAAGCGGCAGTTGGAGCAAGTGCTTGTGAACCTGGTGGTGAACGCGCGCGATGCGATGCCGGAAGGCGGTGCGATCCGCATCGAGACCGAGCCTGTGACGTTGACCGAGGAAATGAAGCGGGACCGGGCGTCGGTTCCGGCGGGCGATTATGCGGTGATCCGGGTGATCGACCACGGCATCGGGATTCCAGCGGACCGGCTGCAGAAGATCTTCGAGCCGTTCTACACGACGAAGCGGGTGGGCGAGGGCACCGGGCTTGGCCTGTCGACGGCCTACGGCATCGTCAAGCAATCGGGCGGATTCATCTTTGTGGATTCGGTGCCGGGCGAAGGCACCACGTTCCAGCTTTATTTCCCGGTGCATGACGCGCCAGAGCCGGTGGTGATCGAGGAAAAGCCGCCGCGCCGGACGCTGGTGCGACAAGGCGAGGGTGTGGTGCTTTTGGTCGAGGACGAGGCGCCGGTCAGGGCGTTTGCCAGCCGCGCGCTGCGCCTGCGCGGCTATACCGTGCTGGAGGCCGACAGTGCCGAGCAGGCGCTGAAAACGCTGGAGGACCCGACGCTGGAGGTGGATGTCTTTGTCACCGACGTGGTGATGCCGGGCATGGATGGCCCGTCTTGGGTGCGGCTGGCGCTGCAGGACCGCCCAAACGTGCGGGTGATCTTCGTGTCGGGCTATGCCGAGGATTGCCTGTCGGAAGGTCAGGCGCGGATACCGAACTCGGTGTTCCTGCCGAAACCATTTTCGCTGAATGACCTGACGACGACGGTGCAGGGGCAGTTGGACTGACGGTTAAAGGCCGGCGCGGATCAGCCGGGCCACGTCCGGCGCGAAGTAGGTCAGGATGCCATCGCAGCCGGCGCGCTTGAAGCACATCAGGCTTTCCAGCATCGCCTTCTCGCCGTCGATCCAGCCGTTCAGGGCCGCGCCCCGGATCATCGCGTATTCGCCCGACACCTGGTAGGCGTAGGTCGGCGCGCTGAAGGCATCCTTCACCCGGCGGCAGATGTCGAGGTAGGGCATTCCGGGTTTCACCATGACCATGTCAGCGCCCTCGGCCAGGTCACGGGCCACCAGACGCAAGGCCTCGTCGCTGTTGGCGGGGTTCATCTGGTAGGTCTTCTTGTCGCCCTTAAGCGCCCCTGTTGCCCCCACGGCGTCGCGGAACGGGCCGTAGAACGCCGAGGCATACTTGGCCGCATAGCTGAGGATCGCCACGTCCTTGTGCCCGGCACCTTCCAGCGCCGCCCGCATCGCGCCGATCCGGCCATCCATCATGTCCGAGGGGCCAAGGATATCGGCCCCCGCCTCGGCTTGTGCGAGGGTCATCTTGACCAATGCCTCGACGGTTTCGTCGTTCAGGATGATGCCGTCCTGCACCAGACCGTCATGGCCGTGCAGGTTGTAAGGATCAAGCGCGACGTCCGTCATCACCGCGATGTCGGGCACCGCCGCCTTGATCGCGCGGATCGCCCGGTTGGCAAGGTTGTCTGGGTTCCACGCCTCGCGGCAATCGGCGGTCTTTAGCGCGGGATCGGTATAGGGAAAGAGGCAGATCGCCGGGATGCCGAGGCCCGCCGCCATTTCAGCCGCCTTCACCACCAGATCGACCGACAGCCGTTCCACGCCGGGCATCGAGGCAATCTGGTCGCGCGTGTTCACCCCGTCGCGCACGAACACCGGCCAGATCAGATCACCAAGCCCCAGCGCGTTTTCCTGCGCCAGCGCCCGCAGCGCCGGCGTCCGGCGCATCCGGCGCAGCCGGGTTGCGGGAAAGGGCGCGAATGTCGGGTGCATGGCAGCTTCCTTGAGCATGGTGCGTGCAGGCGGGGGCTTGCAGCTTTGGCTTCTGTCTGCCATCGAAAGAGCCGCGCCTCAAGAGAGGACGCGTGGTATCCCGTCTGACCGCGACGGGCGTGTCGAAAGGAAAGTCGATCTCGTGGACGTGCTTGATACGGTTTTCGAAGTCATCGACATGCGCTCGTTTTCGAACCTTTGGTACTGGATCGCCCTTGCGGTCCTGTGGTCGACGACCACCCATTGGGTGATGGGTGTGCCGTTTGACATGTTGCGCAAGGCCAGGCGCTATGGCGGCGAGGCGCAGACCGACGTCGAAGCTCTGGCGCGGATCTATTCCAGCCGACTGGTTTCGGCGTTGCAGCCCGGCGCAGTGTGGATCGTCATGCTGGTGTCGTTCTGGATGAGCATCCTTGGCGTTCTGGCCTTCGTCTACAACCTGGAATTCGCCCAAGCGGTATTCCTGTTGACCGCGCCTATGACACTGGTGATCTGGCTGAGCTTTCGCTGTGGCCAGCGCATCATCGGGGACGAGGGCGAAGGGCTGGCACTGCATCGGCGGCTGAGCATCCACCGCCGCTTATTGCAGGCCACGGGCATGGTTTCGATCTTCATCACGGCTATGTACGGGATGTGGCAGAACCTGAACATCTCCATCCTGAACTGAGGCGGTCCTGAGGGGTCGGCCTTGAAATGGCCGGTCCCGTCAAGATTGGCCGCATTGGCGCGTCGGAAGGTTGCAACGGAATGACAGCGGATCGGATCTTGCTCGGCGGGGCGCCGGAGGGATATGACGCCCGGCTTCTGGCGCGCGAACTGGGCCGTGGGAAGCCGGTGATCCATGTCGCACGCGATGACAAGCGGGCCGAGGCGATGCGCGCGGCGCTTGCCGTGATGGCGCCAGAAGCGGTGGTGCTGGAGTTTCCGGCGTGGGATTGCCTGCCCTACGACCGCGTGAGCCCGAACCCCGAGATTACCGCACGGCGGATGGCGACACTTGCCACCTTGGCCGATGGGCTTGGCGGGCCGTTCGTGCTGCTGACGACGCTGAACGCGGCCACCCA
Organism: Tabrizicola sp. BL-A-41-H6; assembly: GCF_050632395.1. GTDB lineage: Bacteria > Pseudomonadota > Alphaproteobacteria > Rhodobacterales > Rhodobacteraceae > JAUYQR01. The sequence continues at coordinate 2,397,779 of NZ_CP192600.1, forward strand.
GCGGGTGCCGACACGGGCGGTGGTGCAGGCGTCTTCTTTCCGTGCGCGGGTGGGCGACCGGGTGGATGAGGCGCGGCTGAAGGGGTTTCTGGCGCGGATGGGGTTTTCGCCGGTGTCGACGGTGGCCGAACCGGGCGACTATGCCTTGCGCGGCGGGATCATCGACATTTTTCCGCCGGGTCCGGGCGGGCCGATCCGGCTGGATTTCTTCGGTGACGTGCTGGACGGCGCGCGGCGGTTCGATCCTGAAACCCAGCGCACCACGGAAAAGCTGACCTCGGTCGATTTCGCGCCGGTGTCGGAGGTGATCCTGGATGAGGCGGCGATCGCACGGTTCCGGCAGAACTACCGCATCGCCTTTGGCACGGCAGGGGTGGATGATCCGCTGTACGAGGCGGTGAGCGCGGGCCGCAAGCATCAGGGGATGGAGCATTGGCTGCCGTTCTTCCATGCCGGACTGGACACCCTCTTCGACTATCTGCCCGACGCCTCGGTCATGCTGGACGACCATATCACCGCCGCCCGTCTGGCGCGGTGGGAGGGGATCGACGACAGCCATGACGCCCGCGCCGAGGCGCTGACCGTGAAGGGGCGGATCGACACGGTCTACAAGCCGGTGGAACCGGGGCTGTTGTATCTGGACGATGCCGCGTGGGAAGCGGCGGTGGCGGGGCATCGGGTGATCCAGTTGTCACCCTTCGCGCAAAGCCCGGGGCCGGGGGTGCTGGATGCCGGGGGGCGGATCGGGCGCAGTTTCGCGCCAGAGAGACAGCAGGAAAAGGTGAACCTTTTCGAAGCGTTGGCAGACCATGTTCGCGCAGTTTCCAAGGCCGGGCAGGTTGTTGTCGCCAGTTGGTCCGATGGCGCGCGAGAGCGCCTGAAGGGACTGTTGCTGGATCAGGGCTTGCTGACCGAGGAGGCTGCGGATTTCCGCGCTGTGCCGGACGGCAAGGGCGGGCTTTTCCTGATGATCTGGCCATTGGAAAGCGGGTTCACCGCGCCGGGCCTTACGGTGATTTCCGAACAGGACGTGCTGGGCGACCGGATGGTCGGCAAGCCGCGGAAAAAGCGCAAGGCCGACAACTTCCTGCGCGAGGTCGATACGCTGTCACCCGGCGATCTGGTGGTGCATGTCGAACACGGCGTCGGTCGCTATCTGGGGTTGGAAACGATCACCGCCCTTGGCGCGCCGCATGCCTGCGTGGCGCTGGAATATGCCGACAACGCAAAGCTTTACCTGCCGGTCGAGAACATCGAACTCCTTAGCCGTTATGGCCATGATGAGGGGCTGCTGGACCGTCTGGGCGGCGGGGCGTGGCAGGCCAAGAAGGCCAAGCTGAAGGAACGGATCAAGGAGATTGCCGACCGCCTGATGCGGATCGCGGCGGAGCGGGCCTTGCGCCACGCGCCGATCCTTGAGGCGCCGCATTCGATCTGGGAGGCCTTCGCGGCGCGGTTCCCCTATCAGGAGACGGACGACCAGTTATCGGCGATTGCCGATGTGGTGGCCGACCTTGAAAAGGGCAGCCCGATGGACCGGTTGGTCGTGGGCGACGTTGGCTTTGGCAAGACCGAGGTCGCGATGCGGGCAGCCTTCGTCGCCGCCCTGTCCGGGATGCAGGTCGCGGTGATCTGCCCCACGACGCTGCTGGCGCGTCAGCACTACCGCAGCTTTGCCGAACGGTTTCGCGGATTTCCCATATCAGTCAAGCCTTTGTCGCGGTTTGTGAGTGCAAAGGACGCCAACGCCACCCGCGCGGCGATCAGCGACGGGACGGTGGATATCGTCGTCGGCACGCACGCCCTGTTGGCCAAGTCGATCAAGTTCAAGAACCTCGGCCTTCTAGTGATCGACGAGGAACAGCACTTTGGCGTGACCCACAAGGAACGGCTGAAGGAAATGCGGTCGGAGGTCCACGTCCTGACCCTGACCGCGACGCCGATCCCGCGCACCTTGCAGCTTTCGTTGACCGGCGTGCGCGACCTGTCGATCATCGCGACGCCGCCTGTCGACCGTTTGGCTATCCGCACCTATGTGGCCGAGTTCGATACGATCACGATCCGCGAGGCGCTCCTGCGCGAACGCTTCCGCGGCGGGCAGTCGTTCTATGTGGTGCCGCGGATTTCGGACCTGCACGAGATCGAGGATTTCCTGAAGACCCATGTACCGGAAGTGACCTACGTCGTCGCCCACGGCCAATTGGCGGCGGGTGATCTGGATGACCGGATGAACCAGTTCTACGACGGCAAATACGACGTGCTGGTGGCGACCAGCATCGTGGAATCCGGCCTTGATATCCCGACGGCCAACACGATGATCGTCCACCGGGCCGACATGTTCGGGTTGGCGCAGCTTTACCAGATCCGGGGCAGGGTGGGACGGTCAAAGACACGCGCCTATGCCTATCTCACCACCAAACCCCGCGCGCCGCTGACGCCGCAGGCAACCAAGCGGCTGCGGCTTCTGGGCAGCCTCGACAGCCTTGGGGCAGGGTTCAACCTCGCCAGCCACGACCTCGACCTGCGCGGCGCTGGCAACCTTCTCGGCGACGAGCAGTCGGGCCACATCAAGGAGGTCGGCTACGAGCTTTACCAGCAGATGCTGGAAGAGACGATTGCCAAGATCAAATCGGGCGAGTTGCAGGGGCTGACGACGGTCGACGATGGCTGGAGCCCGCAATTGAACCTTGGCGTGCCGGTGATGATCCCCGAGGATTACGTGATCGACCTCGACGTGAGGTTGGGGCTTTACCGGCGGCTGTCGTCGCTGGGCACCAAGGTGGAACTGGAGGGGTTTGCGGCCGAGTTGATCGACCGCTTCGGACCGCTGCCGAAGGAAGTGAACACGCTGATGCTGATCGTGCGGATCAAGGCGATGTGCAAGCGGGCGGGGATATCGAAACTGGATGCCGGTCCGAAGGGCGCGACGATCCAGTTTCACAACGACAAGTTCGCCAACCCCGCCGGCCTTGTGGATTTCCTGAAGGCGCAGGGTGGAGCGGCACGGGTCAATGGCAACAAGATCGTGCTGACCGGCGAGATGAAATCCGAAGCCGATCGGATCAAGGGCGCCTTCAACATCGCCCGCGATCTGGCCGAGGTGGTGAAGGCCGGCGCGAAGGCGGCGAAGGTCTAGGCCGGCTGGCTGGCGGCGCGGTCCGGCAGCGCCAGCTTCATCAGCGCAAGGGCGGCGCACAGCAGCACCGACACGCCGACAAGCAGCGGCAGCACGGTCCCGTTCAACGCAAGACCCACCGGGATCGCCAGTAGCACCGAACCAACCGTGGAAATCGCCCCCATCACCGAGGCCGCAAGGCCCGCGATATGGCCTACAGGCTCCATCGCCAGGGCGTTCAGGTTGCCCATCGTCAGGCCCATCATCGCAAAGAGGCCGATCGACCAGACCATGTGCAACGGGAACGCCAGCACCTCGGGCAAAAGCCCGCTGCCAACCGCGGCCAGGCTGACCAGCGTCAGCGTGACTTGCGCGGTGTAGGTGGCGACGATCACCCGTCGCATCCCTACCCGCATCACGATGCGCGAGTTCAGCAGGCTGCCCGACATCGAGGTCAGCGCAATCACCGCGAACCACAGCGGGAAGCTGTCGGCAAGATCGAAGCGTTGTTCGAAGATGCCCTGCATCGACGACAGCGTGGCGAAAAGTGCTGCTAGCGTCAGCGTCTGCACCATGATCGACACGACCACGGGGCGCAGGCGAAACAGCTCCTTCGTTGCGGCAAGAAGGCTCGCGAACGCCAGCGGACGGCGTGACGGAACGGGCAGGGTTTCGGGTTGGCGCAGGCCAAGCCAGACCATCGTAACGGCGGAAAATGCGATGTAGGCAAGGAAGATCGCGTGCCAGTCTGCGATGGCGATGATGCCTTGGCCCATCAGCGGTGCAATCGCGGGAACAACGGTGAAGATCATCATCACGAAAGACATTACCTTTGCCATCTCGCGCCCTTTGAAAAGGTCACGGACCATCGCAATTGACACGATGCGCGGCCCGGATGCGCCAATGCCCTGAATGACACGCGCGATGAGCAGCGTCTCAAGCGTCGGCGCAAAATAGCAGGCAAGGGCGGCAAGGGCGTAAAGCGCCGACGAGAACATGATCGTGCGTTTGCGCCCGAACGCATCCGACAGGGGGCCCGCGAACAGGGTGCCAAGGCCCATGCCGAACACAAAGCTCGTCACCACCAACTGTGCCGCGTTCGGCGCATCGGGCGACAGGGTCGCGGCGATATCGGGCAGGGCGGGCAGCATCGCGTCGATGGAAATCGCGATGGTGGCGAACAGCATCGCGATGATGGCGACGAATTCGGTCTGGGAAACGGGCTTTGACGGCAAGGGAACGGCTTTCAGGTGGAGGGACTGGCGGCAAGGTCGGCAATGACCTGCGCCCACATTTGCGGCGGTTGCGCGCCCGACACGACGTATTGCCGCGCGATGAGGAATGTCGGCACCGCCGTCACGCCCTTCTGGCGGGCGTCGGCGTCGCGGGCGGCGATATCGTCGGCGTCGGCGTCCGAATCCAGCAGCCGCAGCGTGGCGTCGCGGTCCATGCCGTTTTCACCCGCGATGGCGGCGAGGGTTTCGTGGTCGCCGATATCGCGACCGTCCACCCAATAGGCGCGCATCAGGGCGGCGGCGACGGCGGGCTGCACGCCCTCGATCCCGGCCCAGTGGATCAGGCGGTGGGCATCAAGCGTGTTGGGGATGCGCTGCGGCTTGTCTGGGTCCATCTCCACGCCAGCGGTGCGGGCAAATTCCCGCAGGCGTTCGTGAATGGCATCGACGCGGGCCTTGCCGCCGAACTTATCCTCCAGATAGGCGCGCTTCGGCATGCCTTCGGCGGGCATGTCCGGGTTCAACTGGAACGGATGCCACTGGATCGCGAAGGGATGGTCCGGGTGCTCTGCCAGCGCGCGGTCAAGGTTCGCCTTGCCGATATAGCACCAAGGGCAGACCGGATCGGAAAAGATATCAAGCGTGACCAAGGGTGCCTCCTTGCGTTGCGGAACGGTTGGGCTTCCTCCCATGCGGCCGGAATGTCAAGACTGGGGGCAAGACCCGTGGGCTTGATCTGGCGCATACCGGGTGTGCATCTGGCGCGTTATGTTTTCACACGGAAGTCTTGGGGAGAAGCGGATGAAGCTGGCCATTCTGACCGACATTCACGCCAACCGCGAGGCGTTCGAGGCGGTGCTGGCGGATGCGGCCCTGCGTGGCACCGAACGGATCATCATTCTGGGCGATCTGGTTGGTTACGGCCCGGACCCTGCGTGGTGCGTGGAGATGGCCGGACGGCTGGTGGCCGAAGGTGCGCTCTGCATTCGCGGCAACCACGACAACGCAGCCATCGGCGGGGCCGAGGCGATGGGAGGCCTGGCACGGCGGGCGATTGACTGGACGAAGCCGCGTCTGACCGAGGCCCACCGCGCCTTTCTGTCCGGGCTGGAAATGGTGGCGTCGTTTGACGATGTGCTGTGTGTCCACGCCTCGGTGAACGAGCCGGCGGCGTGGAATTACGTGACCTCGGACACCAAGGCGACCGGATCGTTCCGCTCCTGTCAGGCGCGGCTGATCTTTTGTGGACATGTGCATGTTCCTCTGCTGGCAAGTTGCGACATGGCCGGGATGGTTCGGGAACAGACGTTCCGTATGGCGACACCGATCCCGTTGATCCGGTCGCGGCGCTGGCTGGCTGTAGTGGGCGCGGTGGGCCAACCGCGCGACGGGGTGGCGCAGGCGGGCTATGCGTTGCTGGACCTTGCGGCCAACGAACTGGAGTTTCGCCGGGTGCCTTACGACATGGGTCCGACGGTGCAGAAAATCCGCGCGGCGGGCTTGCCGGAAGAGTTGGCCTTGCGATTGTTGAGGGGACGGTGACCATGCAAAGACGCCCGCATGAGGGGTTGCAGATCGACGGCTTCACGCTGGGGCAGAAGCTGCATCAGGGCGGGTTCGCCACGATTTGGGAGGTGACACATCCCGATCACGCCGGCCCGATGGTGATGAAGGTGCCGACGATCCTCGACGGCTACGACGCCCCGACCATCGTGGGTTTCGAGGTCGAGCAGATGATCATGCCGCGCCTGACCGGGCCGCATGTGCCGAAGGTGATCGCCGTCGGGGATTTCTCGGTAATGCCCTACATCGTCACTGAAAAGATCGAGGGCGGGTCGTTTCTGGCGGTGTCACGCCGCGCACCGTTGCCATTGTCGGATGTGATCGAGATTGCAGCGCGGATGGTGCAGGCGGTGGCCGACATCCACCGCCAGCACGTCATCCATCTGGACTTGAAGCCCGACAATTTTATGCAACGCACCACGGGCGAGATGGTGCTGATCGACTTTGGCCTGTCGCGCCACGACCTGCTGCCCGACCTGCTGGCCGAGGAATTCAAGATCCCGATGGGCACCTTTCCCTACATCGCGCCAGAGCAGTATCTGCGCTGCCGCGATGACCTGCGGTCGGATCTTTTTGCGCTGGGGGCGATGATCTACGAACTGGCGACAGGCCGTCAGCCATTTGGCGCGCCGGAGCGGTTGCGGGGCGTGCGCAAGCGGCTGTGGCGCGACCCGGTGCCGCCGCGCGCCCTGCGCCCCGAGGTGCCGGAGTGGTTGCAGGAAATCATCCTGCACGCGCTGGAGGTGGACCCGATGCGCCGCACCCAGACGGCGGCTCAGATGGCCTTCGATCTGGCGCATCCGGCACAGGTAAAGCTGACGAAGCGCGCGCTGAAGCTGAAGCGGGACGGATGCCTGCAGGTGTTCGACCGCTGGCGGGTGGCGCGCAAGATCCGGCGGTTCACTGCGCCCGTGTCGGTGTCGGCGCAACTGGCAGCGGTGCCGATCCTATGCGTTGCAGTCGACCTGTCACCCGAGGGCGAGCGGCTGGCCGAGGTCTTGCGCGGCGCGGTGAAGCGGATGCTGGTGATCGAGCCGGAGGCAAGGGTGGCCTGCGTCAACGTGATCAAGACCCAGCGCATCGGCATTGACCAGGGCACCGACGATGCCGGCAACAATGTGCATGTGACGCGGCTGGTGGCCTTGCGCGCCTGGGCCGACGGGTTCGATCTGCCCGACGATCGGCTGACCTTCACGGTGCTGGAAGGGCCCGATCCCGGGCAGGTGATCATCGACTATGCCACCGCAAACCACGTCAGCCACATCCTGATGGGCGCGCGCGGCCATTCGACGACGCGGCGCTATCTCGGATCGGTGTCGGCGCAGGTGGTGGCGGAGGCGTCCTGTTCTGTGACGGTGATCCGGGTGCCCGAGCCGCGTGAGGCGGCGGCCTGATTGGCAAAAGCGCCCCGGCTTTCACCGGGAGCGCTTCGGCAGGCTGTCAACCCATCAGATCAGAACGCGTCCTGCACCGTGCGCGCGCCGGCGCTGACGTCTTCACCGACGCCGGCAATGGTGTTGCAGGCAGCGAGGGTCGCCAGGGTCAGTGCCAGAACGATCAGTTTTTTCATGCTCTTGCCTTCGGTTCTTGTCATTCATGATACCACCAGGTGTCTGGTTGGAACCCGATCCAGTCGCCATAAAGCGGCAGCCGTTCGGGGTATTTCAACTCTTTCCGATGCGCCAGACGCGAGACGTTGGAGTACCAGAACGGTATGACATATCTACCGCTGGTCAGCACCCGGTCAAGCGCCTGCGTGGCGGCGGTGAATTCGGTGGCGTCGGGGGCGGACAGCATCGCCGAGATCATCGCTTCGGCTGCGGGAGAGTTCATGCCCATCCAGTTGCGGGTGCCCGGTTCGGTGACCCCGGCGGAACCCCAATACAGCATCTGCTCGTTGCCGGGCGATAGCGACAAGGACCGGATGTAGTGGGTCATGTCGAAATCGTAATTGGTGGTGCGTTCCTTGTACTGCGCGCTGTCGACAGTGTTGATCGTGGCGGTGATGCCCAAGGGCTTCAGCGCCTCGACAAAGATCGCGGCGATGGAGGCCACCTCGTCGGCCCCTTGGACAAGGGTGATCTGGAACGTGAAGGGCGTGCCTTCGGCGTTCTTCAGGACGCCGTCGTCGCCCACCGTCCAGCCGGCTTCCTCTAGCAGCGCCGTGGCTGCGCGCAGGTTCTTGCGGTTCATCTCGGTCCCGTCCGCGACGGGCAGGGTGTAGCCTTCAAGTGCACCGGGCAGGAGGTCGGCCTTGAACGGCGCCAGCAGTTCCGCCACACGACCCGTTGCCGGGACGCCGGGCTCCATGCCGAGGAACGAGTTGCCGAAGTACGAGGTGATGCGAGGCTGGGTGCCGCCGGTGATTGCCTGGTTGATGAATTCGAAGTTGAAGGCGTGGATCAGCGCCTCGCGCACGCGCCAGTCCTGGAAGATGGGCTTGCGGGTGTTGAACACGAAGCCCTCGATGCCCGAGGGGCGCTTGTGCGGGATTTCCGATTTCACCACGTCGCCTGCGGTGACAGCGGGGAAATCATAGTTCGTCAGCCACTTTGCGGCGTTGCCTTCGCGGTAGCTGGTGATCGTGCCGCCCTTGAACGCCTCGAACACCACGCCACCGTCGCCGAAATAGTCATAGCGGATCTCGTCAAAGTTCCACTGGCCACGATTGAACGGCAGGTCCTTGCCCCACCAGTCGGGGTTGCGCTTGTAGCTGATGTAGGCACCGGCATCGAAGCTGTCGACGACGTAGGGGCCCGAGCCGATTGGTGCTTCAAGGCTGGAGGCGGTGAAATCCTTGCCTTCCCACTGCGCCTTTTTCAGGATCGGACGCAGCCCGAGGATCAGCGGAAGCTCGCGGTCAACGGTGTTGAAGGTGAAACGCACGGTGCGGTCATCCACCGCCTCGGACGAGGCAATCTTTTTCCACGCGCCAAGGTAGCGGGGGTTGCCGTCGGTGCCGAGCTTTTCCATCGACCAAAGCACGTCGTCCACCGTGACCGGCGACCCGTCAGAGAATCGCGCGCCCTCACGCAGGGTAAATTCCACGTAACTGCGCGCGTCATCGGTGTTGATCGATTCGGCCAAAAGTCCATAGAGCGTGAAGGGTTCGTCGTAGGACCGGCCCATCAACGTCTCGACCGTAAGGCCAGAAATGCCGGTGGCGGACTGTCCGTTGGTGATGAACGGGTTCAGGCTGTCGAAGGTGCCGCTTTCGCCAAAGACGATGCGCCCCCCCTTTGGCGCGTCAGGGTTCACCTGAGGCAGCGACACAAAATCCGGGGGGAGAGCAGGCTCGCCATACATAGCTATGCCATGCTTCGGTTCGGCGGCGGCGATTCCGACGCCGAGCATCAGGGCGAGGGCAGCGGTCAGCCCGCGAAGTTTGAAGGCGGTCGCATGGTTCATTGCGCGGTGATCCCCGTCTGGCTTTTGCATTTTGTGCAAGCCTAAGCCGGACCTTGTTGCTTTTCAAACTTTTAGCTTGGCCATCGGCGGAGAGGAGACTATAAAGAGGGCACTGCTCGATAGGTTTCTTGCCTGTATGAAACCTGCCTCAATAACTGAACGCCGGCCTTGTGCCGGCGTTTTTTTCATTTCACGGCAGAGTGTTGGCCTAAGCACCCCGTGCCGCTTTTATTTGCACCTGCAGCATGGCACTCTGCTGCCAACGCAGCATGAGGTGCAAAATGGAACTTACGGGCAAGCGGGCAGTGGTCACCGGGTCGAACTCTGGCATCGGGCTTGGCGTGGCCGAGGCGCTGGCGGCGGCAGGGGCCGAGGTGGTCTTGAACAGTTTCACCGACCGCGCCGAAGATCACGATCTGGCCGCAACACTGGCGGCCAAGCATGGGGTGAAGGTCAGCTACATCGCCGCCGACATGTCGAAGGGCGCGGACTGTCGCGCGCTGATCGAAAAGGCGGGCGGCTGCGATATCCTGGTGAACAACGCTGGCATCCAGTTCGTGTCGCCGATCGAAACCTTTCCGGTGGAAAAGTGGGACCAGATCCTTGCGATCAACCTGACCTCGGCGTTCCACACCACGGCGGCGGCACTGCCGGGGATGCGGGCCAAGGGGTGGGGCCGTGTGGTCAACATCGCCTCGGCGCATGGGCTGACGGCAAGCCCGTTCAAATCGGCCTACATCGCGGCCAAGCACGGTGTTGTGGGCCTGTCGAAAACAGTGGCGCTGGAAACTGCGGGGCAGGGTATCACCTGCAACGCGATCTGCCCCGGCTATGTGCTGACACCCTTGGTGGAGGCGCAGATCCCCGACCAGATGAAGGCGCACAACATGGACCGTGAAACCGTGATCCGCGAAGTCATGCTGGACCGTCAGCCAAGCCGCCAGTTCGCCACGGTCGAACAGATCGGCGGCACCACGGTCTATTTGTGTTCGCCCGCAGCCGATCAGGTGACGGGGACCACGATTTCCGTCGATGGCGGATGGACAGCGCTGTGACGCGGGCCGCAGGCCGGAAGATCAATCTGGCCTTGCAGGGCGGCGGCGCGCATGGCGCCTTCACCTGGGGTGTGCTGGACCGGCTGCTGGAGGAGGACGATCTGGAGATTGCAGGCATCTCCGGCACCTCGGCCGGGGCGCTGAACGGGGCTGCGCTGAAGGCGGGAATGCTGGTCGGCGGGCGGCTTGGCGCGAAAAAGGCGCTGGACCATCTGTGGGACGAGGTTGCCGCGATTGGAGACTGGCGCATGGTGCCTTGGGTGCAGGCGTGGCTGCCTATGGCGCGGGCCTGGCAGGACGCGGCGGCAGCAATGATGCCAATTTCATCGGAGGCCGTGCTGGCGCAGCTCTATTCGCCCTATGCGTGGGGACCGACGTGGCAAAACCCGCTGGGCCCGATGGTCGAGACCTTCGATTTCAGCAGGGTTTGCGCCAGCGAGGGGCCGGCGTTGTTCGTCAGCGCCACCAATGTACGGACCGGCAAGATCAAGGTCTTCACCGGGCAGGAGATCACCCCGGCGGTGCTGATGGCATCGGCCTGTATCCCGACGGTGTTCCAGGCGGTAGAGATCGGCGGCGAGGCCTATTGGGATGGCGGCTATGCCGGCAACCCGGCGCTTTTTCCGCTGTATGAGGCGAATTTGCCGGATGACATCGTTGTGGTGTCGATCAACCCGATCCGGCGCGACACTGTGCCCGATAGCCCGGTGGAGATTCAGAACCGGATCAACGAGATCAGCTTCAATGCCAGCCTTCTGGGCGAGTTGCGGGCGATCAACTTCGTGCGGCGGCTGATCGCGGAAGGCCGGATGGAACGGGGCCGGATGAAGGACGTGCGGGTGCACATGATTGCCGATGATGCGTTGATGAACGAGCTTTCGGCGGCCACCAAGCTGTCCGCCTCGCCCCGGGTGCTTGAACGGCTGAAGGCGGCGGGCCGCATCGCGGCAGAGGTGTTCCTGAAGGGCGACGGCGCCAAGATCGGTCAGGAACCCAGCGTCGATCTGGTGCGGATGGTCAGCTGAGCGGCTCTTTCGGAATCGGATAGACCAGACCACCCGACACGATCAGCTTGGCCGCGTCGTCGATCTTCATGTCGAGGATGGTCAGGTCTTTCGTCGGCACGAAAAGCAGCATCCCAGAGGTGAAGGGCGTCAGGCCCACGAAAACCGCCGACATGTCGGGGCCAAGGGCGGCAAGACGGGTGGCCAGTTCCCCCTTGGGACGGGTCGACAGGAACCCCAGCGCATAGGAGCCGGCGCGTGGAAATTCCAGGAGGCAGACCTTGTCGAAGCTTTGTTCCTTCTTGTTGAAGAAGGTTTCGGCCACCTGCTTGATCCCGCCATAGACCGAACGGACGATCGGCATCCGGTCGACCATATCCTCGCCCCAGCGAATGACGGAACGGCCGAACAGGCCCTTGGCCATCCAGCCGATGATGACGGTGAAGACCAGGAACACCAGCACACCGACGCCGCGCACCGGGAAATTCGCCTCGGGTCCGAAGATATCGTGCATCAGCGCCTCGGGCTGGTAGGCCGAGGGGATCAGGGGCAATATCCAGCCGTCGATCCAGCCGATCAGCGTCCAGACGAAATAGATCGTCAGGCCGATCGGAAGCACCACGACCAGCCCGGTCAGGAAGCTGGCGCGCAGCGAGGCGAGGATGCCACGACGTCGAAGGTTGTTCGGTTCGGTCATCAGGGCTCCGGCAGGCGCGGGATCGCGTGCGGGGGCAATCTATGAAGGGCGGCGCGGGTTGCCAATGGGCGCTGTCAGGTTTTGGCCCGCTGAAGCGCGATTTCGGTGGCGATTGCACTGGCGAGGCGGGCGTTGTTCAACACAAGTGCGATATTCGACGCAAGCGAGCGGCCTGCGGTCAGTTCGAAGATGCGTTGCAAAAGGAAGGGTGTCACCGATTTCGCGGCGATGCCTTGCGCCGCAGCCTCGGCCAGCGCGGCCTCGATATGGGGCGTGATCTCGTCCCGGGGGATTTCGGCATCGGGCGGGATCGGGTTGGCGACCAGCTGCCCGCCGGGCAGGCCCAGCCGGATGCGCATCAGATGGGCGGCGGCGATGGCGGCTGGCGTGTCCATCCGCAACGGTGCGCGCAGGCCCGACTCGCGCGACCAGAAGGCGGGAAAATCGTCCTGCCCGTAGGCGATGACCGGGACGCCACGGGTTTCGAGGTATTCCAGCGTTTTCGGCAGATCGAGGATCGCCTTTGCCCCGGCGGCAACCACGGTGACGGCGGTTTCCGCCAGTTCCGGCAGATCGGCCGAGATGTCGAACGAGGTTTCCGCACCGCGATGTACCCCGCCGATGCCGCCGGTGGCGAAGGTGTCGATCCCGGCAAGCCTCGCGCAGATCATGGTGGCGGCGACAGTGGTCGCCCCGGTGCCGCCTGTTGCAAGGCAGGCGGCCAGATCGGCGCGCGACAGTTTGGCGACGTTCCGCGCCTTGCCAAGGCGGCTCAGTTCCGCCTCGGTCAACCCGATGTGAATGTGATGTTGAAGAATAGCGATGGTGGCTGGCGTGGCGCCATGGGCACGAACCTCGGCCTCGACCCGCGCGGCTGTTTCCACATTCTGCGGGAATGGCATGCCGTGGGTGATGATCGTGCTTTCCAGCGCGACAATCGGTGTGCCGTTAGCGCGGGCCTCGGTCACTTCGGGCGACAGGATGATCGGGTGGCTCATGGGTGATCCTCATGCAGCGCGCGGGGGATCGCGGGGCCGCAGGTGTATTGAGAGAAGGTGGCCGTGAACCCGCCGCGTTCGGGTGAACAGGCCATCGGGCCGATCATCGCGGGGCCGTCGGGCAGATGCGCAAGCCGCGTCATCCGCCAAAGACCGGAGGGTTCCTGCACATCGACGCGGACCGCGCTGCCGTGACGGGTCAGGCGCAGGGTGATCGGGCTGGCGGGGAACGACAGGGGCAGGGTGGCCCAGTCGGACTGGCCGTTGGTGACCACGGTGGAAAACACCGGCTGGCCATCGGTGTGTTCGATGCCGGCCTTGATCCAGTGCGTGTCCGACAGCCGCAGCATCAGGCCGGCCTGATCGTAAAGCGCCTGATAATCGGCGGTTATGGTGACGCGGGCGGTGAAATCACCTGTGATCGGCTGGGCAAGGTGGTGGCCGGAATGGCGGATGAAGCCGTAGAAGGTTTCGCGCCAGAAATCGGTGGAAGGGCCGGTGGTCACCGTCAGGCCATCGGCGCCTTCGTTAACGGCGGCGGGCGGGTTAAGCCAAGTCATGTCGCTGAAGGTCACGATCCGATCTCCCCCGAGACATAGGCGGCGGCGGCGCGCAACGCCTCGGCCAGTGCCGCCTCGCGCGGGAACCCCCGGGCTTCGGCAACGATATGGGCGGCCATGAACGTATCGCCCGCGCCGGTGACGCGGGTCACCAGAACGGGGGGCGGGGCGCCTTCGATCACGCCCGCACCGCGGCGCCCTTCGGCGGCAGCACGGCCACCATCCGTGACCAGCACGGCAGCGGCACCCCGATCCAGCAGCGCGCGCGCCGCGTCTGGCGCGGTGCCGCTTTGCACCTTTGACAGGATGTTGGCCTCTTCAAGGTTCACATAAAGCGTAGCGGCGGAATGCCCCAGAAGCGGAAGCAGCCGCTCCGCCTTGCCCGGTGAGGCCGGAGCCACGCGCAGGTCTGCGGCGGCAAAAAGCGGCGAGGCGGCAATGTCGGCCAGAAGTGCCTCGGTCAGGTTGCCGTCCAGCGCGATGGGGCCGGCCCACGGTGCATCGGCGCTGCCAAGCCGTGCATCGGCCAGCGGGCGCAGGATCTTGTCGCCCGCCGCCTCCAGCGAGTGGGCGTCTGCGATGGCGGCGATCAGGCCGTTGGCGCCTTCGACGGCCATGTAGCGGTCGGTCGGCAGATCGTCGGAACGGTAGACATGCGCGGTGACAAGGCCCATCCGGTCACAGGCGGCAATCAATTCGTCGCCTTCGGCGTCGCGTCCGATGGCGGTAAGCAGGGCAGGGGTCATGCCAAACCGGCGCAGTGTCATGGCGATGTTCATCGCCACGCCGCCGGGCAGGCGGGTAATACGGCCCGGCACGTCAGAGCCAACACGCATCGAGGTCGGGGCGCGGCCGATGATGTCCCACAGGATGGAACCGATGCAAAGGATGTCGGGCGTCATACCTGCCTTCTGGCGCATCGGACAGGGTCGCGCAAGTCAACGCTTGCGGAAAAGGCTGCCATAACCACCGGACCGGCCATCCGGAAAGGCGCCCTCGACAAGGTAGCGGTCGTGGCAGCGTTGCAGCGCCTTTCGGTCAAGCGTCACGCCAAGGCCGGGGCCATCCGGCACGCGGGTGACGCCCCCTTCCAGCCGGAACGGGCCGCCTTCGATCACATCGTCCGCATACCAGTGAAACAACGTCTGGCTCGCGCCCCGAACATGTTCGAGGGCGGCTGACAGATGCAGGTAGGCGGCGCTGGCAATGCCCGTCTCGCCGGAATGAAAGCGGAAACCCACGCCCATCGCCTCGCAGGCCCGGATGAAATCGGCGGTGCGCCGAATGCCGCCATGCTCGTTGACGTTGGTCACGATGGCATCGGGGCAGCGCAGCGCCACGGCTTTCGGCAGGTCGATGGAGTGGGCCGAAAATGCAATATCGGTATGAACCCGCAGGTCTGCCATCTCCTCATATGTCTCGACAGGTTCCTCGAACCAGCTGATGTCGAAGGGGGCAAGCCTTCGCAGTGCGTCACGAGCGGTCGGCACTGTCCAGCTGCCATTGGCATCGAGTTGCAGGGGGCGGTCGCCGATTGCCGCACGCACCTCGCGCACCATCTGCACTTCTTCGTCCAGCGCCACCGCGCCAACCTTGCCTTCAAAGATCGTCGCACCGTGGCGTTCGATCATCATGGCGCAATACCGCGCCACTTCGACCGGCGTGCTTTCACCGGGATGCGCAGCCCCCGGCCACCGGTAGGAAAAATACTCGGTCAGCGGAATTTCCTGCCGCACCACACCACCGAGCAGACGGTATAATGGCACCTCTTCGGTCTTGCCGCGCGCATCCCACATCGCCATCTCGATCCCGCCAAAGACCCGACGGGCAGCGGTCACATTGCCCCAAGGCGTATAGCGCATCCCCGGCACCAGCTTTGCCTCGGCCGCGTGAATGTCGCGCAGGTCCATGCCGATCAGCCGCGCCCCTGCGGCAATCACGTCGGCAGCGCGGTCACCATCGGCACATTCGCCAAGCCCGATCACGCCATCCTCGGTTTCCAGCGTGATCACCGTCTTCGTCAGCGACGAAATCGCCCCATAGCTGAACCGATAAGGCGCGTGGAACGGAATGTTCACCGGCAAGGCCGAAATCGAACGGATCTTCATGGCTGCCCCTTCCACATGGACCTGCTCCGAGACTATCGTCACGACAGCCGGTCGCACCACGGCCCGCGACACCAGCCAGCCGTTTTGGCCGGATTTGCTGCATATCTGCCGGTTTTGCAGCCGATTGGCCTTGCAACACCGGTTGCGGCACGGTAAGGCGCACGCACTTCACAGGTGAAGCTTGGGCTTATGCGGGGAGAAATCCCGTGGGGTCCGCCGGTTGGGGCGCAAGCTCTGAAGACGGCTTCACCGAGGATCAAACCGGAAAAGGAAACGGCATGGCTCTTCCCGAGTTCACCATGCGTCAGCTTTTGGAAGCTGGCGTTCACTACGGCCACCAGACCGCACGCTGGAACCCCAAGATGGGCCCGTATATCTACGGCGACCGTAACGGCATCCACATTCTTGACCTGACGCAAACGGTCCCGCTGCTGGACCAGGCGCTGAAAACCGTCCGCGACACCGTCGCCAAGGGCGGCCGCATCCTGTTCGTCGGCACCAAGCGTCAGGCCCAGAAGCCGATCGCCGAGGCTGCCGAGCGTTGCGCGCAGTTCTACATGAACCACCGCTGGCTCGGTGGCACGCTCACCAACTGGAAAACCATCTCGGCCTCGATCCAGCGCCTGAAGCACCTCGACGAAGTTCTGGGGCAGGGCGCCGAAGGCCTGACCAAGAAAGAGCGTCTGGGCATGGAACGTGACCAGGCCAAGCTGCAGGCCTCGCTCGGCGGCATCCGCGAAATGGGCGGCACCCCGGACCTGATCTTCATCATCGACGTTGGCAAGGAAGACCTCGCCATCCTCGAAGCACAGAAGCTGGGCATCCCGGTTGTCGGCATTGTCGACACCAACTGCTCGCCCAAAGGCGTCACCCACGTGATCCCCGGCAACGATGACGCGGCCCGCGCCATCCAGCTTTACTGCGACCTGATCGCCCGTGCGGCGCTTGACGGCATGTCGGCCCAGATGGGTGCGGCTGGTGTCGACCTTGGCGCGCTCGAAGCGGCTCCGGAAGAAGAAGCTGTCGCCGAAGTCGAGGCGTAAGCGCCTGTCACGGAACCTTCACCCGGCGGGTCTACCCCGCCGGGATACCAATTTCAGGAGATGAGACGATGACAGTCACCGCAGCGATGGTGAAGGAACTGCGCGAATCGACCGGCGCAGGCATGATGGACGCGAAGAAAGCCCTTGTTGAAAACAACGGCGACATGGATGCCGCAGTCGATTGGCTGCGCACCAAGGGTCTGGCGAAAGCCGCCAAGAAGGCCGACCGCGTGGCCGCCGAAGGCCTCGTTGGCGTGGCCGTCAGCAATGGTCGCGGCGTCGCGGTCGAGATCAACTCGGAAACCGACTTTGTCGCGAAGAACGCCGATTTCCAGAGCCTTGTGCGCGAAGTGGCCAAGGTCGCCTTGCAGACCGGTGACAGCGTGGAAGTCGTCCGCGCCGCCGATCTGAACGGCAAGACCGTGGAAACGGTGATCCAGGAAGCCGTGGCCCGCATCGGCGAGAACATGACGCTCCGCCGGCTGCACGTTCTGGAAGGCGACACCGTGGTGTCCTACGTCCACAACTCGGCCGCCGATGGCATGGGCAAGATCGGTGTGCTGGTCGCGCTGAAAGGCCCGGCCGACAAGGCGCAGGCGATCGGCAAGCAGTTTGCGATGCACATCGCAGCGACCGCACCGCTGGCGCTGTCGGAAGCGCATCTGGACGCGGCCGTGCTGGAACGTGAGCTGGCCGTGCAGACCGCCAAGGCCCTGGAAGAGAACGCCTCTTCGCCAAAGCCGAAGCCGGATGCAGTGATCCACAACAACATCATCCCGGGCCGGATGAAGCGTTACCTGTCGGAAAACACGCTGCTGGGCCAAGCCTTCGTGATCAACCCCGACCTGACGGTCGAAGCCGCGGCCAAGGAAGCCGGGGTCGAGATCACCGGTTACGCTCGCGTCGCCGTGGGCGAGGGGATCGAGAAGAAGGAAGAAGACTTCGCCGCTGAAGTCGCAAAGATGGCGCAGGGCTGATCTTCCGAAACGACAATACGAGACATGGCAGGGGGCCGGCGCAATGCGCCGGCCCTTTTGCTTTGGCACCTGGCGTCCTGCCTTGTGCGAAGCGCAAAAGAAAACGGCGCGGTCCTGGGGAGACCGCGCCATTCCCTGTGCCTTGCCCGCGCCCCTTGGAGATGGGAACACGGTCGAGCAAGACTGAAGTCGACCTCTTGACGGCCTTTGCAAATTTGCCCTTGCGGGCGCTACCAACAAATCGGCAACGGTGAAAAATTACCACCGCGCCACGCCCCGACAAGAGTGCCGACGCAAGATCAGCTTTGCAGATGACGCAAGGTCAATCGAGTGGGGAAAGCCATACCTGCGACAGGCTAGTCGGGCACCCTTGCCCGATCTGACGACCGCTGGAAGATGATGTTCAAAAGTGCGCCCTTCGCCACCGCTTGTGCCGTGGTTTCCACCGCCAGCGCCTCACGGGCAAGTCGCAGGTGTTTTTCCACCATTGCGGCCGACACCCCCATCAAAAGCGCCACGTCCTGCGTGGTCTTGCCATCGGCCACCCATTCCAGCGCCTCACGCTGACGCGGTGAAAGCGCGCGATGGCGGCTGAGCTGCGGCAGATGCACGATCGTCAGGTGCATCATGTTCGCCAACGCAAGGATCTCCGTTCCGCGCGCGGCAAAGATCGCCTCGACGTCTGCAGTGGACAGTCCGATGTCGGCAATCAGCCCCAGCGCGCCCTTCGAGCGGGACGAGGCATTGGGAAAGCTGACCGAGATTCCCGCCGTGACACCCATCTCTGCGTTCTGGCGCACTGCGTCGGCCTCGTCCGCGGTGAGGCGGCCCGCCGCGTATGCCTCTTTAACCCAAGCCCAGGTGCAGATCCCTGAATTGCGCTCGGCCCAGCGGAACACCGGCGTCCGAGCGTAAAATCCGCCCACGAAGTAGCGATTCACATAATCGGCATCACAGGTCGACAGGAACAGCGCATCGTCCGGGTCGCCGATCGTGGTGGCATGGCGAAACCGGGTGAAGCCATAGTTGACCCGCGAAAACCCCAACATGGCGAAGTGCCGGGTCGCCAGTTCCCAGGCGTCGTCGATGGTCGAGGTGGCTGCAATACGGTTCAAGAGATCCAGAACAGGCGTCTCGGTCACGATTTAATCCTTCCACCCCGAAGGCCGGACAATTGCCTGATTTGAAACAGGCAATCCCGAGCCTTCGCTTATTTGTCATAGGCGCGGGCGGGCGGTCTGTCGAGGCGAATGGCAACTGGAACGCGAAAGGTCAGATTAAGGCCAGCTTCAAAGCCGCCCAGAAAGATGCGCAACAAGACCGGGCAGGGCTACGAAATCATCGAAAATCGCTTTGGCACCAAGAGCTTCAGCGGCAGAGTTCCGGTATCCGTTGGTGAACAATGCAAAGGGCAGGGCGGCGCCTTGGGCGGTTTCTGCATCCACCTCGCTGTCGCCTACGAACAGCACGCGGTCACAGGCCAGTTGCACCTGCGCGGCCAACAGCGGGGCAGGGTCGGGCTTGCGCTGGGGCAGGGTGTCGCCACCGACGATCACCGCGAAATGCTGGTCCAGGCCGAAGTGGCGCAGCACCGAACGTGCCGGACCGGCAGGCTTGTTGGTGCAGATTGCCAGCGGGTGCCCAAGGTCTGCAAGGGTTGCAAGCGCCTCTCGGACATTCGGGTAAAGCTTTGTCAGATCAACAGCTTCTTCGTAGGAATTGATAAAATCCCCAACCATCTTGCGATGCAGATCACCGGCGACGGGGCGGCCTTGATGGGCAAGAAGGCGCGCCACCAGCACCCCCACACCGTTGCCGATGAAGCCTCGCACAGTGGGAAAATCGAACCCCGGAAAGCCGTGCGCTGCAAAAACCTTGTTCGCCGTGGCATGGATGTCCGGCGCGGAATCGATCAGCGTGCCATCAAGGTCGAAGATCAGGCCGATCGGGTCAGCCACGGGCCGCCTCGGCTGCAGCGCGGATCGCCGCGATGTTCGCACCGTAGGGCGCAGGGTTGCCACCCGATCCGCCCTTGAACACCGCCGAACCTGCAACCAGCACATCGGCTCCGGCCGCCGCAACCAGCGGCGCGGTGGCCACCGTCACGCCACCGTCAATCTCGATATGGATGGGGCGATCACCGATCATGGCGCGCAGGGCACGCACTTTGGCGACCTGCGAGGCGATGAAGCTTTGCCCGCCGAAACCCGGATTGACCGTCATCACGCAGACCAGGTCAACCAGGTCAAGGAGCTGTGGCACGGCATCCAGCCCGGTTCCGGGGTTAAGCGCAAGACCAGCCTTTTTTCCCGTTGCGCGAATGGCTTGCAGCGTTCTGTGAATGTGTGATCCAGCTTCCAGATGCGCAGTGATGATATCGGCACCAGCCGTGGCGAAGGCGTCGATGTAGGGATCGACCGGCGCGATCATCAGGTGCACGTCCATGACGCCCGCGATATGCGGCCGCAGTGCCGCGCACATCGCCGGACCGAAAGTCAGGTTCGGTACGAAGTGGCCATCCATCACGTCGACATGCACCCAGTCGGCACCTTGCGCCTCGATTGCACGACACTCGGCTCCGAAGTTCGCAAAGTCGGCGGCGAGGATGGAAGGGGCGATCTTGATCGAGCGGTCGAAAAGCACGGGCTGGCTTCCTTTTGCGGCTTTGGGCGTGCATATCCTTACGCAGCGGCAGTTTCCAGTACTCCGTATATTACATAATACTGATTATGCGACAACGGGATGCAGGTTTCCGCCACCCCATGCCAAGGCCTGGCAATGAAAAAGGCCCGGTCAATCGACCGGGCCCCTTCCATTATGTGCAGCCAGATCAGCCGACGAGTTCCAGGCCCGAGAAGAAGAACCCGATCTCGCGCTCGGCCGACGCCGGGCTGTCCGAACCGTGGACCGAGTTTTCACCGACCGACAGCGCAAACTCCTTGCGGATGGTGCCGTCAGCGGCGTTCGCCGGGTTGGTGGCGCCCATCACTTCGCGGTTCTTCAGGATCGCGCCTTCACCTTCCAGCACTTGCACGACAACCGGCTCGGACGCCATGAAATCGCAAAGCTCGCCATAAAAGCCACGCTCCTTGTGTTCGGCATAGAACTGGCCGGCTTGGGCGGGCGTCAGGTGGATGCGCTTTTGCGCGACGATGCGCAGACCGGCTTCCTCGAACTTGGCATTGATCTTGCCGGTCAGGTTGCGCTTGGTCGCGTCGGGCTTGATGATCGACAGGGTGCGTTCGATGGCCATGAGGCTCTCCGTTGGGTTGCTGCGCGTTTGCGCGAATTGGATGGCGGGCTGCTAACATGCGCAGGCGGCCTTGAAAAGGTGGCCTGTGGGCGCCCGGCCCTGCCATACGCTTGCCATACGCTTGCCAGACGCCTTGCAGACCGGATTTTCGGCCCCAATTCGGTTGACGCTGACCGCTGCATCAGGCAAGCCCCCGGCCATGCTTAAAATCGAAGACATCACCTATTCCGTCGAAGGCCGCCCCTTGTTCGAGGGCGCGTCGGCCACCATCCCCGCTGGCCACAAGGTTGGCCTTGTCGGCCGCAACGGCGCGGGCAAGACCACGCTCTTCCGCCTGATCCGTGGCGAACTGGCGCTAGAAGGGGGCACGATCACCCTGCCCCAGCGCGCCCGCATCGGCGGCGTGGCGCAGGAAGTGCCGTCATCGGAAACCTCGCTTCTGGATACGGTGCTTTCCGCCGATACCGAACGCGCCGCCCTGCTGGCCGAGGCGGAAACCGCGACCGACCCGCACCGGATTGCCGAAGTGCAGTCCCGCCTTGCCGACATCGACGCATGGTCCGCCGAGGGCCGCGCCTCCAGCATTCTGAAAGGCCTTGGCTTCGACGCTGCCCAGCAACTGATGCCTTGTTCAGCGTTTTCAGGCGGTTGGCGGATGCGCGTTGCCCTTGCGGGCGTCCTTTTCGCCCAGCCCGATTACCTTCTTCTCGACGAACCGACCAACTACCTCGATCTCGAAGGCGCGCTCTGGCTGGAAAGCTACCTGCAGAAATATCCCCACACCGTCCTGATCATCAGCCACGACCGCGGCCTTCTGAACCGCGCCGTCAGCGGCATCCTGCATCTGGACGAAAAGAAGCTCACCTACTGGACCGGCCCTTACGACCAGTTCGCCCGCCAGATGGCCGAACGCCGCGCCGTCCTGCAGGCCGAAGCGAAAAAGCAGGAGGCCCGGCGCGCGCACCTGCAATCCTTCGTTGACCGGTTCAAGGCTAAGGCCTCGAAAGCGGTGCAGGCCCAAAGCCGCGTGAAGATGCTGGAAAAGATGGTGACGATCACCGCGCCAGAGGATGCCAAGAAGGTGGTCTTCACCTTCCCTGCCCCGGAAGAACTGTCGCCGCCGATCATCAACATGGACGGTGCCGCGGTCGGCTATGGCGGGCCGCCAGTGTTGAAAAAATTGTCCCTGCGCATCGACCAAGACGACCGGATCGCGCTTCTGGGTCGCAATGGCGAAGGAAAGTCTACCCTTTCCAAGCTGTTGGCGGGCAAACTTCAAGCCTCCGAAGGCAAGATCACCCGGTCGTCAAAGCTGCGCATCGGCTATTTCGCCCAGCATCAAGTGGACGAACTGCATATCGACGAAACGCCCCTGCAACACATCATGCGCCTGCGCCCGGCCGAGGGCCAGGCGCGGTTGCGCGCACGGCTGGCTGGCTTTGGCCTGATGGCCGATCAGGCGGAAACCGCGGTCGGGCGGCTGTCTGGCGGGCAAAAGGCGCGACTGTCGCTCTTGTTGGCCACCATCGACGCGCCGCACCTGCTGATCCTTGATGAACCGACCAACCACCTCGATATGGAAAGCCGCGAGGCGCTGGTCGAGGCGCTGACCGAATATTCCGGCGCTGTGATCCTTGTCAGCCATGACATGCACCTGCTGTCCCTCGTGGCCGACCGGCTGTGGCTGGTCAAGGGCGGTGCGGTCACGCCCTACACCGAAGATCTCGATGCCTACCGCCGTCAGCTTCTGTCGGGCGACGAAGACGCCAAGCCGGCAAAGGTGGTAGAAAAGCCGAAAAAGGCCAGCCGAGACGAGGTGTTGGCCCTCAAAGCTGAGGTTCGCAAATGCGAAGAGCGGCTGGCAAAGCTGAACGACATGCGCGACAAACTGGCAAAAAAGCTGGCGGATCCAGAGCTTTATGAAGATGTCCGCAAGGGCGAGCTGGCAACCTGGAACGCCAAGTATGCGGAAGTGATGCAAGCGCTCGACAAGGCCGAGGCGATGTGGCTCTCCGCTCAGGAAAAGTTGGAAAGCGCCGCCTGACAGCGCGCTTCCCAAACCGCTCCCCGCGCGGTAGCAAGGGAAAACCGCGCGAGGGACGATGCCTGAAACCGCCTTCCTGATCACCGCCTTCGCGACGCTTTTCGTCGTGATCGACCCGCCTGGTCTGGTGCCGCTGTTCATCGCCCTGACGCGGGGGATGAGTTCGGAACGCCGCAAGGCAATGGCCCTGCGCGCCTGCATCATCGCATCCGCGCTACTCCTCCTGTTTGGATTGGCCGGCGAGGCGATCCTTGAATTCATCGGCATTTCGATGCCCGCCTTCCGCATCGCAGGCGGCATCCTTCTGTTCCTGACCGCGCTCGACATGTTGTTCGAACGCCGCACCCAACGCCGCGAAGGGCAGCAGGCCGAACCCGACCACGACCCCTCGGTGTTCCCGCTTGCCACCCCCCTGATTGCCGGGCCGGGCGCGATTGCCTCGGTCATCCTGCTGGTCGGTCAGGCTGGCCCCGGCTGGGGCGGCACCGTCGCGGTGCTCGGCCTGATGCTTGGCATGATGGCCGTTACCTACGCCTTCCTCCTCGCCTCGCCGCCGCTGGAGCGGATGCTCGGCCGCACCGGGGTAATCGTGATCACCCGGCTTCTGGGGATGCTGCTGGCAGCCCTGTCAGTGCAATTCGTGATCGACGGTGTGCGCGGCACCGGATTGATCGGCTGACACCCCTGCCCCATATCCCATGAAACGGAGGCGACATGGACGGCGACACCTTGGCCCGCGTGACGTATCTGGCGATCATCATGGTCGCCTTGGGCGGCTGGCTGCTGGTGGAGTTTCGCCAGCGCATGGGTCAGGCGCTGCGCATGGCCACCGCCTGGGGGCTGATCTTCGTGGCGGTGATGGCGGGCTACGGGCTGTGGTCGGATGTGCGCACGGACATCATGCCAAGCCAGATGGTCAGTGCCGGCGGCGAGATCGAGGTTCCGCGCGCCGCAGACGGGCACTATTACCTGACCCTGCAGATCAACGGCACGCCGATCGTCTTCATGGCCGACACCGGCGCCACCAACATGGTGCTCAGCCGCGACGATGCGCAGTCTGTAGGCATCGACCCCGAAAGCCTGCTTTTCACCGGCGAGGCGGCAACGGCGAATGGCGTCGTGCGTACCGCCCGGGTTGATCTGCCAGTCGTGGAACTTGGCCCCTTCCGAAATGAGTCCTTCACCGCCTTCGTCACGGACGGCGACATGAAGGGCTCGCTTCTGGGGATGGATTATCTGGGGCAGTTCCGGCTGGAAATCGCTGGGAACCGGATGGTCCTGCGACAGTAAGATCATGGCTTAACCGGCTGATTTTCAGCCTTTTTAACCCATCTGCCATCCTCGTCCGACCAATACTGCGCCGCCACCCCGGCGGCGCTCAGCGCCTTCCATCTCGCGCGGGCATCCGCAAGACGGTTTTCGTCAGCCTTTTCAAAGAGTAGCCAGACCCTCTGCATTTGCGAAATCTCGGCTTCGGTCGCCTCGGCCCCGTCGATCAGGGCCAGCGCGTCGGCCCTGTTGACGGCTGGCCCCTGCCCGATCAGCACCGGTTGGTCGGCATCCTGCGGCCCACCTTCCCGACCATGCGGCAGAAACCCGTCCTCTGGCCCCAGCCACAGCTTTTCGTCCAGCCTGTCCAGCGCCACGGGGTCGGTGCCTCGCACCATCACGCGCCAACCCTGCTGCAGCGCACGCGGCAACAGCAAGGCCAGCGTCTCCGCGGCCGTCGAGGCGGTCAGCTGGTAGAACATTACCAAGGCCATAGCCCCGCCCCGTGCCGCCTCGCTCAGCCCTTCTCGAACCGGTCGCGGATCAGCCGGTCCAGCGCCATGACACCCCAACCGGTCGCGCCCTTGGGCGCAAGCGCGGTATCTGCCTTGACCAACGCGGTCCCGGCAATGTCCAGATGGCACCACGGCGTCTCGGGCTTGACGAAGCGCGCCAGAAACTGCGCCGCCGTCACCGCACCGCCATCACGCCCGCAGGAATTGACCATGTCGGCGATCCGCGACTTCAGCTTGGCATCGTAAGCCTCGCCCATCGGCATCCGCCAGGCGCCCTCGCCCTCGGCTGCGCAGGCCTTGAGGAAGGCATTGCACAGCTCATCGTTATTCGAGAATACGCCAGTGTTTTCATGGCCTAGCGCGACGATGATCGCACCGGTCAGCGTCGCGAGGTTGATCATCCCGGTCGGCTTGAACCGCTCTTGCGCGTACCAAAGCACGTCGGCCAGCACGAGCCGCCCTTCGGCATCGGTGTTGATCACCTCGATCGTGTCGCCCTTCATCGAACGCACCACGTCACCCGGCCGCTGTGCACGCCCGTCAGGCATATTCTCCACCAACCCGACCAGACCCACAACGTTCGCCTTGGCCTTGCGCATCGCCAGCGTGCGCATCACCCCGGCGACGACCCCCGCCCCGCCCATGTCCATCGTCATGTCTTCCATGCCAGCGGCAGGCTTGATCGAGATGCCGCCGGTGTCGAACACCACGCCCTTACCGACCAGCGCGAACGGCGCATCGCCCTTCTTGCCGCCCTTCCACTGCATCACCACGACCTTAGAGGGGCTTTCCGATCCCATGCCCACGCCTAGAAGCGCGTTCATGCCAAGCTTCATAAGCTCAGGCTCCTCAAGGATCTCCACCTCAAGGCCAAGCTCGTGCATCGCGGCAAGGCGGGCCGCAAAATCGTGCGTTGTCAGAATGTTGGCAGGCTCATTTACCAGATCACGGGTGAAGAAAACGCCCTCCGCCACAGCGGCCATCGGGCTTGCCTCGCGCGCGGTCGCCTCGGGATCTGCGGTCATCATCGCGACCGGGCCGGGCACCTTCTGCTCGCCGCTCTTGTGCGCCGTGAAGTCATAGGCGCGCATCGCAAAGCCAAAGGCGATGTCGGCGGCACGCGGGTGGCTTTCAGCCAGGATCAGCGTTGCCGCCGTGCCGTGGCTGCGCCCGATCGCGGCCCCGGCTTTGCGGGCAGTGGCCGCATCGGTGCGCTTCGGCAGTCGGACGAGTTGCACAGCGTCGGCAGCAAGCCCCGCCGGATACGCCAGATCAATCGCGTCACCCGGTTTTGCCTTGGCAAAGGCTTCTGCCGCAGTGGCCCGTGCCAGCGCGCCCTTCATCAGCCGGTCAAGCCGACGGATACCCGGCGACAGCGCCACTCCCGGTTCGGCAAACACCGCGATGCGGCCGGTCTGGGTGGCCAGCGCCTCAAGGTCGGTGGCGCGGAACTGGATCGGCAGGGGCTGGGACATGGGTTTCTCACCTTCAGAGGTTGGGTCGGCGAAGCATTGCCGGAACGCTACAATCCGGCGCCATGATTGACCAGATATGAGTTTTCGCCGCCCGGTATTTCCGCTAGGGTCATCGCAACATGTAGTGGGAAACAGGCCGAGCGTGTCAAAATTCGACCGATATTTGCTGTCACAGCTGCTGCAGCTTTTCGGCTTCTTCTCGCTTGTGCTGGTCGCGGTCTACTGGGTCAACCGGGCGGTGGGCCTGTTTGACCAATTGATCGGCGACGGCCAGTCGGCACTGGTTTTCCTAGAGTTTTCAGTCCTTACGCTGCCGAACGTAATCCGGCTGGTGCTGCCGGTTTCGGCCTTTGCCGCGACAGTGTACGTGATCAACCGGCTGATGCAGGAAAGCGAACTCGTTGTCATGCAGGCGACCGGCTTTTCCGCCTTCCGGCTGGCGCGGCCAGTGCTGTACTTCGGTCTGATCGTAATGGGCGCGCAATTGGTGCTGGTACATGTGCTGGTGCCTGCCAGCCAACGCATCCTGAGCGAGCGGAGCGCCGAGATTTCCCAGAATATTACGTCGCGCTTCCTGACAGCGGGCCAATTCATGCATCCTTCGTCAGGAATTACCATGTATATACGCGAAGTAAATACACAAGGTGAGCTGATCGACCTCTTTCTGGCCGACGAGCGCGGGCAGGAAGCGCGTGTCACATACACCGCGCGACGCGCCCTTCTGGTGCAAGGCGACACAGCGCCAAAGCTGTTGATGTTTGACGGCGCGGCACAATCGCTGACCCGCAAGGATAGGCGCATGTCGGTGACCCGCTTTGCCGATTTCACCCTGGACCTGTCGGGACTGGTCAAGTCTGGTGGGCCTGGCGGGCTGACGCTGGACGAGTTATCCACTGCAAACCTGCTGCGCCCGACTGATGAACTCATGCAGGCAACAGGCGGAAATCAGGCGCAATTCCTGCAAGAAGGGCATAACCGCTTTTCCGGCCCGATGCTTGCGGTCGCAGCCCCCCTTGTCGGGATCGCGGCGCTCCTGCTGGGCGGCTTTTCCCGCTTTGGCCTCTGGCGCCAGATGGCCCTTGCGGTGGTGCTGCTCATCCTCATGCAGATGGTCAACACCTGGGCCGGCGGCGTGGCGATGCAGTCGGCGCGGGCATGGCCCCTGACCTATCTTGCGCCGATCTCGGGCCTCTTCGTGGCCGTTGTGCTGTTGTGGCAAGCACAGCGGCCCAGACACCGGCGAGAGTCGCTGTCATGACGCTAGGTATATACATCGCACGGCGGTTTTTCTGGACAGTTGCACGCGTTTTTCTGATCTTCTTCGGCATCCTGATGCTGATCGACATGATCGAACAGTTGCGCCGCTTCTCCGGCGCGGGCATCGGGCTCAGCCAGGCGATGGGGCTATCGCTGATGAACGTGCCCGAGACGCTGTATCGGGTTCTGCCCTTGATAGTGATCATCGGGTCGATCGCCATGTTCCTCGGGCTCGCGCGGTCGTCGGAACTGGTGGTGGTGCGTGCGGCCGGACAGTCGGGACTGCGCTTCCTGCTGACACCGCTGGTCGTGGCCGTGGCGCTGGGGCTGGTGACGGTCGCGGTGTTCAACCCCATCGTTGCCGCCACCTCGAAGCAGTATGACGTGGCGCGCGCCAGGCTGTCGCAAGGCGGCGGGTCGGTACTTTCGGTTTCGGACACCGGGCTTTGGCTGCGACAGGGCGGCGGGGATGGCCAGATCGTGATTCGGGCCGCACGGTCAAACCCTGATGGCACCGAGCTTTTTGGCGTAACCTTCCTGCGCTTTGACGCCACCGGCCTGCCCTCGGCCAGGATCGAGGCCAAGACGGCGACGCTGAAGGCAGGTGCCTGGGTGCTGGACGGCGCGAAGCAATGGGATCTGACCACCACCAACCCAGAACAGACCGCGAGCCGGACGACAGAGATCTCCCTGCCCTCGGACCTGACCGCCGAAAGCATCCGTGACAGCTTTGGCACGCCCTCGGCCATCGCGTTCTGGGACCTGCCCGCCTATATCGCTGGGCTGGAGCGCGCCGGCTTTTCTGCCCGCGCCTACCGGCTGTGGTTTCAGATGGAACTGGCCCAGCCGCTCTTGATGGCCGCGATGGTGTTGGTTGCTGCGGGCTTCACCATGCGCCATACGCGGTTCGGGGGCACCGGGCAGATGGTGCTTTATGCCATGTTGACGGGCTTTGCCATCTTCTTCCTCAGAAACTTCGCGCAAGCCCTTGGTGATACAGGGCAAATCCCCATTTCTATCGCGGCATGGAGCCCGCCCGTGGCAGCGGTGCTGATGGCGCTTGGTCTTTTGCTGCATCTGGAGGATGGCTGATGCGCCGCCTTCTGACCGCGCGTTTCCAAACGCTGACGCTGACGTTGGCCCTGTCTCTGTCTCTGTCTCTGGCTCTGTCTCTGGCCCTGCCCGCCCTTGCCCAAGATCAGGCAACGCTGGTGTCAGACAGTCTCGAAATCACCGGAGATACCCGCCTGATTGCCACAGGAAATGTCGAAATTCTGTATGGCGGCAGGCGGTTGCGAGCCGAACGTATCGTTTATGACCAGGTTGGCGATCGGCTTGATATCGTCGGCCCGATCGAACTGACCAACGAAGCCGGCGACATCCTGATCCTTGCCTCAGCCGCTGACCTTTCGGCAGATCTTACCGAAGGCATCCTGACAAGCGCGCGGCTGGTCCTTGACCGGCAGGTGCAGCTGGCCGCAAACCGGATGTTGCGGGTGGCCGGGCGATATACCGCGCTTGACAGGGCAGTTGCCTCGTCCTGCAAGGTCTGCGAGGGGAGTTCCACGCCGCTTTGGGAAATCCGCGCCAAGCGTGTGGTACATGACGAGGTCGAGCGTCAGATCTACTTCGATCATGCCCAACTCCGCTTTGGGGGGGTTCCGGTGTTCTACATCCCGCGCCTGCGGATGCCTGATCCGACCCTGACCCGGACCCCGGGGTTCCTGCGGCCTTCGGTGCGCACAACCTCCGACCTTGGGTCGGGGTTGAAGTTTCCCTACTTCATCACGCTTGGCCGGACGGCCGACCTGACCCTGACGCCTTTCGTGTCGACCAAGGGCTCAAGGGCGTTGGACCTGCGCTACCGTCAGGCTTTCGCGACCGGAACGCTGGAGTTGAACGGCGGTCTTGCGCGTGACGAAATCCTCCCCGGCGAGGCGCGCGGTTACCTGTTCGCAACCGGTGCCTTCTCGCTGCCTGCGGATTTCATTCTGACCTTGAAGGGCCAGACGGTGACCGACCCGTCCTATCTGCTGGATTACGGCATTCTCGACGCCGACCGGCTGGACAGCCGCATCGAGGCCCGGCGCACGCGGCGCAACGAACACATCTCGGCCCGCATCATAAGCTTTCAAAGCTTGCGCGATGATGAAGACAACACCACTTTGCCCTCGGTTGTGGCCGACCTGACCTTTAACCGCCGCTTTTCGCTTGGCCCGCTTGGCGGCGAAGGCGGGCTGCGGTTGCAGACCCACAACCACTGGCGTACCTCGACAGATCCGTTTGACGGGCCGGACAGCGACGCGATCCCGGATGGGCGCGACGTCGGGCGCATCTCCGTCCGGGTGGACTGGCGCCGCAGCGTGCTGTTGCCGATCGGGGTCGAGGCCACGGTGCTGGGCGATCTGACCGCTGACGCCTACTCCATCGGCCAGGATGCCACCTATGCGGGCCAATCCACCCGCACGCATGGCAACGCGGGGGTCGAACTGCGCTGGCCTTTGGTAAAGGCCGGCAAGGGCGGCGTGACGCAGGTGATCGAACCAGTCATGCAGGTGATTTGGGCCTCATCCGACGAAGAAACCCTGCCGAATGAGGATTCCGCGCTGGTGGAATTCGACGAAGGCAACCTCTTCGCGCTGAACCGGTTTCCGGGCTCTGACGCGGTGGAACGCGGCCCGCGCGCCAATCTGGGGATCACCTGGACCCGCCATGACCCGGCCGGCTGGTCGATGGGAGCCACGCTTGGCCGCGTGTATCGCAGCAGCGACCTTGGCCAGTTCAGCACCGGCTCGGGGCTTGATGGCCGCCGGTCCGACTGGCTGGCGGCAGTCAATTTCGAAATGGCCTACGGCTTTGCCATGACCGGGCGCCTGGTCCTTGACGATGATCTCGACCTGACCAAGGGCGAGGCGCGGCTGACATTGAATCGCCCCAAGACATGGCTGTCGTCAAGCATGGTGTGGGCGGTCGCCGATCCCCTGGAAAACCGCCCCGAAGCGACCGAAGAGTTCAGCTTCAATGTCCGCAGGAAACTGACCCCGAACTGGACCGCCAAGCTGTCGAGTCGCTATGATTTCGTTGCCGATGAAGGCACCTTGGCAGGCATGGGTCTGGAGTTCCTGAACGAATGCGTGCGGCTTGATGTTTCCCTCTCGCGTCGGTTCACGTCCTCGACTAATGTGACGCCGACAACGAGTTTCGACTTCGCGGTCGATCTGGTGGGGTTCGGCGGTGGGGTCAAGGCAGGCCCGGCGCGCACCTGCCGACGGTGACCAAAGGCGTGCGCGCGGACGCAAACCAAGACAAAGAGCGGCTGAGGCAATGGTATTCACCTTTCTGAAACGGCAGATGGCAGGGGTTGCCCTGGGGGCAATTCTGGCCGTGCCGGGCTTGGCGCAAGACCTGTTCAAACCGCGCCTTTACGTCAACGACCGGGTGATCACCGAATACGAGGTGGAGCAGCGCAAGAAGTTTCTTGAGGTGCTGCGTGCGCCCGGAAATCTCGAGGAAGAGGCGCTGAAGGCGCTCACCGAAGACCGTCTGCGCCAGTCGGAATCCGAACGCCTGGGCCTGAAACTGACCGACGAGCAGATCAAGACCGGGATGGAAGAATTCGCTTCCCGTGCCCAGCTGACCACCGAAGGTCTGATTGCCGAACTGGAAAAGGTCGGCATCTCGGCCGAGACCTATCGTGATTTCGTGGTGGCTGGCCTTCTGTGGCGCGATGCCGTGCGGGCGCGGTTCATCGGCCAGGTGCCCGTCAGCGAAGCCGATGTCGACCGCGCGCTGGAAGCCTCGGCCCGGCCCCGTGCTCTCAGGATATTGGCGTCAGAACTGGTAATCCCGCTGGAACCCGGCAACGAGGCTGCGGCGCTGGAGCTTGCCAACCAGCTCTCGCAAGAGATCAAAAGCGAAGGCGACTTTGCCGCCGCCGCCAGCCAGTATTCAGCTGCCCCGACCGCCGCCAATGGCGGACGGCTTGATTGGGTGCCGCTGGCGAACCTGCCGGTCGCCATTGGTCAGGCGGTCCTCGCCCTCGGACCGGGCGAGGTGTCCGACCCGGTTCAAGTGCCGGGTGCGGTCGTGCTTTTTCAGTTGCGCGACGTGGCGCGTGACACCGCCGCCGAACCGATTGCTGTGACGGTGGAATACGCCGATTTCCTGATCCCCAACGACCCCGCCGAAATCGCCCGGCTGCGCGCCGAAGTTGATGGCTGCAAAGACCTCTACGGACAGGCCAAGGGTTTGCCCGAGGACCGGCTGACCGTATCGAAACTGCCAATGTCTCAGGTTCCGGGCGATGTGGCGCTGGAACTGGCGCGGCTTGACCCCGGCGAGGTATCGGTTGCGCTGACGCGATCGGGGTTCCGCCGGTTCCTCATGCTGTGCGGCCGCGAAGCGACGCAGGAAACCCCGCCGACCCGTGATCAGATCAAGGAACGGGTGATCAACCAGAAACTGGAGGGTCTGGCCGAAGGCTACCTGCAGGAACTGCGCTCGGCCGCGATCATCCGCGAACCGTGAGCCGCAAGCCCGTTCTCCTCACGTCGGGCGATCCGTCCGGCATCGGCCCGGAAATCGCGGTTAAGGCCCGCCTTGCAGGCGAAGACTTCGTCTGGCTTGGCGACCCCCGCCACCTGCCTCAAGGTGCAGCATGGCTCGAGGTCGCTGACCTTGCCGACATCAGCCCGCGCGGGGTGATGCGGGTGCTGCGCCACGACTGTGCCGCCCCCGCCCTGCCCGGCCAGCCCGACCCCGCCAACGCCGCCGGTGTGATCGACGTAATCGCTCGCGCCGTGGCACTGGTTATGGCAGGCGAGGCAGCAGCAGTCTGCACCGCGCCGATCCACAAGAAGGCGCTGAAGGATGGCGCAGGTTTCGCCTTTCCCGGCCATACCGAGTTTCTGGCGCACCTTGCCGGGGTCGACCGCGTGGTGATGATGCTGGCCTGCCCGGAATTGCGGGTGGTGCCTGCGACGATCCACATTGCCCTGAGCGACGTGCCCAAGGCGCTGACGCCCAAGCTTCTGGAACAGACGATCCGTATCACTCACGCCGGGCTGATCCGGGATTTCGGGATCGCCGCGCCGCGCCTTGCGGTGGCGGGCCTGAACCCCCACGCCGGCGAAGGCGGCGCGATGGGGCGCGAGGAAGTCGATTGGATGGCCCCGCTAGTGGCGCGACTGGCCTCCGAAGGCATCGCCATTCGCGGCCCCCTGTCGGCCGATACGATGTTTCATGCCGCGGCGCGCAAGACCTATGACGCGGCGATCTGCGCCTACCACGATCAGGCGCTGATCCCGATCAAGACGATAGATTTTGCCGGTGGCGTGAACGTCACGCTTGGCCTTCCCTTCGTGCGCACCTCGCCCGATCACGGCACCGCCTACGACATCGCTGGGCGCGGCGTGGCGGATGCGACAAGCCTTGTGGCGGCGTTGCGGATGGCGCGGGACATGTCAGCACGGCGGTAAGGCCGGACCGGGGGCAAGCCGTCGTACCCCCAAGTATGTGTGAGAACAGCAAGGGGCTTCTTTTGGGAACGATCGACGGTCTGCCACCACTGCGCGAGGTGATCCGGACGCATGATCTGGTGGCCAAACGCCAGCTTGGGCAGAACTTTCTTCTGGATTTGAACCTCACGGCAAAGATCGCCCGCTCTGCCGGCGACCTGTCGGGGTGTGACGTGCTTGAGGTTGGGCCCGGTCCGGGCGGCCTGACGCGCGGCCTTCTGGCCGAAGGCGCGCGTCGGGTTCTGGCTGTGGAAAAGGACGCGCGCTGCATGCCCGCCTTGCAAGAGATCGCTTCGGCCTATCCCGGGCGGCTTGAGGTGGTGCTGGGCGACGCGCTGGAGGTTGACGTGCTCGCCCACCTGACCCCGCCGATCAAGGTGGTGGCGAACCTGCCCTACAATGTCGGGACCGAACTTCTGATCCGCTGGCTGTCGCCACCGGTCTGGCCGCCCTACTGGTCAAGCCTGACGCTGATGTTTCAAAAGGAAGTGGCCGAACGGATCGTGGCCAAGCCAAAGGGCGACCATTACGGGCGGTTGGCGCTCCTGGCGCAGTGGCGCTGCAATGCCGCCATCGTCATGACGCTGCCGCCCGAAGCCTTTACCCCGGCACCCAAAGTGCATTCGGCCGTAGTCCATCTGACCGCCCTGCCAGAGCCACGATTTCCATGCGATTTCAGTGTGTTGCAGCGCATAACTGCGATGGCCTTCAACCAGCGGCGCAAGATGCTCCGGTCCAGCCTGAAAGGCATGGGGCCGGGGATCGAGACTATGCTTGAAAGCGTGGGTATCCCCCCGACCGCGCGGGCCGAGGAGATCGGGTTGGAGCAGTTCTGCGCACTGGCCCGGGCGGTTCAGGCCGCCTGACGCTTGCCAAGCACGCGGGCCATCGTCTCGCCCATCGCACTCGGGTTCGGGGCGACGGTAATCCCCGCAGCCTCGAGGATCTCCACCTTTTCCTGCGCGCTTTCGCCAAAAGCACTGATGATCGCACCGGCATGGCCCATCTTGCGCCCCTTCGGCGCCGACAGACCAGCGATGTAGGCCACCACCGGCTTGGTCATGTGATCGCGGGCAAAAGCCGCTGCTTCGGCTTCTTGCGGGCCACCGATCTCGCCAATCATCATCACAGCGTCGGTTTCCGGATCAGCTTCAAAAAGCGCCAGAATATCCTTGAAACTACTTCCGTTTATCGGATCACCGCCGATACCGACGGATGTCGAAACCCCGATCCCCAGCGCCTTCATCTGGCTTGCCGCCTCATACCCAAGGGTACCAGAGCGGCCGACGATGCCGACGCGCCCGGGCATGTAAATGTGCGGCGGCATGATTCCCATGAAGCCGCGTCCGGGCGAGATGATGCCAGCGCAGTTCGGGCCGACAAGACGCATCTTCCGCTCTTCCGGGTAGCGTTTCAGGAAGCGCTTCACTTTCATCATGTCCTGGGACGGAATGCCGTCGGTGACGCAAACCGCGGTGCGGATGCCTGCGTCCGCCGCCTCCATGATCGCGTCGGCGGCGAAGGGCGGCGGCACGAAGACCAGCGAGGCTTCAGCGCCCGTCGCCTCGACCGCCTCGCGCACCGTGTTGAACAGCGGGCGCTCAAGATGGAACTCTCCGCCCCGCCCCGGTGTCACGCCGCCCACGACATTGGTGCCGTGCTTGATCATGTCGGCGGCGTGAAAGGCACCGATGCGGCCAGACATGCCTTGCACGATGACGCGGGTCTTTTCGGTGATCAGGATGGCCATGATTTGCTCCTCAGGCGGCTTTTGCGGCGACCGCTTTCGCGGCGGCCTCGGCGAGGGTGTCGGCAGAGATCAGAGGAAGACCGGACGACTGGATGATCCGTTTGCCCTCTTCGACGTTGGTCCCAGCAAGGCGCACAACGACCGGGATCGTAAGACCAACCTCCTGATACGCCTTCACGACACCCTCGGCGACCCAGTCGCAGCGGTTGATCCCGGCGAAGATGTTCACGAGGATGACGCTGACGTTGCGGTCGGCCAGCACTGTGCGGAAGGCACGGACCACGCGGTCAGGGGAAGCCCCCCCGCCGATGTCGAGGAAGTTGGCGGGCTCACCCCCAGCCAGCTTGATCATGTCCATCGTCGCCATCGCAAGGCCCGCGCCGTTGATGATGCACCCGATGTCGCCTTCCAGCCCGACATAGGCCAGTCCGTGGTCGCCAGCAGTCGACTCGCGCGGGTCTTCCTGGCTGCGGTCGCGCAGTTCGGCGACCTGAGGACGACGAAATAGTGCGTTGGTGTCAAAAGACATTTTGGCATCAAGCGCTACAAGGTCACCGGCGCCGGTGATCACAAGCGGGTTGATCTCCACCATCACGGCGTCAAGGTCGCGGTAGGCGCGGTAGCAGGCTTTCAGGATCGTGACCATCTGGGCGATCTGGCCGCCTTTCAGGCCAAGCTGAAACGCCAGTTCGCGCGCCT
This sequence comes from Tabrizicola sp. BL-A-41-H6, assembly GCF_050632395.1. Taxonomy (GTDB): domain Bacteria; phylum Pseudomonadota; class Alphaproteobacteria; order Rhodobacterales; family Rhodobacteraceae; genus JAUYQR01. Next base: position 2,433,320 of record NZ_CP192600.1, read on the forward strand.
GGAATTCGCTCAGGCCCACGGCAGGGTCGATCGTCATGCGGCGCAGGCTGTCGGGATCGGTTTCCGCCAGCTCCTCGATCTCCATCCCGCCGTGGGCTGAGGCTACGATCATGATCCGCTCGGATTTGCGGTCGAGGACAAAGCCAAGATACATCTCACGGGCGATATCCGAGGCGGCTTCGACCCACAGGCGATAGACGCCCTTGCCATTCGCATCCGTCTGCTTGGTCACCAACTGCTTGCCGAAAAGCGTTGCTGCAAAGGCCGCGACCTCGTGTTCGTCGCGGCACAGCTTCACGCCCCCAGCCGCCCCCCGGCCACCCGAATGGATCTGCGCCTTGACCACCCAAGCACTGCCGCCTAGCTCGCGGGCGCGGTAGCCCGCCTGTTCCGGGCTGTAGGCCAGCCCGCCGCGCGGCACCGGCACGCCAAAATGCGACAGAATTTCCTTGGCCTGATACTCGTGGATGTCCATGAGGTTCCTCCCGTAACCTTATGTAAGGGGGGCGCTATCGCCCACCCTGCCCGTTCAGCGCGTGCCGATCGCCTCGGCCACCGCCAACAGGTTCCGCGCCATCTTTTCCGACGCCGCGTCGATCATCTTGCCGTCTAGGCTCGCGGCACCCTTGCCCTGCGCCTCGGCCAGTTTCAGTTCCTCGATGATGCGGCGGGCCTTGTTCACCTCGGCCTCGGTCGGGCTGAACACCTCGTTGGCCAAGGCAACCTGCGACGGATGGATCGCCCACTTCCCCTCGCAGCCCAAAGCCGCAGCCCGACGCGCGCCATCGCGGTAGCCCTCGGGATCGGAAAAGTCACCGAACGGCCCGTCAATCGCCCGCAACCCGTAGGCGCGGCAGGCAATGACCATCCGGGAAATCGCGGCGTGCCACTGGTCGCCGGGATACATCGGGTTCAACCCACCGATATTCACCGTTCGGGCGCGCATCGAAGCGGCATAGTCCGCCACGCCAAAATGCAGCGCCTCAAGCCGCCCGCCGAACTGGGCAATGGTTTCGACATTCGCCATGCCAAGCGCAGTTTCGATCAACGCCTCGAGGCCCACCTTCGTGGCATAGCCCTTGGCCTGCTCGATCTGGTTGACCATCGCCTCAACCATGTAAAGGTCGTCGCGCACCCCGACCTTCGGCACCAGCAGGGTGTGCACACGGGCTCCCGCCTGCTCCATCACATCCACCACGTCGCGGTACATGTAATGGGTATCAAGACCGTTGATCCGGACCGAGACGGTCTTGCCCTTTGCGGCCCAGTCGATGTCATTCAGCGCCTGAATGCAGTTTTTGCGCGCCTGTTCCTTTTCCGGCGGTGCCACCGCATCCTCAAGATCAAGGAACACATAATCGGCGGGGCCGTCGGCGGCCTTGTCGATCATCGAGGGGTTGGAAGCCGGAACAGCAAGTTCAGACCGCTGAAGCCGCTGCTTGCGCAGCGGATGAAGAGTATGGCTCATCTATCTGTTCCTGATGTTTTATTCAGCAGCCATGCGCAGGGTGGCCTGCGCCATGCGGCCCTGCGCATACCAAGCCTGTGCCGCAGCAACGCCCGAGCCGAACTCGATATCCGCCCCCGCCTCGACCAGCGCCATCTCCGCCACCGAAAGCGCGGTCAGGCACATGCCTTCGTTCAGGTCACCAAGGTGGCCGATGCGGAATACCTTGCCGGCCAGCCGCGCAAGCCCCGACCCGAAGGAGGCGTTGTAACGCTCATACCCGATGCGGATCACCTCGCGCGCATCCACCCCGTCCGGCACGCGGATCGCGGTCACCGTGTTCGATGCAAGCGACGGATGTTCGGCGCAGGTCATCAGACCCCAGGCCGCCACGCCACGGCGCACGCCTTCGGCAAGCCGGGCATGACGGGCGATGACGTTGTCCAGCCCCTCGGCGTTGATCCGGTCCAGCGCACGGCGCAATCCGTGCAGGATCTGCGTCGGCGGAGTGTATGGGAAGTATCCGGTCTTCGTGGTTGCGCCCATGTCGCGGAATTCGAAATAGGCGCGCCGCATCGTCGATTTCTCGGAGGCTGCCATCGCCTTTTCGCTGACGCCAAGGATGCCAAGCCCTGCCGGGCACATCAGCCCCTTTTGGCTGCCCGTGACCGCCAGATCGACGCCCCAGTCATCCATCCGGAAGTCGATGGAGCCTACCGACGACACGCCGTCCACAAACAGCAGCGCGTCATGGAAGCAGTCGTCCAGCACCCGGCGCACGGCGGCCACATCGCTGGTCACGCCGGTCGCAGTTTCGTTGTGGGTGACGAAGACCGCCTTGATCTCGCCCTTGCGGTCCGCTGCCAACCTCCGCATGAACTCTGACACCGGCACACCCGCGCCCCAGGCCACGTCGATCACATCGACCACCAGCCCAAGCCGCGTCGCCATTTCCGCCCAGAGGGTAGAGAACTGGCCGTGGCGCGCCATCAGCACCCTGTCGCCCGGGTTCAGTGTGTTGGTGATCGCCGCTTCCCAAGCGCCGGTCCCCGACCCCGGAAACAGCATGACCTGCCCCGTGGTGGTGCGGAACACTTGGCGAAGATCGGCCAGGATGCCAAGCGTAAGCGCCCCGAACTCCGGCCCACGCTGATCCTGCATCGCGACGTTCATCGCCATGCGGACGTCCTCCGGCACATTCGTTGGTCCAGGGATGAAAAGGTGGTTGGTTCCGGTGCGCATGTCAGGCCTCCCTTGTTCGTTGGCCTCTCCTGTCACCATTCGCTCAATGTGCAAAAGCAAACCGCGTCGCGCTGTAAACGCGAGAATTTACAAACGCCCACTTCTGTAATATTGTAATGTTGACAAAGCAGGGATGTGTGCATCGGTATGCAGAAAACCTTCATCGGGCCGCACCTGCGGCGCTTGCGTCTGGACCGCAACGAGACGCAGGGCGCAATGGCGCGTGCGCTCGGGATCAGCCCGTCCTACGTGAACCTTCTGGAAAACAACGAACGGTCCGTTTCGGTTCAGGTGCTCTTGAAACTGTTCGAGGCTTACGGCGTCGACTGGCGCGAGATTGCCGAAGAAGACGGCTCCGGCCAGTTGGCCGACCTGCGCGCCTCGCTGCAGGACCCGCTCTTTGCCGACGCCCGCCCCGACCTTACGCAATTGCGAGCGGCCCTTGTCCATGCGCCCGACCTTGCCGCCGCGTTCCTGCGCCTCCATCGCAGTTGGCAGGCCGCAACCGACCAGCTTCTGTCCCTTGGCGAAGGCGACGTGCGCGCAATCAACGCCACCCCCGAAACCGCCGTTCACAATGTCTTTCGCCGCCAGCGCAACCACTTCCGCGATCTGGAAGACGCGGCCGAGGCGTTCTGGACCAGCCCCATTGAGCGCGACGAAGTCTATGTCGCCCTGAAACGCCGCCTGCGCGACGGGCTTGGCATTTCCGTTCGCCTCGCCCGCGTCGAAGACCTGCCCGGCACGTTGCGCCAATATGACGAGGCGCGGCGCGAGATTCTGCTGTCCGAAGCGCTCGATCACACCAACCGCACCTTCCAGCTTGTTCACATGTGCGGCCTTCTGGAACAGCGCGACCTTCTCGACACCCTGATCGCCCGCGCTGGCATCGCCGATCCGCGCGGCGTGGCGCGGCTGCGGGTGGAACTGGCGAACTACTTCGCCGCAGCCGTGCTGATGCCCTACGATGCCTTTCTGGCCGAAGCCCGCGCCACGAAATACGATCTCGACCACATCGCTACCCGCTTCGGTGTCAGCTTCGAGCAGGCCTGCCACCGAGCCACCACTCTGCAACGTGAAGGCGCACAGGGCGTGCCATTCTTCTTCATGCGCATCGACAAGGGCGGCAACGTCACCAAGCGGTTTAACGCGACCGACTTCCACCTTGCCGAATACGGCGGCGCCTGCCCGCGTCTCGATGTCCACACCTCTTTCCGCACACCCGGCAAGATCGTCCCGCAATTCGTTGAGATGCCAGACAAATCACAGTATTTCGTATTCTCTCGCACGGTTGACCGCCCGACATGGATTCGGCACGCCCAAGACAATCGCCTGGCGGTCGCGATGGGCTGCACCATCGACCATGCCGCCGAAATCGGCTATGCCGAAGCCTTCAGCGTGGCCGGCGCGCGCATGGTGCCGATCGGCATCAACTGCCGCATCTGCCCCCGCGCGAACTGCGACCAACGCGCGCATCAGGCGACGATCCTGACCCAGCCTGTCGATGAAAAACGTCGTGGTGCCACCCGCTTCGACGGCTAGGTCTGCGCCCCGGCGCAAGCAATCAACGCCTCAGCCAGCCGGTCCAGCCGGATCGGCTTGGCGACAAAGCCCGCGAACCCGGCCCCAAGGTATTCCTCCACCTGATGCGTCATCGCATTGGCCGTCACCGCAATCGCCGGCGGGCAGCGCTGTCCGGTCGCGCGCGCCTGCGCCTGCACCGCCGCCAGCGTGGACACCCCGTCCATCCCCGGCATCGCGATATCAAGTAGCAGCGCGTCGAAATCCCCTCCCGCACAGGCCACCAGCGCCTCGGCACCGTCGGCCACGATCAGGCACCGCACCCCAAGGGCGCCAAGCATGGTCTGCTGGATCAGCCGGTTCGTCGCATTGTCTTCGGCGACCAGCACCATCATCGGCGGCACGACCGGCAGCGCGGGCTGCGCCGCCTCCGCCTCGTCGCCCGCCACCAGCGGCACCGCGATATCGACCAACGCCCGCAGGCCACGCCCCGGCTCCGCCTCCAGCGTCACGCTGCCACCCATCATCTGCGCCAGCCGGCGCACGATCGGCAGCCCAAGCCCGGTGCCGCCATAGCGCCGCGTGATGCCGCCGTCGCCTTGGGTGAACTCATCGAACACCCGCGCAAGTTCGCCTTGGGTCATGCCGATGCCGGTGTCGCTGACCTCGATTCCCAGTCGGTCCGGGGATGAAAAATCCACCCGCACCGTCACGCTGCCCGCATCTGTGAACTTCACCGCGTTGCCGATGAGGTTGTGCAGCACCTGACGGATGCGCTGCATGTCGCCCAGCCGGTATGCGTTGCAATCACCGATGCAATCCAGCGTCAGCGCCACGCCCTTTTCCTGCGCCGCCAGCCCATGCGCCGCCTCGATCATCGGGCCAAGGTCTGCGGGACGGAACGGGCGAGGGTCCAGCGTCAACCGCCCGGCCTCGATCTTCGCAAGGTCAAGGACATCGTTGATCACGCCCAACAGATGCTCGCCGGACTGCCGGATCACCCGCACCATGTCGTTCTGCACCGGATCGTCCAGCCTGCCTTCCAGCACATAGGCCATCCCCAGGACCCCGTTCAGCGGAGTGCGAATCTCATGGCTCATGGTCGCCAGAAACTGCGACTTAGCCCGGTTCGCCGCCTCTGCCGAGGTCATCGCGGCGCGTAGCCGGGCCTCCGCCTCCACAGCGTCGGTGATGTCTGTCCATGAACAGACCACCGCAGCCCCCGTCCCCGGCGCCGACAACGGCAATGCATTGACCGAGACCACCCGCCGCAGCCCGTCTGCCCGCTTGATCGCATGGCGAAAATCCCGCACCATCGCCGCGCCTGCCAGCACCCGCTGCACCGGCAGGTCTTCGGCGGCAATCGGCTGTCCGTCCAGATCGGTGATGTCCAACCCGCGCGGCCAGACCGGGGCGCCTGGCCGCGCGGCGGTTCCCAAAAACCGCTCGGCTTCGGAATTGGCAAAGATCACCCGGCCCTTCGCATCCACCGCCATGATGCTGGAAACCGAGGATTCCATGATCCGCGCCAGAAGATCGCGTTCGCGCGCAAGCGCCGCCTCCAGCGCCTTTGCCGCCGAGATGTCAAGATGCACCCCAATGATGGTCTGCGGCTGCCCGACTGCGCTCCACTCCACCACCTGCCCGCGCGAAAGCACCCAGACCCAGTGGCCATCACGGTGCCGCAGCCGCATCTCGTGTTCCACCGTGCCCACTTTGCGCGCGAAAAGCTCGGCTTCCTTGGCGATCATCGCGCGGGCATCGTCGGGGTGGATCATCGCGATCCAGTCGTCCTGCCCGATCGGGCTGATCTCGTCAGCCCGGTACCCGACGATTTCCGCCCAGCGGTCGTTGACGATGGTGCTGCCCTCATGGCGGAATTCCCAGGTGCCGACGCGCGCGCCCTCGATCACCTGATGCAGCCGCCGGTCCGCCCGACGCCGGGCTGTCACGTCCTGGTAAAGCCCCACCGTCTCTCGCGCCGGGGTCGCGCGTTCCCGCACCCAGATGATGCGCCCGTCGTCCAGCCGGTCCTCGCCATCCCAGTCGTCGGTCAACTGGCGGTCCAGCCGGCGCCGCAGATTTCCCGCTACGCGCGCGTCGGTGTCGCCAAAGACGCCGCGCGCAATGGCGGCGCGCAAGAGGTCGTCATAAAGCGCGCCCACCTCGATCAGGTCGACGATCCCCGCGAACACCCGGGCGTAATGGCTGTTCCACAAGACGAGCCGGTCTTCGGCGTCAAACACCGCAAAGCCTTCGTCCAGCGCCTCGATCGCCGCCACCAACCGGGCGCGCGCTGCCTCCAGCGCCTCCTGCTCGGCCCGCAGCGCGATTTCCTTGGCGTCGATCTCGCTCACATCCTCGATCAGCGCCCATGCCAGCCTGCGCCCACCCGGCTCGACGTTCATGAACCCGCGCAGCACCACGGGAAATCGCGCGCCGTTGTTGCGCTGCAAGGTCGTCCGGATCGGCCCGTACGACTGTCGCGCCTTCAACCCGGCAATCGCCGTTTCAATCACCCCGGCCACGTCGGGCGGCAAAAGCTGTCTGACGTTCAGACCCGGTGTCGTTGCCGGATCAAGCCCGAACACCTCATTGAACGCCCGGTTGGCATCCAGCACCTCGCCGGTGTCATAGTCGTTCAACAGGATCGGCTGGGGGCACATCTCGAAAAAAGCGGCAAACTGTCCCTCGCGGTAAGATACCATCTCGGTCGCCGTCACCGCCGCCGACACGTCGCGGATCACCGCGACAAAGCCGGTCGCCTTAGGCCCCAGCGGGGCCAGCGACACGTCCGTCCACAGCATCCGCCCCGCAATCTCGAACCCGATGCGGTGTGGGCTGCCCGAGGCCGTGTCAGGCGCCGCCATCATCCCTGCCAGCGCCGACACCAGCGGGCGCGGCAACAGATCGTTCATCCGCCGGCCAAGGCCCGCCTGGATCAGCACCGAAAGCCATGTCGCGTTGGTGCTGTGGCAGGCCACCAGCGTGCCATCCGCCGACAGTTCCAGCACCAGATCGGGCAGCGCCTGCAACGTCGCCACCAGATGCTCGCGCGCCGAAACGCTGGCCGCCTCGGCCTCGGCGCGCATCTGGACCGACGCAATCGCGCGCCCGATCGAGGTCAGAAGCAGGCGTTCATCCTCGGTCAGGCTGCGTTCGCCCGACTGGCTGTCATAACCGATCACCCCGATCAGGTGCTCGCCGTCGCGCAATGGCACCATCAGGGTAGAGGCGACGCCGATCCGCTCCAGAAACCTTCGTTCCGGCATGTCGGGCGGCAGCAGGCTTGCGCCGGGCACCCAGACCGTCTTGCCGGCCTGAAACGCCGCGTGCCAGCCCGGATGCTCCGTTGGGTCCATGTGCTGCATCGCGGGTTTCAGCGCCGCCACTCCGGGGGCCACCCATTCGTGGCTGTTGTAATGCGTGCCGTCCGCGCGCACCCGAAAGACGAACGTGCGATCAAATCCGCAAGCAAGGCTCAACCGCCCGATCACAGCCTGCACCCCGGCATCGGTCTCTCCGGGACGCAGGCCAAGCAGCTGGTTCATCAGGTCCACGACCAGATGCGCCATGCGCTCCGACCGCGCCGCGACGTGCTCAGGCGGTCTGCTGGTTCCCATCGTCCCCTTTCGCCGCACAAAGGCGGGCCCGTTGCGACAGGCTAGTCCCGATCACCCAGCGCACACAAGGCTGTCGCGCGGCACTGCGGTCACCCCCAAAGGCCCAGCGGTTGCGCTGCGAACCCCGGAAACACCGCCGAGGCGTTGGCCATGCCCATGTGACCGGTCAAAAGTTCAGACAGAACACTGCGGTAATCGGTCACCACCGCAAGGTCAGCCCCCTCGTCCAGTACCTCGTTGGTCAACCCCGGCCAGCGACCGACCATTCGCCCGCCACGAGCCTGCGGCCCCAGCACCATCATCACGTTGCCCCGCCCATGATCAGTGCCGCCCGCCGTGTTCGACCGAAGTCGTCGGCCAAACTCGCTCATCACCACGACCGACACGTCCTGTTGCGCGGACCCAAGGTCGCGCCAGAACGCCATCAGCGCATCACAAAGTCCGCTTGTCAGGCCCTGGAAGGTGCCCTCCTGATCTGCATGCGTATCCCATCCCGGCACGTCGACCGTGGCGACCCGCAGGCCAAACCCCTCCTTGATCGACTGCGCGACGGTCATCAGGGGCTGCGACAGGCGGTTGTTTTCGGGATAGGCCACCGATGGCGCATATGGCCGCAGCGCCCCATCGGTCTGCGACCACAGCCGCGCCGACACCATCTCCGACAGCCCAACCAGATCGGCAATCGGCCGCGCCAATGGCCCGTGATCACCAAATCCCGCCAAAAGCCGCGCCCGCAGCGCCGGTGCCAGCCCGCTGCCTTCGGCCAACACAAGATCCGTCAGGTTCTCCGCCACCGCCGCCCCGGCACCCAGCAGCGACGTGGGTGCTGCCGCCCCGACCGCCAGCGCCGGCATCGGTCCGCCCGGCGCCGCCGCTTGCAACCAACGTCCGATCCAGCCCGACGGATCGCCTGGCGCTACCGCAGGCCCGAAAAGGCCGCGCTCGATCCTGGCCTCGGCATCGAAATGGCTGCGCGTCGACTCGGTCAGCCCCGCCGCATGTATCAGCGTCAGATCGCCCGCGGCGTAAAGGTCGGCCAGAGCCCCCGCATTGGGATGAAAGCGAAAATCGACGTCGGCCACCTCCTGCGAGATGACCCGCCCGGCACCGTCGCCTTCGCGAAGCACCCGCAGGCTTGGCGGTCGTGCCGCGATGAAGTCGGGATCGCTGGTCGGAGAAACCAGCGACAACCCGTCCGCGCCGCCGCGCAGGAACATGACCACCAGAACGGGCTGTCGAGCCATCGGCTTGCTCCTACCGCAAAAGGAAATCGGGGGTCAGCGCTGCAAAGGCAATCGCCTGCGTGGCCAGCGTGTGGCGTTCCTCGTCAGGCAACCCCGCAATCGGCATTCCGTACCGATGCGCCGCCAGCCGCAATACATCCGCGGCGACCTCGCCGCCGCGAGCGGGCGCCACCGCCCCTGCATGGCGCCTCACGAACCCCTCCGCCGTCTCGCCGGGCAGCACGGCGACCAGGTCGGCGGTCGCTCCGTCGAACCAGTCTTCATGCGCGTCCATCACCAGATCGACGATCCGGTTCAGCGTCCCCGCCCCGGTCCACGGCGGGTTGCGGTCGGGGTGGCCGGTCGGCAGGACATACTGATGCTGCCACCACCCCGCCCGCGCCAAAAGCCCGCGGTACTGCATCTGCGTCGTTGTCACCTTGGCGCCCGTTGCCCGGTAAAGGCTCGCCAGCACCTCGAACGGTCGGCGCACCTTGGCTGGCGGTGCCTCGAACTCTGGCGACAGGACCAGCGCCCGGACCACCCGCGCAATCTGGTCCGGCGCGTCCGCACCGGCCAGAAACACATCGGCCAGCCGCGCGACCAGCCCCGCCTCCGGTTCATCACTCAACAGCCGCCGGGCGATCTTGCGGCAGACATGGCGGGCAGTACCCGGATGCCGCGCCAGGATGTCCAACACCTCGTCACCATCAACCATCGGCCCCCGGTTGGGCGGGAAGTCGCGCCCCAGCACCCGCTTTTGATAGGGGTCATGCCATGCCGCGATGAAATGAACCTCACCCGTTTCGGGCGCGCGCGACCCATCGTTCAAATCGCGCCAATCCCCCACTGACCAGCCGGTAAAGGCCCGCGCCACCTCGTAGACGTCAAGATCCAGATATCCCTCAGCAAGCCCTTCGGTCGCTCCTGGCACCTCGTCCCAGCGGCTGTACCGGTCGTTGAGGTAATTCTCCGCCCCAAGCGTGTGCAGTTCCATCAACTCCCGTGCGAAGTTCTCATTCGCCGGTGTCGCTCGGTTGGTATCGTTGTCCAGAAAATACAGCATCGACGGCGACCGTGCGACCTCACCAAGAAGCACACGGAAATTGCCAAGCGCGTGCTTGCGCATCGCCGCATCATAGAGCGGGAAGAACGCCGCGGTCTCGGCCTTCTTGGCGGCGTTCACACTGAAATGCTCGTGCCAGAACTGGGTCATCACCTCGCGCAGTTGCGCCTCGGCATGGACAGCGCGGATCAGGCTGGCGGCGATTACCTCTTCCATCGGGCGGATCCGTTCGACCCATTGCACACTGACCTCATCGCGATAGACAGCGAGTGTAACCAGATCGGCAGCTGGCGCATCCAGATACCGCAGTGGGCGCAGTTGGTCGACCGCTTCCCACTTGCGGCCACCCACCTGCCCCGCGTCAAACGCAATCCGCAGCCGCGCCGAAGACAGCATAGCGTCAAGGCCGGGGTCCGACACCTTCCGGGCCAACTGGTCATCCAGCCAGACTTCCCGCCCCATCGCTGCAATTGCGGCCCGTGACGAAGGCGATGCGCCGAATGTCAGGCGGTTCAGCCAGATCTCGTACACCGACGCCCCGGTCGGCGCGGACAAGGCAATTCCCGGTACCGCAAACAGCGACGCAGTCGCCAGAAGCCGTGTGTGAAACATGCGGCGCGTCAGCATCGGAACCCCTCCGAACTCCCGCGCACAGCATAGCACGCGGCGGCCGCAAAGGATAACCGCTATCGGCAGGGCGCGGCGGTTCGCCGCCCCGGCGTCAGCCCTCCAGCCTCAGACCGCTTTCACCCGGTCGCGCAGCACCCTGCGCAATATCTTGCCCGACGCCGATTTCGGCACCGCATCAATGAACACCATACTGCGCGGCAGCTTGTAGGACACCAACTTTCCTGCCAGCGCGGACAAAATCTCGGCCTCGGTCACCTCAGAGCCGGGGCTGCGCACGATGAACGCCATCGGCACCTCGCCCGCCTCGTCATCCGGCACCCCGATCACCGCCGCATCCGCCACCCCCGGCACGCCCAGAAGCTGCGTCTCGACCTCGGCCGGGGCCACCTGAAATCCCTTGACCTTGATCAGTTCCTTCAGCCGGTCGCGGATGAACAGATAGCCTTCCTCATCCACCACACCCAGATCGCCGGTCTTCAGCCAGCCATCCTCGATCATCGCCGCCGTTGCGTCGGGGCGGTTGTGATAACCGATCATCACCTGCGGCCCCTTGACCCAGACCTCGCCCTCCTCGCCCGGTGCGCAGTCCTGCCCGGAGATCGGGTCGACGATACGGGTGACGGTGTTCGGCGCAGTGATGCCGACCGACCCCGCGCGCGGCGTGTTGCGCGGCACTGCATGGGTCAAGGGGCTAAGTTCGGTCATCCCGTAGCCCTGGATCACGCTCGCCCCGATCCGCCGGCTCAGCGATTCGGACACATCCGCCCCCAAGGGTGCCGCCGCCGACAGCACCACCTGCAGCGACGACAGGTCGAACTGGTCGACCATCGGATGCTTGGCCAGCGCAATAGCCACCGGCGGCGCGATCAACAGCTTTTCCACACGGTGCGTCTGGATATGCCGAAGCAGCGCCTCAAGATCGAACCGAGGCATGGTGACCAGCGCCGCGCCATGGGCGACAAACGTGTTCATCAGCACATTCATTCCGTAAATATGGAAAAACGGCAGGAACGCGACCGAGGTTTCCCCCTCGCGCACATCCAGAAGCGCCAGCGCCTGATCTATGTTCACCACCATGTTGCGATGGCTCAGCATCACGCCCTTCGGCAAGCCAGTGGTGCCCGACGAATAGGGCAGCACCTGCACATGCGCGTCCAGATCGACGGCAACCTGCGCCGCCAGCGGATCGCCCATCAGGTCTTCGACGCTTTCACGACCCTCAGCCCCGCCAATCACCACGATCTCGGCTACATCCGTGCCCTGCGCACCCGCCTCTGCCACCTGCAGGAAGGCGGGGATCGTGATCAGCATGGTCGCGCCCGAATCCCGTAACTGATGTGCTACCTCCGGCGCGGTGTAGGTCGGGTTGATCGTGGTCAGCGTCGCCCCGGCATAGGCCACCGCGTGAAACACCACCGCGTAATCGGGCATGTTCGGCGCCATCAGCGCGATCACCGACCCCGGCCCGATGCCCCGCGCCGCAAGCCCGCCTGCCAGCCGCGCGATCCGCTCGCGCAACTCTGCCCCGGTAAAGGCCACCCCGCTTGGTCCGTCGATCAGCAGGGGCCGGTCGCTCCCCCGCGCCAGACCCTCAAAGAACCGTTCCGTCACGCTGATGTCGCGCAGCGCCACATCCTGAAGCGGGCTTTTGTGCATGGCTGATCCCCCCGTTTTGGCCAAGGCTAGCACGACCCACCGCGTCACCAAGGGATTTTCTCAAAACCCCGTCAGCACCGCCACCAGCGCCAGTGCCGCCGGCAAAGCCTGGACATAAAGGATGCGGCGCGAGGCGGTTTGCCCGCCATAAATCCCCGCCACCAGCACGCAGGTCAGAAAGAACACCGCCTCCTGCCACCCTTCGCCCGGCAGGCCAAGGATCAGAGCCCAGACCAGCCCCGCCGCAAGGAACCCGTTGTAAAGCCCTTGGTTGGCCGCCATCACCTTGGTGTTGGCCGCAAACACCTCAGATGTGCCGAACGCCCGCCGCGCGATCGGGCCTTCCCAAAGGAACATTTCCAGCACCAGAATCCAGACATGCAGCGCCGCAATCGCTGCCACCAGCCAGAACCCGATCATGCAGCGGGCATCCGCGCCTCGGCCATCCCGGCATACCAGCTTGATCCGAAGGGAATCGCGCTATCATCAAAGTTGTAGGCCGGATGATGCACCATCGCCGTGTCGCCATTGCCAAGGAAGATATAGGCGCCGGGCCGTTCGTTCAGCATGTAACTGAAATCCTCGGCCCCCATCAGGGGCGGAGTGTCGGTATCGACCACACCCGACACGGCCTTCGCCACCTCAGCCGCGTAGCCCGTATTTTCCGCCGCGTTCACCGTCACAGGATAGCCGCGCGCATAATTCACCTCGGCCCGCGCCCCCAGCGCCAGCGCGGTGCCTTCGACGATCTGGGCGATGCGGGCCTCGACGAAATCCTGCACCTTGGCGTCCATCGTGCGCACCGTTCCCTTCAGCTTCACCACCTGCGGGATCACGTTGTGCGCCGTGGAATCCGTCTGCACCGTGCAGACCGACACCACCACCTGCTTCAGCGGGTCTACGTTCCGGCTGGCGATGGTCTGCAACGCCACGATGATATGCGCGGCCACCACCGTCGTATCCACGCAGTCATGCGGTTTCGCGGCGTGGCCGCCCTTCCCGGTCACCGTGATGTCGAACTGGTCCGCCGCCGCCATCATTGCCCCGGGCCGGATCGCGAAATGCCCGACCGGAATCCCCGGCATGTTGTGCATCCCGTAAACTTCCTGAATGCCCCAGCGGGTGATCATGCCATCGGCCACCATCTCGCGCCCGCCGCCGCCGCCTTCCTCAGCGGGTTGGAAGATCAGCACCACCTTGCCGTCGAAGTTCCGCGTCTCCGCCAGATACTTCGCCGCGCCCAGAAGCATCGCGGTATGCCCGTCGTGCCCGCACGCATGCATCTTGCCGTGAGTCTTCGAGGCATAGGGCACCCCCGTCTGCTCGATGATCGGCAACGCGTCCATGTCCGCGCGCAGCCCGATGACCTTGCCCGCTGTATCCGTCTTGCCGTTGATCACACCCACCACGCCCGTGCGGCCGATCCCTTCGACCACCTCGTCACACCCGAAAGATCGCAATAATTCCGCCACCTTGCCAGCCGTTCTTTGCACGTCGAACAAAAGTTCCGGATGCTCGTGGAAATCCCGGCGCCAGGCGGTGATCTCGGGCAGAAGTTCGGCAAATCGGTTCTTCGGTGGCATGGCTGGTCTCCTTTGCAGCCAAGCCTGATACGAATGTCAGGGCTTCGCAAGCCCTAGCCGAACCGCCGCCGCGCCTCCAGCGCAAGCCCGGTCCCGACCGACCCAAGCATGTCCCCCGTGGCAATCTCTGCCCCCGGCAGCGCCGCCTGCACCGTCGCCCGCAAGATCGGCAACTGGCTTGACCCGCCCGTCAGGAACGCCGTGCCGATCGCCTCCGCCCCGACACCAGCATCCGAAAGAACCCGCGCCAACAGTGCCCCGATCCGCGCAATCGGCGCCTCTACCGCCGCCTCGAACCCCTCGCGCCGCAGCATCGGGTTTGGCCCGCCGGTCAAGTCTGCCATCTGCAACCGCGCGGCCTCGGCGTCCGACAGGGCGATCTTCGCCGCTTCCACACGCATCGCCAGTGCGTGACCATGCCGCCCGTCCACCACCCGCATCATCCGGTCCACCAGTTCCGGCCGCTCCGCCACCAGCCGCAGCGCCTTCAAATCACTGGCCGTCCGCGCCGTGTAAAGCGCGTTGATCCGGTGCCACGTCGCAAGATCCAGAAAATAATGTCGCGGCATCGTCCCGCCACCCTTGGTCGGTGCCAGATACCCCAGATGCGGCATTGCCTCGGCAAGGCTGAGAAGCCGGTCGAAATCCGTGCCGCCCGCCCGGATACCGTCATTCGCAAGGATGTCACCGCTCCGGTCCGGCAACCCCGCCCGCCCCGGCCCAACCCGCACCACCGACACGTCCGAGGTGCCGCCGCCAATGTCGACGATCAGCACCAACTCCTCGCGCGCTGCAGTCTGCTCGTAATGCAAGGCCGCCGCGATCGGCTCATACTGAAACGCCACCTCGCGCCAACCGCACTCCCGCGCAATCTCTGCCAGCACCGCCTCTGCCGCCGCATCCGCCGCCGCATCATCGTCCACAAAATGCACCGGGCGGCCAAGCACCACCGAGGCCAACTCCGGCACCGCCGCCACCTGTGCCGCGCGCAGATGCCCGATGAATCGCCCCAACACCTCGCGGAACGACACCGCCCTGCCCCCGACCGCCGTCTTGTCGTGAATGAGCCCCGACCCAAGCGTGGACTTCAGCCCGCGCATCAGCCGCCCCTCGTCGCCCTCCAGATAGGCCGCAACCGCCGCCCGCCCGAACAGGGGCGGCGCGCCCTCGGTCTGCCAGAACACCGCCGAGGGCAGCGTGACCGACCCTTCTTCCAACGCCAACAGCCGCGCGCCGCCGGCGTCCGCCAGCCCGACCGTCGAATTCGAAGTGCCAAAGTCGATACCGCAGGCAACACTGGTCATGGGACGCTCCGCAAAAGGGCGGCACGGGTAGCCTGCCAGACGCGCGAAGTAAAGCTACAGGCTGGGCCCCGGCGCGATGCGGCTGCCATCGCTGAACCGCGACAGCCGGAACCGCGACAGGTCATGCCCCACCGCCCGCCCCAGCACCAGATCGGCGATCACCCGCCCCATGCCCGGCCCGATGCCAAAGCCATGCCCGCTCATCCCCGTTGCAATCGTAAGCCCGGCAATCGGCCCGTGGTCGACCACCGGCACCACGTCGGGCATCGTGTCGATCATCCCCGCCCAGGCCAGCCGCAACTTCGGCCTCCCCAACGCCGGAAACGCCGCCGCAAACGCATCCTGAACCCGGCCCAGCGTCGCCATGTTGGGCTTGGGGTTCAGCACGCGCACCCGCTCGAACGGGCTTTCCCCGTCCCACCGTCGCGGCGTGCCCCACCCATCAGGATACCCTGCCGGAGCGGCAGTGCGAAAATGGGTCGAGCGGAAATCCTTTTTCAGCACAGGCAGATACGCCCCGAAGCTCGCGAACGCATCACGGCCCACAAAGAAGTCGTGCTCCGCCCCCGGTGCTATGGAATAGCCACCATCCGCGCGCCGACGAAACGCAAAGTGGTTGTCACACGCCCCGCCCGCAAACACCTCCGCCATTGGCTCCGTCGACGCAACCGAGGCCAGCACCGAAAGCTGCGGTATACGCACCCCATGCGCGCCCAAAAACAACCGCGACCACGCCCCTGCCGCCACCACCACCCGGTCGCAGGAAATCCGCCCTCGTTCCGTCACCACCCCGGCCACGCGCCCCGCCGCCACATCCAGCGACCGCACCGCGCACCCCTCCACCACGGTCACGCCACGCGCCGCCGCAGCCTCGGCCAGCATCGGCACCGCCACCCAAGGCTCCGCCCGCCCGTCCGATGGCGTGAAAATCGCCCCCGGCCAGTCGGCCACCCCGCCGACCATCGCCTGCACCTCGCCGCGCCCCAGCATCCGCGTGTCCAACTGGTGCGCGCGGGCATGCACCAACCAGTCCTCGAACCCCGCCAGATCCTTCTTCCCGTTCGCCAGATACATCACCCCGGTCTGACGAAACCCAAGGCCATCGCCCAATTCCGCCGCCAGAGATTTCCAGATCGACAGGCTTTCCACCATGATCGGCAATTCCGCCGGATCGCGCCCCTGCTGCCGGATCCAGCCCCAGTTCCGGCTGGACTGTTCCCCCGCAATCCGACCCTTTTCGCAGATCACTACCCGCTGCCCCCGCGCGGCCAGAAACCACGCCGTCATCACCCCGGTGACGCCGCCGCCGATCACCACCACGTCGCAGGCATCAGGCAATGGCCCGTGAAACCGGACCGCAGTCGCCTCGGATATCGGAAAACTCACCCCAGATGCTCCACCAGCCGCTGCATGAACGCATGCCCCGCCTGAAACTCGCTCACCTCGATGAATTCGTCCACCTGATGCGCCTGTGCGATGTCGCCCGGCCCGCAGACCACCGCCGAATACCCCGCCTCCTGAAACTGCCCCGCCTCGGTGCCATAGCTGACCACACCCGTCGCGTTGTTACCCGTCAACCGCCGCACCAAGGCCTCCGCCGCACCGTCAACTTCGGGCCGCAAAGCAGGCACACCAAAGAACTTTTCCAGGTGAACCCCCGCCTCCGGCCGCTTCGCCTTCAAGCTCGCATCAAGCCGCGCCGCCTCGGTCTCGACCGCCGCAATTCGCGCCGCCTCGTCATCATCCGGCACCACCCGCATCTCGATCGCAAACCGGCAATCGCCCGCCGTGATGTTATGCGCCGTGCCGCCCTCGATCATTCCCACATGCATCGTGGTGAACGGAGGGTCGAACATCGCCGCCACCGCCGAGGGTTGCGGCGCCTGAATCGCCGCGTTCTGGTCGTTCACCCACTGGATCAGCCGCGCGCCCTCCATGATCGCCGACACGCCATAGGACAGCAGCGACGAATGTACCTCGAACCCCTTCACATGCACATGAAACCCGGTGCCGCCCTTGTGTCCCGTGATCAGCGCCATGCGGCTCGGCTCGCCCACCACCACCGCCTCGCCCTTCGGCACCACGCCCTGCATCGCCGCAATCATCGGCGGCGCGCCGGTGCAGCCCACCTCTTCGTCGTAAGACAGCGCCAGCTGCAGCGGCCGCTTCACGCCCTTGCTGTGCGCCTCGACCAGCGCCCAGACCGCCAGCGCATCGAACCCCTTCATGTCGCAGGTGCCGCGCCCGTAAAGCCTCCCGTCCCGCTCCGTCACCGTCCACGGGTCCGATGTCCAGTCCTGCCCATCCACCGGCACCACGTCGGAATGGCCCGACAGCACCACCGCGCCCTCGACCCACGGCCCGACATGCGCGAACAGCGCCGCCTTCGTGCGGTCCTCGTTCCACGACCGGTGCGCCGCGATTCCATGGCTGGCCAGATAGCCCTCCAGCCAGTCCACAAGGTCAAGGTTGGACACACGGCTCACGGTCGGGAAACTTACCAGCTTGTCCAATAACTGACGTGGCGTCAGGGTGTTCATTTGCAGCACGGCCTTTCCAACTAGATGTTGTGGCCAGCCTCTTCCCGCAGCAAGGCCAAGTCAATATCTGGCAAATTGACCGGCCAACCTTGCAGATTGCCGACGATCTGCGATGGAATGCAGCAGCGAAACGGGATTGATAGGTGATGAAAAATCGGGAACAGTTGGCGGGCACAGGGGGGTGTTATTTGACGCTTTTCCTGAAATGCCAAATAAAACAATAACTAAGAAGCGACACGGGGAGTGTTGAATGCCCGATCGGGCCGTGCCCGTCCTTGAAGTCAAGGGCCTCAAGACCGTTTTCCGCACCCGTGGCGGCGAGATTCACGCGGTCAACGATGTCAGTTTTCACCTCGACAAGGGTGAATTGCTGGGCGTCGTCGGTGAAAGCGGCTCTGGCAAATCCGTCACCATGATGTCGCTGATCGGCCTCTTGCCCTCGCCCCCCGCCGATGTGCGCGGCGGCACAGTCATGCTGAACGGTCGCGACCTTTTGAAGATCAGCCCGGAAGAACTGCGTTCCGTCCGCGGCGCCAAGGTCGGCTTCGTGTTCCAGGACCCGATGACCTCGCTGAATCCGGTGTTCACCCTCGGCAACCAGATCATGGAACCGCTGATCAAGCACATGAAGATGTCGAAAAAGCAGGCCGAGGCCCGCGCTATCGAGCTTCTGGAACTGGTCGGCATCCCGGATGCGAAGAACCGCCTGTCCGCCTACCCGCACCAGTTTTCCGGCGGGATGCGCCAGCGCGTGATGATCGCCATCGCGTTGGCCTGCGACCCAGACGTGCTCATAGCTGATGAACCCACCACCGCGCTTGACGTGACGATCCAGGCCCAGATCCTCGAACTGGTCAAGGAACTGCGCCAGAAGCTTGGCATGGCGATCATCTGGATTACCCATGACCTTGGCGTGATCGCCGGCATCGCGGACCGCGTAATGGTGATGTATGGCGGGCAGGTCGTCGAACAGGCCCCGGTGCGCGAATTGTTCTCCAACCCGCAGCACCCCTACACCCGCGCGCTTCTGAAAACGATCCCAGCAATCTCGGGCCCGCGTGAGGCGCGCCTCAAGGTGATCGAGGGTCAGCCCCCGATCATGACCGCCGCGCCCACCGCCTGCCCGTTCCGCGCCCGCTGCGAACATCGCTTCGAAACCTGCGACCGGGTGAACCCGCCGCGCCGCGCCATCGACGGGCTGGCTTTGGGCCAGGGCCACGACGTCGCCTGCCACTGGGCAGCGCCCGCCCCCGCCGTGCAGTCCGAGGTGGCCCATGCTTGACGCAGCACCCAAACCGCTGGTTCAGGTCACCGACCTGAAAATGCACTTTCCGATCTACTCGGGCATCTTCCGCCGTCACACCGGCGACGTGAAGGCCGTCGACGGTATCAGCTTCGATATCCTGCCCGGCGAGACCCTCGGTCTTGTCGGCGAAAGCGGCTGTGGCAAATCCACCGTCGGCCGTGCGCTGCTGCGGCTTTACGAAGTCACCGCCGGCAAGGTGGTGATCGACGGCGAAGATGTGGCAAGCCTTCCACCCGAGGCGCTGCGAAAAAAACGCCCGACCATGCAGATGGTGTTTCAGGATCCGCAAGCCAGCCTCAACCCCCGCATGACGCTGGCCCGCATCATCTCCGAACCGCTCGACGAACACACCGACTGGACCGAAGCAAGAAAACTGGAACGCGTCTACGAACTGATGGATGCCGTCGGCCTCAACCGCCGCTTCGCCAACCGCTTCCCGCACGAGTTTTCCGGCGGCCAGCGTCAGCGCATCGGCATCGCCCGCGCGCTGGCCCTGAACCCCAAGTTCATCGTCTGCGACGAACCCATCGCCGCCCTCGACGTATCCATTCAGGCGCAGGTGGTGAACCTGCTGGAAGACCTGCAGGAACGCTTCGGCCTGACCTACCTCTTCATCAGCCACGACCTGTCGATGGTCCGCCACATCGCAGACCGGGTCGCCGTGATGTATCTGGGCAAGATCGCAGAACTCAGCCCCCGCGACGCGCTCTATTCCCGCCCGCTGCACCCTTATGCCGAGGCGCTCCTCTCGGCGGTCAACGAACCCGATCCGGTGCGCGCCGCCACCCGCAAGCGCATCATCCTCAAGGGCGACGTGCCCTCGCCGGCAAACCCGCCGCTGGGCTGCAATTTCTGTACCCGCTGCCCCAAGGTCTTCGACCGCTGCCGCGTGGAAGACCCAGCATTGCGTCAGGTGGAACCGGGCCGGTTCGTCGCCTGCCACCTTTTCGATCAACAAGCCGCCGCCGGCCGAACCGGCGCACCCGAGGTCAACGAGCGTAACCAACAAGGAGAACTGCAATGAAACTCAGAACCGCCCTCCTGGGCGCAGCAGCCGTGATGGCATGGGCGCCTGCCGCCTTTGCCGAACGCGGCACAGACGGCGAGGTCAAGCTTACCTTCCCGCAAGCCGTGTCGATCATGAACCCCTACCTGTCGGGTGGCACCAAGGACATCTACGCCTCCTCGATGGTGCTGGAGCCGCTGGCGGGTCTCGACCCCGATGGCAACCTCGTCACCAAGCTTGCCGCTGAAATCCCGACCCGCGAAAACGGCGGCATTTCCGAAGACCTGACCTCGATCACCTGGAAACTGCAGCCCGACCTCAAGTGGTCCGACGGCACCCCGGTCACCGCCGATGACGCGGTTTTCACCTGGCAGTATTGCACCGATCCGGCCGGCGGCTGCGCACAAGCCACCAAATACGAAGGCGTGGCATCGGTCGAAGCCGTCGATCCGGCGACCATCAAGGTCACCTTCTCCGGCCCAAAGCCGAACCCCTACACCGCCTTCGTCGGCGCCCTGTCGCCGGTTCTGCAAAAGGCCCAGTTCGCAGCCTGCCTCGGCGCCGCAGCCCCGACCTGCACCGATCAGAACAACATGCCGATCGGCACAGGCCCGTTCAAAGTGACCGGCTTCACCGTCAACGACACCGTGTCGATGGCGATGAACGAAAACTACCGTGACCCGGCGAAACCGGCCTTCGCGACCGCCGTAATCAAGGGCGGCGGCGATGCCGAAGGTTCGGCCCGCGCGGTGATGGAGACCGGCGAATTCGACTACGCCTGGAACACCCAGATCCCGCCGGACAGCCAGGCTGCGATGACCGCCGCCGGCAAGGGCCAGTTCGTCGTGGCTTTCGGCACGCTCGTCGAACGGCTCGAGATGAACACCACCGACCCGTCGCCAGACCTGCCGGAAGGTGAACGCGCAACCGCCAAGCACCCCCACCCGATCCTGTCGGACATCAAGGTGCGCACCGCGCTGTCGAAGGCCATCGACCGCTCGATCCTCGTCGAAGTCGGCTACGGCGCCGGTGGCAAGCCCACCTGCAACGTGATCCCCGGCCCCGACGCCTGGGCCTCGGACAACGACGGCTGCATCGCGCAGGACATGCCGGGCGCAATGGCGCTTCTGGACGAAGCCGGCTGGAAAGACAGCGATGGCGACGGCATCCGTGACAAGGACGGCAAGAAACTGTCGATCCTGTACCAGACCACCGTCAACCCGATCCGCCAGGACTTCCAGGCGCTGATCAAGGATTGGTGGACTGAACTTGGCGTCGAGGTCGAACTCAAGGCCATCGACCCGGGCGTCTTCTTCGGTGGTGACCCCGGCTCGCCGGACACCTTCCAGAAGTTCTACGCCGACGTCGAGATGTATGCCAACAACTCCGACAACCCCGACCCGGAAACCTATCTGGGCCAGTATCAGTGCAAGAACGCACCGACACCGGAAAACGGCTGGCAGGGCGAAAACATCAACCGCTTCTGCGATCCGAAGTATGACGAACTGCATGCCAAGCTGACCCAGACGACCGATGTCGCCGAACGTCAGACCATTGCCAAGCAGCTCAACGACATGGTGACGAAAGACAGCATGATCGTCGTTCCGCTGGTGCACCGCGGCACGCTCTCTGCACATTCCAACGCTCTTGGCGGCGTGCAGATCAACGCCTGGGACTCGGAACTGTGGAACGTCGCTGACTGGTTCCGCGTGAAGTAACCTCCCTGGCGGGGCCGGTCATCCGGCCCCGCCGCCTTCCTTCCGGATTTTCCCTGAACCCAAGGCGTCGCCGCGCATGCTCACCTTCACGCTTCGCAGGCTGTTGCTGGCCATTCCGACCCTGCTGGCGATCTCGCTCGTGATCTTCCTGCTTGTCGATCTGGCCCCCGGCTCGCCGATGTCCGAAATTCCCCTGACCGTGCCCCCCGACGTGCGCCAGCGCATGATCGAGGCGCTTGGCGCGGATCAGCCCGTCTTCGTGCGCTACTTCCTCTGGCTGCGGCAGTTTTTCTGGGTCGAACCCGCCACCCTGTTCGACGGCTGGTTCGGCACCACCTGGGCCGAGGGCGAACAACGCATCCTGTCCTGGCAGTCGCGCAGCCCTGTTTTCAGCATCATCGGCCAGCGCCTGCCGCAAACCCTGACCGTGATCGGCACCGCCTATATCGTCGGCATCCTGATCGCCCTGCCGATCGGCATCTATTCGGCCTATCGCCAGTATTCGCTGTTCGATCAGGGCGGCACCCTGTTTGCGATGATCGGCTTTTCGGTGCCCACCTTCTTTTCCGGCACGCTTTTCATCATAATCTTCGCCGTCTGGCTTGGCTGGTTCCCGACCAAATATGACACGCAGCTTCAGGTCACCGATTGGGACAGCTTCATCAAGCAGATCCAGCAGATGGCCTTGCCCGTGATGACCCTTGGTCTTGCCAACGCCGCCGCGATCAGCCGTTACATGCGATCGTCGATGCTTGACAACATGGCGATGGATTACGTCCGCACCGCCCGCGCCAAGGGAATGAGCGAACGCACCGTGGTCCTGAAACACGTCCTGCGCAATTCGCTGATCCCGGTCATTACCGTCATCGCACTTGGCATCCCGTCGATCTTCGGCGGCGCGATCATCACTGAAAACCTCTTCGGCGTGAATGGCATCGGCGCCGCCCTGATCGGCGCAATCCATGCCAACGACATTCCGATGGTGCAAACCCTCGCTTTCATCTTCGCCGTGCTGATCGTGCTCTTCAATTTGATCGCCGATGTGCTCTACGGCCTTCTCGACCCAAGGATCCGCTATGACTGACGCCGCAATGCCAAAGCCGGTCAGCCAGAATCGCGCGATCTGGCAGCAGTTCCGCAGCCACAAGGGCGCTGTGTTCGGGCTTGTCGTGCTTGGACTACTGATCCTGTTTGTGCTGATCGGCCCCCTCGTCTGGGTGCCCGAAAAGCTGAAAGTGGTCGACGCGATCCGCCTGAAGAACCAGGGCCCCTCGCTGCGCTTCCCCCTCGGAACCGACCAGCTTGGCCGGGACATGCTGTCGCGGATGATGCTGGCAGGGCGCATCTCGCTCGCCGTGGGTCTGGTCGCCATGCTCATCGCCATCGTGTTCGGCACGCTCGTCGGCGTGGTCGCGGGCTACTTCCGCCGCTTCGACGGCCCACTGATGCGGCTGACCGACATGTTCCTTGCCCTGCCGCTGATCCCCCTTCTCCTCGTCCTCGTCATGCTGTTTCGCGATCGCATTGCAGGCATCATCGGACCGGAACTCGGCGCCTTTGCCCTGATCGTGTTCGCCATCGGCATCACCTCATGGATGGCAACCGCCCGCATCGTGCGGGGCGAGGTTCTGACCCTGAAGGAGCGCGAATACGTCCTTGCCGCCCGCTCCATCGGCGCGCGGCCCCGGCGGATCATCATGCGCCACATCCTGCCGAACGTCGTCTCGCCCGTGATGGTCGCCGCCACCCTCGGCGTGGCGGAAGCGATTATCACGGAAAGCGTGCTCTCCTTCCTCGGCCTCGGCTTCCCGCCCGATTTCCCGACTTGGGGCCGCCTCCTGTTCGACGGCCTGCAATACATGCAGGTCTACCCGGAACGGGTGATCTGGCCGGGCCTCGCCATCTCGCTGACCGTCCTCAGCGTGAACTACATCGGTGACGGCCTGCGCGACGCGCTCGACCCCCGCATCCGCGGCCGCTAATCGGAAAACGCGTAGGCGAGGGCCGTCACCCGGCCCCGCCAATATGGCTTTTCGCCCTCCGCCAGCACCCAAGCCACCTCGCCCGCCATCGGCACCATCATGCCGTCACGACGCTCATACCCCGACCAGCGCCCCTCCCAGGGCGTCGGCACCACCGTGTCGCCAACCGTCCGCCCCCGCGCCTCCGCCCTCACGCTTTCGATCATTCCGCCCGCGCCGAACCGAAACAGCAGGCTAACGCTTATCCCGCCGTCCCGCACCGTCGCCCGCGCGCTCGCGTCATCGACCGCCGTCCAGTCCACGCCCTGCCCCGGCAACAGCGCCGTCGGATACCACGCCGCCTCCGCCAGCCAGCGCATCAATTCGCCCTCGGCAAGGTCGCGTGTGCCACGCATATGCGCCACCGGTAGCAGCCCCAGAACCGCCGCCACCAGCACGCCCTCGCCCGCGACATAGGCGTCATGCACCCGCACCGGCATCCCCGGCGCGATACCGATCCGCCCGTCCCAGACAAACCCCGGCCGCGCCACCTCCACCCATTGCTCCGAGGTGAAGGGTTTCCAGGTGTCCACCCCCGAGCCCATGTTGAACGTGCCCACATGCGCCATCCGCACCGACCGCACCATCGCCTGCCCCGGCGTCAGCGCCGCGCGAAAGAACCGCTCCACGGGCGCGGGCAACCCCGCCAGCATTGCCGGGTCGTAATGCGCGGGTCCAACCGCAACCCGCTGCCCCTCCAGCGCCGATACCAGCCCCGCCGTGCGCGCCTGCCAGCGCCAGAGCCCCACAAGCCCCAGCACCACCCAGACCGCCGCCAGCCCCGCCAGCCCGACAATCGCCCATTTCAACCAGACCATCGGCGCCTCCCTCAGGAACGCCAAATCCTACCCCGGCACTGGCCCTCGCGCCTTGACCTTGCGCAAACCCGTCAGGTCAGGTGATTGCGGATCCGCCGCACCATCGCCCAGACGCCCAGCACCACGACCGGCGTCAGAATCGCCATCAGCGCGCCATGCGACAGGTGCACCCGGTGCGCCAACGGCTCCACCAGATAGGCCGCAAGGTTAACCGCGTAGTAACTGATCGCCACCACCGACAACCCCTCGACCGTGCGCTGCAGCCGCAGTTGCAGATCGGCCCGCTGGTCCATCGATTCCAGCAACTTCTGGTTCTGCGCCGACCGCTCCACATCGACCCGCGTGCGCAGCAATTCCGCCGCCCGCTGCGCCCGTTCGGCCATCCCCTGCAACCGTCCTTCGGCCGATTTCACCGTCCGCATCGCCGGATCATAGCGGCGCATCATGAACTCGCCAAAGGTCTGCCGCCCCTGCACCCGCTCCTCGCGCAGCACCTCAATCCGCTGGGTCACGATGGCCTCATAGGCCCATGTCGCCCCGAACCGGAACGAAAACTGCACCGCGAGGCTTTCCAACTCGGCCGAGATCGTCAGCAACTCGTGCAGCGCCGCTTCAGGCGATGGCTCCGCACTGTCAAGCCCCGAAACCAGCGCCGACAGCTTCGGGTCCAGCGCATTCAGCCGCGACGACAACTCGCGCGACCGCATCAGCCCCAGCATCGACATGCCGCGATAGGTCTCGATCTCGCACAGCCGCTGCACGATCCGCCCGATCCGCCGCGCTCCGGTCCCTTCCTTCACGAACACCGCAAACCGCATATGGCCCGCAGGATCAATCCGGAAATCCCCCGCGATGATCGCCGCCCCGTCCACCACGCGGCTGACGGCAAGGCTTTCCGGCACGAACCAGTCTTCCAGCTTGGCCAGAACCTCGTCCTCGCTGTTGGGCAGCAATTCCACCCGGATCAGGACCGAGGTCAGCCGCTTGCCCGGCGCCGCCGCAAGCCAATCCTCGGGGAACACCTCGGCATCCGCCGGATCGAACGGCCGCCGCGAAAGCCCGGGCGTAAACGCCGAATAGGTCACGAACTCGGTATGGCTTTCCCATTTCAGGTCAGACCGCCCGATCGGCCCGGAGAAATGCGTGGCCTCCGGCTGCGGATGCGCCGAGGCGTGGCGGTCCAGCAGCGCCAGCAGATGCGCCCGGTCCAATGCACGGTCACGGTTCGCCGCCCCGACCGGCTGCTTGATCGCCACATAGACCGCCGTGCAAGGCGCCTCCAGCGCCGGAAACGGCCGCGCGTGCAGCTCGTTGACGGTGGCATAGCGCTGCGGATGGTCTGGGATCGGGGGCATGACTGTCAGATTCCTTTGTCTTCCCCGCAACCTAGGCCGCAGCACGGCCCGCTTCCAGAAGATTGGCGGAATACATGGGTATGCAGCTTTGGTGTTGCACACACGCCAAGGCGGATGGGCAAATAATGCCCATCCTGCCAGTTTGTCAGTCGATCAGCGGCAACAGCGCGTCGAGGCTCTTCTTCGCGTCGCCGTAGAACATCCGGGTGTTCTCCTTGTAGAACAGCGGGTTCTCGATGCCCGAATAGCCCGTGCCTTGCCCGCGCTTGCTGACAAACACCTGCTTGGCCTTCCAGCACTCAAGAACCGGCATCCCCGCGATGGGCGAATTCGGGTCTTCCTGTGCCGCCGGGTTCACGATGTCGTTCGACCCGATTACGATCGCCACGTCGGTGTTTGGGAAATCCTCGTTGATCTCGTCCATCTCCAACACGATGTCGTAAGGCACTTTCGCCTCGGCCAGCAGCACGTTCATGTGCCCCGGCAGACGCCCGGCAACCGGGTGAATGGCGAACCGCACGTTCTTGCCCTTGGCGCGCAGCTTCCGTGTCAACTCGCTGACCGACTGCTGCGCTTGTGCCACCGCCATGCCGTAGCCCGGAATGATGATGACGCTGTCGGCATCATTCAGCGCCGCCGCCACACCTTCGGTGTCGATGGCAATCTGCTCGCCCGCGATCTCCATCGCAGGGCCGGTGGTGCCACCAAAGCCGCCAAGGATCACCGATATGAACGACCGGTTCATTGCCTTGCACATAATGTAGGACAGGATCGCACCGGATGAGCCAACCAGCGCGCCAACCACGATCAGAAGGTCGTTCGACAGCGAAAAACCGATCGCCGCCGCAGCCCAGCCGGAATAGCTGTTCAGCATCGACACAACGACCGGCATGTCCGCCCCGCCGATGCCCATGATCAGGTGATAGCCGATGAAGAGCGCGGCCACCGTCATGCCGATCAGCGCGAAGGTGCTGCCCGACTGCAGGTAGACCACCAGAAACGCCACCGAAATCAGCGCTGCCGCCGCGTTCAGCACATGCCCGCCCGGCAGTTTCTTCGCCTTGCCGTCAACCTTGCCCGCAAGTTTGCCGAACGCGATGACCGACCCGGTAAACGTGACCGCCCCGATGAAGACGCCAAGGAAGGTCTCCACCCGCAGGATGGTGACCTCCACCCCCGTCTTGTGCGCGACCACGGCCGCGAACCCATCCAGCGCCGCGCGGGCGGCCTCGTCCATGCCCAGCACGCGCACCAGTTCGATATGCGTGTTGAACCCGATGAACACCGCCGCCAGACCGACAAGGCTGTGCATCGCCGCAACCAGTTGCGGCATTTCCGTCATCTGCACCCGCTGCGCCACGACCCAGCCGATGGCCCCGCCGACCACGATCATGACCAGCGAAATCAGCCAGTTCCCCGCCCCCGGCCCGTACAAGGTGGCCGCAACCGCCAGCGCCATGCCGGCAATCCCGTACCAAACCGCGCGCTTGGCGCTTTCCTGTCCCGACAATCCGCCCAAGGACAGGATGAAAAGAACAGCTGCAACGACGTAGGCCGCCGTGGTGAATCCGTAATCCATGACGCGCCCCTTACGACTTCTGGAACATGGCAAGCATGCGCCGGGTGACCATGAAGCCACCGAAAATGTTGATCCCGGCCATGAAGACCGAGGCTGCCGCAAGGATCATCACCAGCCACGACCCCGACCCGATCTGCATTAGGGCGCCCAGGATGATGATCGACGAGATCGCGTTGGTCACCGCCATCAACGGCGTGTGGAGCGAGTGCGAGACATTCCAGATCACCTGGAAGCCGACGAACACCGACAGCACGAAGACGATGAAGTGCGACATGAAGCTTGCCGGTGCATAAAGCCCCGCCAGCAGCATCAACCCGCCCCCGACGACCAGCAGTCCAACCTGATTGCGCGTCTGCGCCTTGAAGGCGGCCACTTCCTGCGCCCGCCGCTCCACCGGGGTCAGTTCGACCACCTTCGGCTTCGGTTTCGCCGCCGCAATCGCCGCGATCTTTGGCGGCGGTGGCGGATAGGTCACCGCCCCCAGATGCGCCGCCGTCGCCCCCCGGATCACGTCGTCTTCCATGTTGTGCGCGATCACGCCGTCTTTCTTGGGCGTAAGGTCGGTCAGCATGTGCCTGATATTGGTCGAATAAAGCGTCGACGCCTGCGCCGCCATCCGGCTCGGGAAATCGGTATAGCCGACGATGGTCACGCCATTGTCGGTCACGATCTTCTGGTCCGGCACCGTCAGGTCGCAGTTGCCACCCCGCTCCGCCGCCAGATCAACGATCACCGACCCCGACTTCATCATGCGGACCATATCCTCGGTCCACAGCTTCGGCGCGGGCCGTCCGGGAATGAGCGCGGTGGTGATGACGATGTCCATCTCCGGCGCCAGCTCGCGAAACTTCGCCAACTGCTTTTCACGGAACTCAGGGCTTGAGGGCGCGGCATAGCCGCCCGTAGCCGCCCCGTCCTGCGCCTCCTCGAACTCGAGGAACACGAAACTCGCGCCCATCGATTCGATTTGTTCGGCCACCTCCGGCCGCACGTCGAACGCGTGCACGATCGCCCCCAAACTCACAGACGTCCCGATCGCCGCCAGCCCCGCGACGCCCGCGCCCACGATCAGCACCTTGGCCGGCGGCACCTTGCCCGCCGCCGTCACCTGGCCCGTGAAGAACCGGCCAAAGTTGTTGCCCGCCTCGATCACCGCCCGATACCCGGCGATGTTGGCCATCGACGATAGCGCATCCATCTTCTGCGCGCGGCTGATCCGCGGCACCATGTCCATCGCGACGATGGTCAGGTTCTTCTTCGCCGCCGCCTCAAGCAATTCCGCATTCTGCGCCGGCCAGAAGAAGCTGATCAGCGTCTGCCCATCCCGCATCGCGGCCAATTCGCCCGCCTCCGGCCCGCGCACCTTGACGATCACGTCCGCCGCATCGACCACCGCCGCCGCCGACGGCAGCACCTCGACCCCTGCCGCCGCATAAAGCGCGTCGGAAAACCCGGCCTTCGCCCCGGCCCCGGACTGAATGCAGGCCGTATGCCCCAGCTTCGCCAGTTGCGTCGCGCTATCGGGCGTCATCGCCACCCGGTTCTCGCCCGCGAAAATCTCTGTCAGTGCGCCGATCTTCACCCGTTTTCCCCCGCTTCCCTCAACCGTTCGCCGCAGCGCCGGTCGCAAAATGTCCATTTCGACTTAACACCGCGCAACAATATTTCAAACCCTAGTTTCGGCCCTTACCGCCGCCCGAACCAGCGCCGCACCCGCCCCGCCCAAAGATCGAACTCTGGCCCGAAACCCGCCGTCAGACGGGCCTCTTCGTCGCGGATGAACCGCGCGGTGATCACCGACACGAAACTCGCCACCAACGGCAGCGCCAGCACCGCGTCCCACCAGAAGATCGCCCCGGTCAGGATCAGCGCATCCGCCAGATAGATCGGATTCCGCGACCAGCCGAACACCCCCGACGTCACCAACGCTGAAGGGTCGCGCCGCGGGATAACCGTGGTCCGCCGCGTGGCCATCTGTCCGATCGCCGCCACCATCAGCACCAATCCGGCCAGCCCGACCGTGCCACCGATCCACCGCCCCGCCTCGCCCAGAACCGGCGGCATCAGCGCGCCGATCGCCCAGGCAAGCACCAGATGCCCGATCAGCCAGACCGGCGGCAGGTCGACCCACTCCATCACCTTGCGCATCAGCGTTCTCCCCGCTCCGGTCTAGCCGCCGCAGCCCCCGCCCTGCAAGCACCCGCAATCATTTCAAGCTTGAAATTTTACCCCCACCCCGCCATAACGGCTGAAAGCCGAAGGACACCGCATGACCACCGATTTCGCCGCCACCAAGCATCTTTTCCACCTGCCCGAAGGCGTCGTCTACCTTGACGGCAACTCGCTCGGGCCCATGGTGAAAACCGCACCCGCCCGTGTGGCAAAGGCGGTCGAGGCGGAGTGGGGCGAGCTTCTGATCACCGGCTGGAACAAGGCCGGCTGGATGGACCAACCCGCCCGCATCGGCGACCGCATCGCCAAACTCGTCGGCGCGGCCCCGGGTACCGTCGTCATGGGCGACACCTTGTCGATCAAGGTCTACCAGGCTCTCGCCTCGGCGCTCGAAATGAACCCGAAGCGCCGCGTGATCCTGTCCGACACCGGCAACTTCCCCTCCGACCTCTACATCGCCGAAGGTCTCGTGCGCACGCTAGGCGGCCAGTATCGCCTCAAGACCGTCGCCCCGGAGGAGGTTATGTCCCACATCGACGACACCGTCGCCGTAACCTTGATAACCGAGGTCGATTACAGAACCGGCCGCAAGCACGACATGGCCGATATCACCAAGCGCGCGCATGAGATGGGCGCGCTGACGGTCTGGGATCTCGCCCATTCCGCCGGTGCCTTCCCGGTCGATCTGGCCGGCTCGAAAGCTGATTTCGCCGTGGGCTGCACCTACAAATACCTCAACTCAGGCCCCGGCGGCCCCGCCTTCATCTATGTCGCGCCCCGCCACCACGAAACTGCCCGCCCGGCCCTCTCTGGCTGGCTCGGCCACGAATCCCCCTTCGCCTTCGACCTCGACTACCGCCCCGGCGCGGGCGTCGAACGGATGCGCGTCGGAACGCCCCCCGTCCTGCAACTCGCGGCGTTAGAGGCAGCTCTCGACGTCTGGGATCAGGTCGATCTCAAGGATCTCCGTGCTCAATCCCTCCGCCTCCAAGACCAGTTTATCAAAGGGGTCGAATCCCGCACCACCGGCCTCACCCTCGCCACCCCGCGCTCGCACATGATGCGCGGCAGCCAGGTGTCGTTCCGCCACCCCGAAGGCTACGCCATCATGCAAAACCTCATTGCCGAGGGAGTGATCGGTGACTTCCGCGCCCCGGATATCCTCCGTTTCGGCTTTACCCCCCTTTTCGTCGACGAAGATGACGTCGCCCGCGCCGTCAACACCCTCGCCAAGATCATGGAATACGGAACATGGGACAAACCCCAGTTCAAGAAACGCGCAAAGGTGACGTGATGATAAAGCTCTGGACGCCAGACACGATGCCGAAACCCGCCTCGCGCTACAACCAGTTGGCGCTGGCTGAAAACACCACCCGGCGGCTGGAAATCTCCGGTCAGATCGGCACTCTGCCCGGTGGTAAGGTTGCCGAAGGGCTGGCCGCCCAACTCGACGCTGCGCTCGCCAATGTCGACACCGCCCTCGCCGCCGCCGGAATGGGCCGCGCGAATCTGATGAAGATCACCATCTACCTCACCGAAAACTCGCCCGAGGCGGTCAGCATCTACCGCGCCCGCCGCGATGCCTGGGTTGGGGAAGCCCCCGCGCCCGCAGCCACCCTTCTGATCGTCGCAGGCCTCGCCTCGCCCGCCCTGTTGGTCGAGGTTGACGCCGTGGCCGCCGCGTGACGCCACGGCCACTTCCCAAACCCCCGCATTGGGCGCATGATCGCCCGATGCCGTCAAACCTTGCCAATGTCCTAACGCACCCGCGCAAGCCCTTGATTTTCAAGGGCGCGGCAAATGTCCCACGGTGGGACACACCCCTCGATTGCCAACCCTCCGGCTGGGCCGCCGTCTGGCGCCGCCTCGGCGCCGTCTCGGTCCTCTCCGCAAAGGTCACGCCCTCGCCCTGACCTGCCCCCCATAGGAAAGAGAGAGAGCCATGACCACCTGCCCCTTCAACCCCGAAACCGACGGCGCCGAAATGTCCTTCGACGGCCGCATGAGCTATGGCGACTACCTAAGGATCGACCAAATCCTTGGCGCCCAGCACATGCTGACCACCGCCCACGACGAGATGCTGTTCATCATCCAGCACCAGACGTCTGAGCTTTGGATGCGCCTCGCCCTCCACGAACTCGACGCCGCCCGCCGCGCCATCGCCGAAGGCCGCGCCCCCGAGGCGTTCAAGATGCTGGCCCGCATCGCCCGCATCTTCGAACAGCTGAACAACGCGTGGGATGTCCTCAGAACGATGACCCCCTCCGACTACACCCACTTTCGCAACGACCTCGGCCAGTCCTCCGGCTTTCAGTCGTGGCAGTACCGCCTCATCGAATACGCCGTCGGCAACCGCAACCTCTCGATGCTGCGCCCCCACGCCCACCGCCCCGACCTGACCGCGAAACTCGAGGCCGAGCTTGCCCGCCCGTCCCTCTACGACGAAGCCCTCCGCCACCTCGCCCGCCACGGCCTGCCGATCCCCGACGCGGTTCTGACCCGTGATCTCCGCCAGCCTTGGGTAGCCAATGACGGCGTCCTCGCCGCGTGGGAAGCTGTCTACCGCGACCCGACCACCCATTGGCAGGCCTACGAACTTGCCGAAAAGCTGGTCGACTTCGAAGACTACTTCCGCCGCTGGCGCTTCAACCACGTCACTACCGTCGAACGCGTCATCGGCTTCAAACGCGGCACCGGCGGCACCTCTGGCGTGGCCTACCTGCGCCGAATGCTCGAAGTTCAGCTTTTTCCTGAACTTTGGCAGGTTCGCACCACGCTCTAGCCCGCAAAATCGCCCCAGCCCCTTTGACGGAGCGCGACACCTGGTTTACCGTCCGCCAAAAGCGACTCCGCGATGATGCCGTCGCGGCAATTGAACAAGTGAGCCATTGAATGCGTAACCTGACCTCCCGACTGCACCGCAAGGGCAGCGCCGTACTGGCGGCGCTGGCTCTGTTCGCCGTGACAGCCTGCGTCGACCCAACGCTGTCAACCGCGACATCGGGGCAGCCGCCGCTGCCGAAGGCGGAAGAAAACGTCTACGTCGCGACGATGGATGCCGGCATCCAGATCCCTGCGCTGCCGGTCGAGAAGATACCCGAAACCTACCGCCGTCAGGTCGTCGACTACGCCTCCGAACAGGCACCCGGCACGATCATCATCGACCCTTCGAAACGGCTGCTGTACTACGTCCTGAACCAGCGAAAGGCGATCCGCTACGGGATCGCGGTGGGCAAAGCCGGCTTTGAATGGTCGGGCGAGGCGGTTGTGGCCGAAAAGAAGCCGTGGCCCACCTGGACCCCGCCGAAAGAGATGATCGAACGCAAGCCAGAACTGGCGAAATGGGAAAAGGGCCAGCCCGGCGGCCCGACCAACCCGCTTGGCGCCCGCGCCATCTACCTGCTGTCGAACGGGGTCGACTATGGCTACCGCATTCACGGCACGCCAGAGTGGAACTCGATCGGCCGCAACGCTTCGTCGGGCTGCATCCGCATGATCAACCAGGACGTCATCGACCTTTATAGCCGCGTTAGCGGTGGCGAGAAGGTCATCGTGCTGACGGCCTCGGGCGAAATGCCCAAAGGCCTCTACATCCCGAAACCGCCGGTCGTGAAGAAAAAGCCTGCCACCCCCTCGCCAGCGGTGGTCGAAGCGGCGCTGCCGCCGCTTCCGGCGCCGCCTGCGCTGGACCCGGAACTGACCGCCGCTCCCGTCGCACCTGCAACCGTGACGCCGGCTGCGTCCACAACCGACACGACCACCGCACCCGCTGCCGACGCGGCACCCGCCTGCACGGTGCCTTTGGTCAACGGAGCCTGCCCGGCAGGCAAGGCCGCGCCCTGAGAAGCGCTTCGTACCACACCAAATGAAAAAGGGCGCGAGGATCACCTCGCGCCCTTTGCCTTTGGTCCCGCCCGTTACAGCCAGCGGTCGTAATCGCTGACCAGCAGATGCATCGGCGCCACGTCCTCGTCGATCTCGGCAAAGCGGCCGATCGGTTCACGGAAGATGTTGTCGGTTAGGTCGTCATTCACCGTCGACACCTCGCCGATCAGCACATCGCCACCCTCGCCCCAGAACGCATGCCAGTCGCCCGGCATCAGCGTGACGCTTTCACCCGGCGCCAGTTTCAACTTGTCGCCCGGCCCGTACGGGCGCGAAATCCCGTCGCACAGCACAACGCCGCCCCGGTCAGACGCGCAGTTGCCCGCATCATCCGACCCGAAGAGTTCGATCACCAGCGTCGCCCCGCCGCGGTTGATGATATCCTCGGCCTTGATGACATGCGTATGCATCGGCGACAGTTGATCCTGCCGCGAGATCAACAGCTTTTCCGCATAGCACATGCCGCCGCCACGCTTCAGGTCAGCCAACTGGCCGTTGCGCAGGGTGAACAGGAACAGTCCCAGCTTGTCGAAATCGCCCTGCCCGTAGTCGGTGATGTCCCAGCCCATGCGGGCATCGACGATCCGCCGCGCATCGGTGCGCGCCTTGAACTCTTGCGGCGACCAATAGGCGAAGGGCGGCAACACAAACCCGTAGTGCCGGATCATGTCGTCTGCCGCCGCCATGATATCGTTGATACGCGACCGTTTCATCGTTTCCTCCCTGCGATTTGCAGGCACTATAACGATTACGGAACGCCGCTCAACGCCTATCGCTTGCCGAAGATCGACCCGAGCACACCCCTGATGATCGCCTGCCCGGACTTGGTGCCAAGTTGGCGGGCAAAGCTTTTCGCGAACGCCGTGCCGATCGAATCCGACCGGCTCGATTGCTTCTTCGGCGATTCATAGCCCTTGCCGTCATAGCGCCGGGCGCGCTCGAACTCGCGGTCGACCTCCACCTTGCGGGCCTCCTCGGCCTGCAAGTCGGCAGCCTCGCGCGCGGCCTTCTCGGCCTTCGCGCGCAGCCGCTCATAGGCGCTGTCACGGTCCACGGTGATGTCGTATTTCCCCTTCAGCGGCGACGCCGCAATAAGCTGCGCCCGCACCGCCTCGTCCACCGGGCCAAGCTGGCTTGACGGCGGGCGCACCAGCGTCCGTTCGGCAATGCCGGGAATACCCTTCGCTTCCAGAAACGAGGTTACCGCCTCGCCTGTGCCGACATCGCGGATGGCCTCCTCGATCTGAAAGCGCGGGTTCGGCCGGTAGGTTTCGGCGGCCAGCCGCAGATCCTTCTGGTCCTTGGCGGTAAAGGCGCGTAGCGCGTGCTGCACCCGATTGCCCAATTGGCCCAAAATGTCCTCCGGCACGTCCGCCGGATTCTGGGTGATGAAATACACCCCCACCCCCTTCGACCGGATCAGCCGCGCCACCTGCTCCACCTTGCTGACCAGCGCCTTCGGGGCGTCCCTGAACAACAGATGCGCCTCGTCGAAAAAGAACACCAGCTTCGGCTTGTCGGGATCACCCACCTCGGGCAGCGTTTCGAACAGCTCCGACAGCAGCCACAGCAGGAACGTCGCATAAAGTCGGGGCGAGTTCATCAGCCGGTCGGCGGCCAGAATGCTGATCCTCCCTGCTCCGGACGCATCCGTCAGCATCAGGTCGGACAATTCCAGCGCAGGCTCGCCGAACAGATCGGCCCCGCCCTGGTTCTCCAAAACCAGAAGGCGCCGCTGTATCGCGCCCACCGACTCTTTTGACACCAGTCCGTAACGCGCCGACATCGCCTCCGCATTCTCTGCCACAAAGGTCAAAAGCGCCTGCAGGTCCTTCAGGTCCAGAAGCGGCAATTCCTCCTCGTCCGACAGCCGGAAGGCCACATTCAACACGCCCTCCTGCGGCTCTGACAGTTCCAGAAGGCGGCTCAGCAACAGCGGCCCCATCTCGGCCACGGTGGCGCGGATCGGGTGGCCCTTCTGGCCAAAAAGATCCCAGAACAGCACCGGAAACGCGCGGTACTGCAGATCAAGCCCGATCGTCGCTGCCCGCTTGGCAAAACCCTCGTGCAGCTTGTGGGTCGCAGACCCCGCCGCGCACAAACCCGCAAGGTCGCCCTTCACGTCCGACAGGAACACCGGCACCCCGGCGGCCGAAAACCCTTCGGCCAGCACCTGCAGCGTCACGGTCTTGCCGGTGCCGGTAGCGCCTGCGATCAGCCCGTGGCGGTTGCCGTATTTCAACAGCATCGATTGCGGCACACCGTAGCCTTCGCCGCCGCCGCCCACAAAGATGTTGTCCGCCGCGTTGCCTGCGTCTGCCACGTTGATCCCTCGTCTTGCCAAACCACCCGCCGGACCGCACCCGCACGTCCCCGACGCGGTCAAAATACATTGTTAACCCCGATGCGCCATAGTCGATCTTGCCGGCCCGTCTCTCCCAGATGCGCTGGCGGTGACTTCCTCCCTGTCGACTGGCCGCGCCCTTGAAAAGGCGCGGCTTTTTTTCGCCAAGGCCCCCGAAATGCAACGCGAGATTCCCGTTGACGCCTGCGTGAAAGCACCTTACCGTCCCGTTCTACGAAGTCGGCCAGTCCGACAGGGAGCAAATAACAAAGCATATGAAAGGGCCGGTCTTCCGGCCCTTTTCCTTTGTCTGCTGGCAATTTGGCAGAACCGCGCCGTTCCCGCTTTTGTCACCTGACTTGGGCCCGCCTGCGTGCTAGAGACGCGGCGAACCTGTGTTGCGACCGTCAAAATTCGTCCAAAGGAACTGCCTGTCATGGCCAAGACTAAGCTTACCACGCTTGCCCTCCTCTTCTCCCTCGCGGCCTTGCCGCTTGCGGCGCAAGACGCCGCCGCGCCCGCGGAACCGGCGCCCGCAGCCACCGCCGACGCCCCCAGCACGGACGGATTGTCGATGGGTGCCGAAGTTGGCGGCGACGGCGTCGGCTCCACCTATACCGCGGCGAAGTTCGAGGCGTGGGAACAGCGCTGCGTGCGCAGCAAATCCGGCATCGACCCATGCCAGCTTTACATGCTGTTGAAAGACGGCGAGGGGAACTCGGTCGCCGAACTTACCCTGTTTGGCCTTCCGAAAGACACCGGTGGACCGGCCGTCGCGGGCGCCACTTTCATCGCCCCGCTGGAAACCTTGCTGACCGCCGGCATGGCCCTGCAGATCGACACCGCAAAGCCGAAGGCGTACCCCTTCACCTTCTGCGCGGCCCTTGGCTGCGTCGCCCGCCTTGGCTTCACCGCCGAAGAGGTCGCCCAGATGAAGCAGGGCGCCAATGCCGTCATCACCATCGTGCCCTTCGTGGCACCTGACCAGAAAGTCGTGCTGACCGCCTCTCTGAAGGGCTTCACCGCAGGCTTCGATGCCGTCAACGCCGCGAACGATGCCGCCGATGCGGCTGCCGCCGCGGCAGCCCCGGAAAAAGCGGCCCCGGCAGAAGCAGCCCCTGCGAACGACTGACATAAAACAACCCGCATGATCAAATGCCGGCCCCCTGGGCCGGCATTTGTCATTCCGCGCGGCGCAGCGCCAGGACCGCGTTCAACCCGCCGAAGGCAAAGGCATTGCTCAACACCGCCTCCACCCGCGCGGCGCGCGCGACATTGGCAACTACGTCGATGGCGCAGTCGGGGTCAGGCTGGCGATAGCCGATGGTCGGCGGCAGAACCCCCTCGTTCAGCGCCATCAGGCAAGCGATGATCTCGATCGCGCCGGTGGCACCAATGGCGTGACCATGCATCGCCTTGGTCGAAGACACCGGCGGCATGCGGTCACCGAACACGTGGCGCAAGGCCGCCGTCTCGGTCCGGTCATTCGCCGCCGTTCCGGTGCCGTGGGCGTTGACATATCCGACGTCGCTGGCCGCCATTCCCGCATCCTCCAGCGCAGCCCGTATCGCGCGCGCCGCACCATCGACCGACGGCGCCACGATATCGCCCGCGTCCGACGTCATGCCGAACCCGGCAACCTCGGCCAGCACCTTCGCGCCGCGTGCGCGCGCATGATCTTCAGCCTCGAACACCAGCACGGCGGCACCCTCGCCCATCACCAACCCGGTCCGGTCCGCCGAAAACGGCCGGCAGGCATCGGGCGACAGGACGCGCAGCCCCTCCCACGCCTTGATCCCGCCAAAGCACAGCATCGCCTCCGATCCGCCAGTCAGCATCACATCCGCCGCACCGCTCCGGATCAACTGCATCGCAAGCCCCATCGCGTGGTTGGAACTGGCGCAGGCCGAGGCCACGGTGAACACCGGCCCCTGCAAACCGTGCAGCATCGACAGGTGCGATGCCGCCGCGTTGTGCATCAGTCGTGGCACCACCAAGGGCGAAACCCGATTGCGCCCGTCTGCAAACACTGCACGATAGCTGTCTTCCCATGTGCTGATCCCACCGGCGGCGCTGCCCATGATGCAGCCCGCCCGCGGACCAAGGCCGCCGTCCAGCCCGGCGCTCTGCATCGCCTCGCGCCCGGCAGCGACGGCGAACTGGGTAAAGCGGTCATAAAGCGGCAACACCGACCGCTCGAACGTATCCTCGGGCGGCCAGTCCACCACCGCGGCCCCGACCCGCACCGACAAACGCTCGACATCACGGAAATTCAGCGCGCCGATCCCGCAAACCCCGGCGCGAAACGCAGCGATCGTTCCGGCCACATCGCGCGCCAGAGCGTTCACCGTGCCCGCGCCGGTGATGACAACCCGCCTCATGCCGCCTTGTGGGCGATCAACCGTTCCACGGCCTGCACAACGCTTTGCACCGACGTCATGTCGAACTGGGCGGCGTCCGGTACATTGGCGTTGAACGGGATCGAAATGTCGAAACGCTCCTCCAGCGCAAAAAGCGCCTCCGCCATCCCCAGGCTGTCCAGACCGATCTCCTCAAGCCGCGCATCCAGCGGCACCGCCGCCTCCGGCAACAGCGCCTGACGCGCCAGAATGCCAATCACCGCCGTTTCGACTTCTGCCGTCATTCTTCGTCTCCCGGCCCTTCGCCTCCGGCCTTCCGTTCCAGCGCCGCCACCCGCAGCGCCAGTCGCGGCAGGCGGCGCAGTGCCTTCTGGATATCGACATGGGTGTCCATCTTGATCGCCGGATAGCCCAGCAGCACCCGACCTGCC
This sequence comes from Tabrizicola sp. BL-A-41-H6, assembly GCF_050632395.1. Taxonomy (GTDB): domain Bacteria; phylum Pseudomonadota; class Alphaproteobacteria; order Rhodobacterales; family Rhodobacteraceae; genus JAUYQR01. The sequence continues at coordinate 2,472,150 of NZ_CP192600.1, forward strand.
GGCGCATTCGTCATGATCTTGGTGGCGCCCCCGGCGATCACGTCATTGCCGACGAAAAGATTGTCCCCCACGCCTGCTTGCCCGCCCAGCACCACCCGGTCCCCGATCCGCGTCGATCCGGCGATACCCACTTGCCCGCACAACAGGCAGTCTTTCCCGATCTCCACGTTGTGTGCGACATGCACCATGTTATCCAGCTTTGTCCCCGATCCGATCACCGTGTCGCGGATCGTGCCACGGTCGATGCAACAGTTGGCTCCGATCTCAACGTCATCACCTATGGTCACACCGCCCAGCGAATGGATCCGTTGCCAGCTTTGCGCCACCACCGCCGCACGCGAGCCCAGCGTCTCGCGCACCTCCTCCACCCCCGATTTCTCTGGCGTGACAAAGGAAAACCCGTCCGATCCGATCACCGCGTTCGGGTGACAGATGAACCGCTCGCCGATGGTGACCCGCGCCCCGATCCGCGCGCCGTCAAGGATCAGCGCGTCGCCCCCGATCCGCGTCCCCGCCCCGATCGAAACATGAGCCGCAATCCGCGCGCCCGGCCCGATGCTGACCCCCGCCGCGATGCTGACGAAAGGCCCGATGGCCGCGCCCTCGCCGATGGTCGCGGTCGGGTCGATCACGCTCATCGTATGCACGCCCGGCGCAATTCCCGGCCCCGGGTCCATCAGTCGCGTCAGCCCCGACATCGCGAACCGCCCGCGCGGCGCAAAGATCACCGCGCGCAGGCCCATCGCCTGCCAGTCGGCCCCCGGCCACAACAGCGCCACCTCGGCTGCACCCTTGGCGATGCCCTCGCCGTAACGCGGGTCAATCGCCAGCGCCAGATCGCCCGGCCCCGCCGTCTGCGGTTCACTGACGCGCAGCACGACGAGGTCAAGGTCCCCCTCGGCTTCGGCGCCAAGCGCCGTGGCAATTTCGCGGATCGTATGGGCCATGACCAGTCCTGCGGGAATTTCTCCGGCGGCAGGATTACCGCTATACGCCGCCCAAGACCACCCCGGCCGCAACCAGCGCCTCGTAAAGCGCCGCATCCCGCCCGTAAACGTCACGGGCATAGGCCATCTTGCCCTTCGCGGTCGGGAAAGCGGTGAAATAAACCAGATGCACCGGTACCGGTTGGTCTAGCTTGACCACGGTCTCGCGCCCGGTTTTCAACGCCGCGTCGAAATCAGCCTCCGGCGTTGCGGTCTGCATCGACAAAAGCGCATAGGCCAAGTCGAACGGATCAGCCACCCGGATGCACCCGTGACTGTAAGCACGCACCTCATGGTCGAATAGGGATTTCGACGGCGTATCATGCAGATAGATGTTGTAGGGGTTCGGAAACATGAACTTCACCAGCCCCAGCGCATTGCCGTCCGACGGCGGCTGGCGCAGCCCGTAAGGAAAGTTGCGCGCGTTGTAGGCCGCAAAATTCACCGCCCCGCGCGGCACCACACGTCCCCGGCTGTCCAGCACCTGCAGATGCCCCACGGCATTGGGATTGCGCTGCAACAGCGGCAGATATTCCTTCACCGTGATCGACCGTGGCACCCCCCAGGACGGGTTGATGACCATATGTTCCATCATATCCGAAAATTCGGGGCTGCGCTGGTCGGGAACGTTCTTTCCGATCACCACTCGCGTGCGGAACACTGTCTTGCCGTGGTCGATGATGCGGGCGGTAAACTCCGGCTGGTTCACCCAGATGTGGCGCACCGAACGGTCGATATCCATCCAGCGTTCGCGTTCCATCGCTACGACCACGGACCGAAGCCGCGCCTCGGGTCCGACGTTGATTTCGGCAACCGTGCTTTCACCGGCAACGCCATCGGCATTCAGCCCGTGGTTCAGCTGGAACTCCTGCACCGCCGCCTGCAAGCTGCGATCATAGGTCTGGCTGGCATTGGCCGCCAGATACCCCATCGCGATCAGCCGGTCGCGCAACGCCACCACTTCGGGCCCGGTCGAACCCGGCTCCAGCGGCCCCGTCACCGGCCCGCCACCCCAGCCGCCCGCCGCGATATCGGCCTCCAGCGCGATTTTGGCCTTCATCAGGCTCAGGTAGAACGCCGATTTCGGCTCCAGATCGGCCAGCACCGCCGCCGCATCGCCCGATGCCAGACGCGCCAGCAAAACCTGCGGGTCCTCGCGCGTGATCTCGCGCAGGATGCTGGGGTCGACCTTCTTCGGCTCCAGCACACCCGAGGTAAGGTCATGCGCCCAGTCGACGTAAGCCCGCGTCAGTGCCACTTCCAGACGGCCTCGGTCGGCTTCAGTCTCCGCCGATCTGATCGCCGCTATCAGCGCACCCGCATCATAGCGTTGCACCGGCAAGCCGTGGTCCGGCGCCCGCTCGATCGCTGCCAGAAACGCCGCGCGGCGCGCTGCATCGTCCGCCCCGGTCCAAAGCGTGTCATAGCCGGTGCTGCGATACCATTCCGCCACTGTCTCGTCCGCGGCAGCGGCGGTTGCCAGAGACTGCGAAAACGCCGTGGTCTGGGCGCCGACCGGACCTGCACAAATGACCGCTACCGAAAGGAACAACGCAGAAAAAGCAGTCCAAACCTTTGCGGTTCGGCAATCGGAAACGGTCATCAGAGCCTCGGTTGAAAAGACGGATCGGTGTGTCGTTCAGGATGCTGTGAAATCACCGGCACTGTCCATTCACAAAGCGCGCGAAGCCGGATCCGTGCCTCGGGATTGTTGCGACGCGCCGAACAGTCCTGGTCGCTGGCGATGCATTCCCGTCACAATGCGCAGAAATCCGGCATGTTAAGCAATAATTTGCCTATCTGCGGTTGTCTGGCCACAGGTCGGGCAATCTGCGCTTGGGCTTCGATTCGACTTGTGCAATATAGATTTTGCACTTGGGGAAAAGTCGCAAAGCTGCACGACAAGCAGTCAAAGACAGCTACGGGGACAGGCGTTCAGAATGACCGAATTCACGACTTCCGGTGTCACGCGGCGTGGGCTGCTTGGCGTTTTCGCAGCGACGGCCTTGATCGCCGCGCCCACCTACTCGAACGCTTTCGGCATTCTCAAAGGTGCGGGCGACATTCGGCGGATCAGGATGTACTCGGGCCGTACCGGTGAATCGCTTGATACCATCTACTGGATCGAAGGCGAGTACATCCCCGAGGTTCTTAAGGAAATCAATTACTTCATGCGCGACTGGCGGTCGAACGACTCGATCAAGATCGACGCTCGCACGGTCGACATCATGGCGGCATCGCACCGCCTGATGGATGTCAGCGAACCCTACATGCTGCTGTCAGGCTACCGTTGCCCGGCGACCAACGCGATGCTGCGGTCCAAATCGCGGGGCGTGGCAAAGAACTCGCTGCACATGAAGGGTCAGGCGGCTGACCTGCGGCTGAAATCCCGCTCGGTCGGTCAGATGGCCAAGGCTGCCGCGGCATGCTCGGCGGGCGGCGTAGGCAAGTACTCTCGCTCCAACTTCGTCCACATGGATTGCGGGCCGGTCCGCAGCTGGGGCGGCTGATCGTTAGACTTTTCTGGAAACAGGGCGCCTTCGGGCGCCTTTTTCATTCCTCGTCCGGCTCCTTTCGGCCCCGGAACCCCATCGCCACAACGAACTTCTCGGAACTGTCGGCACGGCTCGCCAGCGGCTTCACGTTCGCCACCTTGGTGAAGTTGCGCTTCAGAAGCGTCTGCATTTCCGCCTCGGCCCCACCCGCCAGAACCTTGGCCACAAACGTGCCGCCGTCCTCCAGCACGTCGAACGCAAAGGCTAGCGCCGCCTCGACCAGCGCCACGATGCGCAGGTGGTCGGTCGCTTTGTGACCGCTGGCCGCTGCCGCCATGTCGCTCATCACCACATCGGCCCGCCCGCCCAGCCAGCCCTTCACCTTTTCCTCGGCATCGTCGGCCAGGAAATCCAGCTGGTGCAACTCGGCTCCTGCGATCGGTTCCACCTCCTGCAGGTCGACCCCAAGCACCGTGCCGACCGGCTTGCCCTTGCGATCCCCCAGCGCATTCACCCGCGCGACCGCAATCTGACACCACCCGCCCGGCGCACAGCCAAGGTCCACCACCCGCGCTCCCGGCTTCAGGAACCCGTATTTGTCATCCAGTTCGGATATCTTGTAGGCAGCCCTGCCCCGATACCCCTCTTTCTTGGCACGGATCACGTAAGGGTCGTTCAACTGGCGCTCCAGCCAAAGCGTCGAGGAAAGCTTTCGCCCCTTCGCCGTCTTCACCCGCACCCGAAGGTCGCGCTGTCCCCGCCCTGACGTCGGTTTTTCGGTCATGTGTAAGGCCCGTCTTCCAAAATGCCATCAAGGCTCATCTGTGCGTAAAGCAACCCCTCGCGCAGCCCCCGGTCCGCCACGCTCAACCGGTCGGTCGGCCAGATCCGCATCAAGGCCTGCAGGATCGCCGCGCCCGACATGATCAGCGCATGCCGGTCCCGCCCGATCCGGGGATCGTTGCGCCGCCCCTCGGGGCCCAACGAAAGATACTCCCGGATAACGAAGTCGATCTGGTCAGAGGTCATCTGCAACCCGTCGACCTTTGTCCGGTCATAGCGGCGAAGGCCAAGGAAACTGGCGGCCACCGTCGTCACCGTGCCGCTGGTCCCGATAATCTGAAAACCGGCGCGCGGGTTATGCGCGTTGTAAGGGCTGAAGCTCGACAGGTTCTCCTCAAAGAACCAGCTCATCAGCGCGAACCGCGCCGCGTCATCCTCGACGTCACCGAACTGGTCCTTCAGCGTCGCCACCCCCAAGGGCACCGAGATCCAGTCCACCACACGCGCAACTGCCCCCTCGCCCTGCGCATCGAACCCCATGTGCAGCCGCATGATCGCGCGCGGCCGTTCCTCTGGCGGCACCGACGACAGGTCGATCCACACCAGTTCCGTCGATCCGCCACCGATATCCACCACCAAAAGCTGCTCGGTCCTGGTGTTGACCAAGGGTGCGCAGGAAATCACCGCCAGCCGCGCCTCTTCTTCGGGCGCGATGATCTCCAGCTGCAATCCCGTTTCGCGCCGCACCTGCCGGATGAAATCCTTGGCGTTGCGCGCGCGCCGGCACGCCTCGGTCGCCACCAGCCGCATCCGGCGAACATTGTGCTTTTCCAGCTTTTTCTCGCAGACCCGCAGCGCCTGGATCGTCCGATTCATCGACGACCGGCTCAACCGACCCGAGGCTTCCAAGCCTGCGCCAAGCTGAACGGTCTTGGAAAAGCTGTCGACGACCGAAAACTGACTGCCCCGTGGCTGGGCAATCAGCATCCTGCAACTGTTCGTTCCAAGGTCCAGCGCAGCATAAAGCGGCGCCGACCCCGGCTCTGCAAGGGCAGATGGCTCCTCAACGAGAGGCCCGCCCTCGGGCAGACCTTCCATCGCGTCGGTCGCGTCCGCCCTTAGGGGACGCAGGGGCGTCATTACCGCCCTCCATATGTGGTTGCCCCGAAGGTAATGCGGATACCAAGGTCACGCAAGGCGCGATGCGGGACGCGCTGTCGCACATCGCCCTATAGCATGATCTCCATGCACAATTTTCCATCCCCGCACGGTCGCAATTGCGCGCTTGGCGGTGTAAGGGTCGGTCATTGGTTCGGCGGGGTCGCATCCTCGCTGTGCCATGTCGAAAACCGACATCGCCTGTCGGCGATTGCCGCTATCAACGGACAGAACCAACGCAAGGGAATCATGCGATCATGGCCGAAGTCACAGTCGTTTACTGGCGCGACATCCCGGCCCAGGTCATCGTCGGAAAGGGCCGCAAAGGCTCCAAGGTGCAGCTTACCGAACGGTTCGAGCAGGCCATCGACCGCTGTGCCATGAAGATCGGCGCGCGCGACACCGACAGCTACCTCGCCGAATGGCGCAAGGCCGTGATCCACGATCTGGAAGGTGACCCGGACGACATCGCCCGCTCCGAAGCCGCGCGGCTGGAAGCCGAATTCGACACCGCGCGCCTCAAGGCGCTGATTGATGCAGAGGGCTGGGCGAAAGCCTGATCCCAGTTCAACCGATGACCCTGAGGGAGACCGTGATGGCCTTGTTCAACTTCCGCCGGCAAGAGCCCGCGCCCACTGCCCAGCCGCTTGAAGCCTTCCTGAAAGGCTACTCTATCGAGGTGATGCCCCGCACCGCCGAAAAGGTCGAAAACTTTCGCGACCTCCTGCCCACCGGCACCCGCGTCTACATCGCCCACATCGAGGGCACGCCGATCGAAGACATGGTCGCTACCGCCAAGCGCATCGGTGCCGAAGGCTATGACGTGATGCCGCACTTCCCGGCCCGCATCATCAAGGACAAGGCCACGCTCACCGACTGGGTCGCGCGCTACAAGGATGTGGGCGTCCGTCAGGGCCTTCTCCTTGCGGGTGGCGTCGCGCAGCCGGTCGGAGACTACGCAACCTCCATGCAGCTACTGGACTCAGGCGCGTTCGATGGCTTTGACCGCCTGCATGTCGCCGGCCACCCCGAAGGCAACAAGGACATCGACCCCGATGGGTCAGACCGCATGGTGATGGAAGCCGCGCGTTGGAAATCGGCCTTCGCCGAACGCACCGACGCCAAGATGGCAATGGCGACGCAGTTCTGCTTCGAGGCCGACCCCGTGATCGCCTGGGTAAACCGTCTGACCGCCGAAAGCATCAATCTACCCGTCCACATCGGCATCGCTGGCCCCGCCAAACTGCAAACCCTGATCAAGTTCGCCATCGCCTGCGGCGTCGGCCCGTCGCTCCGCGTGCTGCAAAAGCGCGCGATGGACGTGACGAAACTCCTGCTGCCCTACGAGCCGACCGAGATCCTGTCCGGCCTTGCGGCACACAAGGCCGCGAACCCTGGTTTCGGGATCGAACAGGTCCACTTCTTCCCCCTCGGCGGCATCAAGACCAACGCCGCCTGGGTCACCGAAAACGGCGGCGCCTCTGGCGTGCCCGCATCCGCAAACGCCTGAGGAAAAGTTCAACAATGACCCGTACAGTTATTGAATCCAAAACGAAAACCGTGATCATCGGTTTTGACGAACCGTTCTGCGTGATCGGCGAACGCATCAACCCGACCGGCCGCAAGAAGCTTGCGGCGGAACTTGAGGCGGGCAATTTCGAAACCGTCATCAGGGACGCGTTGGAACAGGTTGCCTGTGGTGCCACCGTCCTCGACGTGAACTCCGGCGCGGTCTTCACCAACAAGATGGCGACCGACCCGCGCTATGCCGACAACAACTTCGTCGAACCCCCGCTGATGAAGGCGCTGATCGAGATCATCCAGCAAACCGTCGACGTGCCTTTGTGCATCGACTCCTCGGTCCCCGGCGCGCTTGAGGCTGGCCTGATGGCCTGCGAAGGCCGACCGCTCCTGAACTCCGTCACGGGCGAGGAACACCGGCTGGAACTCGTCCTGCCCTTGGTCAAGAAATACAACGTCCCGGTCGTCGCCATCTCGAACGACGATACCGGCATTTCCGAAGACCCGGACGTGCGCTTCGCCGTCGCCAAAAAAATCGTCGAACGCGCAGCAGATTTCGGCATCCCGGCGCATGACATCGTGGTCGATCCCCTTGTCATGCCGGTCGGCGCGATGGGCAGCGCGGGCCAGCAGGTCTTTACCCTCGTGCGCCGCCTGCGCGACGAGCTTGGCGTCAATACCACTTGCGGCGCCTCCAACATCTCCTTCGGCCTGCCCCACCGCCACGGCATCAACGGCGCCTTCCTGCCGATGGCCATTGGCGCTGGCATGACTTCCGCGATCATGAACCCCGTCCGCCAGCAGGAAATGGAGGCAATCCGCGCCGCCAACTTCCTGATGAACCACGACGCGAACGGCGGCGAATGGATCCGCTTCGCCAAGGTGCTCGAAGCTGTCGAAGCCGGCATGACCTTCGCCGAAGCATCCGCCGCCGCAACTCAGGCCACATCAGGCCGTCGCGGCGGGCGCAAGTCGCGCTAAAACCCGGCCAGCGCCGTCAACGCGCGCAACCGCCCCGGCGGAATGCGCGCGACTTCGACGGCGGTAAAGACGTGCAGCGTGTCAAGATCGGCGTCAGCGACCGCGTGGTCGCTGACCCAACCGCCAAGTTGCAAGTAACTGCGCAGCAGCGTCGGCATCTCGGCCAGCGCGGTCTCGGTCGCCACCGGATGCCCCGCCAGCACCTCGGCAAAGGGGAACACCTCACCCTTCGCATGGGGCCGCCACTGCGCCGGTCCGACATGCCGCTCGGCCAGCAGTGCCAGCGCGTTCAGATGCGCCTCAGGTGCCGCCCCCTTGAACGAGGTGCAGCCGAACAGCAGCCCCACGTCCCGCTCCGTCACCACCCGCGCCAGTGCCGCCCAGGCCAGCCGCAGGATGTCAGGGTCGTGCCAGCCGGGGTCCAGCGCAAACCGCCCCAGTTCCAGCATCTTCCCCGGCCAGACCGTCAGAGGGCCCAGATCGTAGAACTGCGCGGCATAACCCGCCACGACCTCGGCCCCGCTCAGCACCATCATCCGTCCGGTCGCGACCAGACCGCCCGACACTTCTTCGATCATCAGATGGCTGCACAGGGTGTCAAACGCGTCACCGTCCGGCACCAGCCCGCCCCGGAACACCCTGCCCCGCAGCGCCAGAACCGCGTCCATGTCCAGCGGCCCGTCAGCCATCCGCGCCCGATACCGCCCGCGTTCCAGTGCGATCACGTTTCTGTCCTCGCCGCGACAGCGGCCTTGGCACGGCGTTCCCCGCCGCCTAAATGTTCCCAGAACCGCGCCGCCCATGCAAGGCAGCGCCCCCAAAGCGGAGCACATCATGGACAAGATCGTCAAATCCGACGCCGAATGGCAGTCTCAACTGTCCGACCTCGCCTTCAAGGTGACCCGCAAGCACGGCACCGAACGCGCCTTCACCCACGACGACTTTCCGAAAGACCCCGGCACATACCGCTGCATCTGCTGCGACGCGCCGCTGTTCGACCAATCGACCAAGTTTGACTCAGGCACCGGCTGGCCGTCGTTCTATGCCCCGCTCAGCCCTCAAATGGTCGGCGAACAGTCCGACAACTCGTGGTTCATGCGCCGCACCGAGGTGCACTGCAACCGCTGCGACGCCCACCTAGGCCACGTCTTTCCCGACGGCCCCGCGCCAACCGGCCTGCGCTACTGCATGAACGGCGTGGCCCTGCGCTTCGAGCCCGAGGCCTGACGCTTACCCCGCGACATCCTCGGCCCGGAGCCGCCCGAAGCTGCCCAAAAGCTGGCCGATGAAGCTGACGCCCTTGATGTTCGTCTCGGTCACCCGGCGCGAAAGTTCCACCACGCGGCCTTCCTCCAGCCCGAAGCGGCCGATGTTCGACACGGTGCCGTTCTCGGCAAAGTTCACGACAAGCACCTGCCGGTCCACTTCCTGTGGCTCGCGCGGGCCCACCAGTTTGTAGCGGCTTTGCACGTAAAACCAGCCTTCGTCGTTCAACAAGCCAGAGGTCGATGGCCGCCCGATCTTCTGCTCCACGGTATCGCGGGTGTCGACGCCCACTTCGACCGTGGCAAGCTCGTCCTCGGCCGGCACATAGCCGTGATTGCGGTAAACCGGCGAACACGCGGCGATCAACGCCACCACGACAAGGCCAAGACCCTGCGCCCGGCAGGCCGTCAGAACCGACCGCGCTTGGGGAAAAACTGCCATACTTGCCCTCGTGCCTCATGTCAGGTCGCCGGCCCACCCCCGTCCACGCACGCGCATGGCAATAAGAGACCGGCTGAAGACGCGGGTTCTTCAAAACCCTTGGACTTCGGGATAACAGAAGGACAGCCCACTATTCAAGAATGGAACGTCGCCCGGTCACGCCAACCGCCCGACAGCCGCGAAAGGTCGCCGACATGTCAGATGCACCAACCACCAGACCGACCCGCTTTCGCACCGGCGGTCTCAGCCCGCGCAAGCCCACCCACTTCACCTACGTCCCCGATGCCGAGGCGCGCGCCAACCTCGCCCGCACCCTCGACCTTCTTGGCATCAAGTCGCTGACCTTTACCGGCTCCATTGCGCCCTCGGGACGCGATGAGATGACGCTGACCGGCACGCTCACCGCCTCGGTCGATCAGGCCTGCGTCGTGACCCTCGCCCCCGTGCCGGCCCGGATTTCCGAAGAGGTCCGCCGCCGCTACGTCGCAGGCCTGCCCACGCCCGAGGGCGACGAGGTGGAAATGCCCGAGGATGACACCACCGAACCGATGCCCGAGGTGATCGATCTTGACGAGGTGGTGACCGAAGCCATGGCGCTGGCGCTGCCGCTTTACCCCCGCGCCCCCGGTGCCACCCTCGGTCAGGTCGTCCATGCAGAGCCTGGCACAGCCCCCCTGACCGACGCCGATCTCAAACCTTTTGCCGGTCTGGCGGGGCTTGCGGAAAAGCTGGCCGACAAGGGCCCGAAGGACGGTTGAGCCGCCGCTGCCGCAGTTGCGAAAAGGGACTTGCGCGCCCGGCAAATCCGAGTATGTTCCGCGCCTCATTAAGCTGTGAAACAGCATCTGTCGGCTATTGCCAAAGGCACACCCGACACGTTGTTTTGCAAAGGAAATCCGGGGCCTGTCCCCACTGCCAGAGGTTGTGACATGGCTGTCCCGCAGAACCGCACCACGAAATCCAAGCGCAACATGCGCCGCGCCCATGACTCGCTCGTGGCTGCCAATCCGAACGAATGCTCCAATTGCGGCGAACTGAAGCGCCCGCATCATGTTTGCGCTTCGTGCGGTCACTATGACGCCCGCGAAGTCGTGGCGATGGCCAAGGACGTGGATCTCGATGAGGATGCGGCGTAAGCCGCACCCGACGCATCCGCGCTCCGATGGCCAACGGACTTGACACTCCGCCAACCTCTGCTGCTGAGCGCATCGTCATTTCGGTAGATGCAATGGGGGGTGACCGGGGTCCGGCGGCAGTTGTCGCAGGCCTTTCGGAAACCGTTGCCCGGATTCCGGATATCGCCGTCGTTCTGCACGGCGACGAGGCGGTGCTTGCACCGCTTCTTGCGCGTCATCCTGAACTCACCGGCCATGTCGTGCTGCGCCATGCGCCCCGCGCGGTGACGATGGATGACAAGCCCGCTCAGGTCATGCGCCACGGCGAAGGCACGTCGATGTGGTCGACCATCGAAAGCGTCCGCTCTGGCGAAGCTCAGGCCGCCGTCTCTTGCGGCAATACCGGCGCGCTGATGGCGGTGTCGATGATCCGCCTGCGCAAACTGCCCGGCGTCAACCGTCCCGCCATCGCCTGCCTCTGGCCATCGCGCAATCCCGGCGGTTTCAACGTCATGCTGGATGTCGGCGCCGACGTGAAGGCCGAGGCGGATGATCTGCTGCAATACGCCACGATGGGCGCGTCCTACGCCCGCAACGGTCTTGGCCTTACCCGCCCGCGCGTCGGCCTCCTGAATGTCGGCACCGAAGAACACAAGGGCCGCGCCGAGTTGAAAGAGGCGCATGACCGCATGGCCACCACCGCCGAGGCAGGCGCGTTCGACTATGTCGGCTTCGTCGAAGGCGTCGATTTGCCCTCTGACCGGGTTGACGTCATCGTGACCGACGGCTTCACCGGCAACGTCGCCCTCAAGACCGGCGAAGGCACCGCCAAACTGATTTCCGACTTCATGCGCGAAGCGTTCGGCGCGGGCATCCTGTCAAAGTTTGCCGCCCTCCTTGCCATGAACTCCCTGAAACGGTTGCAAAAACGCATGGACCCCCGGCGCGTCAACGGTGGCGTTTTCCTTGGCCTGAACGGCACCGTGGTCAAATCGCACGGCTCCGCCGACGCGACCGGCATCTCTGCCGCCATTGGCCTTGCCCACCAACTCGCCCGCTCGCGCTTCATCGAACGGCTGGCCGCGCGGGTTGCATCTGCCGAACGTGCGGGGCAGGATGCGGCAAAGGAAAGACCCGCAGACGCCGGGCCGGGGAGCAGTCCATCCACATGACGATACGCGCCGTAGTCAAGGGCGTCGGGCACTACCTGCCAGACCGCTTGGTCCCGAATTCGGAATTTGAAGCCATCGTCGACACCTCTGACGAATGGATCCGCTCGCGCTCTGGCATCGAACGCCGCCACTTCGCCGCCGAAGGTCAGGGCACCTCCGATCTTGCGACCCGCGCCGCCAAGGCTGCCCTCGCCGACGCGGGCCTGCAGGCTGACGACATCGACGCGATCATCCTCGCGACCTCCACCCCTGACCTCACCTTCCCGGCCGCCGCCACGATGGTGCAGGCCGCGCTCGGCATGACGCGCGGCTTTGCCTTCGACGTGCAGGCCGTCTGCGCCGGATTCGTCTACGCCCTGACCAACGCCAACGCCCTGATCCTGTCGGGCCAGGCGAAACGCGTCCTCGTCATCGGTGCCGAAACCTTCAGCCGCCTGATGAACTGGAACGACCGTTCCACCTGCGTCCTCTTCGGTGACGGCGCCGGTGCGCTTATCCTCGAGGCTACCGAAAGCCCCGGCACCTCCGCCGATCGCGGCATCCTTTCGACCGACCTCAACTCCGACGGCCGCTACCGCGACCTTCTCTACGTCAATGGCGGCGTCTCCACCGGCACCACCGGTCATCTGGTGATGGAAGGCAAGGAAGTCTTCCGACATGCCATTGAAAAGCTTGCCGAAACCGCCCATACGGCACTCGACAAGGCTGGCCTCACGCCCGAAGATGTCGACTGGATCGTGCCACATCAGGCCAACATCCGCATCATCGAAGGCACCGCCAAGCGGATGCAGGTGCCGATGGACCGCGTCGTCGTCACCGTGCAAGACCACGGCAACACCTCTGCTGCCTCGATCCCCCTCGCCCTCTCCGTCGGCCGCGACCGGGGCCAGATCAAGCAGGGCGACCTTCTGGTGACCGAGGCGATCGGCGGTGGCCTCGCCTGGGGCTCCGTCGTCATCCGCTGGTAAAGGCCTTTAAACACGCGCCCCAAGTGGTTGATATTGACTCGTAAATCCATCCGCCGCATCCTGCCGGAAAATAACACCCGGGGGGGAAGTGATGAGCGAGAAGACTTTGACACGGATGGATCTCAGCGAAGCCGTGTTCCGCGAGGTCGGCCTAAGCCGCAACGAATCCGCCAGCCTCGTTGAATCCGTGCTGCAACACATGTCCGACGCCCTCGCCTCTGGCGAGACGGTCAAGATTTCCTCCTTCGGCACCTTCTCGGTCCGCTCCAAATCCGCCCGCGTCGGACGCAACCCGAAAACCGGCGACGAAGTTCCAATCAGCCCCCGCCGCGTGCTGACTTTCCGCCCCTCGCATCTGATGAAAGATCGCGTGGCGGCCGGCAAGAAACGCTGAAGGGAAGGCTAGCGGATGGACAAGTCGCCTGACGCCTTCCGCACGATCAGCGAAGTCTCCGACGTGCTCGACACGCCGGCACATGTGCTGCGCTTCTGGGAAAGCCGCTTTCCGCAGATCCGGCCGGTCAAGCGGGCCGGCGGGCGGCGCTACTACCGCCCGTCCGATGTTGCCCTGCTCACCGGCATCAAGCGGCTGTTGCATGACGAAGGCCTTACCATCCGCGGCGTGCAGAAGATTCTGCGCGAACAGGGCGTGCGCCACGTCGCAGGACTGACCGATGACCAGAGCACGCCCGAGGACGTGATCGACGAAAGCGTGCTGGCGCAATATCTCGGTGCCACCGACGACGAGGCCGAGGACGAGGCCGACGAAGATGCAGCCGACGCGCCGGGCCAGCAAACCGTGCTGCCGTTCCCGACACCGGCCCCCAAACCGGCTGAACCCCCGCAGCACGCCGCAGAACCACCCGCCGCGCCACCAGCACCGCGTCCGGCCCCGATTGACGACAGCCAAAGTTTCGCCAGCAAGATCAGGCACTTGCCCCGCGGCAGCCTCACCGCCAAACGTGGCACCATCGCCGGATTCGCCCGCCAGCTCATCATCTTGCGCACAAAGCTTGCCGACCGCATCGAAGGCGGTCAGGGCTAAGGCGGCGTGTGTGCTTTCCTGCTTGCCCCGGCCCGGAAAACCGGTATGTATCGCCCCGTGTCGGGCCGTAGCGCAGCCTGGTTAGCGCGTCCGTCTGGGGGGCGGGAGGTCGAGAGTTCGAATCTCTCCGGCCCGACCATTGCAAAGCCGCCCGCCTGCCATACGGTAGCGCGGGCGGTTTCGTATCCAAGGATCAAAGGCCCATGATGACCCCCGGTGTGCTGCCTGCCCAAGCCCTGCGCGACCTCATCGCCACCGGCGCCATCGCGGCCAACCCACCCGTTCTGGAAGCACAGCTGCAACCCGCCAGCCTCGATCTGCGCCTCGGCAGTGTGGCCTACCGCGTCCGCGCCTCGTTCCTCACCGGCAAGGGCCGCACCGTCGAAGACCGGCTGGCAGAATTTACCATGCACAAGGTCGATCTCGCCGGCGGCGCGGTGCTGGAAAAGAATTGCGTCTACGTCATCCCGCTCGCCGAACGCCTCGCTCTCCCTCCCGGCCTCACCGCCGTTGCCAACGCCAAAAGCTCCACAGGCCGGCTCGACCTTCTTACCCGCACCATCACCGACGGTGGCATCGAGTTTGACCGCATCCCCGAAGGCTACCAAGGCCCGCTTTACGCCGAGGTCTGCCCGCGCAGCTTCTCCGTTCTCGTCCGCCCCGGCCAACGCCTGAACCAGATTCGTTTCCGCCACGGCCACGCCGTCCTCTCCGACGCCGACCTGACCGCACTCCACGCCGCCGAACCCCTCGTCTCGGGCGATGCGGTGATCTCCGAAGGCCTCGGCTTTTCCGTCGACCTCCGCCCCGCCAGCGGCGATCTCGTCGGCTACCGCGCCAAGCCCCATGCCGGCGTGATTGACCTCGACCGCATCGGCCACTACCCCGTCCCTGAATTCTGGGAGGCCCTGCACACCAGCGATGGCCGCATCATCCTCGATCCCGGTGCCTTCTACATCCTCGTCAGCCGCGAGGCGGTGACGATCCCGCCCGACTACGCCGCCGAAATGGCGCCTTACCTTGCGATGGTGGGAGAATTTCGCGTGCATTACGCCGGCTTCTTCGACCCCGGCTTCGGCTACGCCGCCGCCGGTGGTGCAGGCTCGCGTGGCGTGCTGGAAGTGCGCTGCCACGAAGCACCCTTCGTCCTCGAACACGGTCAGGTCGTCGGCCGCCTCGTCTACGAGCGGATGAGCGCCCGCCCCGAAACCCTCTACGGCGCTGGCATCGCATCAAACTACCAGGGCCAGGGCCTGAAACTCGCCAAGCAATTCAAGGTCTGACCCCGGCCCCGCGCGCCGGATCTGCTCTTTTCAGAAATACTCACACCTTCGGCTCTGCCGCCTGCCCTAAGGCACCACCGCCCGCCACCGCGCGCCTCCCTCCCCCCCTCGCGGGGGAGGGCTGGGGTGGGGGCGCACCGTCAGCGCAGAACTACCGCCACAGCCGGCGCGTGACCTTCGCCACCTCCTGCGCCTTGTTCGACAGATCCTTCGCCCGCCGCGCCTGATCACGCTCCTCGGGCGTCATCTCAGCCTCGGGCTTGCCCTTGCCAGCAGCATACTTCACGCCCGTGTCCACCGCGGTCGTGATGAACATCCGCGTCAGCATCCCGATCAACCGGTTCCAGTCCATCGTTTCAATCCTCGAATAGTTCGCTCTGCCCCGTCGTAGCTTCGTCCTCGTCATCCCCCGGCAAGGAAAGCCCCGGCGCAGTCCGGTTGTCCAGAAGTCCCGCTGCCCGCAATTCCTTCAGCCCCGGCAGATCGCGCGCCGATTCAAGGCCGAAGTGGTCCAGGAAATGCTCCGTCACCACAAAGGTCACTGGCCGGCCCGGCGTCATCCGCCGCCGCCCAAGCCTGATCCAGTCCAGTTCCAGAAGCTGGTCCACTGTCCCCCGGCTGACCGCCACGCCGCGAATCTCCTCGATCTCGGCCCGCGTCACCGGCTGGTGATAGGCGACAATCGCAAGCGTCTCGATCGCGGCACGGCTCAGCTTGCGCGTCTCGACCGATTCACGCCGCATCAATTGGCCAAGGTCCGGTGCGGTGCGAAACGCGTAGGCGTCCCCAACCTTCACCAGATGGACCCCCCGCCCCTCATAGCGCTTGCGCAGATGCACCAGCGCCTCGGCCGGGTCCGCGCCATGCGGCAACCGCGCCGACAGTTCAGCCAGCGTCACCGGCTCGGCCATCGCAAACAGGATGGCTTCCACCATCCGCTCCTGCTCGCCCATCGGTGGCGCCTCGAAAAGGCTGGCCTCGTCCTCCATCATGGCTCCCTCCGGCGCAACTGGATCGGCGCAAAGCTGTCGCCCTGCCGCAGCGTGACCTGCCCGCGCTTGGCCAGTTCCAGCACGGCGGCAAAATGCGCCGCCACCGCCGACCGCCGCGCCATCGGCGTCGCAGTCCACCCCTCGGGCAGAAAGGTCGTCAGGTCCGCCCACTCGCCCGCATAGCCGATCAGCCCCCGCATCCGCTCCAGCGCCTGCTCCATCGTGAACACATGCTCACGGTCCATCACAAAGGGCCGGAACTCGTCCTTCGTCCTGATCCGCGCATAGGCTCGCATCAGATCAAGAAGCGTCGCCGTATAGCTGACCACCTTGTGGTGCGTCACATCTTCCGGCACGCCGCGCGCAAAGAAATCACGGCCCAGCTGGTCGCGCCCCATCAGCCGTGCCGCAGCCTCGCGCATCGCCGCCAACCGCTCCAGCTGAAACGCCAGATGCGCCGCCAGATCTTCCGCCGACGGCCCCTCGTCGGTCGGATCAGGCGGCAAAAGCAACCGTGATTTCAGGAACGCCAGCCACGCCGCCATCACCAGATAATCCGCCGCAAGCTCGATCCGCAAAGACTGCGCCCGCTCTACGAAGCCCAGATACTGTTCGGCCAATTGCAGAACCGACACCCGCCGCAGATCCACCTTCTGCGTCCGGCTCAGCGTCAACAGCAGGTCGAGCGGACCCTCGAACCCGTCGACATCGACGATCAGCGCTTCCGCTGCCAACCGCTCGCCCGGTGGCAGCCGCTCCGGCTGGTCCCAGTCGTCAGCCATCGGCCAACTCCGCCATCAGCGCCGGCACATCCGCCACCACATCGCGCCGCGCGGCCAGCGCTGCCTGCCCCCGCCGCCACGCCTCGGGGCCCATCCGGCCAGCGGCCGCAACAACCGCCTCCATCTCGTCCATGTGACCATTGCACTGCAACGCCACATCCACCCCCGCCGCGATCGACCGCGCCGTGCGCTCGGCCAAGGTGCCCTGCAGCGCCTCCATGTTCAGATCGTCGGTCATCAACAGCCCGTCAAACCCGATCTCGCGCCGGATCACGTCGATCATCACCGGGCTTTGCGTCGCTGGCCGCTCCGCGTCATAGGCGGAAAACACCAGATGCGCCGTCATCGCCATCGGCAAGTCGGCCAAGGCCCGGAACGGAGCGAAGTCCACCGCCCGCAACTCTTCCCGGCTGGCCGTCACCGTCGGCAGATCAAGGTGAGTGTCCACGTGGCTTCGCCCATGCCCCGGCAGATGCTTCACGACCGGGATCACACCCCCCGCCAGAAACCCGTCCGCCACCGCGCGCGCCACTGTGGCCACCACCGCCGGGTCCGTCCCATAGCATCGGTTGCGCAGGAACGGATGCGTCACCTCCGACGCCACATCCGCGACCGGCGCGCAATTCGCGTCCACCCCGACCGCCCGCAATTCCGCCGCGATCACCTCGGCCCGCAGTCGCATGGTCCGCGCCGCAGCCTCAACCGACCGCGCCGCCTGAACCGTTTCCAGCGGCGGCGCCCACTCGCGCCAATGTGGCGCGCGCATCCGCTGCACCCGACCGCCCTCCTGGTCGATCAGCACCGGGGCATCCCGCCCGACCGCCTCGCGCAAGGCAGCCGTCAGCTGCCGCACCTGATCGGGGCTGTCGATGTTGCGCGCAAAAAGAATGAACCCGAACGGGTCCGCCTCGCGGAAAAACGCCACCTCGTCGGCGCTCAGCGCAAGCCCGGCGCAGCCAAGGATCGCAGCACCGGGCGCCCCGCTCATCTCTGCGCAACCGGAATGCAGGCCGCCTCTTCCGCGACAAAGGCCGCGCAGAACCGCCGCGCGTCGGCTTCGTCCTCAAAGCCATGCGCGCGCAGACGAAAGAACGTGCGCCCGCCGCTTTCGGCCGCCTGCACCACCATCGCCTTTTGCGCCATAAGATCGCCGAACCGCCCTTGCAGGCGCGACCATTCGGCCTTCGCCTCGTCCACCGTGTCATACGCGCCGAACTGCACCAGCCGCGTGCCGGGCGCGATGCTGGCTGCGTCCATCTCGACGGGGGCCACTGCGGCACCGACCTCAGTCGCAGGCGCCGCCTCGGCGCCCACCGCAACCACCCCGTCGCGGCCCGGTCGGGCCACCGGGCGCAGCGACCGGGTGATCGTGCCTTCCAGCGCCACATCCGCCGTCAGGTCGGGGTCAAGTTCGGGCGCCACCTCCGGCTCGGTCATCGGCTCTTCGGCCAGCGCCTCGGCCAGCGCGGCGGCCACCGCGATTTCGGTCGGGTCCGCGCTTTCCACCACCGGGTCCGCCGCCAGCGCCACGTCCGGGTCCGCCCCCGCAGCCGAGACTGGCAGTGCATCTGGAACGGGCTGGCCCGCCAGCCCCGCCGCATCCTCCAGCTCCAGCTCCACCGGGCGCGGTGCCAGCACCAGCCGGTCGGCAACCGGTGCAGCCGTGCCGATCGCCGCCACTTCGTTCACCGACAAGCCCTGATTGTCCACAACCTCGCCACCGGGGTTTTCCGGGGCCACCCGCATCGGGCCATCCAGTGCCTGCACGACCGGCACGCCGCGCACGTCGCGCATCGCAAGGCTGTAACCCCAATACCCCAGCCCGATCACCAAGGCGACCGAGGCTGCCGCCCCCGCCATGTTGATGTATCGTTGAACGTTGGCCGCCCGGCCAACTCCATCTGTGGAAACGCCGCCGCCGAAACCGTCGAAATCCGCGTCTGCCATGTGTCGCCTCTGCTCGCGGGATGGTTGATCCACCCCTGCTTTTCACGCCTGTTCGCCCGGCTGAAGGCGGCTGCTCGATTGGCTCAGCGCATTTCCTCGACCGGAGTGACCCCCAAGATACCAAGACCGGCGCAAATAACAACGCCCACGGCCCGCACGAGGGCGATTTTTGCCTGCGACACGCCGGGGTCGTCCTGCAAGAACCGCAGTGACGCATCGTCGTTGCCCTTGTTCCACAAACCGTGGAAGTCCGAGGCCACTTCATACAGGTAAAACGCCACGCGATGCGGTTCGTTGCCCTTGGCGGCAATCTCCACCAGACGCGGCCATTCCGCCAGTTTCCGCGCCACGCCGATCTCGGCCTCGTTGGACAAAAGCGTCAGGTCGGCGTTGGCCAGAACCGCATCCGTCACATCGATCCCGGCATCCCGCGCCTTGCGCAGGATCGAGTTCACGCGCGCATTTGCATACTGCACATAAAAGACCGGGTTATCCTTGGACTGCTCCTGAACCTTGTCGAAATCGAAATCCAGCGCCACGTCGTTCTTGCGCGTCAGCATGATGAAACGGGTCACGTCCGCGCCGACCTCGTCCACGACGTCGCGCAGCGTGACGAACGTGCCCGCCCGCTTCGACATCTTGAACGGCTCGCCGCCCTTCCAAAGCTTGACCAACTGGATCAGCTTGATATCCAAAGGCACCCGGTTGTTCGACAACGCCGCGACCACAGCTTTCAGCCGCTTCACGTATCCACCGTGATCCGCGCCGAAGATGTTGATCAACTCGTCGAACCCGCGCTGCACCTTGTCATAATGATAGGCGATGTCGGGCGCGAAATAGGTCCACGACCCGTCCGATTTCATCACCGGCCGGTCCACATCGTCGCCATGCGCAGTGCTGCGGAACAGGGTCTGCACCCGCGGCTCCCAGTCGTCGGGCTCCTTGCCCTTAGGCGGCTCCAGCACGCCCTCATAGATCAGCCCCATCCCACGCAGCGTCTCGATCGCCGCCTCGATCTTGCCGGTGCCGTACAAGGCCTTTTCCGACGAATAAACGTCCATCTGCACGCCAAGCGCCGCCAGATCGCCCCGGATCATCTCCATCATCATGCCTGTCGCGAATTCGCGCACATCCGCCAGCCATTCCTGCTCGCCCTTGTCCAGCAGGCTGGCCCCATACTTGGCCTTCAACGCCTCACCCACCGGAATGAGATAATCCCCCGGATAAAGCCCCTCGCGGATCTCCGGCTCCAGCCCGTTCGCCTCGCGGTAGCGCTCATAGGCCGACCGCGCCAGCACATCGACCTGCGCGCCGCCATCGTTGATGTAGTATTCCCGTGTCACGTCCCAGCCCGCATAGGCCAGAAGCCGCGCCAGCGCATCGCCCACCACAGCGCCGCGCACATGGCCCACATGCATCGGGCCCGTCGGATTGGCGCTGACGAACTCCACGTTCACCCGCCGCCCCTGCCCCAGCGACGACCTGCCATACGCAGTCCCCGTCTCCAAGACGGCCCGCACCAGCCCCTGCCACGCCGCATCCACCAGCCGCAGGTTCAAGAACCCCGGCCCCGCCACATCCGCCCCCGCCACGCGCGGATCTTCCATCAACCGCGCCGCCAGCGCCTCGGCAATCGCTCGCGGCGCCATACCCGAGGGCTTGGCCAGCACCATCGCGGCATTCGTCGCCAGATGCCCATGCCCCGCATCGCGCGGCGGCTCCACCGCCACGCCCGCAAAATCGAGGCCCCCTGGCAGCACGCCCGCCGCTTGCAAGGCCATCAGCTCCGCCACCACCAGCTCGCGAATATCGGCGAAAAGGTTCATTTGATCACATCCCCTGTCATGCCAAAGGCCATGCCAGAGGCGGCGTTAGAGGTCAAGGATCGCTCATCCCGCCCGCCAGTCGTCCAACGCCGGGTTCGCCTCCACCGCCACCGCCTCAGGCGCCTGAACCGGTCGGTTGCGGAAATAGTGCGTCTCCCGCGCGCCGAAATAGAACGCGACCACCGCCCCCAAAAGCCACCACAGCGGCTCGGGTACTGCATTCAGCCCCACCATCCGCCGCGCAAACGCGACCGGGTCCACCATCGCATAAACGAAAAGCCCGATGGTCCCGAACGCCAGCATCGGCCGCGGCAGCCGGTTCACCCCGTTCACCAGACGGTCGAACCAGCCGAGCGAGGGGTTCTCATACTCCTCCCCCAACTGCCTGAGTGCCGCCATCTGCGCCTCCGCCGACAACTCCATCCGCTTGGTGGCCGACGGCACGAACACCTCCGCCAGGCCCTTCGCGGCCTCGCCCATCGCCGTCACCGCCCCTTGCGCACCCGCCAGACCGCCGATCATCCCCATGCCGCCACCCGCGCCCGGTGCTGCGCCTCGCTCAGGTGATACCGCGGCGCGATGAATTCCTCCGCCCGCACGATCCAGCCGCCTTTGCCCCCATCCCGCCGCCGCGCAAACTTGCGGCTGGCAGGTCGGCGGTCGCCCAAGGCGTAATAATAATTCCGCCGCGCGATCCCGTAGGCATCGGCCAGATGCGACGGAGCCGCCTCAAAAGCCATCTGGGCAGCTCGTATCGTCTGTGGCCCCACCTGCCCGTCAGGATCACAAGGATACCCCATATCCCCTATCAATCGCTGCAGTATCTTCACCGCATTGCCACCCGTGTTGACATACATGTCAAACACGCTCGCCTGCAGAACCTCCGGCAGGGCCGCCAGCCCCGGTCGTGTGAAATAATGCTCGATGTAGATGTCCACCGCCTGCGCCCGGCTCAGCGCCTTCACATCGGCCACGTCGACCCGCGTGTCGCGATTCACGTCAATGCCCAAGCGGCGCAGCGTGTGGATCGTGACCCCGTGGTTAGTCGCCCCCCCGGGATCATCCGGGTCGTTCACGAACCCACCCTCGCGGGCGACAATCTCTTCGGCAATCTCTCTGACGGACCCCATCGACCCCTCCGGTTCAGGCAACCGCCCGACCATCGGAAATCTCCGTTAATCCCGCCTCACTCCGGCGCGCGCCGCCTCAGCTTTCAGGCTTCGACGGCTGATAGACGCCCTGCTCTTTCAGCGCGTCGACCACTTCCTTCGGCATGTAGGTCTCGTCATGCTTGGCCAGCACTTCGGACGCCACGAACGTGTCGCCCTCCATCTGGCCTAGCGCCACCATCCCTTCGCCCTCACCGAACAGGTCCGGCAGCACCCCGGTATAGCGCACCGGAACCGTTTCGTTGGTGTCCGTCACAGAAAACGAAACCGTCGCCCCCTCGCCGCGCACCAGACTGCCCTCAACCACCAGACCGCCGATCCGGAACACCTCTTCGGCCGGCGGAGGCGTCGTCACCACTTCGGTCGGGCTGCGAAAGAAATTGACGGCGGTTTTCGGCACGAAGAAGTATACCACCGCCACAGCGGCCAGCAACGACAGCGCCGCAAGCGCCATCACCTGAACCCGCCGACGCTTCTTCAACCCTTTCAGGCCCCGAAACTCCTGTCCGCCCGCCATCATCCGCTCCCGTTCCGGTCGCCCGCTTCTACCCTGTCAGATCGGTGCTGCCTTGACCTTGGTCAAGCCCGACACGTCAGGGAAACACCGGTGCCAGCATCAGCCCCGTCGTCTCATCCAGCCCCAGCATCAGGTTCGCGTTCTGGATCGCCTGCCCGCTCGACCCTTTGGTCAGATTGTCCAGCACCGCAACCACCACAGCCAGCCCCGGTTTTCTGTCACCGATGACACCGATATGGCAGAAATTCGATCCTGCGATATCGCGCGTCGACGGCAGGTTGCCGAACGGCAGAACGCGCAAGAAGGGCTCGTTTTCATACGCCTTTTCAAGCGTCTGGTGCACGATCTTCGCGTCACCCTTGACATAGACCGTAGCCAGGATGCCCCGGTTCATCGGCAGCAGATGCGGCGTGAACTGCACCTCCACACGCCGCCCGGCCAGCTTGGAAAACTCCTGGTCGAACTCGCCCAGATGCCGGTGCTTGCCGCCCGCCGAATAGCTGTGCGTGCCGCCCGACAATTCCGCGTGAAGGAGGTTCTCCTTCAGGCTGCGCCCTGCGCCCGATACCCCCGCCTTCAGGTCGATCAGGATATCGTCAAGGTCGATCACACCGGCAGAAATCAACGGCCGCAGCGCGAACTGCCCGGTTGCCGCATTGCATCCCGTCCCCGCCACAAGCCGTGCCGACTGGATTTCATCGCGGTAAAATTCCGTCAGCCCGTAAACCGCTTCGGCCTGCAGATCGGGCGCCGTATGTGCCTGCCCGTACCACTTTTGATACTCTCCCACGTCGCGCAACCGGAAGTCGGCGCTAAGATCGACGATCTTCAGATCGCGCGGCAGCTTGGCGATCACCTCCTGCGTGGTTGCATGAGGAAGCGCGCAGAAGCACAAGTCTACATTGGAAAAATCGATCTCGTCGATCTTCACGAGTTGCGGCAGTTTCAGGTGGCGCAGAAACGGAAACACCTCCGCCATCTGCATCCCGGCCTTGCGGTCGGCGGACAGGGCGACAATCTCCATCGCCGGATGCGTCGCGATCAGGCGCACCAGCTCCGCCCCGGTATAGCCCGAAGCGCCCAGAATGGCGATCTTGTGGGTCATCTTGGCAACCTCCTGCAATCAGCGCACGCGCGGCCCCTCATAGCGCCGCATCCGGCAGAAACGCAAGGCCGTTGGCAGGCGTCGGGCGGATGGCCATTTCCTAATGGAAGATTAATTCGCGAACTAACCCATTGATATTGCTAGACCCGAAAAGGTGTCCCACGGTGGGACACCCCCTCACGCCACCGGAACCCACATCACATCCTCGATCCGCGGCGCCCCCGTGGCCAGCATCACCACCCGGTCAAACCCCATCGCGATCCCCGCGGCCGGTGGCATGATCTTCAAGGCCTCGAGGAACTCTTCGTCCAGCGGATACCGCTCCCCATAGACCCGCTCCTTCTCATCCATCTCAGTCTCGAACCGACGCCTCTGCTCCTCCGCATCGGTCAGCTCCCCAAACCCGTTGGCCAGCTCCACCCCGCAAGCATAGACCTCGAACCGCTCCGCGACCCGAGGGTCGCCCTCGACCCGCCGCGCCAGCGCCGCCTCCGCCGCCGGGTATCGGTCCAGGATCGTGATCCGCCCCATTCCCAGATGCGGCTCCACCCGCTCCCCCAGAACCCGGCTCACCATATCCGACCACGTGTCATCCACGGCTCGCCTCACCCCCGCCCGGTCCAGTTCCTCCCCCAGCCGGTCCACCGAAACCTCCCCGGTTGGGCTTATCGAAGCCATCAGATCAACCCCCGCATACCTCTCGAACGCTTCCGCCACCGAAATCCGCTCCGCCTCGGCAAACGGGTCACAAACCCGGTCCCGAAACCGCAGCCCCGACGCACCAGCCGCCTCCGCAGCGAGCCGCAGAAAGGCGACGGTATCCTCCATCAACCGCTCATACCCCTCGCCCACCCGGTACCATTCCAACATCGTGAACTCCGGGCTGTGCAGCGCCCCACGCTCCCGGTTCCGCCAGACATGGGAAAAGGCGTGGATCTTTGTCTCGCCCGCGGCCAACAGCTTCTTCATCGCGAATTCGGGCGAGGTGTGCAGAAACAAGGTCCGCCCCTCCCGGTCATTCCCGATCGCCTGGGTCGCAAAGCCGTGCAGGTGCGCCTCGTTTCCCGGGCTAACCTGCAAGGCGGTGGGGTCGACCTCGGTGAAGCCCTCGGCCGCCAGCCGGCCCCTGATCGCCGCCTGGATCCGCCCCCGCGCCAGAAGCAGCGGTCGGCGGTCGGCGTGGCGGGTGGGGGTCCACCAGGGATCAGCGGGTTTCATCTGGAAATTCCGGTCAGGATGGGTTAAGCGCGCGGCGATGCCCATCTACGGGCCAGACAAGCCAACCACAAGGACCGCGCTTTGAAAGTCATCGCCTCCTCGCTCCGCAAGGGCAACGTCGTCGATCTGGACGGCCGTCTCTACGTCGTCCTCAAGGCCGAGAATTTCCATCCCGGCAAGGGCACGCCGACGACTTCGGTCGACATGCGGCGGATTTCGGATGGGGTGAAGGTGGCGGAGCGGTGGCGGACGACCGAGATGGTCGAGAAGGCCACGGTGGACGAGCGCGAGTATGATTTCCTGTATGAGGATGGCGAAGGGTTCCACTTCATGGAGCCGGAATCCTATGAGCAGGTCACGGTTCACCCCGACGTGGTGGGAGATGGCAAGGTGTTCCTTACGGACGGGATGAAGGTCTACCTGAAGACCTTCGAGGGGGTGGCCATCGCGATCGAATTCCCGCAGCGGGTGGTGGTCGAGATCACCGAGACGGAGCCTGTAGTGAAGGGGCAGACGGCGTCGTCTTCCTATAAGCCCGCGACCTGTTCGAATGGGCTGCGGGTCATGGTGCCGCCGCATATCGGGGCGGGGACCAAGATCGAGATCAATACCGAGGACAATTCCTACGTTGGCCGCGCCAAGGATTGATGTCCCACCGTGGGACATTTTTTCAGTGCAATGATTTCAATGGGTTAAGAGGCGCATTAAGCTGTCGTAAAGGTTTGGAGGCACGCCGTCGGGGCGTGCCTTCTGCGTTTTGCGCCACTTGTATCAGGGGGCCAACTCACCCGCCTCGATCCGGAACGGCAGGATGTTGCCCGGTGGCGGCAGCGGGCAGATCGCGAAATCGGTGAAGCCGCAGGGCGGCGTGAAGGCGCGGTTGAAATCGAGGGTGATTTCGCTGTCGGTCGCATCCTCTCCGATCAGGAAGCGGCAGGCGGGGTAGGTTTCGCCTGCGGTCGCGTCGCGGAAAACGAACATCGGTTTGCCGGATTTCCAGTGCGTCGGGGTTAGCGTCACGGGCTTGCCGTCATAGAGGAACGTGGCGCGGTGGGTCACGGTCACGGCGGCCATTGAGCCGTCCTTCATGGTCACTTCGGCTGCCTGAGGAGCGACGGCTTCCCATTTCGCACGCATGATCCAACTGGCTGCCGGGGGATACGAGCGCAGGGTCAGCGACGGATGCAGCGTGAGGTCGCGGACGCGCAGCGCGGGCGTGCCGTCAACGGTGTGGATTTCCAGCAGGAACGGATCGACGCGAAGCTGCGGGAAGGCGTCGGGAACGGCGACGAAGGGCTGTGGCGGTTCGCCGGGCCGAGCAAAGCTGGCGCCGTCAGGCCCGAGGGTCAGGGTGCCGAGAAGATCCGGGCCGGAGGGCAATTCGACCGTCTGCCTGCGCCCGACGAGGTGGGTTCCGGGCGCGAGGTCGATGCGGGCAACGAGGTTCAGCCAGCCATCGGGAGCGGTAAGGGCGGCAAGCCGTGCGGCACGCCATGTTTCCAGTGGCACGCTCATGCCGACTCGAACTTCACTTGTTTGCGCATGAACTGGGTGGCGCGGTCGCTGACCGAGCGGGGATCGCCAGTGGTCAGGAAGCGCGACTTCTTGCCCTGCCCTACCATTTCGGGGCGGCGGGTCAGGTAATCGGCAAGGCTTTCGGCCACGAGGTTGGCTTGACTGTAGACCTTGACGTCCGGCCCCAATGCCTCGGCAAAGGTTTTTTCCATCAGGGGATAATGGGTGCAGCCTAGGACCGCGGCTTGCGGATGCGGCATCCGGCGTTTCAGCGCCTCGACGTGGGAGCGCACCAGCGCTTCGGCGAGGATCTCGTCACCCTGTTCGATGGCATCGACGACCCCGCCGCAGGGCTGCGCCTCGACATCGACACCGATGGCGCGGAAGGCCAGTTCGCGCTGGAAGGCGCGGGACGCGACGGTTGCGGGGGTAGCAAAGAGGGCGACGTGCTTTACCGCCACTTCGCGCGGCGGGGAATTGTCGCCCCACTGGCGTTCGGTCAGCGCCTCGATCAGCGGGACGAACACGCCGAGGACGCG
Source organism: Tabrizicola sp. BL-A-41-H6 (assembly GCF_050632395.1). GTDB lineage: Bacteria > Pseudomonadota > Alphaproteobacteria > Rhodobacterales > Rhodobacteraceae > JAUYQR01. The sequence continues at coordinate 2,498,974 of NZ_CP192600.1, forward strand.
CTTTGATTTTGGCACCCAGGTTTCCTGCATCCGCTTCAGCGCGGCGGCAGACGCGGTGTTGCAGGCAAGGATCACCAGATCGCAGCCTTCGGCCCAAAGCCGTTCGGTGGCGGCGGTGGTGAGGTTGAAGATGTCGTCCGGGGTGCGCACGCCGTAGGGCGCGTGGGCGTTGTCACCGAAATAGACAAAGGGCACATCGGGCAGCCTGCGGGCCACGGCATCGAGCACCGTCAGACCGCCCAGACCCGAATCAAACACGCCTACTGCCATGTGCTGCCTTTCATGCCCCGAACCGGGATGCTTTGCGTGACTTTAACAGAACCATAAGCCGCCCGGTTGCGCCGTGAAAGAGCGAAGGCGTGTCGGCGGTGCGGCGCAGGCAATGGGAAGGACGCATTTACTTGTGGTCAGGTTTCCCTATGTAGGCAGAGCCGTGGTAGCGTATGACAGTAACGGGGTGGGACAGGCGATGGACTGGGACAAGCTGAGGATATTCCATGCGGTGGCCGACAAGGGCAGTCTGACCCATGCGGGCGACGTGCTGCACCTGAGCCAATCCGCCGTCAGCCGCCAGATCCGCGCGCTGGAGGAAAGCCTTGCCGTGACGCTGTTTCATCGCCATGCGCGCGGGTTGATCCTGACCGAGCAGGGCGAGCTTCTGTTCGACGCGACGCAGGCGATGGTCAAGCGGCTGGACGCGACTGCGGCGCGCATCAGAGACAGCGAGGACGAGGTCTTTGGCGAATTGCGGGTGACGACGACCACGGGCTTCGGCACACTGTGGCTGGCACCGCGTCTGGCGCGGCTTTATGAGAAATACCCGGCGCTGAAGATCGACCTGATGCTGGAAGAGCGGGTGCTGGATCTGCCGATGCGGGAAGCGGACGTGGCGATCCGGATGAAGGAGCCAAGCCAGGCCGACCTGATCCGCAAGCGGCTGATGAACATCAAGATGCGGCTTTACGCGACGCCGGAATATCTGGCGGTCGCCGGCACGCCAAAGACGATGGACGATTTCAGCCAGCACCGGCTGATCAGCCAGCACGCGGGGACGCCGCAGGTCGCGGCGGGGGCGTTGTTGGTGCAGGAGTTGATGAGCCACGATATTCCGTCGACGCTGACGGTGAACAACTATTTCGGGGTGTTGCAGGCGGTGCTGAACCATTTGGGCATCGGCGTCCTGCCCGACTATATCACCGAGGATTTTCCCCACCTTGTCAGGGTGTTGGACGATGTGCAAAGCGCCGAAGTGCCGGTGTTCCTGGCTTACCCCGAAGAGTTGCGGCATTCCAAGCGGGTGGCGGCGTTCCGCGATTTCGTGACCGACGAGATCATGACCTACCGCCGCCGCCAGCAGGATGATGCGGTGCCCGTTGGCTAAGCCATGCAGGGACTGCATGACGGGATTGCTGCATTGTTGGGCATTGCAGACTTGTTAGCGCGCACAACCGCCACTAATTCAAGCGGCGAGGGGATGATTGAGTTTCTCTCATCGCCTCATACCTCCCTGTTGGACTTGGCCGAGCGTAATGCTCGGCCTTTTTTTTGGTCCGGGTGGTGGCGCGGCGCCCATGCAAAAGCCCGGCAGTTGCCTGCCGGGCTTTCATTTGACGGATCGAAAGACAATCAGTCCCCGGTCGTGGTGCCGGTCGCGCCGTCTGCGGCCCCGTCGGTGCCGGCGGTGTTGCCGGTGTCATTCTCGGTGCTGGCGGCGTCAAGGTTGCCGGACAACGAGGTGAAAAGCTCCGACTCGGTCCAGCCGAGGGTCAGCGAACCGTCAGCCGTCATGTCGGAGGCCAGCGGAACGGTGAAGGACTTGACGCTGGATTTCGCCGCGACGTCGCTGTTGAGCGTGATCATCACGACCTGCTCGCCGGCGGTGCCTTCGTAGACGCCATCGACCTGCCCGATGACGATCTGGTCCTTGGTGCGGACCTCGTTTCCGACGAAGGCGCTGCCTTCGACCATCTTGACGGTGGTCATGTCTTCTGGTGCAGCGCCAAGTGTTGCATCCGCACTCACTTCCAGCGCGAGTGCCGGTGCGGCGATCAGCGATGCGATCGAAGCTGCGGCCAGCAGCGATTTGGTCTTGAACATGTCAATTTCTCCTCGAGTGGTGCCGGTAGCGCGGCATGGCGTATCAACCGGCGAAAGAGCGAACTGTTCCCGGCACAGGCACAACGGCGGGCCTTTCCTGTTTTCCGTCGATCGCATAAGGAAACCGCATCGCGAGCGGAGAGATGTGATGCAGGACCCGAAGATCACCCCCGACCTGGTGGCAAGCCACGGCCTGAAGCCGGACGAATACGAGCGGCTTTTGGGGATCATCGGGCGGGAACCGACGTTTACCGAGCTCGGCATCTTTTCCGCGATGTGGAACGAGCATTGTTCCTACAAGTCGTCGAAGAAATGGCTGCGCACGCTACCTACCACCGGGCCGCAGGTGATTTGCGGGCCCGGAGAGAACGCGGGCGTTGTCGATATCGGTGACGGACAGGCGGTGATCTTCAAAATGGAGAGCCACAACCACCCGTCCTACATCGAGCCGCATCAGGGCGCGGCGACGGGCGTCGGCGGCATCTTGCGTGACGTCTTCACGATGGGCGCGCGGCCGATTGCGGCGATGAACGCGCTGTCGTTCGGGCTGCCGTCGCATCCCAAGACCGCGCATTTGGTGAAGGGTGTGGTCGAGGGCGTGGGGTCTTATGGCAATGCGTTCGGCGTGCCGACGGTCGGCGGCGAGGTGCGGTTTCATCGCAGCTACAACGGCAACTGTCTGGTAAATGCCTTTGCCGCCGGGTTGGCGGATGCGGACAAGATTTTCTATTCGGTCGCCTCGGGCGTCGGAATGCCGGTGGTCTACCTTGGGGCCAAGACGGGGCGTGACGGGGTTGGCGGGGCGACGATGGCCAGCGCCGAGTTCGACGATACGATCGAGGACAAGCGCCCGACGGTGCAGGTGGGCGACCCCTTCACCGAAAAGCGTCTGCTGGAGGCTTGCCTTGAGCTAATGGCGTCGGGCGCGGTCATTTCCATTCAGGACATGGGGGCTGCGGGCCTGACCTGTTCGGCGGTCGAGATGGGCGACAAGGGCGGGCTTGGGATCAAGCTGCAACTCGATGACGTGCCGCAGCGTGAGACGGGCATGACGGCCTATGAGATGATGCTGTCGGAGAGCCAGGAGCGGATGCTCATGGTGCTGAAGCCCGAATTGGAGGCGGTGGCGCGGGCGATCTTTGTGAAATGGGACCTGGATTTCGCCATTGTGGGCGAAACGATCCCGGAGGACCGCTTCCTGATCCTGCACGGCAACGAGGTGAAGGCCGATTTGCCGCTGTCAAAGCTGGCATCCTCGGCCCCTGAATACGACCGACCTTGGGTGGAGACCCCTGCCCCGGCGGCGTTGGGCGCGGTGCCGGAGATTGCGCCGTTGGACGCATTGCGGGCGCTGATCGGGTCGCCGTCCTATGCCCACAAGGCATGGGTCTACGAGCAGTATGACAGTCAGGTGGGCGCGGATACCGTGGTGGCACCCGGTGCTGGCGCAGGTGTGGTACGGGTGCATGGCACCGGCAAGGCGCTGGCCTTCACCAGCGACGTGACGCCGCGCTATGTGCAGGCCAACCCCTTTGAGGGCGGCAAGCAGGCGGTGGCGGAAGCCTGGCGGAACCTGTGTGCGGTGGGCGCACGGCCCTTGGCCACGACCGACAACCTGAACTTCGGAAACCCTGAAAAGCCCGAGATCATGGGGCAGTTCGTCGGCGCGATCAAGGGCATCGGCGCGGCGGTGAAGGCGTTGGACATGCCGATCGTGTCGGGCAACGTCAGCCTTTACAACGAGACGGACGGCAAGGGCATCCTGCCGACGCCGACGATTGGCGCGGTGGGGATCTTGGCATCCCTGGACGAGTTGATCGCGGGGCGGCCGGTTGCGGGTGACGCGGCAGTGCTGATCGGCGTGACGCGCGGGCATCTGGAGCAATCGGCGCTGTTGGCCGAAGCGTTCGGGATCGAGGCGGGCGATGCGCCGCCGGTCGATCTGGAGGCGGAAAAGCGGACCGGCGAGTTCGTGCGCGCCAACCGCAAGGCGCTGCGGGCGTGCAGCGACCTTAGCGATGGCGGGCTTGCGCTGGCGGCGTTCGAGATGGCCGAGGGCGCAGGCGTCGGGCTGACGCTGGAGGCGGGGGATATTCCGACATTGTTCGGTGAAGATCAGGCGCGTTATCTGGTGGCGACGGCGAACCCCGAGGCGTTGATCGCGGCGGGCAAGGCGGCTGGTGTTGCGGTGGCCGTGGTGGGCCGGTTCGGCGGTGATGCGGTCAGCTTAGGCGGGCAAGTCGCACCGATGGCGGCGCTGTCAGAGCTTTATCGCACTGCCTTTGCCAAGGCGGTGGCGTGAGCCTGCGCGCGGCGCTGCCGGGTGATTTAGGGTTCATCCGGGAGCTTGCGCAGCGACCGGACTATGCGCCTTTCATCACCGATGAAGACGAGGCGCGATTGGCGTTCTATGCCGGCGATGCGGCGCACCGGTTGCTGATCTGGGACGAAGGCGCGGGGCCTGCGGGCTTTGCGCTTTTTGCCGATGTGGGCATGCAGTCCGGCACGGTGGAGTTGCGGCGGCTGGCGTTGGACAAGACCGGAAGCGGCGGCGGGCTTGGCTTTGTGCAGGCGCTGACCGGGTACGCCTTTCAGGCGCTGGGCGCGGCCAAGGTCTGGCTGGATGCAAGCGGCGAGAATTTGCGGGCGCAGAAGGTATATGAACGGGCGGGATACCGGCTGGAGGGGCGCTTGCGGGCGCACTGGTTTCGCCCGGCGCTGGGGCGCAACGTGGACGTGATGCTGTATGGTATGTTGCGGGATGAGTGGGCAGGCTGAGGGATGGGGCTGAGGGATGGGGCTGAGGGCTTGCGGCTGAAACGCGGCGGGCCTACATCTTCTGCAAGGAAACCCGAGGACCTGCCATGCCGATGACTGCGCGCGATATCGAAGATCTGATCAGGGCCAGCTTTCCGCAGGCGAAGATCACCGTCGATGGCGATGATGGCCAGCATTTCGCGGCAGAGGTGATCGACGCCAGCTTCAAGGGCATGAACCGGGTGCAGCAACAGCGCGCGGTCTATGCGGCGCTGAAGGGCAAGATGGACGGCTCGCATGGCGAACTCCATGCGCTGGCCTTGACCACCAAGGCGCCGGAGTAAGCAGGATGGCAACCGGAGCGGGCCTTGGAAATCTGATACCGGTGGCGATGACGCTGGTGGGCGTGGTGTCGATGCTGCGCGCGCGGCGCAACCGCAAAACCGGCCGCGTCGAGCGGGACGACGATTTGGACCGGCGGCGGGCATCCGCTGCGGAAATGGAACGGCGCATGGCCTCGTATCTGGCCGGGCGCGACATGGGTAAGGCGGACGCCGACCCGGAACCGAAGGCACAGGAGAACGGACGATGAGCGCGTCAGACCAGATCAAGCAGACCGTGGAAAAGAACGATGTCGTTCTGTTTATGAAGGGCACCAAGATGATGCCGCAATGCGGGTTTTCTAGCCGTGTGGCGGGTGTGCTGAACTTCATGGGGATCGAGTATCAGGACGTGAACGTGCTGGCCGACCCGGAAATCCGGCAAGGGATCAAGGACTTCAGCGACTGGCCAACGATCCCGCAGCTGTATGTGAAGGGCGAGTTCGTGGGCGGCTGCGATATCGTGACCGAGATGACGCTGTCGGGTGAGCTGGACCAGCTTCTGGAAGCCAAGGGTGTGGCCTTTGACAAGGCGGCGGCGGAGAAGATCCGCGAAGCGAACGCCTGAGATTAGCCCTTGATGGCGCAGGTCAGCAGCGTGGCCTCGCCCTCGGGCGTTTTCCAGTAGAGGGTGGCGGTGTCGCCCTTGGTCCACCACACGTAGTTCGATCCGTCCGACGGCCAGCCGTAACGCGCGCCGGATGCGCTGGCTTCGCCCAGAAGGGTGATCTGGGTACTATCGACGTGCAGCACGACAAGGCCGCCATCGGCGCTGTTGATGTAGGTAGCCGGAATTTCGACTTCACGGTCGCAGATGTAGCGCGCCGTGGTGAAATCCGGCGAGGCGTTGGCAGTGGCTGGCAGCAGCGCCAGCGCAACGGCAGCCAGCCTCATGCGCGGGCTTTTTCTTCGACGCGGGCGGCCATCGCTTCAGCGCGGGCCGCAATCTCGGCGAGGGTTTCCGATATCTGCGGCGGGATCACGGCCACGTCGCGGGTGGTGACGGGGCGAGCCTCAAGTTCGGCCACCTTGGCGCGGATACCGCGCAGCTCGTCTTCCAGCGCGGCGGTCTTGTCGGCCAGAAGAAGCCCCGCCATCAGCAGCATCTTGGCTTCGGGCAGGCGGCCCATCTGCGCGATCAGGGGCGCCGCTTCGGTGTCGAGCATCGCCGCGGCCGAGCGCAGGAAGTGTTCTTCGCCGGGCTGGCAGGAGACCTGAAATTGGCGTCCGCCAATGGTGACTTCTAGATCAGGCATTGCCAGCCTCCGCCAGATGCGGCTCGAGCGCCGCGAGGATTTCGTCCATTTCCGCCATCTCGGTCATCCGGGTGGCACGCAGGGCTTCAAGTTCGGCCAGCATGGCCTTGTTGATCAGGTGCGGCTCGGTGACGCCCGCGGCTTGCGCCTGACGCAGTTGCGCAAGCTGGTCGCGCAAACTGGCGGCGGTGCGGCGCATTCGCTGCAGTTCAAGCCCCTGAACATCAAGCTGCTGGGTCAGGCGTTCGATCTTTTCCTGCAGGCTGCCTTGGCTTTCGCGTTCCTTCATCACGCGGATGCGTTCCTGAAGTTGCGCGGTGAGGGTCTTTTCATCCTCAAGCTGCGCACGCAGGGCGAGGTCAGGCGCAGGTGGAGGTGCTGCCGGGGCCGGTGCCTTTGGCGCGCTGGCGATGCGGTCGACGCCTTTGCCGATCCGCTCCAACGCGGCGGTGATCCGTTTTTCGAGAGCCGTGATGTCCTGCATTCCACACCCTTTACCGTCCGGTGGCCCACTGAAAGCGCCCGTCGCAGAGAGTGCGAATCGCACCCGCCCCGGTCAAGCATGATCTTAGCGTGAAACCCGGCGGATGCGACTGGCCTTTCTTCCCAATGCCTTGGGCGACGCGCTTGATATTGCCGGTTCGGGCCGATAGGAGCCATGTCGAACCCCTGCCCTGCCCCTTGCCACGAAGGAATTCGGCCTTGGATATCGCAACCCTCCGCACTGCAAACCCTGACCACTGGATGCGCGCAACCGCGATCCGGGCGCTGACGCTGGACGCGGTGGCGGCGGCAAATTCCGGACATTCGGGGATGCCGATGGGCATGGCGGATGTGGCGACTGTGCTCTTTGCCAACCATCTGAAGTTCGACCCCAAGGCACCGCGCTGGCCGGACCGCGACCGGTTCATCCTGTCGGCGGGACATGGGTCGATGCTGATCTATTCGCTTTTGTACCTGACCGGCTACGAGGACATGACGCTGGACCAGATCAAGGGCTTCCGGCAGTGGGGCAAGATCACCGCGGGTCACCCGGAATACGGCCATGTCGCGGGGGTGGAAACGACGACCGGGCCTTTGGGTCAGGGCATTGCAAACTCGGTCGGCTTTGCAATTGCCGAGGAAAACCTGCGCGCGCGCTTCGGGGCCAAGGTGCAGGACCATTACACCTATGTCATCGCGGGCGATGGTTGCCTGATGGAAGGCGTCAGCCACGAGGCGATCGGGCTTGCAGGCAAGTTGCAGCTTTCGAGGCTGATCGTGTTGTGGGACGACAACGGGATCACCATCGACGGCAAGGTGTCGCTGTCGGATGTGACCGACCAGAAGGCGCGGTTTGCGGCGGCTGGTTGGGACGTGTTTGCGTGCGACGGGCATGATCCGGCGGATATCGACCGGGCTTTGGTTGCGGCGAAGGCCAGCACCCGCCCGGCGATGATCGCCTGCAAGACGCATATTGCCCTTGGCCACGCGGCGCAGGACACCTCGAAGGGCCACGGCGCGCTGACGGATGCGGGGCAGATGGCGGCGGCGAAGGCGGCTTATGGCTGGACTGCGGGCGCGTTCGAGGTGCCGGCGGATGTGAAACGCTGGTGGGAAAGCCTTGGGGCCAAGGGCGCCAAGGAGCGGGCCGACTGGGAGACGCGGCTGGCCGCCCTGCCAGCGGCGCGCAAGGCAGAGTTCGACAGGGTGTTTGCAGGAACCGCCGCGCCGAAGCTGGGCGCAGCCATTCGGGCGGTGAAGAAGCAGGCAGTGGCGGATATGCCGAAACTGGCGACGCGGGCGGCATCGGAAAAGGTGCTGGCGGCGGTGAACCCGGTGGCGATGGAAACCGTCGGCGGATCGGCAGACCTGACCGGATCGAACAACACCAAGACGGCCGATCTGGGTGTGTTCACGGCCGAGGACCGCAAGGGCCGCTACATCTATTTCGGCATCCGCGAACATGGCATGGCGGCGGCGATGAACGGCATGGCGCTGCATGGTGGGGTGCGGCCTTACGGTGGCACCTTCATGTGCTTTACCGATTACGCCCGGCCTTCGATGCGGCTGTCGGCGCTGATGGGGGTGCCGGTCGTTTATGTGATGACGCATGACTCGATTGGTCTGGGCGAGGATGGGCCGACGCACCAACCCGTCGAACACCTTGCGATTTCGCGCGCCACGCCGAACACGTTGGTCATGCGGCCCGCCGATCTGGTGGAAACGGCGGAGGCGTGGGAGATCGCGCTGAGCGAGGAAAAGCGGCCGACGGTGCTGGCGCTGAGCCGCCAGAACCTGCCGGCGGTGCGCAAGGTGCACAGCAATGCGAACATGGTGGCCAAGGGTGGCTACGTGCTGGCCGAGGCGACGGGCAAGCGGCAGGTGATCCTGATGGCAACCGGGTCCGAGGTGGAAATCGCGCTGAAAGCCCGCGACGCACTCGAGGCCGAAGGAATCGGCACGCGGGTCGTGTCGATGCCGTGCATGGAGCTGTTTGCGGCGCAGGACGAGGCGTGGCGCAAGCGCGTGCTGCCCGCAGGCCCGGTGCGAATCGCGGTTGAGGCGGGTGTCCGGCAAGGCTGGGACCGCTGGCTTCTGGGCGAGCGTGGCCGCGAGGCGAAGTCGGATTTCGTGGGGATGTCGACGTTCGGCGCTTCGGCCCCGATGGAGCGGCTTTACAAGGAGTTCGGCATCACTGCCGACGCCGTCGTGGCCAAGGCGAAGGCGCTGATCTGACCGAAAGGCGCGCGCGGTGCGCGGCTGGCTGAAGGGGTTTGGCCCCGCAATGGGGCGGGCGCAGCCGGTTGACCTGATGCGCGCAGGCGGCGGGGCGCTGGCCGGGCTGCTGGCTGCGGCGTTAGTTCTACATGTGGGTGACGGTGGGGCGGCGCTAATCGCCCCCTTCGGGGCCAGTTCGGTGCTGCTTTATGCCGTGCCGAACAGCCCCTTGGCGCAGCCCTGGTCGGCCATTGCGGGCAACACCCTGTCTGCGCTGGTCGCTGTGGTAGTGGCATCGGTGGTGCCGCAGGGGATGTGGCTGGCGCCGGTGGCGGTGGCGCTGGCGATTGCAGTGATGCTGGCCTTGCGCGCGCTGCATCCACCTGGGGGCGCGGTTGCGCTGTTGGTGGCGATGCAGCCTTCGGCCGGGATCGTGGCGACGGTAGCGATCGGCACGCTGGCGCTGGTGGGTGCGGCGATCCTGTGGAACCTGGCGGTGGGGCGGGTCTATCCGTTCCGTCAACCCTCGACGCCCGGCCCGCATGGCACTGCGGACCCTGCCCCGCAGGCGCGTGTCGGGCTGGACCCGGCGGCGCTGGCGACGATCCTTGAGGACTACCGACAGTCGGCCAACCTTGGGGTGGCCGACCTTGCGCGCCTGATCGGGGCGGCAGAAGAGGCGGCGGCGGCGCGGCACATGGAAGCCTTCACCTGCGCCGACATCATGTCACGCGATCTGGTGACAGTGGCACCGGAGGCCAGCTTGATCGACGTGGCGGGGCTGTTTCGCACGCATGAGTTCACCTCGATCCCAGTGGTGCGGGGGGATGGGGTGCTTGCGGGGGTGATCCTGCAGATCGACCTGATCCGCAAGGCGGGGGCCGAGGCCTTGCACCTACACCGCGGCTTCGCGCGGCTGGTGGGGCGCGGGCGGCAGCGGCTGACGGCGGCGGACATCATGCAGGTGGCGATGCCGCGTGCCACACCGACGACGCCGGTAGGCGCGCTGTTGCCGTTGATGGCTGATGGCGGGGCCGAGGCGGTGCCGGTGGTGGTTGACGGCCGGATCGTGGGGATCGTGACGCGAAGCGACCTCGTCTCGGCCCTGGCGCACCGGTTGGCCGAGACTGTCTATGCCCGGGGGACTTAGCCTTTAAGGTCGTCTTCGTCTTCGTCAACGGCGGCGTCTTCGTATTCGTCGCCCTCTTCCATCTCTCCCACGGCGTCGAGGTCGGTCGGGTCGGGCATGCCGTCGTCGTTCAGATCGTCGTTCAACGGGCCGTCATCTGCGGCAAGTGCGCTGGAGGTGATGTCGGCATCCGCGGTCGACGCGTCGGGCATGTCTCGTTCGGGCAGGTCATCATTGGGCAGGACGCCCCCTGTTTCGGAGGCATCGCCGTCCGATAGGCGGATCTCGCCGTCGTCGGTAAGGCTGGGCGGATCGTCGGGGTAGGGCTGTTCTTCGCCCTGATCGACGAGGGTTGGAAATTCACCGAGATTGCGCTGCAGCGAGGCTTCCTCGATCATCGGTCTGGCCGCCTCTTCGGGGCTGAACGTTGGAAGGTCCACCTCTTCAAGCGCGACAAGTTCGCGGGCGTCGTCGAGATAGCGATCCCGCCCGCCCGGCGGCCTTCCGGCGGCGTGCCACAGACGGTCGGCGCGGGCCCGCACACGGTCTTCCCAGGCATTGAATTCTTCGCGGTTCATGGCGGTCCCCTTGGCTGTCGGCGTTTCAACGCGCCGCAGACAACCGCGGTTCCGTCAGTGTGCGGCGGACTTCTTGCCGGTTACCGTGGCGATAAGCGGACCGATGATGCGGGTTGCAACCGGGATCAGAAGGGTGCCGAGGATGAGGCCGAACACGCCGTCAAGCGCGGCGGTGACTACCCATTCAATAGCGCCCTTCGCGGTGCCAGCGGCGGTGGAGGCTAGTTCGGCGATGTGGTGGATCGTCTCGTAAGGCCAGGCCCAGAGATGCGTGACCTCAAGCCCGTGGATCACGATGTTGCCGCCGACCCACAGCATTGCCGCCGTGCCGACAGTTGACAGGAAGGCCATAAGTTTCGGCATCGCAAGCACGAGCCCCCGGCCAAGCGCCCTGCCCCCGCTGGTGCGCCCGGTGGCGGCAAGGTGAAGGCCGACATCATCCATCTTCACGATCAGCGCCACGGCGCCATAGACGACGACGGTGATGAAGATGCCGACCACGGCGAGGGTGATCGCCTGCATCCAGAAGTTCGGGCTTTCGATGGTAGCAAGCGCGATGGTCATGATTTCAGCCGACAGGATGAAATCGGTCTTGATCGCGCCGGCGACCTTTTCCTCTTCCAGATGGGCGGGATCGCGGGTGTCAAAATCCTGTTCCACCGCGTCGTCGCCATGCGGCGCAAGCGCGTGAAACACTTTTTCCGCCCCTTCGAAGCAAAGATAGGCCCCGCCAAGCATCAGGAGCGGCGTGATCACTGCCGGGGCGAAATGGTCAAGCGCAAGGAGACCGGGAAGGAGGAACACGAGTTTGTTCTTCATCGAGCCAAGCGCGATGCGCCAGATGATCGGCAGTTCGCGGTCGGCAGAGAAACCGTGCACGTATTTTGGCGTCACCGCCGCGTCGTCGATCACCACGCCGGCAGCCTTGGCCCCGGCCTTGGTGGCGGCGGCGGCGATGTCGTCCACCGAGGCGGCGGCAACCTTGGCGATTGCGGCCACATCGTCGAGAAGGGCGAGAAGTCCGCTCATGCTAGCCTCCGGGGTTGGGTCTCACTTAGCGCGGGATGGGGCGCGAGGCAAACCGGCGCTAGATCGGTCTTCACTCCGGCTTCAGATTTGCCGTATAGGACTGGGGCCGGAATTCGGGACGCGACCTTGACAAACACCATCGCGCTTTATCTTGGGGCGGCCCTGACCCTGGCCATTGGAGCAGACATCCTGATCAATGACGGGGTCGGCCTGATGTTCTTGGTGCGCAAGTTCCTTGATCTGGTCGAATGGGTGGTGTTTTGGCGCTGACCCCGTCAGAGTAAGGTTGTAATCGGCGGGCATCTGGGGATGTTACCGCTATCAGGCGACGCGAGTCGCATCCTGTTGGAGGAGTTTTCATGACCGTCAAAGTCGCCATCAATGGCTTCGGCCGCATCGGCCGCAACGTGCTGCGCGCGATCGTCGAATCTGGCCGCACCGATATCGAGGTGGTGGCGATCAACGATCTTGGCCCGGTCGAGACGAATGCGCACCTGTTGCGCTACGATTCGGTGCATGGCCGGTTCCCCGCAACGGTGACGACCGGCGCCGACTGGATCGACGTGGGCCGCGGGCACATGCTGGTGACGGCGATGAAGAACCCGGCGGACCTGCCGTGGGGCCATGTCGACATCGTGATGGAATGCACCGGCATCTTCACCTCGAAGGAAAAGTGCCAGGCGCATCTGGAGAACGGGTCGAAGCGGGTGTTGATCTCGGCCCCCGGTGACGGGGCGGACAAGACCATCGTCTACGGCGTGAACCATGACACGCTGACCTCGGCTGATATCGTGGTGTCGAACGCATCTTGCACCACGAACTGCCTTGTCCCGGTGGCCAAGGTGCTAAACGAGGCAATCGGGATCGAAAAGGGGATGATGACCACCATCCACTCCTACACCGGGGATCAGCCGACGCTGGATACGATGCACAAGGATCTGTACCGCGCCCGCGCGGCGGCGCTGAGCATGATACCGACCTCGACCGGGGCGGCGAAGGCCGTGGGGCTGGTCCTGCCGGAGTTGAACGGGAAGATGGACGGAATCTCGATCCGGGTGCCGACGCCGAACGTGTCGGTCGTGGACCTGAAGTTCATCGCCAAGCGCGCGACCACGGTCGAGGAAGTGAACGGGGCGATCAGGGCGGCAGCGGACGGTCGGCTGAAGGGCATTCTGGGCTACACCGAAGAGAAACTGGTGTCTTCCGACTTCAACCACGATCCGCATTCCAGCGTCTTCCACATGGATCAGACCAAGGTGATGGACGGCACCTTCGTGTCGATCCTGTCGTGGTATGACAACGAATGGGGCTTTTCCAACCGCATGGCCGATACCGCCGTGGCGATGGGCAAGCTGATCTGAACGCAAGATAGGCTTTCGGACTTAAAGGGGGCAGCCGCTGGGCTGCCCCTTCGTTTTTGCACAAGCTATGCGTCATATGCATAGCCGCACCGCAGCATCGGGCGTTGTTAGCGGTATCACACCCGCCTATCTCTGGGTCACGCGGAGAGAAAAAGCAGACCTCCGCGAGATGAAAAGGAAAGACGAAGATGATTACCGCGTTTGACATGCTGAAGACCGCCGCCCGCAATTATGCACTGTATCGGCAAACCCGTGACGAGATTGCCAACATGCCGCTGGATATTGCGCTGGATCTTGGCATCTACCGGGGCGACGCCGAGCGTATTGCCCGCGAAGCCGTGTACGGCAAAGCCGCCTGAAGGCTGGCTGACAGAATGACGACCCGGGGGCCTTGCGGCCCCCTTTTGGTTTTTGCGGTGACTTTGAGCGCAAGCGGGCTAGGTTCGGGTGGTGTAATCCAAACAAGGGCCACGCAACATGACCTTCCGGCTTATCTGCGCACTGATGGCGGCAAGCATGGCGCAAACCGCGGGGGCGGAAACCGTATACACCCGCGTCCCGACGCAATACATCGCGGCCCTTGGCGACCCTTCGGCAACCACTGGCAATGGGGCGGAGACCTGGGGGCTTTGGGCCGTGGACCCCGGCCCGCGCGGAGTGCGGCTGACGGGGTATGAGGCGCTGAGGGCAGCGGCAGGCAAGGCGCCAGCGGGCTGGACGTTTGATGAAAGCGGCTGGTGGCTGGAAGAGCATGGGCTGATCATGGAGCCACCGCAGTTTCCGGTGCCCGCCGGGCGCTATGTGGTGACGGGCGATCGGGAGGCGACGGCGGTGCTGACCATCAACGCGCCCGATGCCGAGGGGAAGCAAAGCTGGGCGCTGGACGGGGGCGCCACGATTTATGACGTGACGCATCTGCGCTGCCGGGCGGCTAAGTATGAGGCGGCGGCCGGACAATCCTGTTCGCCAGCGGCGGCGAATGTCGCCAACTTTCCCGTGACGCCGGGCGCTGCAATGCCAGCGGTATCAGGCTGCGTTCAGCAGGATTATCAGGTGCTCATCGTGATCGGGATGGTGGCGGAAGGCTGAGGTCAGCCGAACTTGCGCTTCAAGGCGGAGGCCACGGGCGGTGTGACGAATTTCGACACGTCGCCCCCAAGCCGCGCGATTTCCTTGACCAGTTTCGACGCGATGGCCTGACGGCGGGCGTCCGCCATCATGAACACCGTCTCGATCGAGGCGTCGAGCGCGCGGTTCATGCCGACCATCTGGAATTCGTATTCGAAATCGGCGACCGCGCGCAGGCCGCGCAGGATGATCGAGGCGCCGACATCGCGGGCGCAGTCGATCAGCAGGTTTTCGAACGGATGGACGACGATCTCGCCGCCGGTTTTGGCGGTGATCGCTTCACATTCGGCCTGGATCATGGCCACGCGTTCTTCCAGCGAAAAGAGCGGCCCCTTGTCGCGGTTGATCGCAACGCCGATCACCAGCCGATCGACCAGCGCCATGCCGCGCTGGATGATATCGACATGGCCGAGGGTCACCGGATCGAAGGTGCCGGGATAAAGACCGATGCGCATGATGCCGCCCCCCTGCTGCCTTTGCACGCAACAATAATGCGCGGGGCGGTGCAAGAGGGAAAAGTGAGGGCTCAGAAGCCCTTGATCATGCCCTCAAGCGCGTCCTTTTCCGCCGCAAGCTCCATCAGGCGAGCCTTGACGACGTCGCCGATGGAAATCAGGCCGACCATCTGGTCGCCTTCCATCACCGGCATGTGGCGAAAACGGCCGTCGGTCATGCGCTGCAACACTTCGTCGGTGCGGTCGTTGCGGGTGCAGGTGACCAGCTTTGCCGTCATGATCGCATCGACCGGATCGGACAGGCAGGAAATCCCACGCCGACCAAGTTCGCGCACGATGTCGCGTTCCGACAGGATGCCCGAAACACGCTTGCCATCGGGCGAGACGATCACCGCGCCGATGCGGCGGGCGGACAAAAGCTCCGCCGTCTTGGCGACGGACGTGCCGGGTGGCACCGTCACCACGCCGTCGTCGCCCTTGGATTTGAGGATCTGTTGCACGAGCATGGACGCCTCCTTCGACTTGGGAAGGCAAGGGTCCGCCCGGCTGCGGATTCTGTCAAGGGATGGTTTGGCAAGCGATGGTTTGGGTTGCCACGACGGCCTCAAGCCGGGCCATTTCGGCGCGAACCTCGCGCGTCAGGATGTCGGCAAAGCGGTTCAGGCGCAGCACGCGCCCGTCGCCTTCGTGGCGGATCAGCCAGAAGGCGCGGGTCAGGTGGATGCGGTTGGGGATGATGCGGGCCAGTTCCGGGGCGGCGGGAAGCGCGAAGTCATGCACGATGCCGACCCCTGCCCCGTGCCGCAGCCAGTTCAGCTGCACCGAGACAGAGTTGGAGGTGAGGGTAGCCGGCCCTGCCCCGATCTCGGTCAGGTAATCCAGCTCCTTGTCGAAGATCATGTCCGGGATGTAGCCGACGAAGCGGTGGTCCTTCAGATCCTCCGGCCCGGTAATCGGCGGGGCACTGGCAAGGTAGGCGCGGCTGGCGGCAAGGTGCAGGTGGTAATCGGTCAGCTTTTGCACGGTCAGACGGCCGGCTTCGGGGCGCGAGACGGCAATGGCCATGTCGGCCTCTCGCTTTGAGAGGTTGAAGACCCGCGGGAGGGCGACGATCTGCACCTCAAGGCCGGGGTTCGCATCGCAGATCCGGGCGAGGACCTGCGGGAGCAGGTAATTGGCGCAGCCGTCCGGGGCGCCAAGGCGGATCTGGCCGGTGAGGCCTTCGGGGCCGCTGAGAGCCTCGCCCGCGCGGTCAAGGGCAGCCTCGGCGGCCTCGGCATGGGGCAGAAGGCGGGTGCCTTCCTCGGTCAGGGCGTAGCCTTGGGGGGATTTGGCGAAAAGGCGCGCCGCGATCCGGGCTTCCAGCCGCGCGATGCGGCGACCGACGGTGGCCGGGTCGATCTTCAGCCGCTTGCCGGCAGCAGAGAGGCTTTCCGTGCGCGCCACGGCGAGGAAGATGCGCAGGTCGTCCCAGTCCATCTCGGCAGCCATCAGCGCCGCCGTTCCGCCAGGACGCTGCGGAACAGATCGGCCCATTGTGCCGTGACCCGCGCGGGGTCGAAATCGCGCCGCAGCTTGTCGCGCGCCGCCGCCCCCATGCGCGACCGCAGATCCGCATCGCCTAGCAGCCGTTCCACCCGTTCCGCAGCCTGTGCAACCCCGCGGGTCGGCACGACGAACCCCGTCACGCCATCCTCGACCAGCACGCGGATCCCCGGAAACTCGTAGGTCACCACGGCCAAGCCCGCGGCCATCGCCTCCATCACCGCCTTGCTCAACCCTTCGGGATGGGTGGAGGCGATGAGGAACAGCGTCGCCCCGGCCAGCCGGCGCGGCAAATCCTCGTGGCGCACCGGTCCCTGCAGTTTCACGCGGTCCGAAAGCCCAGCCCGCCGCACCCGGGCGTCCATCGCGTCACGAATCTGCGGAGTGAAGGGCCCGATGGCATCAAGGATGGCCGACCGGTCCCGCACCTGCGCCAGGATGTCGATCATTGCGAAGGCCCCTTTGTCGCGGGCCAGGCGCCCGACGTAAGCGATGCGGGGCGGCGCATCCGGGACAACCCCACGCGCGGCCTCGATGTAGGGCGCAGGATCGAGGCCGTAAGGGATGTAGGTGGTGCGCGGCGGGGCATGGCGATCGGCTCGACGGAATGCCTGCGCAAGGGCGGGCGAGTTGCAGACCACGCGGTCGGCCCTGCGCAGACAGTCGCGGTAAAGCCCGTACTTGCGCACTGTCAATCGCGCGTGGATATCCGCCAACGGCCGTTCCAGCCAGGGCCCGAGGCGCGGCCATTCGCGGTCCAGGTGGTGCAGCCAGCGCGGATAGGTGCCCTCGTGCATGATCGTTGGAACCTGTCCCGAAAACCGGCTGTATTGGAACACCCCGGCCGGCCCGACCCCTCGCCCGAACACCAGATCGAACGGCCGCTCGGCGTGCATCTGGTCGAACGCGGCGGCGGTGCCACGCCAAAACGTCTCGCCCATCGGGCCCGGCGGGATGCCCGGCACATAATGAACTTCCGCCGATCCTTCCCTGCGCTGCGCGCCCGTGCCGTCCGCCAGCGACGACGTCAGCGTCACGAGTTCCACGCCCAATTCATCGAACACCGGCGCCAAAGCCTTGCCGATCACGTCCTGGACCCCGCCATTGGCTTCCATCCGCCCTCTGAAAGTGCATACCCTCATTGGCGAGTCTCCGCTGCATTATTGCAAAACCTTTTTGAAATATTGCCTCTGTTACCAGCATTTCCGCAAGGCTATTCTGAACCCAACCAAGGGAGAATTGCGATGAGAGAGATCGGTCACTGGATCAACGGGCGCGAAGTAAAAGGCACCTCGGGGCGCTTTGCGGACGTGTTCAACCCGGCCACGGGCGAAGTGCAGGCGCGGGTGGCGCTGGCCTCCAAGGCCGAGCTTGACGCGGCGGCGGCGGATGCGGCCAAGGCGCAGGTGAAATGGGGCGCCACCAACCCGCAGCGCCGCGCGCGGGTCATGATGGAATTCGTGCGCCTGTTGAACCGCGACATGCAGGTTCTGGCGGAAACGCTGTCGTCGGAACACGGCAAGACGGTGCCGGACGCCAAGGGCGACATCCAGCGCGGGCTTGAGGTGATGGAGTTCTGCATTGGCGCGCCCCAGATGCTGAAGGGCGAGTTCACCGACAGCGCGGGCCCCGGAATTGACATGTATTCCATGCGCCAACCCCTTGGTGTCGCAGCCGGAATCACGCCGTTCAACTTTCCGGCGATGATCCCGTTGTGGAAGATGGGCCCGGCCTTGGCCTGCGGCAACGCCTTCATCCTGAAGCCATCGGAGCGTGACCCTTCGGCGCCGATGATGCTGGCGGCGCTGATGCAGGAAGCGGGGCTGCCGGACGGCGTGTTGCAGGTGGTGAACGGCGACAAGGAGTCTGTCGATGCCATTCTGGACAACCCGGTGATCGCGGGGATCGGCTTCGTCGGATCGACCCCGATTGCCGAATACATCTACGGGCGCGGCTGTTCCAACGGCAAGCGGGTGCAGTGCTTCGGCGGTGCCAAGAACCACATGATCATCATGCCCGACGCCGATCTTGACCAGGCGGCGGATGCGCTGGTGGGTGCGGGCTACGGTGCGGCAGGCGAACGCTGCATGGCGATTTCGGTCGCGGTTCCGGTGGGCGATGCGACGGCAGACGCGCTGATTGCCAAGCTGATCCCACGGATCGAAAAGTTGAAGGTCGGCCCCTATACCGCTGGAAACGATGTGGATTATGGCCCTGTTGTCACCGCGGCGGCCAAGGCCAACATCCTGCGTCTGGTGGAATCTGGCGTGGCGCAGGGCGCAAAGCTGGTGGTCGACGGTCGCGGCTTCAAACTGCAGGGCTACGAGGATGGCTTCTTTGTCGGGCCACACCTGTTCGACCACGTGACCACCGACATGGACATCTACCGCAAGGAGATTTTCGGGCCGGTCCTATCCACCGTGCGCGCCAAGACCTATGAAGAGGCGCTTGGCTACGCGATGGACCACGAATACGGCAACGGCACCGCGATCTTCACCCGCGACGGCGACACGGCGCGTGATTTCGCCAACCGGGTGAACGTGGGGATGATCGGGATAAACGTGCCGATCCCGGTGCCGCTGGCCTATCACACCTTCGGCGGCTGGAAGAAATCGGCCTTCGGTGACCTGAACCAGCACGGGCCGGACGCCTTCCGGTTCTACACCCGGACCAAGACGATCACCTCGCGCTGGCCGAGCGGCATCAAGGAAGGCGCGAGCCTGAACTTCAAGCAGATGGACTGACGGTTCTTAGGTGGCGGCGTGCTGACGGACTTGTGTCAGGCGGCCGCCGCCATTTTTTTGCTGCTTCTAGATCCAGATCAATGCGCGGACCGATGATCTGTCGCAGATTGCCCTCGTCCGGAGATGTCCGGCAAATGGGAGAGCGATGATGTTCACGACGAATGAAGGCACGGTTGACCGTGTGCTGCGGGTGGCGGTTGGGCTGGCGCTGCTGGTCTGGTTCTATGTCGATCAGGGTCAGGGCTTTTGGCACTACGCCAAGCTGATCGGTGTGGTGCCGATCCTGACGGGGCTGGTCGGATGGTGCCCGCTTTACACAGTGCTGGGTATTTCGACCTGCCAGATGAAGAAGGCCTGAGGCGGGAAGCCGCCGAGACGGGCGACACGGGTGGAACGCGGCGCGCGGTTCCGGCATTGGTCAGGCAACTGTAATGGAGCCACCATGCATACGCTTCGCATCATCCTTGTCGCCGCCCTTTCATTGACGCTAACGCCAGCGTTCGCGGACGGAAAGTCTGGCCATTGCCCGCCCGGGCTGGCCAAGAAGGCCGTGCCTTGCGTGGCACCCGGCCAGGCGAAGAAGGGTGTCACCTGGCAGGAGGGGGATATGGTCGACCGCGACCACATCACACATGTGATCCGTTACCCCGACCGTTACGAACTGCCGCCGCTGAGAGCGGATGAGGAGTATGTCGTGATCGACAACCGGATCGTGAAGGTCGATAGCCAGACTGGCCGCATCCTGACGCTATACCGGGCGCTTGATATCCTGCTTGACTGACTATTCGGCGGCCACCCGACGCGGTTTCAGCATATCTTTCAGGTAGCGCCCGGTATGACTGGCCGCGACCTTGGCGATGTCTTCCGGCGTGCCGGTCGCCACGATCTCGCCCCCGCCATCGCCGCCTTCGGGGCCGATGTCGATCACCCAGTCGGCAGTTTTCACCACGTCGAGGTTGTGTTCGATGACGACAACGGTATTTCCCTGATCGACAAGGGAATGAAGGACTTCGAGTAGTTTCCTCACGTCTTCGAAGTGCAGGCCCGTGGTCGGCTCGTCAAGGATATAGAGGGTGCGGCCGGTGGCGCGGCGGCTGAGTTCCTTTGACAGCTTCACCCGCTGCGCTTCGCCGCCCGACAGAGTGGTGGCCTGCTGGCCGACCTTGATGTAGCCAAGGCCCACCTCGCACAGCGCATCCATCTTTTCGCGGATCGCGGGGACGGCCTGGAAAAACTCGCGCGCGTCTTCGCAGGTCATGTCAAGAACGTCAGCTATGCTCTTGTTCTTGAACTTTACTTCAAGCGTTTCTCGGTTGTAGCGCTGGCCCTTGCAGGTCTCGCACGTCACATAGACGTCGGGCAGGAAGTTCATCTCGATCTTGAGGACGCCGTCACCTTGGCACGCCTCGCAGCGACCGCCCTTGACGTTGAAGCTGAACCGCCCAGGCTGGTAGCCGCGGGCCTTGGCTTCGGGCAGGCCGGCGAACCAGTCGCGGATCGGGGTAAAGGCGCCGGTGTAGGTGGCGGGGTTCGAGCGCGGCGTGCGGCCGATGGCGCGCTGGTCGATGTCGATCACCTTGTCGAGGTGTTCAAAGCCCTTGATCGTCTCGCAGGGGGCTGGCGTTTCATGCGCGCCGTTCAGGCGGCTTGCGGCGGTCTTGAACAGGGTTTCGATGGTCAGCGTGGACTTGCCGCCGCCCGAGACGCCGGTGACGCAGACGAACTTGCCCAGCGGAAAGTCTGCGGTGACATTCTTGAGGTTGTTGCCGCAAGCCCCAACAACGGTTAGCTTTTTCCCGTTGCCCTTGCGGCGGACCTTCGGCACCGAAATCTCGCGCGCGCCGGACAGATACTGGCCGGTCAGGCTGACCGGGTCGGCGGCGACCTCGGCTGGTGTGCCGTGGCTGACGACGCGGCCACCGTGGACACCAGCGCCCGGCCCCATGTCGAAGACGTAGTCGGCCTCGCGGATGGCATCCTCGTCATGCTCGACAACAAGCACGGTGTTGCCGGTGTCGCGCAAGCGTTTGAGGGTGGTGAGGAGGCGGTCGTTGTCGCGCTGGTGGAGGCCGATCGAGGGTTCGTCGAGCACGTAAAGCACACCTGTCAGACCGGAACCGATCTGGCTGGCCAGACGGATGCGCTGCGATTCACCGCCCGACAGGGTGCCGGCATTGCGGCTCATCGTCAGGTAGTTCAGGCCGACATTGACAAGGAATCCAAGACGTTCGCGGATTTCCTTGAGAATGGCGCGGGCGATTTCGTTCTTTTGCTGGCCGAGCGTGTCGGGGACAGTGCCGATCCAGTCGAAGGCCTCGGTGATCGACAAGCGGACGACCTGGCCGATGTGCATTCCGGCGATCTTGACCGCCAGCGCCTCGGGCTTCAGACGATAACCGTTGCAGGCGCCACACGCGCGGTTGTTCTGGAACCGCTCCATCTCTTCACGGCTCCAGGCGCTGTCGGTCTCGCGGTAGCGGCGCTCCATGTTCGGGATGACGCCTTCGAAGATGCGCTTCACCTGATAGACGCGGCCGCCTTCGTCGTAGCGGAACTGGATCTCTTCGCCGCCGGAGCCGCGCAGGAACACCTCTTTCACGACGTCCGACAGGTCGCGCCACTTGGTCTTCTTGTCGAAACCGTAGTGGTTGGCCAGCGCCTCGATTGTCTGGGTGAAATACGGGGATTTGGACTTCGACCAAGGCGCGATGGCGCCCTGCAGCAGGGTCAGGTTCTGGTCGGGCACGACGAGGCGGTCGTCGAAGAACAGCTCCATCCCAAGGCCATCGCAGACCGGGCAGGCGCCGAACGGGGCGTTGAAGGAAAAAAGGCGCGGCTCGATCTCGGCGATGGTGAAGCCGGACACCGGGCAGGCGAATTTCTCGGAATAGGTGATGCGCTGGGGTTCATCGCCGCTGTCGGCAAGCTCGATCACGGCGATGCCGTCGGCCAGGTTCAGGGCGGTGCGGAAGCTGTCGGCAAGGCGGGTTTCGATGCCTTCCTTCACCACGATCCGGTCGACCACCACGTCGATGTTGTGGCGGAACTTCTTGTCCAGAACCGGGGGGTCTTCCAATTCGTGGAAGGTGCCGTTGACCTTGACGCGCTGGAAGCCCTGTTTGCGCAGGTCGAGGAATTCCTTTTTGTATTCGCCTTTCCGATCGCGGATGATCGGGGCCAGCAGATAGGCGCGGGTGCCCTCGGCCATTGCCATCACGGCGTCGACCATATCCTGCACCTGCATCGCGGTGATCGGCAGGCCGGTCGCGGGGCTGTAGGGCGTGCCGACGCGGGCGAAAAGGAGGCGCAGGTAATCGTAGATTTCCGTCACGGTGCCGACGGTGGAACGGGGGTTCTTCGAGGTGGTCTTCTGTTCGATGGAGATCGCTGGCGACAGGCCAGAGATATGGTCCACGTCGGGTTTGCCCATCATGTCGAGGAACTGCCGGGCATAGGCTGACAGCGATTCGACATAGCGGCGCTGGCCTTCGGCGTAGATCGTGTCAAAGGCGAGCGAGGATTTGCCTGACCCGGACAGGCCGGTGATCACCACCAACTGGTCGCGCGGAATGGAAACGTCGACGCCCTTGAGGTTATGCTCACGCGCGCCGCGCACCTCGATGAACTTCTGTTCAGCCATGATCTACCCCGGTTTCAGCAATAGGACATAGGGCGGATCAAGCGAGTCTCCAACCGGAAAAAGTGAACGAAGTGTGAACCGCGCGTCCCGATTTGTTGCGTTTCACGCAACGGTCAAACAACCGCCACAGTCGGGGCGGATAAATTCCGGCAGGTTCCTAGGCAATCAGGGGCTGCGCAACGCACAGGGGGCGTCGTGTTTGGCGTGACGTTGGCCGATATCGGCAGGGGTCTTGGCTGGTTTGCAGGGATCAATTCCCTTTTCATCGCAGCGGCGATGTCCTTCGTGCTGGTCGTCATTTTCGGCAAGACCCGCGAGATTGGTCGGCACGCGATCGAGAACACCTCAGCCAGCATTGTGCTTTACGTGATCAACATCGCAATCGGGCTGACGTTCAGCCACGAGATCTTTGGTTTTGCCCGCAAGGTTTATGCGTTGCTGGGAATTCCCAGCCTGCCGGAGGATTTCTGGGCTGGCACGCCGGTGGTGCTGACCTTTGTTCTGGTGATCGTGGTCAAGGATTTCTGCGACTATGTCATCCACCGGTTGATGCACACGACATGGGGCTGGCCCAGCCATGCGGCGCACCATTCAGACACACACGTCAATGCGTTCAGCGCATTCCGGGTGCATTACCTTGAGATCGTGCTGATGCAGGTGAACTACCTGCTGCTGCTGAGCTGGTTGCAGTTGCCGCATCTTTATCCGGCGCTGGTCACGCTGGTTCTGGCGCACAACATGTATGTCCACATGGATCTGCCCTACACGCACGGCCGGCTGAAATACCTGATCGCGTCGCCGGTGTTTCACCGCTGGCACCACGCCGATGTGCCCGAGGCACATGGCAAGAACCTTGCCAACATCATGCCGATCTATGACCTGATCTTTGGCACCTACTATGTGCCGCGGCCCTGCGACGCGCCGATGGGCGCGCTGAAAGGCGGGATCGAGGACAAGAACCCGCTGGCGATACTGGTTTACCCGTTCCAGCAATGGGCGCGGCTGCTGCGGGCGGCGGTGGGCAAACCGGCGCGCCGGATCGAGCCGGGCGAATAGGCTATCCCAGACGCGCGCGACGCCGGGATTGCATCTGGTGCACGAGGATGCCCGCAAGGCAGAGCAGGCAGGCCGCTGCGGCAAGGCCCGTTGGGCCGGACGCCGCCAGCAGGGCGGCAAGAACCGGAGTGCCGGTGGTGGTGCCGAGGTTGCCCAGTTGTGCCACCGCCCCGGCGGCGCGGGCGCGGCCTTCGGGCGTGTCGTTCAGCTCTGGGATCGAGGCGAAGCTCGCGCCCTGCACGATGCCAAGGGCGGCAGAAAGCCAGAACCCCGACATAACCATCCCTGCGCCGTTGCCCCAGAACACCCAGAGGAGGAGGAAGCCGGGGATCGCGGCGGCGTAGCCGTATTGCACCAGACGGACGGCTGAGACGCGCTGCAAAAGCCGCACGCCGAGGGTGAGCGAGACCACGATGGAGGCGAGCGGCATCCCGGCGGCGATCAGCGCGCGTTGGGTGACGGGGGTTTCCGGCGGCAGCAGCGTCAGGATCGCGACATAAAGGAATGTGTAGCAGCAAAATCCCATCGCCGGGGCGGCGAGACGGGGGGAGGCGTAGATTTCAGCGTGTTGCCCAAGGAGGTTGGACATCGGCGCCGGGGCAGCCTTTGGATCGGGCGGCAGCGTTACCGCAAGGATCGCCGCCAGCGCCGCCATGAACCCGGCGTGCCCGAGGAAAAGGCCGACAGGCGTGACGAGCGGACCGATCAGGGCAAGAATGGCATAGGTGACGCCAAAGAAAGAGGACCAGAGGGTCATGGCAAGCGGGCGCTTCGCCTCGGGGGCAAGGGCCGCGATCATGGTGGGGCCGACGACGACGATGGCAAGATGCGAGGCACCTTCAATGATGCGGGAGATGAGCATCAGGGGATAGGCGGGAAACAGCGACTGCAGCGCCGACATTGCGGCCCCGGCTGCAAGCGCCGTGACGATGGCGCGACGCGGGCCGATGCGGGCGACGAGGAGACCGGCGGTGGTGCCGAAGATCAACCCGACCATGCCGACGATGGAGACGACGAGGCCGAGCGCAACCTCGCCGTGGCCGCCGTAGGTGCTGCGCAGCGGCTCATAAAGGATCGAGATCTTGCCGAACTGGGCTGCTGCACTGAGGCCGGCGCACCAGAGGAGCAGGACGAGAAGCATGGGGGGAACGGGGCGCATGGGCGATTGGTAGCCGCGCGCCAAGGGATGCGCCAGTGATCTTGTGGAACGGCGGCCAAGGCCGCCGCACCGCTTTCAGGTCGCTGGCGCGGCCCCGAGGGCCGCTTGGCTCCCGCTCCGCGGGGGATACTTGGCGAAGGGGAAGACGTCAGATGTGGAGCGCGCGACCGTAGGCATCTAGCACGGATTCGTGCATCATTTCGCTGAGGGTCGGGTGCGGGAAGACGGTGTTCATCAGGTCTTCCTCGGTGGTTTCCAGAGTGCGGCCGATGACGTAACCCTGGATCAGTTCGGTGACTTCGGCGCCGACCATGTGGGCGCCAAGAAGCTCGCCGGTCTTGGCGTCGAAGATCGTCTTGATCATGCCTTCCGCCTCGCCAAGGGCGATGGCCTTGCCGTTGCCGATGAAGGGGAAGCGGCCAACCTTTATGTCGTAGCCCGCCTCTTTCGCCTTTGCTTCGGTATAGCCGACCGAGGCGATCTGCGGCTGGCAGTAGGTGCAGCCGGCGATGGAGCCGGGCTTGATCGGGTGCGGGTGCTTGCCAGCGATCAGTTCGGCAACCATGACGCCTTCGTGGCTGGCCTTGTGCGCAAGCCACGGCGCGCCGGCAATGTCGCCGATGGCGTAAAGCCCGTCGACGCCGGTGCGGCAGTATTCGTCGGTGACGACATGGGTGCGGTCGATCTTGACGCCCAAGGCTTCGAGCCCGAGGCTTTCGACGTTGCCGACGATGCCGACGGCGGAGATCACGGTGTCGAAGTCGTGCGTCTCGATCTTGCCGCCGATCTCGATATGGGCGGTGACGCCCTGCCCCGGCTTGCGGTCAAGCTTCTTGACGCTGGCCTTTTCAAGGATCTTCATGCCCTGTTTGACGAAGGATTTCTTGGCGAAGGCGGCGATTTCGGCGTCTTCGACGGGAAGGATGCGGTCCATCACCTCGACCACGGTGGTGTCGGCGCCGAGGGTGTTGAAGAACGAGGCGAATTCGATTCCGATGGCACCGGAGCCGATCACGAGGAGTTTCTTCGGCATCCGGCTGGCGACGAGGGCGTGGCGGTAGGACCAGACGAGATCGCCGTCAGCCTCCAGCCCCGGCAGTTCGCGGGCGCGCGCACCGGTGGCGAGGATGATGGATTTCGCGGTCAGGGTTTCGGTTCCCTTGTCGGTTTTCACCTCGACCGTGCCTTTGGCGGGCAGCGTGGCCACACCCATGAACACGGTGACCTTGTGCTTTTTCATCAGGTGGCCGATGCCGCCGGAAAGCTGTTTCGCCACCCCGCGCGAGCGGGCGACGACGGCGGGGAGGTCATAGCTGATACCGGTGGCGGCAAGACCGAATTCCTTGGCGCGGTGCATGAGGTGGAACACCTCGGCCGACCGCAGCATCGCCTTCGTGGGGATGCAGCCCCAGTTCAGGCAGATGCCACCGAGGTTTTCGCGTTCGATGATGGCGACCTTGAGGCCCAGTTGGCTGGCACGGATGGCGGCGACATAGCCGCCCGGTCCTGCGCCGATCACGATCACGTCGAAGCCTTGGGCTGCCATCTTTCCCTCCTCAGAAAAAGTAGTTTGCCATTAAACTATTTCTTTTCACCAAGCAACAAAGGTCGCGCCGCAGGGCTATGCGCCGGACGCATGGCTGCGGAGCTGGTTGACGATGGTCATGTAACCCCCTGTGTCAAGGTAGGCTTGCTCGTCTGGCGTGCTGTCACGTTCCAGTGCCTCGTTGCGGGTGGGAAAGCGGCCGTAGCGGCGGATGACTTCCTGGTGGGCGCGGGCGTGCAGGGACATGTCGGGGGCGGAGGCGAGGCGCTCTGTCAGATATTCGACTGCCAGCGTCTGATCGGCCGGGTCTTCGGAATGCTCGAACGGCATGTAGAAGAATTGGCGTTCCGGTTCGGGGGCGTTCATGTCCCAGCCTGCGGCAACCGCCTTTTTCGCCGCTGCAAGCGCGCGGGCGTCGGTAGCGAAGGCAAGCGCAGAGCCGCGATGGATGTTGCGCGGGAACTGATCGGTGACGATCAGATAAGCGAGCGTGCCGACGGTGCCTTCGGTCCAGTGGTCAAGCCCGCCCTCGTGTGCGGCCTGCCAGAGTTCTGCGAAGCGGTCCTTCACCACAGCGTCGATTTCCGGCGTGCCGGCATACCAGCCGTCGGGGCCGATCTCGCCCAGCCAGAAATCCAGAACCTCGACGGGGTCTGACATGGAGTATCCTCTCTCGGTCAGGCGAGACTTGCAGGGAATTGCCGGGGCCGCAACTGTCGATGTCAGGGGCGCGCACCCTGCCCTTCGGTAAGCACGGCCTCGACCGCGAGGGGCGAGGCGCCGGGGGTCATGCCACGGAAGGCGCCCGTGACGGAGGGCGCTGCGCGGCGGGTCATGCGCCAGAGGGCGTAGGCGGTAAGGGCGATGTAGAGGACCGCGATGAACAGGAAGAACCCGCCGGGGCCCGTGGTTTCCATTAGCCAGCCGGTAACAAGCGGGCCGAAGATCGCGCCGAAGCCGTTCAGGAAGATCAGCCCGGCCGACGCTGCGGCCATATCCTCGCGCGGGAGGAAGTCGTTCGTGTAGGCAATGAGGAGCGCATAGACCGGGTTGGTGATGCCGCCGAGGACAAAGGCCACCACGATCAGAGCCCCGAAGGGCAAGGGCAGGAAGGCCGCGACCAGCATCGCGACCGAGGCGATGGCCGACAGCCCCATGATGACCTGCCGCCGGTCGATCCGGTCCGAGAGCCAGCCGACCGGGTATTGCAGCACGAGGCCGCCGACATAAAGCGCGCCGACGAAGATCGAGATGTCGCGCACCGAAAGACCCGCCTGCGCGCCCCAGACCGAGGCCATCCCGAACATCGCCGAGAAGATACCACCGGTAAGCAGCATGCCGATGCAGCCGAGCGGCGAGATCCGGAAAAGCGAGACGAAGGGCAGCCGGCGCGTGCTGTCGAAGGCGGGGGCTGGTGTCGGGGCCAGCAGAATCGGCAGAAAGGCGAGCGAGACGAGGACCGAGGGGATGATGAACAGCGCAAAGCCCGACGTGTCCGGCACGTTCAGCAACACCTGGCTGGCGATGATGCCCAGCATCTGCACGATCATGTAGGCCGACAGCGCCTGACCCCGGGTTTCGTTCGTGGCGGTGTTGTTGATCCAGCTTTCGGCGGTGATGTAGATGCCGGAAAAACAGAACCCCGCCATCACGCGCAGCACCGTCCAGATGACCCAGTCGGGGAACACTGGGTAGATCACCAGGATGGCCGAGATCAGCGAGCCGAGGGCGGCAAAGACGCGGACGTGGCCGACGCGACGGATCATCTTGGGCGCGGCCCAGGAGCCGAACAGGAAGCCCACGAAGTAGGCGGCCATGACATAGGATAGCTGGTAAGTCGTGAACCCTTCGACGTTGCCACGGATGCCCAGAAGCGTTCCCTGGATGCCGTTGCCGACCATCAACAGCATGACGCCCATCAGCAAGGGCCAGGAGTGGGTCAGGACTTTCAGCATGATCTGGCTTTCGTCAGAGGGGCAGGTTGAAGCGCGGCGCAAGCCAGACAAGCAGAAGATAGAGAAGGATGGTCAACACCACCCCTGCCCCGAGCGACGGCCAGAAGCCCATCTCCGACCGGATCAGCCAAGGCAAGAGAAGGAACATCGGAAGCGAAGGCAAGACATACCAGAACGTCGCCTCGGCATGAGACGCGATGCGGGCCGTATCGGACGTGTCGCGCCAGATCCAGACCATCCCGATGATCGACAGGAGGGGAAGCGAGGCGACGAGGGCCGCGACGCCGGGGCTGCGTCGGGCGATTTCGGAGATCAGCGCGATGAGAAGGCCGGAGAGGATGGCCTTGAGGGCAAAGTAGCTCATAGACTGGCCTTTGGGTCGGGGATCAGGAGCGAGCTGTCGCCGTAGGAGAAGAAGCGATACCCCGAGGCTATGGCATGGGCATAGATCCGGTCGATCCTTTCCTTTCCCATCAGGGCCGAGACCAGCATCATCAATGTCGATTTCGGCAAATGGAAGTTTGTCATCAGGGCGTCGGTGATGCGGAAGCCGTAGCCGGGGTAGATGAAGATGTCGGTCGGGCCTTCCCACGGGTGTAATATGCCGGTGGCGTCGGCGGCGCTTTCGATCAGGCGCAGCGCGGTGGTGCCGACCGGAATGATGCGGCCGCCCGCCTGTTTCGTTGCGTTGATCTCGGCAGCGGCAGCGGCGGTGACCTGGCCCCATTCGGCGTGCATCCGGTGGGTGGTCACGTCATCCACCTTGACCGGAAGGAAGGTGCCGGCGCCGACGTGCAGGGTTACTTCGGTAAAGGTGACGCCCTTGGCAGCCAGCGTGCGCAAGAGCGGTTCGTCGAAGTGGAGCGAGGCGGTGGGGGCGGCCACAGCCCCGGCATGGCGGGCAAAGACGGTCTGGTAATCGGTGCGGTCAAGGTCGTCGGCGGCGCGCTTGGCGGCGATGTAGGGCGGCAGCGGCATCGCGCCGGCGGCATTCAGGGCGGCATCGAAATCATCGCCTGTCAGGTTGAAGGCAAGGGCCAGGTCGGTGGCGGATTTAGCGGTGACGGTGGCGGAAAGCGTGTCGGAAAAGCGGATCACCTCGCCCTCGTTCACCTTGCGCAAGGGTTTGGCCAGCGCGCGCCAGCCGGTGGCGGTGGGGTCGAGGAGCGTGATCTCGATCCTTGCTGTCGCCTCTCCACGGGTGCGGTGGCCAAAGAGGCGGGCGGGAATGACGCGGGTGTTGTTCAGGACCAGCCGGTCGCCGGCACGAAAGATGTCGGGCAGGTCATAGACGTGGCGGTCGCTGATCCGGTTGCCTTCGGCCAATAACAGACGGGCGTGGGTGCGTGGCCGCGCAGGGCGGGTGGCGATCAGGTGTTCGGGCAGATCAAAGTCGAAATCAGCAAGCTTCATCCACCAGGGTCCTCGAGTTTGGGCGGCCCCGATCTGAAAATCTCGCGGAACATGCCGGGCGTGAAAATCGACAAAGGATTGACCGAGACGACCGGGTCATCGGCGGTTCCCCTCAGGCTGTAGTTGAAGCCGAACATCCCCTCGCCCCGGCGCGAGAAGATCGCACCGATGCCGTTGACCAGATAGATCGGCGAGATGACGCCTTGCAGCGCCAGTTCCTTTCCGGCGCTGCGGTAAAGCCCCGCGAAGGAAATGCCAAGCGAGGCACCGACAGCCGAGCCTTGGGTGATCTCGACCGCGTCGGGGGTCAGGATGAAGGTCATCTGGCCGCTGTTGAAGGCCAGCCCCTCGCCGTTCAGCTGTTCCAGAAGGCCCACGACCGAGATCGCGCTGAGAAGTTCGGCCAGACCGGGCGCGTCCTGCACGCGCAGGCGGCCGAAGGTGGCGCGGCCGTCGTAATGCCCAGCCGGGCCGCGCGGCACCAGCGTCATGTCAAGCGTGCCGCCCCGGCCTTTGTCGAAGATGCCGGCCGCCGCCATCACGGTGCCCGCGTTGTCCGAGGTGATGCGGATCGCCGTGCCGCCCGGCGCCGGAGCGACCGCGCCGTTGACCGCGCCCTGCCCGTTGACCGACGCCGAGAAGCGACCGTTGAAGCCGCCGTCCTGACCAAAGGCGCCACGGAAGTCGGTGAGGCTGATTCCATCAGACACGATCAGCCGGTCAAGCCGCAGTGCAAGCGGGCTGCCACTGCCCGCGTCAAGCCCGCTGTCGCCGCCGGGAAGTTTGCGGATGTCAAGGCTGCCCCCGGTGACAGCGATATCGACCGCATTGCCACGGCCCGCGCCGGTCAGCACCACCTCGGCATTGAGCCAATCGCCAGCCTGCACCGAGGAGAACCGCGCAGTATCAAGGCCGCCGCCTTCGCGCGTGGTGATCTTGCCGGTCGCCTTGAGGCCGGGCGCGGTCAGGGTCATCCGGTCGACGGTCGGGCTGCGGCCCAGCGTCGCCTCTAGATCAAGGGCTGCGGGAGTCTTTGCGGGCTTGGTGAAGGAAAGTGCCGGCAGCGAAAGCGTCATTCCGGCAAGCGTGGAGGTCAACGTCAGGCGGGGCTGTTCATCCTTGCGAAGATCGACGTCGATGGCGGCGGGCGCTTCACCTTTCAGGGTGCCTTGCGGCAGGTCGATGCCTAGGTCGCGCAGCGCCATGTCCGACAGGGTGACGCTGCCATTGACCCGCGCGCGACCCTTTTGTTCAGGGCCGAAGCCTTGCACATAGGTCACGTCGATCGGCAACTTTCCAAGCGTGCCACGGCCAGACAGACGCAACCCTTCGGCGTCGACCGCGACATCGACCTCGGGCGCCGCCAGAACGCGCCCCGGCACCAGCGCGGTGGAGCTGAAATCGCGCAGCTTTCCCGAGACTGTGTAGGTGATCTCGGGAAAGGTGACGCGCGGTTTCAAGGGCAGCGTAAGTTCGGCGGTCAGGTCGGCCAGACCGACCCCGAGGTTCACAGGCTGGCCCGCCTTGGACAGGAAGTTGAACGGGTCCTGATCCAGAAGTGACAGCGCGGCGGTCAAGTCAGAGTGCGTGACGAGGCTGACCTTGGCCATTGCCGGCTTCTGCGTGATGTCGGGCACCTGAAACACCGAACCGTCCGCCTCGACCCTGCCACCCTCGGGGGCGATGACGTGGCCCTTGTCCAGAAACACGGTGTAGGTGTTGTTTTCCAGCGTTGCATGGCCGGTGCCATCGCGGATCGGCGGCAGGGTCTTGACGAAACGCACCTCGGTGTCGGCAAATTGGTAGCCGAGCGCAAAGCGCGGCGGCTGGCCCGGCGCAAGGCGCAGCGCGGCGGTTACGTCGTTCAGCGTGCCCTGCCCCACGTTCGCCTCAAGCCAGGCGCGGGTCTTGGGCACCGCCGAGACCGGCCACAGCTTCAAGAGCCGGTCGGTGCCGATCCGGTCAAGCGTGACGTCAAGACCACCGGACCATCCGCCTTGCGCCGCCGTAATGCTGCCCGACATGTGCAGGCGTTCGTGCTCCTCGACCAGCGACAACTGCCCGATGTCAAGCCGGAACGGGTCAAGGCGCAGGCGCACGTCAAGCGCGCCTTGGGAGAACCGGATCGGTTCCTCAAAGAGCCCCTCGGGGTCGACCATCACTTCGGAAAACGCGATCTGGCCGAGAAACGACTCCGGCAGCGAGCCGGGGGAAACCGGGCGGCCATCGGCGGCCAGAAGATCGGTCTGCCCCGTGGCGCGGAGCCGCAGCGAAGTGCTTTCCACCGACAGGCGCGACAGCGTGATGCGCGCGGCGGCGGGATCGTAGCCCAGCGTCATCTCGGCCGCTTCGAAGGCGATCGGGCGGGCGTCGGGTCCGGGTTCCAGCGCGCCCTGCCCCAGCCGCAGTTCGGCACCTAGGTCGGCGACCTTGCCGTCGGCGCCGATTTCTGCGGCAAAGCGACCCGAGATCGGGGCGCGCACAAACCCCAGCCAGGCCAAGGGTGGCGAGAAGGCAGCGATGTCGGCGGCATCGACCTTGTCGACCGTGGCGGTAACGCGGGCCGAGCGAGAGGTTCTGGACGACACCAGCGAAATCGTGGCCTGTGCCGGCACCGCGCCTTCCAACAGCGTCATGCCCAGTTCCGCCGCCGCCTCGTCGGGGCGGATGTCGATCAGCAGACGTCCGTCGCCCACATCCCAGGCGCGTCCGGTGCGGGCATCGCTGAGCGTCAGGGTCAGCCCCTCGGCCTCAATGCGGGTAAGGCTGGACAGGGCCGGAGCGGACAAGATGGTGTTCGCTGCATCAAGGAGTTCGCCCACGCTTTTCGGCGTTGGCCCGCCCGCGATGGCGCCAAAGGAAAAGTCGAGCCGCCCTTCGGCATCGCGGCGCACGGCTACGCGGGTGCTGATCAGCCGCAAGGTGCTGGGGCGGACCTTGCCGGACAACAGCGCCTCAGGGTCGAATGATACCTCGGCTTCGGGAAGGGTCAGAAGCGCGCGGCCGGTGGGCTGAAGGAGCCGGATGTCGGCCAGACGGAAGCTGGGCACGAAGCTGCGGTCGACCCCCAGTTCGACACTGCCGATGGTGAGCGAGATTCCGGCGGGAAGGCGCGCTCCGGTGAGGCCTTCGTTGAGGCGCGTTTCAAGTTCCGCCACCGCCCAGCCCGGAACGCGGACGGATTTGCCGGTGTAGGCGAGCGTCAGGAAAGCAAAGCCGAGGCCAAGGACGACAAGGGTAAGGACGACGGTCAGGCTGAACCGGCGAAACCGGTGGCGGCGGGCAAAGCGGGTTCTAAAGCGACGGCGCGGCTTTGGGGGTGAAACCGGGGTGGGTTCGGCCACAGCCGCACCCGTTGTCACAGTGGGGTGCGGTGGCAAGTCGAGGGACGGTTCGGCGGCCGGATCCGGGACCAAGGCTGGTGCCGTGTCTGGAGTGGAATATGGGGCCGGTCTTGCGACCTCTGCGTCCTGCATGTCAGCCCGCTTGCCCCGTTGCCGTGTGCCCCCGGGATGTCCGTCTGGCGCGGAAAGTCCCGGTCGTCAAAGTCCTGCTGGTCCTTGCCTTTATCTTTGCCTGAAGGCAACTAGAACCGAAAGTAACATTACCTCAAACAGCAAGGAGCCGCCCATGATCGCCGAAGGTAGCATCGCCCCCGATTTCACCCTGCCGCGGGACGGCGGCGCGACGATAACCCTGTCGGCGCTGCGGCCCGGCAAGGTGGTGCTTTACTTCTATCCCAAGGACGACACCCCCGGCTGCACGCTGGAGGCGCAGGATTTCAACGCGCGTCTGGCCGATTTCACCGCGGCAGGGGCGACGGTGATCGGGGTGTCGAAGGACAGCGTCAAGAGCCATGACAAGTTCTGCAAGAAACACGGGCTGTCGATCGTGCTTGCCTCGGACGAGGGTGGGCAGACCTGCGAGGACTACGGGGTCTGGCTGGAGAAGAGCATGTACGGCAAGACCTATATGGGGGTGGAGCGGACCACGGTGCTGATCGACGGCGCGGGCAAGGTGGCGCGGGTCTGGCCGAAGGTCAGCGTAAAGGGCCATGCCGACGAGGTTCTGGCGGCGGTGAAGGCGCTTTGAGCATGGTGTCCCACCGTGGGACATTGCGTGGCATATAACTAAAACAAAGGCTTGCGGTGCGGCGTGAAGGGATTGTTAACCTTTCGCGCCGCGCCGGGGTCAGGACCGAGGGACTGAAGGATGGCAGCATCGCTGGCTGAGATGGCGGTCGAGGTGCTGACAACCGCCGACGGGCGCGCCAAGACTGCGCTTGGTCGGCGTCATGCGGCGGCGTGGTTTGCGGCCCGCGCTGCCGGCACGCCGCTGGCGGTTGGCCGGGCCGCGCCACCCTTGCGCCCTGCCCGCCCCGAACGCCCCGAACTGCTGTCACCGAGGGATGTGCCGCGCCGCAGGCCGGGGTCGGTGGAGGGGCGCACCGCGTTGTTGCATGCGGTGGCGCATATCGAACTGAACGCGGTCGACCTGCATTGGGACATCATCGCACGCTTCGCCGATACACCGATGCCTGCCGGGTTCTATGACGACTGGGTCAAGGCAGCGGATGACGAGGCCAAGCATTTCAACCTGATCTGCGATTGCCTTGAAGCAATGGGAAGCCATTACGGCGCGCTGCCCGCCCATGCCGGGATGTGGCGCGCGGCAGAGGACACGGCGGAAGACCTGCTGGGGCGTCTTGCCGTGGTGCCGATGGTGCTGGAAGCGCGCGGGTTGGACGTGACGCCGGGGATGATCGAGGTGTTTCGCAAGGCGGGCGACGCGGGGGCGGTGGCGGCGCTAGAGGTGATCTATGGCGAGGAAGTTGCGCATGTCGCCTTTGGCTCGAAATGGTTCAACTGGCTGTGCGGGCGGGACGCAAGCGATCCGAAGGACGTGTTCCACACGCTGGTGCGGCGCTATTTCCACGGCGGGCTGAAGCCGCCCTTCAATGAAGCCAAGCGCGCCGAAGCCGGGATACCGCCGGATTTCTACTGGCCTCTGGTTGGGGAAGCGGCGGACAGGACGGCGAAATCCGACGTTCTACCCTAGGTTGATCGGCGGATTGTTGCCTACTCACACACGAAGACCAGCGGATATTGCCGTTCCGTGGTCAAAAATGTTGCGAGCTTGCAACGGGCTGGCTAATCAGGACCAGCCTTCACGGGGTTGTGCCACTCGACACCCGTTTCATGGCCCGTGATTTCGGGGAGACCACAGGATGACTGCAACGTGCTGACGCGCTTCGCCTATCGGATCCACCACCAGCTCGAACATTATCTGCCCGAGCAGCGGCTGTTCCTGAAATCCGATACCGACACACGGTTCATCCGGCTTCGGTCTTCGACCCAGGCGCTGGCGCTGGTGGCGGGCACGCTGGCCTTGGCCTGGACCATCGTGGCGACCGCCCTGATCATGATGGACAGCATTGGTGCGGGATCTTCGCGCGAACAATCCGCCCGCCAGCAGGCGATGTACGAGACACGGCTGAATGACCTCTCTGCCGACCGCGACCTGCGTGCCGAAGAGGCCGCGCGGGCGCAGGAGCGCTTCAACACCGCGCTGGCGCAGGTGTCGGACATGCAGGAGCGCCTTCTGGCGTCTGAGGATCGGCGGCGCGAGTTGGAAACTGGGATCGACGTGATCCAGAACACACTGCGCCGCACCATCAAGGAACGTGACGAAGCCCGCGCCGAGGCTGATCGCGCCGTGCTGGCGCTGAACGAGCAGGTCGGCGGGGCCACCGAAATGGGCCGCGCCGCCGATACGGTGGCGACGCTGGAGATCCTGACCGGGGCGCTGGGCGAAACGGCCGAGGAACGCGACGCGATGCAGACCGAGGTGGCAGCCGCGCGGCAAGAAACCGAGGCGGTCGTGGCCGAAAAGCGCGACCTTGAACTGCGCAACGATGCGATCTTCACCAAGCTGGAAGAGGCAGTCACCATTTCGATGGAGCCTTTGGACAACATGTTTCGCGAGGCGGGCATGTCACCTGAGGACCTGCTGGATACGGTTCGGAAGGGCTATTCGGGACAGGGCGGGCCGCTGACGCCGATTTCGGTGTCTACCTCGGGTGGCGGGCTGTCGGCCGAAGAAGCGCGGGCGAACGAGATACTGGGCGGGCTTGACCGGATGAACCTCTACCGGATCGCCGCGTTCAAGACGCCGTTTGCGATGCCGCTGAAGGACAGCTTTCGCTGGACCAGCGGCTTTGGCTACCGCAAGGACCCCAAGGGTTACGGCACCCGGATGCATGAGGGCACCGACATGGCGGGCGCCTATGGCACCCCGGTCTACGCCACCGCCGACGGGGTGATCGTTCACGCCGGATGGGACAACGGCTATGGCCGTCTGGTGAAGATCAAGCACGAGTTCGGGATCGAAACCCGCTACGGCCATCTGAGCCAGATCCGCGTCGAAGTGGGACAAAGGGTATCGCGCGGCGACAGGATCGGTGATATGGGCAATTCAGGCCGGTCCACCGGCACGCATCTTCACTACGAGGTCCGTCTGAGCGGCGAAGCCGTGAACCCGATGACCTTCATAAAGGCAGGGAAAAATGTTTTCTAAGAGCCGCATCAACGAGCCCGGCCCGAAGGCTGAAGCTGAGAAGCCAAAAGCCCCGGAGGCCCCCATGATGTCGAAACCTTCGATGGAGTTCACCCCTTCGGCACCGAAGGGCAAGGTTGTCGCCTCGGTCCTGTCGTCGGATTTGACGGTGGTGGGCAACCTGCGCACCACGGGCGACATTCAGGTTGAAGGCACGGTCGAGGGCGACATCCGCGCGCATCTGCTGACCGTCGGCGAAAGCGCCACCATCCGGGGCGAGATTGTGGCCGACGACATCGTCGTCAATGGCCGCGTGATCGGCCGGGTCCGGGGGCTGAAGGTGCGCCTGACGTCGACCGCGCGGGTCGAGGGCGACATCATCCACAAGACCATTGCAATTGAATCGGGTGCCCACTTCGAAGGCTCGGTTCAGCGGCAGGAAGACCCGTTGGCCAATGGCCGGGTGACCAGTGCCATGATGCCGTCGATGCGGCCTGATGCGCTGACGGCTGCCGGGGACGCGGGCTGATACCATTGTGACGAACGGGAAGTTCATGCGGGCACCGGGAGATCCGGTGCCCGTTTCCTTTTGCCGGCCCGAGGATCGGACGCTGATCCTGTGGGCGGCGATTCTGGCGTCGTCGATGGGGTTCATCGATTCGTCGGTCACCTCGATTGCGATACCGGCGATGCGCACAGCGCTTGGCGCCAGTCTGGTGGAAGCGCAGTGGATCAACGCGGCGTATCTTCTGGTGCTGTCATCGCTGGTGCTGGCCGGGGGTGCGGCGGGCGACCGGTTCGGCACGGCGCGGGTGTTTGTCTGGGGCATCTGGGTGTTCGTGGCCGGGTCGATCGCCTGCGCTTTTGCGATGGACCCAAGCCAGATGATCGCGGCGCGGGCGGCCAAGGGGATCGGGGCGGCGCTGATGGTGCCGGGGTCTATGGCGATCATCTCGCGCGCCTACCCACGGGCGGAACGCGGTCGGGCCTTGGGGCTGTGGGCGGCGGCTTCGACGGCGACGACCGCGCTGGGGCCGGTGCTGGGCGGGGTCTTGATCCATTGGGGTGGCGAGGCCGGGTGGCGGATGATCTTCGGGCTGAACCTGCCGTTGGGGTTGGTTGCGGTGTGGTTGCTGCGGGGCCGGGTGCTGGCCGACGTGGGCCAACCGGGTGTGCGGGTTGATCTTGTGGGGGCGGCACTGGCGACGCTGGGGCTGGGGCTGATGGCCTATGCGCTGACGGTGGCGGAGACGGGGATGGCGGTGGGGCTGGCGGCGGCGCTTGCGCTGGTGTTGTTTCTGCTGTGGGAGGCGCGGACCCCTGCCCCGATGATCCGGCTGGGGCTGTTTCGTAACCGGGCGTTTGCGATGACGAACGCGGTGACGCTGGTATTATACTTCGCGCTGAACGGGGTGATGTTCTACCTGCCGATGACGGCGGTGACGGCTTGGGGCGTAAACGAGTTCGAAGTGACGGCGGCGTTCGTGCCGATTTCCGTGCTGATCGGGCTTCTTTCGGCGCAGGCGGGGCGGTGGGCGGACCGGGTTGGCCCGGCACCGTTGATGGCGGCGGGGTCGGCGCTGGTGGCAACGGCGTATGGCGGACTGGCGGTCGTGGCGGTCGGGGCAGCGTTCTGGCGCGAGGTGGTGCCGCTGATGGCGGTGGCGGGCGTTGGGCTGGGGCTGGTGGTGGCGCCATTGACGGCGGCGGTGATGGCAGAGGTGCAGGACGGCGAACAGGGCGCGGCGTCTGGGATCAACAACGCAGTGGCGCGGGTGGCGGGGCTGATCGCGGTGGCGCTGCTGGGGAGGTTGGCGGCGAGCTATTACGGGCCGACGGGTGAGGCGCTGCCGGGGTTTGGCCTGCCGGGTGGTGATGCGGCGCATCTGGCGGCAACGGGGGCCGCGTTCGGGCATGTCGCGGCAATCGGGTCGACGGCGGCAGCACTGGCGGCGGGGCTGGCGGCAGCGTTGGCGCTGGCCTCGGTGCGGCGCGTCAGGTGATGGCGCGGCGGTAAAGGTGCCATGTTGCGTGGCCAAGGACCGGCAGCGCAAGGAAAAGGCCAAGGAACCACGGTAGCATCGCCACAAACAGGATCACGGCGATCATTGCGCCCCAGCCGAGCATCAGGACCGGGTTTTCCTGCACCAAGGCAAAGCTTTTCAGCATGGCGGTGACGAAATCGACCTCGCGGTCCAGAAGCATCGGCAGACTGACCACGGTGAGGCTGAACAGAAGCGTGGCGAAGATTGCGCCGACGATGGTGCCGACAGCCAGCATCGCTATGCCTTCAGGCGTGGTGAAGATGGTCAGCGAGGACGAGACGTTGGTCATAGTCGCGCGTCCAAGGAACAGCGCGAAGATCATGTGGGCGAGGAAATTCCAGAACAGGAAGAACACCACGATCACGGCGGCGATGGAGGGGATCTGGCGGTCTTTCTGGCGGAAGATCACGCCGAAGATCTCGCCGGCGCGCAGAGGCTCGCCCGTCTCCAGTCTGCGCGAGATTTCGTAGAATCCGCAGGCGATGAAGGGCCCGAGGATCGGGAAACCGGCGCTGGCGGGCAGCGTCCACCAGATCTGGCCCTTGGCGGTCATCGCCCAGACGATCAGCCAGCCGCCAAGCACATAGACCGCCGCGAAGGCCATACCGTAGAGCGGCGCGCGGGTGAAATCGCGCCAGCCGAGGGCAAGGCTTTGGCGCAGATCGGGAAGGTCAAGTTCATTGACCTCGGGCGTTGCAGGCGGGGCGAGCGTGGTCATTGCCCGAGGTTACGCCCCAAGCGAGCCGTCTGGCAAGATCGAGGATCAGTCGAGGTCGCCGCCGAAATCGCCGCGCTTCTTGCCGCTGGCATTGAGCGCGAGGGTGGCCGACATGAAGCCGTCAAGATCGCCGTCAAGCACCCCGGCGGTGTCGGAGGTTTCATAGCCGGTGCGCAGGTCCTTGACCATCTGGTAGGGCTGCAGGACGTAGGAGCGGATCTGGTTGCCCCAGCCTGCGTCGCCCTTGTTTTCATGCGCCTCGTTGATCGCGGCGTTCCGCTTGTCGAGTTCGATCTGGTAGAGGCGGGATTTCAGCGCCTTCATCGCGATGTCGCGGTTCTGGTGCTGCGATTTCAAGGATGAGGTGACCACGATCCCAGAGGGGAAGTGGGTGATGCGGACGGCAGAGTCGGTCTTGTTGACGTGCTGGCCACCGGCACCGGAGGAGCGGAACGTGTCGATGCGGATGTCCTTGTCCTGCACGTCGATTTCGATGTTGTCGTCGACGACGGGGTAGACCCAGACCGAACAGAATGAGGTGTGGCGACGCGCGGCGCTGTCGTAGGGCGAGATGCGGACAAGACGATGGACGCCGGCCTCGGACTTCAGCCAGCCGTAGGCATTCTTGCCGGAAATCTTGTAGGAGGCCGACTTGATGCCTGCGCCGTCGCC
This sequence comes from Tabrizicola sp. BL-A-41-H6, assembly GCF_050632395.1. Lineage (GTDB taxonomy): Bacteria > Pseudomonadota > Alphaproteobacteria > Rhodobacterales > Rhodobacteraceae > JAUYQR01. The sequence continues at coordinate 2,538,892 of NZ_CP192600.1, forward strand.
TTCGGATTCCGATTGAAGTTCGACGGTGAAGCCGCGCTTTTCCGCCCAGCGGACATACATCCGCGCCAGCATAGAGGCCCAGTCGCAGCTTTCGGTGCCGCCTGCGCCGGCGTTGATTTCAAGGAAGGTGTCGTTGCCATCGGCTTCGCCGTTCAGGAGGGCTTCCAGTTCCTTGGCGGCGGCGGTCTTGGTAAGCTCGGTCAGGGCGGCTTCGGCTTCGGTGACGATCTCGGCGTCGCCTTCGGCTTCGCCCAGTTCGATGAGTTCGACGTTATCCTTGAGGCCTGCTTCGATCATCTTGTAGGTCGAGACCGCATCCATCAGCGCCTGACGGTCACGCATCAGCTTTTGTGCCTTGGCCGGGTCGTTCCAGAGATCCGGCGCCTCGATCATCGCGTCGAATTCTTCCAGCCGGTGCGGGGCGGTTTCCCAATCCATCCGCTGCGCCAGAAGCTTGAGCGATTTCTGGATCGCTTCGATGTTGGATTGGGTTTCGGCGCGCATCTGGTGATCCTGGCGGGAGTAGTTCGGTTGGGGGGGTGGTTCAGCGGGCGGTCATAACGGCAAGCCCGCGCCCCGGCAAGGGTGCGGGCTGTTGCGGGATGGCGGGGTCAGTAAAGGCCGCCCGAAGAGACAGTGCCGAAATCGGCCTTTTTCGGGACGACCACGGTCTCGCCTTCGGCATTGGTGACGGTGGCGCTGCTGGCACCGCCATCGGTTTCGCCGTAGGCAAAGAGCGGCAGGTTCTCGCCCATTGCAAAGCCGCCGTCGACCATCGCGCCGAGGCCGAAGATCGGCTCTTCGCCCTGACGGAAGTATTCGGCGACGACATTGTCACCGACGGCGTCATCGGGCAGTTGCTGGCCGGTGAAACGGTCGATCTTCAGGAAATAGCCGCCAGGGGGCACGCGGAATTCACCGCCGCCGTATTTCTTGATTGCGGTCTGCATGAACTGCTGGAACACCGGCCCGCAATAGCCACCGCCCGAAGCGTTGTCGGCAAGCGTGCGGGGCTGGTCGTAGCCGATGTAGCAGCCGGCGGCGATGTTCGAGGTGTAACCGATGAACCAGACGTCTTTCGCGTCGTTGGTGGTGCCGGTCTTGCCGGCCACCGGAACCGGCAGGTTGATGCCGCGCGCGGTGCCGCGCTGCACGACCCCTTCCATCATCGAAGTGAGCTGGTAGGCGGTGATCGCGTTGATCACGCGTTCGCGGTTGCTGTTGATCGACACGCCCTGCCCCCGAGGCAGGTTGGAGGCGGTGCAATCGGCGCAGATACGCTGGTCGTGGCGGTAGATGGTGTTGCCGAAGCGGTCTTGCACCCTGTCGACGAGGGTGGGTTCGACGCGTTCGCCGCCGTTGGCAAACATGGAATAGGCGGCGACCATCTTGAACAGCGTGGTTTCCTGCGCGCCAAGCGCATTGGCGAGGAACGGGTTCATCCGGTCGTAGACGCCGAAGCGTTCGGCGTAGCCGGCGACAGTGCGCATGGTGATTTCCTGCGCGATGCGGATGGTCATCAGGTTGCGCGACTGCTCGATCCCGGTGCGCAGGGGCGCGGGGCCATAGTATTTGTTCGAGGCGTTCTTTGGCGTCCAGAGGCCTTGGGGAGTGTCGATCTCGATCGGGGCGTCGACGACGATGGTGGCGGGGGTGAAACCGCTGTCGAGGGCGGCGGCGTAGACGAAGGGTTTGAAGCTGGAGCCGGGTTGGCGGGTGGCTTGGGTGGTGCGGTTGAAAACCGAGTCCTGATAGGAAAAGCCGCCCTGCATGGCAAGGACGCGGCCGGTGTTGACGTCCATCGCCATAAAGGCGCCCTGCACTTCGGGGACCTGACGCAGCGACCAGCGCTTGAAGGTGCCGTCGTCGTTGGTGACGGCGCGGACGAGGACGACATCGCCTACCGACACCAGATCGCCGGCGACCTTGGCCTTTTTGGCAAGGCTGCCATCGGCCAGGCGCTTGCGGGCCCAGGTCACGTCTTCGGCGGGGATGAAATGGCCGTCTTCATCGTTTGCCACGCCTTCGATGCCGAGGCGGGCGTTGTTTTCGCCAACCTCCAACACCACGGCGGGGAACCATGTCTTGACGTCGCGCGGCACTTGCAGGGCGGCAAGGGCGGTGCGCCAGGCATCTTCGGACGTCAGCGCCTCGGATGGGAGGGTCTGGCCCGTGCCGCGCCAGACGCCCTGCCCGCGGTCGAACTTTTCCAGTTCGGCGCGCAAGGCGTCGGCGGCGGCGTCTTGCAGGTCGGGGTCGACAGTGGCGCGGATCGTCAGGCCGCCCGAGAAGAACTCATCCTCGCCGAAGGTGCCGGAAAGCTGGCGGCGGATTTCATCGGTGAAGTAGCTGCGCGGCGGCAGCGCCTCGCGGAAGGCTTCGAAATCGCCGTTCTGCACCGAGCGAAGCGGTTGCTCCTTTTCCGACAGGTAGGTCGCCTCGTCGATATAGCCGTTCTGCCACATCTCGCGCAGCACGTAGTTGCGCCGTTCGGTGACGCGTTCCTTGGCGGTCACGGGGTCATACTTGCCCGGAGCCTGTGGCATCGCGGCCAGCATCGCGGCTTCGTGCGGGGCGAGCGCCGAGAGCGGCTTGTTGAAGTAGGTCTGCGAGGCAGCGGCGACACCGTAGGAGTTCTTGCCGAGGAAAATCTCGTTCAGGTAGAGTTCGAGGATCTTGTCCTTGGACAGCGTCTGCTCCAGCCGGGTGGCGAGGATGATTTCCTTGATCTTGCGTTCGATCGAGCGGCTGCCGTCCAGAAGAAAGTTCTTCATCACCTGCTGGGTGATGGTGGACGCACCGCGCATGGATTCGCCGCGCGATTGCACCGCTTCGACCAAGGCAGCCACCATGCCGCGCGCGTCATAGCCGTGGTGGGTGTAAAAGTTCTTGTCTTCGGCCGAGACGAAGGCGTCTTTCACCAGTTCTGGAATATCTTCGCTGGGCACGAACAGGCGGCGTTCCTTGGCGAATTCGTCGATGATGCGGCCTTCACCGGAATAGATCCGGCTGATCGTGGCGGGGGTGTATTGCGCGAGGTTTTCGTGGCTGGGCAGGTCGCGGCCATACATGTAGAAGATCGCGCCCAACGTCAGGCCAGCGAACAACATCCCCAGCGTCAGCGTGGTGAAAATTCCGCCCAAGACCGAACCGATGAACCTAAGCAAAGAGCACTCCTGAAGATTGCATGGTCGCAGTATACCAGACGCGGCGGCAGGTCAAAACCTTGGACGCTGCGGGACGATCACAGGAGCGACAGTTCGCCCCCGTTTGCCACATCACGGCGCGGCGACGGCGCGGACGGCTGCGTCGGCCTCGGACCAGATGAGGATGCCTTGCAGGACCGCCTCGGCCATCTGGGCGCGCCACTTGGGGTCGGTGATCCGCTTGAGGTCGCGGGCCGAGGACAGGAACCCCACTTCCAGCAAGAGCGAGGGGATATCCGGCGATTTCAGCACCGAAAACCCGGCCTGCTGGCGCGGGTGGCGGTGCATCTTGAGCCCTGCCCCCTTGATCGCGGCCACCAGACTGTCGGCCAGCCGGTCGGTGCGGGGCGCGGTTTCGGTGCGGGCCATGTCCATAAGCACCTCGGCCACCAGATCGTCCTGCGCGGTCAGGTCGATGCCGGCCAGCAGATCGTCACGGTCGTGGCGTTCGGCCAGCGCGGCGGCGGCTTCGTCGGACGCGTCGGCGGAGAGGTTGTAGACGGTGGACCCTTGCGCCTCGCCTTCCGACAACGCGTCGGCGTGGAGCGAGAGGAACAGATCGGCCTGAGCTTCGCGGGCGATGGAAATGCGGGCTTCGAGGGGGACGAAGACGTCCTCGTCGCGCGTCATGACCACGGTAAAGCGGCCGTCGCGCAGCAGCAGGTCTTTCAGTTCGCGCGCGAAGGTCAGCATCAGCGCGGCCTCGGTATGGCCGTCGCGTTCGGCGCCGGGGTCGATGCCGCCATGACCGGGGTCAAGCACAACGACGATGGGGCCAGCGCCACGGCGTTCGGCGCGCGGCAGGTTTGCGGGGCTGGGTGGCGCCCATTCGGGCGGTTCGGGGCGGGCTGCGGCGGTGGCAAAGCTGGCGGCGTCGGTCGGTCGCAGGGTCAGGCGGATTTTCGCGCTGCCATCGGTGGTGACCATGTCGGCGACCGCGATCTGGGTGGGTCCGGCAAGGTCGATCACCAGCCGCGACCAGCCGGGGCGGAACACGCCGGCGCGCAGGCCGCCGACGGCGCCGTTGATCACCAGCCGGTTGATGCCGCGCCAATCAACCTCGCGCACGTCAAGAACCAAGCGCGCGGGGGCATCCAGTAGCCGCACACGCCACGGCACCGACTGGCTGAGCGCCAGCGTGACGCGCGTCTCGTCGCCCTTGGTGACGACCGAGGAGGCATCGGGATCGAAGCGGGCAAGGGCGGAAAGGTCCTGTGCCCCTGCCCGGCCGGCAAAGGTGAGGACGCTGGCAAGGGCCAGGATACACAAGGCAAGGCGGGCAAGGGCGATCATCGGCTCAGGTATCCATCGGGGGCACGCAAATGTAAATTCGGCTTTGCGGGCCTGCCCCACTGCAAATCACTTTCGCGGGAGACGCTGCGCTGTGCTTGATCTTGCCCCGCCGCGCACCCTAAGGTCTGGCGCAAACGTGATACCCGAAGGATTTTTCCCATGCGCCGCCTTGCCCTTGGTCTTGCGACCTGCCTTTACGCCACCTCAGCGCTTGCCGGCGGGCTGGGCGAGATGACCGCCGAGGAGCGCACGCAGTTTCGCGAAGAGGTGCGCGCCTACCTGCTGGAGAACCCCGAGGTGCTGGTCGAAGCGATGGACGAATTGCAGCGCCGCGACCAGATGGCCGCCGGCGAGCGGGATGCGCAACTGCTGAAATCCAACGCGGCGGCGCTGTTTGCCGATACCGACGACTGGGTCGGTGGCAACCCGGCGGGCGATGTGACGCTGGTGGAATTCATGGATTACCGCTGTGGTTATTGTCGCAAGGCGCATGACGAGGTGAACGAGCTGGTCAACGCGGACGGCAACATCCGCTACATCGTGAAGGAATTCCCGATCCTTGGCGAAGGCTCGACGATTTCGTCGAAGTTTGCGATCGCGGTCCGGATGCTGCACGGCGACGAGGCCTACAAGGCCGCGCATGACGCGTTGATCACCCTGCGCGGCGAGCCGACGCCCGAGGTGCTGACGCGGCTGGCGACCGACCTGGGCCATGACGGCGCGGAAGTGCTGGCGAAGATGGAAACGCCCGAGGTGAAGGCGGTGATCGACACCAACCACGCGCTGGCGCAGACCATGCAGATCAACGGCACGCCGACCTTTGTGATCAACGGTGTCATGCTGCGCGGTTATGTGCCGCTGGACGACATGCGCAGTATCGTGGCGGACGAACGCGCCGGGTGAAGGAAGGCGCGAGCGGGGTTAATCGCTGAAGTTGCACGGCGGGGCGAACGCGACTGCTCTGATGCCTACCATCGATGGGTTGGAGGCCGATCATGTGCACAAGGCCCGCCGCAACCGGCGGGCCTTGGCCTTGGTGCATCAACCGATGATGTCTGCGAAGGTTCGGGACGGACGCATCACTGCTTCGGTCTTTGCCGGGTCGGTGTGATAGTATCCGCCAAGATCCACCGGCTTGCCCTGATCACGACCGAGTTCTTCGATGATCCTGGCCTCGTTGTCCGCAAGCGCCTTGGCGATGGGCGCGAAATGCGCGGCAAGGTCCTTGTCTTCGGTCTGCGCCGCGAGGGCCTGCGCCCAGTAAAGCGCGAAATAGAAATGGCTGTCGCGGTTGTCGGTCTGGCCGACCCTGCCCTTCGGCGATTTGTCGTGGTCCAGAACGCCTTGCGTGGCGACACCGACAGCCTTGCCCAGCACGCGGGCCTTGGCGTTGCCCTTGAAGTCGCCGAGGTATTTCAGACTTTCGCCAAGCGCGCAGAATTCGCCCAGCGAATCCCAGCGCAGGTGGTTTTCCTCGACCAGCTGCTGCACGTGCTTGGGGGCGGAGCCACCGGCACCGGTTTCGAACATGCCGCCGCCGTTCATCAGCTTGACGATCGACAGCATCTTGGCAGAGGTCCCAAGTTCGAGGATCGGGAACAGGTCGGTCAGATAGTCGCGCAGCACGTTGCCTGACACGGCGATGGAGTTTTCGCCCTTGCGGATGGTTTCCAAGGACAGGCGGGTGGCCTCGCGCGGGGCGAGGATCTGGAATTTGTCCGCCACCCCTGCCGCCGCCAGTATCGGTTTTACGTAGTTGATCAGCTCGGCGTCGTGCGGGCGGGTTGCATCGAGCCAGAAGATCGCCTGACAGCCTTCGGCCTTCTGGCGGTCGATCGCCAGACGGACCCAGTCTTCGATCGGGGCCTTGCGGGTGGAGGCCGCGCGCCAGATGTCGCCCGCGCTGACCTCATGCTGGTGGAGAACATCGCCGTTGGCAGCAATCACACGCACGGTGCCATCTTTCGGAATTTCAAAGGTGGTCGGGTGCGAGCCGTATTCTTCGGCCTTCTGCGCCATGAGGCCGATGTTCTGCACGGTGCCGGCGGTTGACGGGTCAAGCGCACCGGTCTTTTTGAAATAGGTGATCGCCTCGTCATAGATCGTGGCATAAGAGCTGTCGGGGATCACGCAGTTGGTGTCGGCGGCCTTGCCGTCCGGCCCCCAACCCTTGCCCCCCGCCCGGATCAGCGCGGGCATCGAGGCATCGACGATCACGTCGGACGGGACATGCAGGTTGGTGATGCCCTTGTCGGAGTTCACCATGTAAAGCGGCGGGCGGTCCTGCACCACGGCGGTGATGTCAGCCTCAATCGCGGCGGCATCGGGCATGGTGGCGACCCGGTCCATGAGCGCGCCGAGGCCGGAGTTTGCATCGACGCCAGCGGCACGAAGGGCATCGCCGTGCTTGTCGAAGACGGGGGCGAGGAAGGCCTTGACCGCATGGCCGAAAATGATCGGGTCGGAGACCTTCATCATCGTGGCCTTGAGGTGGATCGAGAACAGCACGCCCATCTCTTTTGACGCGGTGATCTGTTCTTCAAGGAATGCCCGCAAAGCCTTGGCGGACATGAAGGTGGCATCGACAACCGTGCCAGAGGGATAGCTGACGCCGTCTTTCAGCACCGTCACCGAACCGTCGTTGGCCACCAGTTCGATGCGTGCCGGACCAGCCTGCGCGGCACTGATGGTCACCGATTTCTCGTTCGACCGGAAATCGCCCGCCGACATGGTGGAGACATGTGTCTTGCTGCCGGCTGACCATGCGCCCATCGAATGGGGGTTGGCCTTGGCGTAGTTCTTCACTGCGACGGCGGCGCGACGGTCCGAGTTGCCTTCGCGCAAGACTGGGTTCACCGCCGAGCCCTTGATGGCGTCATAGCGACGGCGGGCTTCCTTTTCCTCGGGCGTTGCCGGGGTTTCGGGATAGTCGGGCAGGTCATAGCCCTGCCCCCGCAATTCCTTGATCGCCGCCACCAGTTGCGGCCCCGAAGCCGAGATGTTCGGGAGCTTGATCACGTTCGCCTCGGGCGTGGTGACCAAGGCGCCCAGAACCGCCAGATCGTCGTCCTGGCGCTGTGCGGGGGTCAGCCGTTCGGGAAATGCGCCGATGATGCGTCCAGCAAGGGAAATGTCGCGGGTTCCGACCGTGACCCCTGCCGCCGCAGCGAAGGACTTGATGATCGGCAAGAGCGATGCCGAGGCAAGCTGGGGGGCTTCGTCAACCTTGGTGAAGACGATGTCGGGAACGGAACGGTCGGTCATGTACGGCCCTGCTGTTATCTTTTGCGATCATGGCATCGGGCAAGGCAGCGACTGGAGGCGCTGCCCTGCCCGACCCTTCTTGCGCAATCTAGACCGCATGGACGTGCGGCGAAAGCGGCAACTCTTGCGGCGCGCGGCCGGTCAGACGACCTTGACGACCAGCGTGCCCAGACCATCGATGGCGGCCTCCATCGTGTCGCCGCGCACCACGGCACCGACGCCAGAGGGGGTGCCGGCCATGATCACGTCGCCAGCCTGCAATTCAAAGTATTCCGACAGATACGAGATCATTTCAGGCACCTTCCAGATCATCTGGTTCAGATCGCCCTCTTGCCGGACCGCGCCGTTGACCTTCAGTTCGATCCGGCCTTGGTCGGGGTGCCCGACCTGCGAAGCGGGGTAAAGCGGGCCGACCGGGCCTGACCGCTCAAAGGCCTTGCCGATTTCCCACGGGCGGCCCTGCTTCTTGGCCTCGCCCTGAAGATCGCGGCGCGTCATGTCAAGCGACACGGCATAACCCCAGACGTGGTTCAGCGCGTCGGCGATGGCGATGTTCGACCCGCCGGATTTCAGCGCGACCACCAGTTCCACCTCGTGATGAACGTCCTGGCTGTGCGGCGGATAAGGGAACTCGCCGGTCGAATCGAGGTTGTTCGGGTTCTTTTGAAAGAAGAACGGCGGTTCGCGATCCGGGTCGTGCCCCATTTCGACGGCGTGGGCGGCGTAGTTGCGCCCGATGCAATAGACGCGGCGCACCGGGAACGACCCGCCACCACTGACGGGAATCGAAGGGGTCTGTGGCGCTGGGATCACGAAATCGGTCATTTTCCACCTCTTGAGGGAAGGTCTTGGGGCGGAACCTATCGCGGTGTTTTTGCAAAATCAATCCTGCTTGGTCGCCAAAATTGAGGCCAATTATAAACCAATTCACGATTGATTTCCAAAAAGATAGACGCTATGGCTGTATTTCCGAAGGATTGGTAGACCAATTAGGGGTAATGGTCGATGGATGAGCCTGAGCTGGAAACACTCGATCCCGTGGCCCGCCTGCGCGGCTTCATCCACGATGGCGGCTACGCCAGCGGCGGAAAATTGCCTCCCGAACGGCACCTTTCGGACGAACTGGGCCTGTCGCGGGCAACCCTGCGAAAGGCGTTGGATGCGCTGGAGCGGGATGGGGTGATCTGGCGCCATGTCGGCAAGGGCACCTTTGTTACCGACGGCAGCCCGCCGAAGGGAACGACCAGCGCGATGGTCGAGCTGGGCCGCCAGCTGACTCCGTTCCGGATGATGCGTGCCCGTCTTGCTATCGAGCCGGCCATTGCGCGTGAGGCGGCGGTCAACGCATCGGGCGAGACGCTGCGCAAGATGCAGCGCGCGATCGAACGCGCCAAGGCCGCCACCACGTGGAACGAATACGAGCTGCAGGATGACCTGTTCCATCGGTCGGTCGCAGAAGCCAGCGACAACCTGTTGCTGCTGACGCTGTTCGAGCAGTTGAACGAAGTGCGGCGCGCCGTGGCCTGGGGCAGCGTGACGCGCGAAACGGCGCGTCCGTCGCCCGACCATTCGAGTTTCCTCGAACACGACGCCATCGCCGCCGCAATCGCGGGCCGCGATCCGCACGCCGCCTATGAAGCGATGCGCAAGCACCTGGGGTCGGTGGCGAAGCGACTTTTCGGAGAGGTGTGAGAGCAGAAAGACCGCCCGGTTCAAGGCTGACAGGAGGCCCTGCCGGGCAAAGCCGGACGTAGACAGAATTCTCAGGGAGGAGAATCATGAACGCCTTCTTTGCAAAACTTGCAGGGGTTGCCCTTGCGACCAGCATGACCGTGTCGGCCGCGCAGGCCGAGACGATCCGTATCGCCCTTGCCGAACCGCCGTCGGACGAAATGGCGGCCTTCTTTGTGGCGCTTGATCGCGCCAAGGCCAACGGGCTGGATTACGAGTGGACCGCCTTCGCAGAGGAAGAGCTTGCCATTCAGGCGGTGCTCAGCGGCGACATGGATATCGCCTTCGGCACACCTTACGCCGCCATGCAGCGGTCGAAAGCGCCGGTGCGGATCATCTTCCAGCTGTCGAAGCTGGTGTTCTTTCCGGTCGCCACCAAGGAATTCAACACCTTGAAGGATCTGGACGGCCAGCCGATCATGCTGCATTCGCGCGGCGGCGGGACGGATTCGATCGCCAATGTGATCGAGACGAAGGAAGGCATCAAGTTCGGCGAGCGGTCCTATGTTCCGGGTTCGGGCAACCGCGTGGCAGCAATGCTTGCCGGTCAGGCCAATGCAACCATCCTTGATCTGTCGAACCGCAACAAGATCATCGCTGAAGCGGGCGACCGGTTCAATTCGCTGCCGATGTTCGAAGTGAAAGCCAGCGACGAGGCGCTGTTCGCCAACCTCGACTGGATCAAGGAGAACGAAGAGGCCGTGAACATCCTCGTCAAGGCGCTGCACAGCACCTGGACCGACATGGCCAAGGACCCGACGATCATCAGCCGCGAAACCAACCCGGACGGCCCGATCGGCCAGCTTCCGGCAGAGGTTCTGGCCGAACTGGACGGGTTCTACACCGAAGCCGTGGCCGGTGGGCTTTACGATCCGAACGGCGGCGGCCGCGAGGCGGCGAAGGCCGACATGGAATGGTATGTCGAGGCGGGCCAGCTTGAAGGCGACCCGGCCACGCTGAACCTCGATGACTTCTGGTACTTTGCCCCGCTTGATGCGGCGATGAAGTAACCGCTGCACCACCAACCGTCGGCGGCCAGCACGCCGACGGTTCCCTTTCCCTGGCTCAAGGCGGAACGCGACGTGATCAGACACCGTCCCCTCATGCTCAAGCTGTTGTCGGCCCTGATCGTATTCGGGGCATGGGAGATTGGCGGGCGGATACCCGTCAGCTATGCCTTCCCGACCTTCATCGATTCAATGGCCGCGCTGGCGCGGATGACCTTCGACGGGTCGATCTTCGTGGCTTACGCCGAAACCCTGCAACCCTTGGTGGTCGGGGTGCTGATCTCGGCCGTGTTCGGCATCGGGCTGGGCCTGTGGATCGGGCTGAGCAAGGGGTTCGAATGGCTGTTTTCGCCGATCTTCATCGTCATGCAGGCCGCCCCCCTTGCCGCGCTGATCCCCATTCTGGTGATGGTCTACGGCATCGGGCTGACGTCGAAGGTGTTTGTGGTCTGCATCATGGCAATGCCGGTGATCGTGCTGAACACGGCCTCGGCGGTCAGGAACACTCCCGCTTCGCTAAAAGAGATGGCGACGTCATTTCTTGCGCAAGATCGGGATGTGCTGCTGAAGATCATCCTGCCGGCCGCGTCGCCGGTGATCTTCTCCGGCCTCCGGCTTGGTGTATCTGCGGGTTTCATCGGGGCGATCCTGTCCGAGTTGAAGATCACGCCGACCGGGGTTGGCGACATCATCACCTACAGCCGTTCGATCGCTGATTACCCCAGCATGTATGCAGCAATCTTTTCGATCATCCTTCTGGCAGTGATCTTCCTGAACCTGCTTGAGAAGCTTGAAAACGTCCTCTTTGAAGGGAACAACCGTGGATATGCAGCCGATTAAGCCAGATACACGGCAGGCCGTGACCGAAAGCGCCGTTTCCGTCCGCAACGTCTCGAAGGTCTATGGCGACGTTCAGGCGCTGAAGGATTTGTCGCTGGAGTTTCCGCGTGGCGAACTGACATCGCTTCTGGGGCCGTCGGGCTGCGGCAAGACCACACTGCTGAAGATCATCGCGGGCCTCTTGCCGGCAACCTCGGGCGAGATCGAGGTCAACGGCCAGCGGGTGACGGGGCCCGGCCCGGACCGATCTTTCGTGTTTCAGGACTTTGCGCTGTTGCCTTGGGCCAGCGTGATTCGCAACGTGGCTTTCGGGCTGGAGCTGCGCGGCGTCGCGAAATCGGAGCGTGAGGCGATTGCCGAGAAATATATCCGCGAGGTGGGTCTGGCGGGGTTCGAGAAGAAGTTCCCGCACCAGCTTTCGGGGGGCATGCGCCAGCGGGTGGGCCTTGCGCGGGCCTTGTCGGTGAACGCGCAGGTGCTGCTGCTGGACGAGCCGTTTTCCGCCGTGGACGAACAGACCCGGCGCAAGTTTCAGGAAGACCTGCTGGAACTGGTGAAGAACGAGAAAAAGACCTTCATCTTCGTGACCCATTCGATCGAGGAAGCGGTCTACGTATCCGACCAGATCGCGATCTTGCTGCCGCGCCCAAGCCGCGTGTCGGAAATTATCCGCCCCTCCAGTTTCCGCGACAAGAGCGTTGACAACATCCGCCGCGACCCCGAATACCTCGACATCGTCGACCGTATCTGGGCTTCGCTGCGCAGCTACGTGGAGTGAGGGCGGCATGTATGTTTATGGACGCAAGCTGCCCGCGCTATCGTCGCTGATCCTGTGGGCGCTGCTGTGGGAGGTGATCGGCCGCGCAGGCCTGACCTTCTTCATCCCGCCCTTTTCCGAAGTGGTGGTCACGCTGGTCGGGCTGATCCCGACGCCGGCGTTCCTGAATGCGCTTTTCGTGACCGGCTATGCGTTTCTTGCGGGCGTGTTCTTTGCCATCGTCATCGGCATTCCGGTGGGCATCCTGATGGGCAAGAACCGCATTCTTGACGAACTGCTGCTGCCTTGGGTCAACATCTTTCTGTCGGCGCCGCTGACCGCGCTGGTGCCGGTGCTGATGGTGCTGTTCGGGTTCGGCACCAAGACGGTGATCATCACGACGGCGCTGTTCGCGATCTGGATCATCATCCTGAATGCCCGCGCCGGGGTCAGGCAGATCAACCGGTCGCTGGTGGAAATGGCGCGCAGCTTTGGTGCTTCGCCAATGGACGCCTTCGTGAAGGTCTATTTCTGGGCGGCACTGCCGGAAATCCTTGGCGGCGTCAGGATCGGCGTGATCCGGGCGGTGAAGGGGGTGATCATCGGCCAGCTGCTGATCTCGATCGTCGGGTTTGGTGCGCTGTTCGAGCTTTATTCCAGCAAGTTCCTGATGGCGGAGTTCTGGGCGGTGCTGATCGTGCTTTTCGGACTTGCCTTCGCGCTTTCGGAATTCCTCGCTTATCTTGAGCGCAAGGTTTCCTATTACGCGGCGTCGCGCTAGGTCTGCGGTGCGGCCAGATCCTGCCCTGAAAGAAAGACTGCCATGACAGCCACAGTTTCCGCCCTGCTTGCCGAAAAGGACGCCGGCTCGAACGCCATCGGAGCGCCGGGGCGCGCGTGGCTGAGCTATGGCGCATTGCGGACCCTGTCGGCCGAGGTCGAGGCCGCCTTGCGCAGCTTCGGGATCGGGGCTGCGGACCGGGTGGCGATCGTGCTGCCAAACGGGCCGGAAATGGCCACCGCTTTCGTCGCAATCGCGCAGGCGGCAGTGACCGCGCCGCTGAACCCGGCCTATCAGGAAAACGAGTTCAGTTTTTACCTGCAGGACCTGCGGGCCAAGGCCATTGTAGTGCCTGATGGTTATGACGGGCCGGCGCTTGCGGCGGCGGCACCGCTGGGAATGGCGATCCTGCGGCTGCACAGCGATCCGGCGGAACCCGCCGGGCAGTTCCGCCTGAGCGGCACCCCTGCGGCAATGCCTGCGCCAGCGGGCAAGCCCGGGCCGAACGCGACGGCACTGATCCTGCACACCTCGGGCACGACGTCGCGGCCCAAGATCGTGCCTCTGTTGCAATCGAACCTTGCGGCATCGGCAGGCAACATCGGCACCTCCTTGGCGCTGACGCCTGCCGACCGCTGCCTGAACGTGATGCCGCTTTTCCACATCCACGGGCTGATTGCGGCAGTCACCGCATCGCTGGCGGCGGGCGGATCGGTCTGGTGTGCGCCGGGGTTTGATGCCCTCAAATTCTTTGGCTGGATGAAAGAGGCCGAGCCGACATGGTATACCGCCGTGCCGACGATGCATCAGGCGATCCTGTCGCGCGCGGCCCGCAACCGCGACGTGATCGACGCGCATCCTCTGCGCTTCTTGCGGTCCTCTTCGGCGTCGCTGCCGGCGCAGGTGATGCTGGAACTGGCCGACACCTTCAAGGCCCCGGTGATCGAAGCCTACGGCATGACCGAGGCGACGCACCAGATGGCCTGCAACCCGCTGCCGCCCCGCGCGCAAAAGCCGGGGTCGGTGGGTGTGGCGGCCGGCCCCCTGCTGCGCATCGCGCATGAGGTGGAGAACCGGCTGATCGACGGCACCGGCGAAGTGGTGATTTCCGGCCCGAACGTGACGCCCGGCTATGAGGGCAACCCCGACGCCAACGCGAAGAACTTTTTCGAAGCCGACGGTCTGCGCTGGTTCCGCACTGGCGATCAGGGTGCCTTGGACGAGGAAGGCTATCTGCGCCTGACGGGGCGGCTGAAGGAGATCATCAACCGGGGCGGCGAAAAGATCAGCCCGCTGGAGGTGGACGGCGTGCTTCTGGATCACCCTGCCGTGCAGCAGGTGGTGGCCTTTGCAATGCCGCACCCCAAGCTGGGCGAAGAAGTCGCTGCGGCGGTGGTGCTGCGCGAAGGCCAGAGTGCGACGGAACGCGAGATCCGCGATTTCTGCGCCGCACGCATGGCGGATTTCAAGGTGCCGCGCCGGGTGGTGATCCTGGACGAGATCCCGAAGGGGGCCACGGGCAAGTTGCAGCGCATCGGGCTGGCCGAGAAGCTTGGGCTTGGCCAACCGGCCTGAGCCGGGCAGAGGGAACCGGACATGAAGATCTGTATCTTTGGCGCGGGCGCGATCGGTGGTTACATGGCGGCCAAGCTGGTGCAGGCCGGGGCGGATGTCAGCATCGTGGCGCGCGGCCCGCATCTGGCGGCGATGCAGGCAAAGGGCCTGACCCTGCTGGAAGAGGGCGCCGAGCCTGTCACGGTGCAGGTGCGCGCCAGCGCCGAGGCGGCGGACCTTGGGCCGCAGGATTATGTGATCGTCACGCTGAAGGCCCATTCCGTGCCGCCGATGGTGGGCAGGATGCAGCCGCTGATCGGGCCCGAGACGACCATCGTCAGCGGCGTGAACGGCGTGCCGTGGTGGTATTTCCACAAGATCGGCGGTCCCTTGGAGGGCACCCGGCTGCACAGTGTCGATCCGGGCAATGTGCAGTGGGACGGGTTCGGCCCCGACCGCGTGCTTGGCTGCGTGGTCTACCCGGCGGCCGAGGTCAGCGAACCCGGCACCATCCGCCATATCGAGGGCAACCGGTTTTCGCTGGGCGAGCCCGACGGGTCGAAATCCGACCGGGCGGTGGCACTGTCGCAGGCGCTACAGGCGGCCGGGTTGAAGGCCCCGGTGCGGCCACGCCTACGCGATGAGATCTGGGTCAAGCTGTGGGGCAACCTGTCGTTCAACCCGATCTCGGCGCTGACCCATGCCACGCTGGACGTGCTGTGCACCGATCCCGGCACGCGTGACGTGGCGCGGCGCATGATGATCGAGGCGCAGGTGATTGCCGAAAAGCTGGGCGTCAGCTTCCCGATCGACGTCGAACGCCGAATCGACGGCGGCGCTGCGGTCGGCGCGCATCGCACGTCGATGCTGCAAGACCTTGACGCGGGGCGTCCGATGGAAATCGACGCGCTGGTGGGGTCGGTACAGGAACTGGGCCGCATCACCGGCACGCCGACCCCCACGGTCGACACCGTCCTTGCGCTGGTCGCGCTGCGCGGCCGGGTGGCGGGACTTTACTGACGCCGCGGCAGCGCAGGCACCTGCGAGGATGGCATCAGACGGACAATGGGCACCACCGCTGGCGCGGCAATCGAACCGGCTATTTTTCCGGCGGTCCGTTCCCAAGCGCACAGCCTGACGGATGTCCGGCCTGCGGTTGGCGCCGCTTGCGCATTTCGGCGGCGGGCATGACACCTTTGCACATCGCCATCGTCGGGGCGGGCCTCGCCGCTCTGGCCTGCGCAGGGCGGCAGAAATCCTGCGCCCTCAGAGCAGGATCACACGCTGCCTGCGAACCGATCCCGCAGCACGTTTTTTTGCACCTTGCCCATGGTATTGCGCGGCAGTTCGTCGACAAAGATCACCCGACTTGGCCGCTTGAACCGTGCCAGCCGCCCTTCAATCGCCACGACGATATCGGCTTCGGTCAGTACGGGCTGCCCGCTGGGCACAACGATTGCGGTCACGGCTTCGCCAAAGTCCTTGTGCGGCAAGCCAATGACGGCGGATTCCAGCACCCCGGCGATATCGTCGATCTCGGCCTCCACCTCTTTGGGGTAGACGTTGTAGCCGCCGGTGATGATCAGATCCTTGGCCCGCCCGACGATGTGGACGTAGCCATTGTCGTCGATCCGCCCCAGATCGCCGGTGATGAAGAAACCGTTCGCGCGCAGTTCCGCGGCAGTCTTTTCCGGCATCCGCCAATAGCCCTTGAAGACGTTGGGACCGCGCACCTCGATCATGCCGATCTCGCCTTGTGCAAGGGGGGCGCCATTGTCGGGGTCGGTCACGATCACCTCGGTTCCTGGCAGGGGCAGGCCCACGGTGCCCGCCACCCTGTCGCCTTCATAGGGGTTCGAGGTGTTCATGTTGGTTTCGGTCATGCCGTAGCGTTCAAGAATTGCCTGACCGGTGCGGGCCTGCCATTCCCTGTGCGTTTCGGCCAGAAGCGGGGCTGAACCTGATATGAATAGCCGCATCCGCGCTGTTGCTGCAGAATCGAGCCGGGCGGACTCAAGGAGCCGGACATAGTAGGTTGGCACGCCCATCAGCACGGTGGCCCGCGCCATGAGGTCAAGGATAAGGCCAGCGTCGAACTTTGGCAGCAGGACCATGGACGCGCCGGAAAGCAGCGTGACATTAGTTGCCACGAAGAGGCCGTGGGTGTGAAATATCGGCAAGGCGTGGATCAGCACGTCGGCTTTGTTAAAGCGCCATGCCTCGCACAGGGTCAGGGCGTTCGACACCAGATTGCCATGCGTCAGCATCGCGCCTTTGGATCGGCCCGTGGTGCCGGACGTGTATAGAAGTGCTGCCAGATCGTCTGCGTTGCGGGGTACGGTGGCGAAGTCAGGGCGGGCGGTCACCGCCGCATCCGACAGGCTGCCTTTGCCATTGGCATCCAGTGTCACTAGGCGGGCGCCGGTCTTATCTGCGATCGCGGCGAAATCGGCGACGCGGGCGGGATCGCAGACAAAAAGCGCGGGTTCGGCATCACCGATGAAGTAAGCCACCTCGGCCACGGTGTAGGCGGTGTTCAACGGCAGGAACACCGCGCCCGCGCGGACGGTGGCGAGGTAGAGGATGATTGCCTCGACCGACTTTTCGACCTGCACGGCAACGCGGTCGCCGGGCTTCACGCCCAAGCCAACCAGCGCGTTGGCCATCTGGCCGGTCCGGACCACCAGATCGGCGTAGGTGATGCGGTCGCCCGCCAGAGTTTCGATCGCGGTGGCGGCAGCGTCGGTGATCGAGCGGGAGAGGATGTCGAACAGGTTCGCGCTCATTGCACACTCCTTGGCTGCGGCAAGGTATGTCGCGGCGACAGGGTCTTCGCAACGGTCATGTTGCGCTATTCGGCGGGATGGTCACGCACGGCAGCACCCCGAAGTTCAGCGTGCAGAAGCTCCGTCTCGGCCGCCCTTGGCCGCGCGAAACCGGCCAGCAGAAGGTAGGCGACGGGCGTGATGTAGAGCGTGGCCAAAGTGGCAAGGCCGAGGCCGCCGACGATAATCCAGCCCAGCACTTCGCGCGCCTCGGCACCGGCCCCTTGCGCGAGAACCAGAGGCAACCCTCCGAGCACTGTGGCGACCATCGTCATCATCACCGGCCGCAACCGGACGGTGGCGGCCTGTTCGATCGCGTCGCGGACCGTTGCGCCACGCTCGCGCAGTTGATCGGCAAATTCGACGATCAGGATGCCGTTCTTGGCCATGATACCGACCAGAAGCACCAGCCCGATCTGCGAATAGACGTTCAGACTGCCTCCGGTCAGCAAGAGGGCGAAGATCGCGCAAGCCAGCCCCAGTGGCACCGTCGCCATCACGATCACGGCGGAGACGAAGCTTTCGAACTGCGCCGCCAGCACCAGAAAGACCACAGCCAGCGCAATTGCGAACGTGACCAGCAAGCCCGACGAGGTTTCGCCCAGCGTCGCCGCCTCGGCCAGTGGAACAAGGCGCATGTCTTCGGCCAGAACGCCGTCCGACAAGGCCTGCAATTCGGCCAACGCATCGCCCAAGGCGAAATCTGGCGTGAGCCCGGCGCTGATCGGAACCGACCGGCGCTGCGCCTCGCGACCGAGTTCGGGTGCCACCGCACGCTCGGTCAGCGTTGCGAAGGACGACACCGGCACCATGTTGCCGTCGAGAGATGCGACGAAGGTTCGCTCCAGATCGCCGGGGTCGTTCACCGGATCCGAGGTGGAGACGAGGCGGATGTCGAAGCTGTCGTCATCCAGAAAGAGCGTGCCGACGGTTCGGCCGTCAAGCACCGCCTGGAAGGCTTCGCCAAGGCCGTCGATCGAAACCCCGAGATCCTCGGCCCGGCTGCGGTCGATCTCGACAAAAAGCTGTGGTTGCGTGGTGTCATAGCCAAGCCGCACCTGACCAAAGCGCGGGTCTTTCTCCATCCGGTCGACAAGGGTGCGCGCGACGTCGGCAAGGCGCCCATAATCGTCACCGACCAGGGCGACGGAAAGCCCCTGCCCCGCCCCGCGGATGCCCAGCGAGTTCGGCTGAATGGCAAAGGTCCGAACCCCGATCACGCCGCGCAGCTTGGCGTTCAGTTCGTCCGCGATGTCCTGCTGGCTGCGCGTCCGGTCGGCCCAGTTTGCCAGCGTCACCACGATGAAGCCCCGGTTGTCCGACCCGCCCATTCCCGCGATGGCGAAGACGCTCGTCACCTCGCCCGACGCGCGCAGCGGTTCGATCAGCGCCTCGATTTCGCGCATCTTGCCGTCGGTATAATCCAGCGATGCCCCTTGCGGTGCCTGCACCGACAACAGGACTGCCGCGCGGTCTTCACTGGGGGTCAATTCCTGGCGCAGCGAGGCCATGCTGGCCACCGCGAGCGCCGCGAACAGGACCGCTACCGCAACCGACACCACCGGCGCGGCTAGGCAGAGCCGCAGTGTTTTGCCATAGACCCGCGCCAGCGCCTCACCGA
This sequence comes from Tabrizicola sp. BL-A-41-H6, assembly GCF_050632395.1. Lineage (GTDB taxonomy): Bacteria > Pseudomonadota > Alphaproteobacteria > Rhodobacterales > Rhodobacteraceae > JAUYQR01. Next base: position 2,557,771 of record NZ_CP192600.1, read on the forward strand.
CCGAGGTCATAACGCCCCGGCTTTCGACATGCGGCTTCAACAGGCGCGCGGCCAGCACCGGGCACAAGGTCAGGGCCGTGACGGACGACAACAGGACCGCAATCGCCAGCGTGAAGCCGAACTCGCGGAACAGGCCGCCGGTTTGCCCGGGCAGGAACGACAGCGGGATGAACACCGCCGCCAGCGTGGTGGTGGTGGAAAGGACGGCAAAGAATACCTGCCGGGTGCCAAGCACAGCCGCAGCGCGCGCGCCCATGCCTTCGGACCTGCGCCGAACGATGTTTTCCAAGACCACGATCGCGTCGTCGACGACAAGGCCGGTTGCCAGCACGAGTGCCAGCAAGGTCATGATGTTGATGGAAAACCCGGCCAGCCAGATCGCCGCCAACGTGCCGATCAGCGCCACTGGCATCGCGATGACCGGGATCAGCGTTGCGCGGGCGTCCCGCAGGAAGATGTAGATCACCGCCGTGACGATCAGGACCGACAGGGCAAGTGCAAGTTCAACCTCGTGGATCGCGCCGTCGATGAAATCAGCACTATCCGAGGTGACATACATCTGCACGTCATCGGGCAAGAGCGGTTGCAGATCGGCGACCACCTGCCGCACCGCCTTGGAGATCGCAAGCGTGTTACCGTTGGCCTGTCGGATGATCCCGAGGCCGATGCCGGTCTGGCCGTTTGCCCGCAGCACAGAGGCGCCCGGTTCAGGCCCAAGCGTCACCTGCGCCACGTCACCCAGTCTGACGTTGCCTGCGATGCTGAGCGCCTCAATCTCTTCGACGGTGCGGATCGCGGCGGTGGTGCGGACCTGCAAGCTTTGCCGGTCCGAGCTGAGCGCGCCGGCGGGGCTGTCGAACGCCGCGTCGCCCAAGACGGCCCGCAGATCGGCCAGTGTCAGCCCCCGCGCGGCAAGCTGCATCAGGTTCACGTCAACCCGAAACGCCAGTTCCCGGTCACCAAAGATCTGCAGGTCGGCCACGCCGGGGGCCGACAGCAGGCGGCTTTCGGCAAGGTCGCGTATCAGCGAGGTCAATTCGTCGGCCGTGCGCCGTGACGAGGTGACGGCGATCCGCAAGATGGCATCGGAATCGGCATCGGACTTGACCACGCGCGGCGCGTCGGCGGCATCGGGAAGTGCATTCGTTACCCGCGCCACGGCATCGCGCAGATCGGTGGCGGCCACGTCAAGTTCGACATCGTCGCGGAATTCGACGGTTACCCGGCTGGACCCGAACCGCGACGAGGAGGAAATCGATTTCACCCCGGCAATCCGGCTGACCGCGCCCTCGACCACCGCGGTCACTTCGCGGTCGATGGTTTCAGGCGCCGCTCCGGGATACGCGGTCGAGACCGAGACCACCGGTCGGTCCACATCCGGCAACTCGCGGACATCCGCGCCCAAGAGCCCCGCAAGCCCGGCAATGACGATCAGCGCGTTCAGGACGAAAGCAAGGATCGGTCGGCGGATAAACAGTGCGGTGCCACTGCCCAAGGCGGCAGGATCAGCAGCAGGTTCCGCGGGGGTGCGCTGCATCGGTCAGCTCCTCGGTGCGGTGACGCTGACATCGGCCCCCGGCCGCAGCGCCTGCACACCTTCGGTCACCACCAGATCGGCGGGATTGAACGCCGCATCGACCAGCACCGCCTCGGCATTGCGCTGCAGGATGCGGATCGGCAGGCGGGTCGCCTTGGCTTCGCGCACCACCCAGACGAAGGCACCCTCCGCTCCCCACTGGATCGCCAGCGGGTCGACGGCAGGATAGTCCTGTCCGGTGAACACCAGATTGATCTGGAAAGCCATCCCGGCGCGCAGCCGGTCATCGGCGTTGCCGATCGAAGCCTCGACGCGCAACGTGCGGCTGGCTTCGTCGACCCGGTTGTCGACGGCCACGATACGGCCCTCGATCACTTCGTTGGCGGTGGAGATTGCGGCTGCCTGCACCGGATCGCCCACGGCGACCAAGGCCGCCAGCCGTTCCGGCACCCGGAACTCCACGATCAGGCTGGACCGGTCCTCGATCCGAGTGACCGGGGTGGTTGGCGACAAAAGGTCCCCAACCTGCGGCGCGACAAGGCCGACATAGCCGGCGACCGGTGCCACGAGCCGGTGGTTCGCCAGATCGCGCGCAGCCGACTGCAGCCCAAGCTGCGCCGTCCGCAGGGCCAGTTCCGCCTCTTGGCTTTGCAGTGCGGTGGCGGTGCCTGACTGCGACAGTTGCTGCAACCGGTCGACGGTGCGCTGCGCATCCTCCATCACAAGGCGCGCCCGTTCAACCTCCAGTTCCGCTGCCTCGGAATCAAGTTCGGCGATCACGTCGCCCGCCGCCACCAGACTGCCTGGTGCCACCCTGATCGCCGCAAGCCGCCCGGTGATCTCGAACGAAAGTTCCACCGATTGCACACCCCGCGCCGACCCGATCGCCGAGACCACATCGCGCAGCGCCATGGTCTGCACGGCGTCCGCAATGACCGGCACACCGCCCCCGCCCGAGGCCGCACCGGGTGGGCCACCCGACGCCCCGCCCGGTCGCCCGACTTGGTCGGCCACTGGCGCGCCGGGAACGATGCCAACTGCCACGAGCGGCTGTAGCAAGCCGATCTGGTCCAACCAGGGCCGGGTTCCGGGAACAAAGCGGGCCGAAAGCGGGATCGCCACCAGCGCGATCAGCGCCACGATACCAAGCTGCGGAACTAGCCTCATGCGGTTGGCCTGCCTTCAGGTTTCGACTGCTTCTTTCCCAGTTTCCCCAGGGTCATCCAAACCTGTCTCATGCCACCTGAATGGCAAGGCAACAAGATGGTGATCGACGTCTTCGGACACGCCTGACGACCCACCGCTTGACGCCTTTACCCCCTGTGGCCGGAATCGTTCGGATCGTTGCATCATTTGACGCTGAAGCGAAGGTTATCAAGCAGTTCCGTGCCGCAGTCCGGCGGAGCCGCATGGCGCAACCGACGCTCAGCCCTGCACCGCTGCCGTATGCCTGCGCAAACGACGCAAATGCCAGTGGTAGATCACCGGGGCAAGCACGCGGTCATAGACCGCCGAGGCGATCTGCCTGACGCCTGGAAGCCCGACGATCCGCGCCAGCCAGCGATAACGCGGCATATCCGCCCAAAGCACCAGAAACGCCGGTATCCCGGAGGTCAGGGCGCCATCCTTAAGCACGTAAAGCCGCCGCGCGGCGGTGTCGGCATCCAGCCCCCACCGCCCCAGCATATCCGAGTTAAGGTCATCAAACCGGATCGGCAGGCCATTCGCTGCGGCGTAGCGTTCGTAGTGCCGGATTTCGAAGTTGCACACCGGGCAACTGGCGTTGAACAGAACTGAGGTTTCGGAGGCGTCTTTCATAAGCGACAGATAGGCCGGGTCGGCGTTAAATCCAGCCTCAGGACGCGTCAACGAGCGTGGTGAGGAACCGCGAGAAGAGTTCACCCTGCGAATTGATGTTCAGCTTGGAATAGATATTGCGCCGGTGAATGCGGACGGTGCCAGCCGCGATGCCAAGGATCTGCCCGGTCGACTCGGCCGAATGGCCTTGCAGGGTGAACTCGGCCACCTCGCGTTCGCGCGGGGTAAGGATGCCGTCACCGAAACGGCCAAGTTCGTGCGCAATGGCACGCCGCTGCCGCCCTGCGGCCTTGGGCTCCTGATCCTTGCGAAAGTGAAGCGAAAGGCCCGCCCAGTGCCGCGCAGCGACAGATGCCACAAAGGGAAAAAGCGCCTGCAAGGCAAGGTATTCCCTTTGGCTGAACGGCTTTTCGGCCCGCATCAGGGACAGGACGAGAATGGCATCTCCCGGCAGATCGACGAAATAGGCGATCTCTTCGGCAAGCCCGGTCTGGGCATAGTAATTGCGGTAATATTCGCCCTGATAGAACCGATCCGGTGCCAGATCGCGAAGGCGGTATAGGCCGGCTGCGACGGGCTGCGTGGCCGCTAGAAAGAACGGGTCCAGCAGATACGGCCCCGCCTGATAATCAGTGACGAAGATCTTGCGCTTGTTGGGCGGAAAGTCGTCGTAGACGTCCAGCGGCGGGTTAGTACCGTGATAGGCGAACATCACAGTATAGCTGAACGGGGCCACGTGACGCAGCAACGCGGCCAGCGAACGTGGCAATGCGGGACTGTCCAGCCCGGCCACGACCGCAGCCACCAAGGGCCAGATCGGCGCGCTCATCGGCGCGGCCTGATCGGCGGAACTACCCTATTTGTGATATATACAGCCAAATGGAGTTCTCCTACGCTTTGCCGTGTTTCATAGGATAGACGCGACCCCATGCAAAGCCAGAACGACACGGGCGCACAAGGTCAGACCGGCGACCGCCCCCTGATCGCCGAGTTTCGCGCGGCCACCAAACGCTATGGCGCGGTGCTGGCGGCAGACGCGCTGAGTTTTGGCATCGGCAAGGGCGAGTTCCTATCGTTTCTGGGGCCGTCGGGCTGCGGCAAGACCACGGCGCTTCGCATGCTGGCGGGCTTTGAAGTCCCTACCTCCGGCGATGTGTTTCTGGACGGCGAGCGTGTCACCGACGTGCCGGCATACCGCCGCCCGGTGAACATGGTGTTTCAGCACTACGCGCTGTTTCCGCATATGACTGTGGCCGAAAACATCGCCTATGGGTTGATTCAGCGCCGACCGCGACCGGATCGGGCGGATGTCGCCCGCAAGGTGGACCGTGCGCTGGACATGGTGCGCCTGTCCGGGTTTGGTCCACGCCGCATCTGGGAAATGTCGGGCGGCCAGCAGCAGCGCGTGGCACTGGCGCGGGCAATCGTGAACGAACCGAAGGTCCTGCTTCTGGATGAGCCATTGGCGGCGCTTGACCGCAAGCTGCGCCGCGAAATGCAGATCGAGTTGCAGACCCTGCAGCGCCAGCTTGGCATCACCTTCGTCCTTGTTACCCATGACCAGGAAGAGGCGCTGTCGATGTCAGACCGTATCTGCATCATGCGCAGCGGGCGCATCGTGCAGGCCGGATCGCCACTGGCGCTTTATGACCATCCAATCAATCGCTATGTCGCGGACTTCGTGGGGAAATCAAACTTCATCGACGGCGTCGTCTCGGCGGTGTCGCCTCACGGCGGCCAGATCGAAACCGCCTCCGGTTTCCGGTTCGAAGGCCGGGTATCCGGCGTGCTTGCCAAAGGGGCGAAGGCGGCGCTCAGCATCCGGCCGGAGCAGATCGACCTTGCCCATACCGTCCAAGCAGGTGCCGAGCCAGTCACCGTCATCAACCGGATCTTCCTTGGCGAACACACCGAATACCTCGTCCGCCACGCGGCCTTGGGCGATCTTCTGGTGCTGGTCGCCCGACAGGCCGAAGCGGCGGCGGGCGGTTTTGACCCCGGTGCGGCGGCCTTCGTTTCATGGAAACCGGAGACGGCGCTGATCCTACCACAAGATTGAACAGAACCAACCAAAACGGGAGACTTCAGAAATGACCGACAAGATCGACCACATCTCGCGTCAGAAGTTCATGGAAGAGTTGCGGCGGTATCAGAAGGGTTCGGTGTCGCGCCGGCATTTTCTTGGCGTGACCGGACTTGGCGCGGCATCGGCGGTTCTGGGCGCGGCGGTGCCCGGCCTGATGCCCCGCGCTGCGCACGCCCAATCCATCGGGGACCGGGTGGTGCTGGCCTCGTGGCCCAACTACCACGACCCGGCCAACTTCGACAGCTTCACCGAGGCCACCGGGGCTGCGGTTCAGATGAACGTCTTCGGATCGAACGAGGAAATGCTGGCCAAGCTGCAGGCCGGTGGTTCGGGCTGGGATGTGTTCGTGCCGACCAACTACACGATCACCACCTATGTCGACCAGGACCTGATCGAGCCGCTGGATCTGGCCAAGCTGCCGAATTACGACCCGGCCAGCTTTGACCAGCGCTTTGCCGGACCGGGCACTGTCAACGGCACGGTCTATGCGGTGCCGAAGAACTGGGGCACCACAGGCTTTGCGGTCAATACCAACCAGACCGGTGGCACGACGCCCACGACGTGGAAGGAGTTCTGGGATCTGACCCAGACCACCTTCTCTGGCCGCACGATGGTGCATGACTATCAGTTGACTACCATCGGCAACGCGCTGAAATACTTCGGCTATTCGTTCAACTCGATCGACCCTGCCGAACTGGCCAAGGCCGAGGAGTTGCTGTTGGCCGCAAAACCGCATCTTTTTGCGATCAGCTCTGACTACCAGCCCTCGATGCGGTCGGGCGATGCGTGGATGACGATCTGCTGGACGGGCGACGCCAAGCAGATGAACCGCGACATGCCGGAAATCGTCTATGTCCTTGGCAAGGAAGGCGGCGAGTTGTGGTCAGACTTCTACGCCATTCCCAAGGGGGCGCCGCATCGTGACGCGGCTTACGCGCTGATCAATTTCCTGCTGACCCCCGATGTCAACGCCAAGGAAGTCCTGTTCCACGGCTATCCGGTGGCCGATGCCCGGGTGAACGCCATCCTGCCGAAGGAAATCCTGAACGACCCGATCCTCTATCCTGCCGCCGATCTTCTTTCGGCGCTGGAGTTCGGCGCGGCCGCGACCCTGACCGATCCGAACCGGGCCGAGTTGATGGCCCGCTTCAAGGCGGCCTGAGCAATGCAGCGGCGGCTTTCAACATGGCTGCTTCTGGCCCCGGCGGGGCTATGGTTTGCAGTTATGCTGGTGCTGCCGCTGTGTTTTGTCGTGGTGTTCAGCTTTGGCGAACGGGAGGCGGCGGGCGGCTACGTTCCCGCCTTCACCTTCGCGCAATACGCCAACCTGCCCTCGCGCGGGACGGCGTTCCTGAACACGCTGATGCTGGCGCCCCTTGGTACGCTTTTGGCGCTGCTGATCGCCTACCCACTTGCCTATTTTCTGGCCATGCGGGCCGATCCGAAATGGCGCACGCTGCTGCTCATTCTGGTCATCGTGCCGTTCTGGACCTCGATCCTGATCCGCAGCTATGCGTGGATCTTCATCCTCGGCGGACAGGGCCTGCCAGCGGTGATCGAATGGCTGGGCTTTGGGCCTGTGCGGCTGATCAACACGCCCTTCGCGGTCCTGACCGGCATCGTCTACGGCTATCTGCCGCTGATGGTGCTGCCGGTCTATGTCAGCCTTGAGCGGCTGGACAAGCGCCTGCTGGAGGCGGCGGCCGATCTTGGCGCGCCCCCCCTGCGCAGTTTTATGCAGATCACGCTGCCCCTGTCGCTGCCCGGTGTGGCGACGGGCTGCATGCTGGTCTTCATCCTGCTGATGGGCGAGTTCCTGATCCCGGCCATGCTGGGTGGCGGCAAGGTGTTCTTCATCGGCAATGCGCTGGTCGATCTGTTCTTGCAGTCGCGCAACTGGGCCTTTGGCGCGGCGGTCGCCGTGACACTGGTGGTGATCATGCTGGTCACCGTGTCACTTTACATGTGGCTGATGCGCCGCCTGGGTGGCGTGCGCGACGATGTGGCCTTGATGTAAGGGAACCCCGGATGCGCCTATATGCCCTTGCGGTCTATCTGTTTCTGTACCTGCCGATCGCGGTCATCGCGATCTTCAGCTTCAACGCGGGCCGCCACGCCAGCCAGTTCACTGGATTTTCCGTCCAGTGGTATGGCAAGGCTCTGTCCAACCCGTTTGTGACCGAGGCGCTGTGGACCAGCTTCATCGTCGCGTTGTCGTCGGCGCTGATCGCAAGCGTGTTCGGCACGATGGCCGCGCTTGCGCTGCAGGGCATGAAGGGCCGGGTGCGGATGGTGGCCGATGCACTGATCTATGTCGCGGTGATGGTGCCGGGCATCGTCATCGGCATCGCCACGCTGATCGCGCTGGTGACCCTTTTTGGCTGGATAAACCCCGTTCTGGCGCTGCTTGCCCCGGAAGGGCAGGCCCCGCAACTGGCGATGGGCTACGGATCGTTGATCGCGGCGCATGCGTTGTTCTCCATGTCGCTGGTCATCATCATCCTGCGCGCGCGCCTTGCGGGCATGGACCGCAGCCTGATGGAAGCCTCGGCCGATCTTTACGCACCACCTTTCGCCACGTTCCGGCAGGTTACGCTGCCGCTGATCTTTCCGGGCATCCTTGCGGGGTTTCTGCTGAGTTTCACCTTCAGCTTCGACGATTTCATCATCGCCTTCTTCGTGGCCGGGTCTGAAACTACTCTGCCGATCTATGTGTTCTCGTCGATCCGCCGTGGTGTGACGCCCGAGATCAACGCCATCGGCACGATGGTGTTGGCGGTTTCACTGGTGTTGCTGGTCGTGGCACAGCTCACCTTGCGGCGCGGCATCAAGACAGGGGCGCAATGATGCTGCTGGACGGACGGGTGGCCTTTCTGACAGGCGCTGGGTCGGGCATCGGACGAGCGGGCGCTCTGGCGCTGGCGCGCGAGGGGGCGCATGTGATCGTCACCGATCTGGACGGGGACCGCGCGGCAACGGTTGCGCGCGAGATCGCGGCGGCGGGGGGCTGGGCCGAGGCCATGGCGCTGGACGCGGGCGATGATGCCGCCGTGACCGCCTTGATCGACCGTGTGGCAGGCCGGGGGCGGCTGGATATCCTGCATTCCCACGCCGGCATCCAGGTGCCGGGGCGGCTGACCGAAGTGTCGCTTGACGGCATGGACGCCTCATGGCGGCTGAACGTGCGGGCGCATTTCGTGGCCGCCCGCGCAGCCGTGCCCCACATGCAGCGGCAGCGCAAAGGGTCGATCATCATCACCGCGTCAAATTCGGGCGTGCAGTATGACCGGGGGATGATCGCCTATTGCACCACCAAACACGCGGTAGTCGCAATGACACGCCAGATCGCGGTCGATTATGCCGCTGATAACATCCGCTGCAATGCGCTCTGTCCGGGCTTTGTCGATACTGCCTTCAACAACGGGTTCGAACAGCAGATGGGCGGGCGAGCGGCCTTGGAAAGCTATGTGGCGGGGTCGGTTCCGATGGGGCGATGGGCTTCGGTCGAGGAAATCGCCGCCAGCATCGTCTATCTGGCCTCGGACCAGTCCGGTTTCATGACCGGCCATGCGCTGGTGGTGGACGGCGGCGAAAGCCTTTAGTGGGCGGATTGCGCTTTGCATGAGGCCTGAAGCGCGCTGAATTGCACTATCACGACGGGGTTTTCGGCTTTGTGGGAACAGCGCAAAACGCGGTTCGCAGGGTCGCGATAATGGGAATGATGTCAGCGCGTCCCAGCCTGTTCGTCACGTGTCTGCCGTGCCGGGTGGAGCGGATCAGACCTTCCGCGCGCAACCGCATCAGTTGCTGTGAAACGCTGGCTTGCGGTTCGTGCAATGCGGCGGACAACTCGCCAACTGTCATGTCCCGGTCAAGCAGGCTGCAAAGTATTCGCAGCCTGCCGACATGGGACAACGACTTCAACAGCGCCACGGCCCGTTCGGCGGCTTCCGGATCGTCAGGAGCGAAGCTGTCGGTCATGGCGGATCAGTTGAACGCGCAACCGGACTTCACGCCGAGCGCCTTGAACGCCATCGCAGCCGGACAGACCCCGGTGAACGACGACTGGATCAGGTTCAGGCCGATGAACACGGTGAACCAGACAAAGAGCGGCGAGACGAAGGCTGTCAGCAGCACGCTGAGCAGAACCATGCAGCCGGCGAAGAGCATTACGGAGCGGTCTAGGGTCATTGCAGTCTCCTTTCAGGGATGAGGTCGAGACGGGCACCTTGCGCGCCCGTCCCCGCGTTTTCGGCGGGCATCAGCCCGTGGTGGTTTCCTTCAGCTTGTCGATCCCCAGCGTTTTCAGGGCGAGGGTTTCGTAGAAGGGTTCGGACACGCCCTTCCTCAGCTTGCGGATGAAGTATTTCTCGAAGCCGATCTTGGCCATGTGGACCCACTTGCCCGACGAGGACCAGTTCACGTTGCGCGGTGGAATCTGCGGTTGGGCCACGAAAGCGACACCCCCATCGCCGAAGTCCGCGAGGCAGACGGCGTTCCATGTGCCCACGCGGTCGGGCGCCTTGCCGTGGACGAGGTTACCGATGTTGTGGGCGGTGGCGGTCACCATCGACTCGATCATGAAGCCGGTCTTCGGCACGCCGCAGGGCACCGGCGTCGGTCCCATCGGAGGGATCGCCACACAGACGCCCACGGCAAATATGTTGCGGTATTTCGGGTTCTGCTGGTGAGTGTCGACGAGGGTGAAGCCGCGCGGGTTGCTGAGGCCCTCGATGCCGGAGACAGCCTTGATGCCGCGAAAAGCGGGCAGCATCATCGAGAACGCGAAGGGCAGTTCCTTTTCGGCCTTTACGCTGCCGTCGTCGGCGATTTCTTCGACGAACATCTTGCCGGCTTCGACGCGTTTCACCCGGGTCGAGGTCATCCACTTGATGTGCTTGCCGCGCATCTCGGATTCGAGAAGCCCCTTGGTGTCGCCGACCCCATCAAGGCCGAGGTGTCCGATGTAGGGTTCGGGGGTGACAAAGGTCATCGGCACGCGGTCGCGCACCTTGGCGCGGCGCAGCGCGGTTTCGAGGATCAGGAGAAACTCGTAGGCCGGGCCAAAGCAGCTTGCCCCTTGCGCCGCGCCGATGATGACTGGGCCGGGGTTGCGGACCAGTGCATCGAACGCGACGCGCGCCTGTTCGGCGTGGTCGATATGGCAGACCGACTGGGTATGGCCGCCATGAGGGCCGAGACCCTCGATTTCGTCGAACGCCAGTTCCGGGCCGGTGGCGATCACGAGATAGTCGTAGGCGACGCTTTCGCCGTTGACGAGCTGGATGCGGTTATCCTCAGGGTGCAGGCGTTCTGCGGCAACGGGAATGAAGCCGATCCCCTTTTTCGCCATGGTCGGCCTAAGATCGACGGTGATGTCCTCCCGCTCACGCCAGCCGACCGCGATCCAGGGGTTTGACGGCACGAAGTGGTACTTCGGGTCCTTTGTCACCACGGTAATCCGGTCTTCAGGGCGAAGCTGGTCTTTCAATTCGTAGGCCATGATGGCCCCGCCGAGACCCGCTCCCAATACGACTACATGTGCCATTCGTTCCTCCAGCGCACAGGGTTGAACCGATCCGGCCCCCCGCGGGGCCGGGGCCTTCGTTTTCATCAGGTGCGGAACACCCGGTAGATGGCGGGGATGACAAGGACCGTCAGCAGGGTCGATGTCATCAGCCCGAAGAGAAGCGAGATCGCCAGACCCTGAAAGATCGGGTCAGCAAGAATGACCACCGCGCCGATTATCGCAGCCACCGCCGTCAGGAAGATCGGCTTGAAGCGGATCGTGCCGGCGCGGATCAGGCTTTCGACGGTGACGGTGCCTTCCATGCGGATGAAATCCACAAGGAGGATGGAGTTGCGGACGATGATGCCGGCCAGCGCGATGAAGCCGATCATCGAGGTCGCGGAGAATGGTGCGGCAAAGAGCCAGTGGCCCGCCATGATGCCAAGGAACGTAAGCGGGATCGGCGTCAGGATGACCAGCGGCAGTTTGAACGACCCGAACTGCGCCACGACAAGGATGTAGATGCCCAAAAGCGCCACGCCGAAGGCGGCGCCCATGTCGCGGAAAGTAACCCAGGTCACCTCCCATTCGCCGTCCCACAGAAGCGTGGTCTTCGTCTCGTCCTCGGGCTGGCCGTTCAGGCGGATTTCAGGCGCGCCGTCGACGCCTTTCAGGGCATCGCCCACGGCCAGCATCCCGTAAAGCGGGGCCTCGAAGGCGCCCGCCAATTCGGCCTGCACCATTTCTGCGGCGCGGCCGTTGTGGCGGAAGATCGGGAACGAGGCGCGCTCTTCGGTGATCTGGACCACATCGCCGAGTTCCACGACGCCGCGCGCGCCTGGCAACGTGTTGGCCGGGATCGGCGTGGTCAGGAACCGTTCGTCAAGGACGCGGTCGCCCTTTGCCCGTTGCAGCACCAGCGGGATAGGATAGCGCCCCTCGCCCCGGTGCGAATAGCCAACGGTGCGGCCACCATTCAGCAGGGCGATGGTGTCGAAGACGTCACGCTCTTGCACCCCGAAAAACTCGAGATCGTCGCTGGACACTGTTGCCCGCAAACGCCGGGCCGGGTTGCCAAAGCTGTTGTCGATGTCGACGATGAACGGCACAGAATGGAACGCGGCCTCGACCTTGGCGGCTGCGTCACGACGGGCCTCGGGTGTGGGGCCGTAAATTTCGGCCAGAAGCGTGGCAATGACCGGCGGGCCCGGAGGCGGTTCGACGACCTTGAGCGAGGTGCCTTCCGGCATAGTAACCGCCTTGAGCCGTTCGCGGATTTCCAGCGCAATCGCGTGGCTCGGCCGGTCACGGTCTGCCTTTGGGGCTAGGTTGATCGCCACTTCACCAAGGTGCGGTTCTTGCCGCAGGTAGCTGTGGCGCACCAGACCGTTGAAGTTGAAGGGAGCCGCCGTTGCAGCGTGGGTCTGCACCGAGGTGACCTCGGGAAGCGCCAGAACGATTGCCGCGATGTCCTGCACCACCCGGTCGGTCGCTTCGGTCGACGAGCCTTCGGGCAGATCGACCATCACCGAAAGTTCGGACTTGTTGTCGAAGGGAAGAAGTTTGACCGTCACGTCCTTGGTGTAAAGCAGGCCGAGCGAGCCGAAGGACAGCAGCGCGGTCAGCAGAAGAAACGCCAGACTGCGCCCGTTGCTTGCCAGAAGCGGCCGCGCCACAGCCTGATAGGCGCGTTCCATGAAACCGCCGTGCGCGAGGTCGTGGCCACCCATCGTGTCGTCGTGGGAATGGGCAGCCATGTCCGATTTCCCCGCGACCTTCACCATCAGCCAAGGGGTGATCACGACGGCGACAAAGAACGAAAAGATCATCGCAGCGCTGGCGTTGGCCGGAATGGGCGACATGTACGGGCCCATCAGACCCAACACGAACAGCATCGGCAGCAGCGCCGCCACCACCGTCAGCGTGGCCACGATGGTCGGGTTGCCGACCTCGGCCACGGCGTCGACGGCGGCGCGGGTGCGGTCGCGGCCATCGCGCATCGCCCAGTGCCGGGCGATGTTTTCAATCACCACGATGGCGTCATCGACAAGGATGCCGATAGAGAAGATCAGGGCAAAGAGGCTGACCCGGTTCAGCGTATAGCCCATGATCCATGCGGCAAAGAGCGTCAGCAGGATCGTCACCGGAATGACCACTGCCACCACGATGGCTTCGCGCCAGCCGATTGCCACCAGCACCAGCGCGATGATCGACACGGTCGCGAGGCCAAGGTGGAACAACAGTTCGTTGGCCTTTTCGTTCGCCGTCTCGCCGTAGTTGCGGGTGACGGTCAGCGCCACGCTGTCAGGAAGGATACTGCCATGCAGGCTTTCGATGCGGTGCAACGCCGCTTCGGCCACGACAACGGCATTGGCCCCAGCACGCTTGGCCACCGCCAGGGTGACCGCAGGGCTGCGCTGCACTTCCCCGGTGTCGGATTTGGTCAGATGCGAAACAATATGGTCCGAGGTATCGGGAACGAAGGACACATCGGCGACATCGGCAACATAGACGGGACGCCCGTCGCGGGTGGTGAGAAGCAGGTTCGCAACCTCGGACGGTGCGATGAGGGTCTGACCGGCGACCAGATCCACCTGTTCGCCCGCGTCCCGCAGTTTTCCGGTGTTCAGCGTGCGGTTGGCCTGATCGACCTTTTCGGCAAGCTGTTGCAACGTAACGCCAAAAAGCGCCAAGCGGTCGGGATCGGGGGCGATGCGGATCGCCTCGGTTGCCTCGCCGACCAGATAGGTCAGGCCGACATCCTCGGTCTTGGCGACCTCGGCCTGAAGGGCACGGGCGATGCGGGTCAGGTCGTTCGCGGCCACCTCTTGCCCCGGCTTGGCCGACAGGGTGACGGTCAGGATCGCCACATCATCTATCCCTCGCCCGACGATCAGGGGTTCGGGGATGCCAACGGGAATCCTGTCAAGATTGGCGCGAACCTTGTCATGCACCCGCAGGATCGCATCTTCGGCGCTGGTGCCCACCTTGAACCGCGCCATGACCAGCACCGCATCGTCGCGCGTGTTGGAATAGACGTGTTCGACATCGTTGATGCCCTTGACGATCACCTCAAGCGGTTCGGTGACGAGTTTCACCGCGTCCTCGGCCTTCAGCCCCTGGGCCTGAACATGGATGTCGACCATCGGGACGGAAATCTGCGGCTCTTCCTCGCGCGGAAGCGCGCCCAAGGCGACCAGACCGGCGGCGAGTGCTGCCACGATGAACAGGGGCGTCAGCGACGACGCGATGAACACGCGGGTCAGCGCACCGGCAAGGCCAAGTGGGCCGGGCTTGAACTTACTCATGACTGGCGCCCGTTTTGGGGTCGGTGACGACACGGTCGCCCGTGGCAAGGCCGGTCAGGATCTCGATCACTTCGCCTTGGTCCGTTTCGCTCCGCTGGCCCGGCACGACAGTGCGCAACGTCGGGCCAGCGTCGGTTTCCACCTGAACGAAATCCAGACCGCCACGGGAAATAAGGGCGCTGACCGGAACGAACAGGGCTTCACGCTCTTGCATGGGCAGGCGCACAAGTACGCGCGCATCGACAAAGCGGTCGGGGGCGCCCTGCACCTCCACATCGGCAATGACGCGGCCGTTTTCGATCAGCGGGTAGACCTTGATCAGGCGCCCTTCCTGGACACCTTCCACGCCTTCGACGCGGATTGCGGCACCTTCCTGCAGCATGGCGGCATGACGCTCCGGCACCGCTAGGCGCAGGAAGGTGCCACCGACGCTGATCAGCGCCACAGGCTCGCCCGGCATGACAACCGCCCCCGTCGACACCGGAACGTCAAGCACCCGGCCCCCGGCCGGTGCCAGAACACGGCCTTCGTTCTGGGTTTGGCGGATCAGTTCCATCTCGGCTTCGACAGATGCGATCTGGCCCTTCAGCACCTCGACCTGCGTCCGCAGCCCGTCAAGCCGCTGTACCGTGCTGACACCCTGCTTCAATAGCTGCTCGCCGCGGGCAAGCTCGGTCTCGGCATTGGCCAGCTGTGCCGCCTGCGCCCCTTTCCGCGCCTCCAGCGCAGTGAGCTGGAAGGTGAGCTTGTCGTCGATCACGGTGGCGATCAGTTCACCTTCGCGGACCACGTCACCTTCGGTGACCGTGAGTTCGACCACGGTGCCTCCGATCCGCACGCGGGCCGGCACACGATCACGCGCTTCGATTCTTCCATAGACTGCCTTCCACTCTGTCGTAGTGGTTGGCGAGAGGCTAAGAGTTTCACTGCTAACTTCCTGGGCTAAAAGGATAAGCCAAGGCAATGCGATCAAAGCGAGCCTCATGTGGACCTCCGTTATAGAGTTATTCATATATCTGCATCTTTTACTGAAATGCAAGATGCAAACTGTCGTCACACAAAGCCCGCGCCTACACTCCATAGGACTGCGATATTTCGGACTTGTGGAGGGCCGGCATCGTCAACAAGGCCGGAGGCGTCAAACCTGCGCCGAAACGCTGAAACTGACTGCGCACCCAAAGCGCGACCTTGGGGCAACATTCAGAAGTGCTGATGGCGGAAAAGATGGTGCACCCGACACGATTCGAACGTGTGGCCTCTGCCTTCGGAGGGCAGCGCTCTATCCAGCTGAGCTACGGGTGCCTGCCGGTTGCTTAGCTGAAGGCGGCTGGGGTTTCAACGGCAATAACGGGGACCCTGCCCCCGGCAGCGCGCTTAGAAAGCGCATGTGCGGAAGCAGATTGTTTCCACAAAAAATGTGATTCACGTGGGCAGTTTTTTGCCGATCCTTGCTAGCCTATGGAAGCGAATCGGTATTAGGGGGTCTGCCTGTGTCCATTTTCATCAAATTGCGCCGCAAAGGCGCGCTTTATGCATCATTGTCAGCGATTGCCGTATTGGCCGGGTGTGGTGGCGCGGAGGAAAACTTCGCAGGTGACGGGCTTCTGTCACCCTTCCCTGCGCCGGGTCCGGTCGATATCGCTGTGCTGTTGGCAGGATTTGACTTCAGCAATTTTCCAAATGTTGTGGCGGATACCGCTGCGCTGTTGGCGTCTGCGCCATATCTAGCGCAATACACGCAGAACTGGGGTCTTGAGCTTTCAAGCGGTGAAGAACTAACAGGGTTAAACAGCTACCCGCTTAAGTCTTCTGGGGCAGCATTTGCCCATGCAGCTGGCTTGCGCGGCAACGGGTCCATCATTGCCGTGTCGGATGATGAATTCCTGCCGGGCTATGCCGAGTTTGCGGGTACGAACGTATTGGTGGAAAATAACAGAGAACTGCCTGTGGACCCCGGTGCGCTTGTCGGACACGGGACAATCGTTTCCGCCGTCGCATTGGGCCAATCAGCCGACTTCATCGGAACGGCCCCGGATGCGACGCTGCTGTTTGGCACATACGAGACTGACCAGAAGCTCGCCGACGTGGGCAACCAGGCGCTGGCGCTAGGCGCTGTCGCGTGGAACAATTCATGGGGATACCCGGACCTCGGGTTGAACCAGAATGACTTCGACGCAGCCTTCACCGGCAGTATCGGTTCTCAAAACTATCTTGAGGCACTCAAAGACTATTCCTCCTACGGTGTCGTAGTGTTCGCGGCCGCCAACGAAGACAACCGGACAAGTTCGACGCTGATGGAGGGCCTGCCGTATCTGTTGCCGGAACTGGAAGCTGGCTGGATTGCCGCAGTAAACGGGGTTCCCACCTTTGATGGCGACGAAATCTCGTCAGTAAAGCTGGTGTCATCTGCCTGTCTGCAGTCGGCTCGCTGGTGCCTAGTTGCCGATGGGGCGTGGACGGTCCCGGATCCCACGCTTCAGCTTCAGCCAGGCGAGCCTCTCGTGACAGGTTCGTCGTTCGCTGCGCCACAAATCTCGGGCGCGCTGGCGCTTTTGGAGCAGGCATTTCCAGATTTGACCCCACATGAGCTTCGGGTTCGGTTGCTGGCGTCGGCCGAAGACGACTTCTTTACCCCGAATGCCTTCGTTGAACTCGCCACCGGATTCAACAAGGGATATTCATTTGAATTCGGGCATGGCTTCCTGGACATTGAAGCAGCCCTGCGTCCGATTGGTGGGACCATGATGACGCTTGCCAACGGCAACACGGTGTCGACCAACGCACCAGTGCTTGCAAGCGGAACGGGTCTGGGCGATGCATTGGAGGTTTCACTAGCGTCGACCGATCTCCGAGTAAAGGATGCTCTTGCTGGAGGCTTCGTCATGCCCGGCACAGCTCTGACCGCTGCAGCGCGCCCCGCCTCGCAGGTTGCCTCGATTCTGTCGCGCAGCTTGTCCAGCAATCTGGGAGTGGAACGGACGGCAGAGGTCAGCGCGCTGGACAATCCTTTTTCGTCGCTCGGCGGGACTACTGCGAGCTTCCGCGCGCCTGACGGTAGCACATCGGCCGCACTTCTGATGTCTTCGGGTGGTGGCAAAACTGCCGGCGTGCAGGTTACACGAGTGATGTCCGATGGCCCGTTGAAGTTAGAGCTTGGAATGAAGCTTGCGCGTGACGACGGCGAGCGGATGAGCCTGGACGGAGACAGCGGCGCCTTGATGGCATCGGTTTCGCTGGGTCTGACGCAGGATCTGGGCGGGTCGGCGTTCCTAGCCTTGGCCGGTGAAGTAGGGATGACCGATCTTGGCGGATCTACCGCTCTGGGCGATGCCGGAACCGCACGGTTCGACAGCCTGTCGCTGACGGCTGGGCGCAGCAACCTGTTCCAGACCGGGGATAGATTGAGTGTTGGGGTTGGAATGCCTATTGCGATCGCATCTGGCGGCACGGTGGTTGATCTGCCGGTCTACCGCAAGGCCGCTGCTGCCGGATTCGAACCAGTGGAGCTGAATTTCGCACCGGAAAGCCGACAGATCGACCTTGGTATTAGCTACCAAACCGCACTTGCCGACGGGTTGGAGATGAAACTGTCCGTCGCGCATTCCGACAATTTCGGAAACCGCGCCGGGATGACCGACACAGGGGGCGCGTTGGCGGTAGTCTTTCGATTCTGACAAACGTTTGGTGATGGCAAAGCCCGACCCCTTCGCGGGCCGGGCTTTCCTTATCCCAGAAGGTCGTGGGCAAGTTCCAGCGCGGAGACCAGAGCGTCCACTTCGCCTTTGGTGTTGTAAAGGCCGAAGGAAGCGCGGCAGGTTGCGGTGAGGCCCATGTGCTGCATCAATGGCATGGCGCAATGTGTTCCTGCGCGAACTGCGACGCCGCGTTTGTCGAGAATCGTCGAGATGTCATGGGCATGGGCCGCGCCATCTAGCGAAAAAGAGAAGATCGCGCCTTTGGTCACCGAATTGCCCTGCACGGTCAGCCAGTTCAGCACAGCAAGGCGAGATTGCGCATAGTCGCGCAGGTCTCGTTCATGCGCGGCGATGTTGTCCATCCCGAGACCGGTCAGATAATCGAGTGCGACGCCAAGGCCGATCTGCTGGACGATGCCGGGAGTGCCGGCCTCGAACTTCATCGGGGGGTCGTTCCAGGTGACGGTGTCGCGGGTGACCTCGCGGATCATGTCGCCGCCGCCGAGGAAGGGACGCATCTCGGCTTGCCGGGCGGCACGGATGTAGATCGCGCCGGAGCCGGAGGGACCGTACAGCTTGTGGCCGGTGATGGCGTAGAAATCGCAGCCGATGGCCTGCACGTCTACGGGCACGTGTACGGCGGCCTGGCTGCCGTCGACCAGAACCGGCACGCCCTTTTCGCGCGCGCCACGGCAGATCGCTGCCACGTCGACCACGGTGCCAAGGACGTTCGACATGTGGGTGACGGCGATAAGCTTGGTGCGCGGCGTGATCGCATCCAGCACGGCTTGCGGATCAAGATCACCGTTCGCGTCGATGTCGACCCATTTCAGCACCACGCCCTGGCGTTCGCGCAAGAAATGCCAGGGCACGATGTTGGCGTGGTGTTCCATGATGCTGAGGATGATCTCGTCCCCGGCCTGCAAGCGCGGCACAGCCCAGGCGTACGAGACGAGGTTGATCGCCTCGGTCGTGCCGGAGGTGAAGACGATCTCGTCTTCGGACGGGGCGTTCAGGAAACGGGCGATCTTGCCGCGCACACCCTCATACGCCTCGGTCGCGATGGTCGAGAGGGTGTGAAGGCCACGGTGTACGTTGGCGTAATCGTGCGAATAGGACTGCGTCATCGCGTCGATAACGACCTGCGGCTTTTGCGCGGAGGCACCGTTGTCGAGGTAGACCAGCGGGCGTCCGTTGACCTGCCGCGACAGGATCGGAAAATCGGCGCGGATGGCGGCAACATCATACATCGGAAAGCGCCTCTGGCCCGAGAAAGAGCGCGGCCACCAGCACCAGTGCGAAAGCGACGGCAAAGGCGGTCAAGACGATGCCGATGAACACAGCCCCGCGCGAGGTGAAGCGGTGCAGTTCCGCAATGAAACTCGTCATCAGCCAGAAGAACAGCACGAGGCCGAGGATGTTAATGATGCCGGCAATCGGCGGAACGAGGACAAGCGCCAGAAGCTGCACCGCCTGCACCACCAGCATGATGACTTGCAGCCAGACGACGACAAGCATCGCATCGGGAAAGCTGCCAGTGCCGCCGCGCGCCCGCCCGACCCGGTAGATCAGCACCACAGAGGCAAGCAGGATCACCCATTGCAGGATGGCCGAGCGGATCGGGCTGCCGGTCAGGAACCCAGCGATCGGGTCGGTACTGGGCGGCAGCAGAAGCGTGCCGAGGTGCATGAAGATGGCCGACGCGACGGCGACCAGCACCAGCGCGGCGGTGCGCGCCGGGATCGGCACGCCAAGGTCGAGAACCGCGCGGATGCCGCGGCGGGGGTCTTCCAGCGTCAGGCGACCAAGGGAGACAAGGGTTTCGGCTAGCGTGGGCATCAGCGTTCCGCCTCGATCAGCATGACAATCCAGAGCCAGAGAAACGCCAGCCCCACCACGATGTTCACCGCCCAGAGCGCCGGGCCGGGCCCGATCATTCCGGCGACAAGCCCTTGCAGCAGCATCAGCGGACCGACCGTCGCAAGTGCCCAGAAAAGCGCAAGCCGCGCGCGGTAACCCGTCCCTTGCCCGCCAAACCCGCTGGCGACAAGACGGCTGATTGCCGCAAGCGCGTACCAGATCGGGATCGTGGCAAGGACCGCAAGACCGCGTGCCAGAAGCCGAGGCGCGGTGGCGGTGTCTTGCGCCAGAAATGCCTCGCGCGAGGCTTGCGGCCATTGCCCGATGAAGGCGAGGATCAGGAACACCAGCAAAAGCGTGAAGGCGAAGGGTTCGGACACGCCCCGCGCCAGATGGCGGCGGAAGGTGACGCGGGGGCTCCGCCAGCTTTCGACGATGTCGGTGGTGACTGCCATCGTCAGCCTTGCGCCCCATGCCGGTTGAGCCAGCCTTCGAGCCTAAGGCGGATATCGTCGGCGATGGCGTCATCCTCAATCTCGCCGATGGCTTCGGCAAGGAACGCAAGCACGAGGAGCGATTGCGCCGCCCGGCGTGGCACGCCGCGCGACTGAAGGTAGAAAAGCGCGGTCTCGTCGATGGCGCCTGATGTGGAGCCGTGGCTGCACTTCACGTCATCGGCGTAGATCTCAAGCTCGGGCTTGGCGAGGAACTGGCTGGCGCCATCCAGCAGCAGCGACTGGCTGATCTGGTAGCCGTCAGTCTTTTGCGCGCCGGGTTTCACGAGGATCTTGCCCTGGAACACGCCGACCGCGCCGTTCTTCAACACCTTCTTGAAAACCTGCCGGCTTTCGCAGCGTTCCGCGCCGTGGATCACGAAAACTGTGTCGTCGTGGTGAAAGTCGCCGTCACCGACCGCAGCCCCGGCGATATGCGCGCGCGCGTCGGAACCGGCGAGGTCGATCACCGCCTCGTTCCGCGTCAGGCGGCCGTTGGCAGTGAGGGTGAAGGACTTGAACGAAGCGCCCTGCCCCAACCGCGCGAAGAGATGCGTCACGGCGCGGCGTTCATGGTCGCGGCCTTGCAGGCGGATATGGTGGAAGCGGGCATTCTGGCCGACTTCAACCTCCATCACCTTGGTGAAGCGGGCGGCAGCAGGGCCGCTTTCAAGCACTGTCAGTTCGGCACCGTCTTCCAGCTTGATGCAGTGATGCAGCATCGCCTCTGAGGTTTCGGTACGGTGGTGGTAGATCAGCGCGACGGGCTTGGCCGCCCGACCCTTGGCGCGGATCAGGATGCCGTCGGTGGCGAATGCGGTGTTTAGCGTGGCGAAGGGACGAGGAACCGGGGTCTGTCCGCGCGTTTCAAGCACACCGTACAGGTCACGCGCCCAGTGGATGTCGACGGCGCCAGCGGCGGGCAGACGCTTGATCTCGATCCCAGCGAGAGTAAGGTCGTCGGATGCGGAGGCATCAAACACGCCATCGACGAACACCAGCTTAAGCCGGTCGATCCCTTCGAAGGCGGGCGGTTCATCGCTGTCGTCAAACCGACTGGCAGGCAGCGGACTGGCCGCGTTCAAAGCCGAAGGATCGGTGTAGCGCCAGTATTCGTCACGCCGGCCCGGCAGGCCCATCGCACCAAGCCGTGCAAGTGCATCGGCCCGCGCCGCACCAAGCCAGCCCCCTTCGGGCAATGCCAGACCGGCGATGCGCGCGGCAAGCGCGTCTTCCTTGACCTTGGCCAAAGGCATCAGACCACCTCGCCCAGAAGGTCGGCGTAACCGTTGTTTTCAACTTCCAACGCCAGTTCCGGGCCGCCGGTCTTGATGATGCGGCCAGCGGCCATGATGTGGACCACGTCGGGTTTGATATGGTCCAGAAGGCGCTGGTAGTGGGTGATGACAAGGAACGACCGCCCGGCATCGCGCAGCGCGTTGACGCCGTCGGCGACCAGTTTCATCGCGTCGACGTCAAGGCCGCTATCGGTCTCGTCAAGAATGCACATCTTCGGTTCCAGCATCGCCATCTGCAGGATTTCGTTGCGCTTTTTCTCGCCGCCCGAAAAGCCGACGTTGACCGGACGCTTCAGCATATCGGCGTCGATCTTGAGGGTCTTGGCCTTTTCGCGCACGATCTTGAGGAAATCGCCGGCGCTAAGCTCGTCTTCGCCGCGCGCCTTGCGCTGGGCGTTCACGGCCGTACGCAGGAAAGTCATGTTGCCGACGCCGGGGATTTCGACGGGATACTGGAAGGCAAGGAACAGGCCCGCGGCGGCGCGTTCCTCGGGCTCCATATCCAACAGTTCGGCGCCTTCGAGGCTGGCGGAACCGTCGGTTACCTCATACCCCTCGCGGCCAGCCAGAACGTAGGACAGCGTGGATTTGCCCGAGCCGTTCGGCCCCATGATGGCATGCACCTCGCCCGCGCCGATGGAAAGGTCGACACCCCGCAGGATGACCTTGTCCTCTTCCTGAAGTTTGACGTGCAAGTTATTGATCTGAAGCATTTTCGGGTTCCTCGGGAAGAATTCTGGGGCGTCAGCGCGGGTCGGAAAACCAGCCGACGACTTCGGTGAGCATATCGGGCGGGATGGGGCCGGGTTCGACTGTGAAGACGGCCATGCGACCGATCATCTGGTCAAGTGTGGCAAGCCGTTCGACGCGGTGATAGATGCGCCGGTGGTGGTAATCGTCGAAGAGAACAGTCACCGGGCGCTTTGTACGCAACTTCGTGGCGACAAGGCATGCGGCGCGAAACCGGCCGTCGATCAGCACGAGGTCGGGCTCGGGCATGTCGGGGCGGTCCCAGACCGACAGCGGGTAGCGGTGGAAACTCGCGTGCGATTTGGGACGGGTCGGCATCCCCCAATCGCCGGTGGGGCCGATGTCGACGTGGTGCATGTGGACGGTGCCGGGCAAACCGGCCACGCGTGCGGCCAGACGGTCGGCCCAAAGCTTGTCACTTTCGACCGTGAATATCTGCTTGCCAAGTTCGGCCGCAAGCACGGTCGAGCCGCCGCTTCCGTATTCAAGGATGCAGGCGCTCAACGCATAAAGCCGGGAGACCGCTTCGGCCTCTCGCGGCGCGAAGGTAAGGACGAAATCACCCTCTGGCGCGCGTGCATCGGCAGCGGACGGGTCCGGTTCGGCAGGCAGGATGTCGTCGTTGAACGCTGTCACGGGGTTTCTCTTGGCCTCGCCTCAGCCCACCGAGCCTTCGAGGCTGATCGCCACAAGGCTTTGCGCCTCCATTGCGAATTCCATCGGGAGGGCTTGCAGCACGTCCTTGCAAAAGCCGTTGACGACCAGTGCTACGGCCTCTTCCTCGTCCATCCCACGCGAGCGGCAGTAGAAAAGCTGGTCCTCGTCGACCTTGGACGTCGTCGCCTCGTGTTCGACGCGCGAGGAGTTGTTCTTGACCTCGATATAGGGGACCGTGTGGGCGCCGCACTTGTCACCGATCAGAAGGCTGTCGCACTGGGTGTAGTTGCGGCTGCCCTCGGCCTTGGGGTGCATCGACACGAGCCCGCGGTAGGTGTTCTGCGCGCGGCCAGCCGAGATGCCCTTGGACACGATGCGCGACTTGGTGCGCTTGCCAAGGTGGATCATCTTGGTGCCGGTGTCGGCCTGCTGCGCGTTGTTGGCGATGGCGATCGAGTAGAATTCGCCTTGGGAATCGTCACCGCGCAGGATGCAGGACGGGTATTTCCAGGTGATCGCAGACCCGGTCTCGACCTGCGTCCACATCACCTTGGCCCGGTCGCCACGGCAATCGGCGCGTTTGGTGACGAAGTTGTAGATGCCGCCACGGCCTTCCTCGTCGCCCGGATACCAGTTCTGGACTGTTGAATACTTGATCTCGGCATCCCTCAGGATCACCAGCTCAACGACGGCAGCGTGCAGTTGGTGAGTGTCGCGTTTCGGCGCGGTGCAGCCTTCAAGGTAGCTGACGAAGGAGCCTTCGTCGGCGATGATCAGGGTGCGTTCGAATTGGCCGGTGTTTTCGGCGTTGATGCGGAAGTAGGTGCTGAGTTCCATCGGGCACCGCACGCCCTTCGGGATGTAGACGAAGGAACCGTCCGAAAAGACGGCGGAGTTCAGCGTGGCGAAGAAGTTGTCCGATTGCGGGACAACCGTGCCAAGGTACTGCTTCACAAGGTCAGGGTGTTCACGGACGGCTTCGGAGATCGAGCAGAAAATCACGCCGGCCTTGGCCAGTTCCGCCTTGAAGGTGGTGCCAAGCGAGACACTGTCAAAGACCGCATCGACAGCCACTTTGCGAGGCTCGTCGGAACCTTCAACTCCAGCCAGAAGCATCTGTTCTTTCAGCGGAATTCCAAGTTTGGCATAGGTCGCAAGCAGCTTTGGGTCGACATCGTCAAGCGACTTCGGCTTGACGGCCATGCTTTTGGGTTTGGCGTAGTAATACTGGTCCTGATAGTCGATTGTGGGATAGTTCACCATGGCCCAGGTCGGTTCTTCCATCTGCAGCCAGCGGCGATACGCGGCAAGACGCCAGTCCAGCAGCCACTCCGGTTCGCCGTTCTTTTCCGAGATCAGACGGACGATGTCTTCGTTCAGGCCTTTCGGCGCGAAGTCCATCTCGATCTCGGTTTCCCAGCCGTATTTGTACTTGCCGGCCATCGCCTGCACGGCTTCGACGGTTTCGCGGTCCACGCCTTCGCGCACGTCTGCTTCGAGTGTGGGTTCAAGTATCGCGGTCATCGTCCCCGTCTCCTTCATGCGGCCCGCGCGCGGGCTTTGGCGTAGGCTTTGGTCCAGACATCGGCGAACCGCAGCACGTCATCCGTCATCACACCCGGCCCGATAGACACGCGGATCGCCTGCCCGGCCAAGGCTTCGTCATATCCCATCGCGCGCAAGGCACGACTGGCGCGCACCTTGCCGCTGGAACAGGCCGACCCCGCCGAAACGGCGAACCCGGCAAGGTCCATCGCCATCACCTGCGTCTCGCCCTTCCAGCCGGGCGCGATCAGGCAAAGCGTGTTCGGCAAGCGCCCCACACCATTCCCGACAGAAATAGTCTCATTTGCGTTTGCGGACAATGCCAGTTCTAGAATATTTCTAACTTCGGCAACGTGGCCCCAGACACCATCCTCAAGATCACGTGCGGCGGCGGTGGCGGCGGCGGCGAAACCTGCAATGCCGATCAGGTTTTCAGTGCCGGCACGGCGGCCCATTTCCTGGCCACCACCCCGCAGTTGCGGTGGCACGTCGATCCCGCGCTTGATGACCAGCGCGCCGATCCCCTTCGGCCCGCCAAGCTTGTGGGCTGATATGAGGCCCATGTCGGCACCAATCCAGTTGAAGGCCAAGGGGATTTTCCCAAAGGCTTGCGTCATGTCGCAGACGGCGAGGCCTTCGGGGATTTCCTGCAGGAGCCCGGTTTCGGAATTGGCCAGTTGCAGGGCGGACTTGCGCGGGTGCGGCACATCCACCCGGCCGGACGCATCGACGACAAGGGTCGGATCACACCATGCAAGGACGGCCTCATGCTCTACCTCAGCGCAAGCGAGGCCACGCCCAGCACAGGCCAGAGCGGCAGCTTCGGTGGCGCCGCTGGTAAAGATGATGTCGGCGCCGTCAGCCCCAAGCGCGGCCGAGATTTCGGCGCGTGACCGCTCGATCAGCGCCTTGGCCGCCCGCCCTTCGGCATGGACGGAGGACGGGTTGCCTATGACATCCATCGCGGCAACCATCGCCGCCTTCGCCTCGGGCCGCAGCGGAGCGGTGGCGTTCCAGTCAAGGTAGAGGCGGGTCATTCCTCGTCCACCACGCGAAAGAGCGAAGGGACGGCGGGGCACGGCACGAGGTCGTTCTTCACCACGTCGGACAGGCGCACCTGATGGAGAAAGACATAGACGTTGGCGGAAAGGCTTTCCCACAGGCGGTTGGTCAGCGATTGCGCGCGGCTGCCCGACACCCCGCCCGACGCCCCTGCCCCGGTGTGCATCGCATCAACGGTTTCCTCGACCGCCTGCATCACGTCGCTGATGCGGATTTCGTCCGGCGTCTTGGCCAACTTGTAGCCGCCGCCCGGTCCGCGCACCGCCTCGACCAGACCGGCGCGACGCAGCTTGACGAACAGTTGTTCCAGATAGGGAAGCGAGATGTCCTGACGCTTGGAAATCGCGGCCAGCGACACCAGATCATCGTTGTTAGCAAGCGCCAGATCGGCAAGCGCCACCATCGCATAGCGGCCTTTGGTCGAGAGTTTCATCGCGTTCTCCTTGCCGCCCGCCGCAATCCGATTGACGTAGACCCTTGCGGGCATTACCTCAAGCCGACCCACAAGGCGGCGCGCCGTCCTTAGAATTGTTCTAGTTTAGTCGAGTGAAAGCGTCAAGAAACGCCCGCTCCAACTTGAGAAGTGCTCCATGCCCGAGGTTATCTTTGCCGGTCCCGACGGTCGTCTGGAAGGCCGCTACCATCCGCAGAAGGAACGCGACGCGCCGATCGCCATCGTGTTGCACCCGCACCCCGCCTATGGCGGAACGATGAATAACAAGGTTGTCTACAACCTGCATTACGCCTTCTACAATCTTGGCTTCACCGTGCTGCGGTTCAACTTCCGCGGCGTCGGGCGCAGCCAGGGAGAGTATGACCAGGGCATCGGCGAGTTGTCGGATGCGGCATCGGCGCTGGATTACCTGCAGTCGATGAACCAGAACGCCAAGCATTGCTGGGTGGCAGGTTTCAGTTTCGGCGCGTGGATCGGGATGCAGCTTCTGATGCGGCGGCCCGAAATCACCGGTTTCATTTCTGTGTCGCCACCGGCGAACCTGTATGATTTCAGCTTTCTGGCTCCCTGCCCTTCGTCGGGGCTGATCATCAACGGCACCGCCGACAAGGTGGCGCCGCCGAAGGATACCGTTAATCTGGTGAACAAGCTGCATGAGCAGAAGGGCATCACCGTCACCCACACGCAGGTGGAAGGGGCTGACCATTTCTTCAAGGACGAAGAGGCGCATATGAAGCCGATGATCCAGACCGTGTCTGACTATGTGCGCCGCCGCATGACGGAGGTTACGCGCTAAGATGTCGGCACTACAGGCTTTGGCAGACAAGCTGGCGGACGATGTGTTGGCCGCCGAGGCGGAACTGGGCGACGACCGGTTCTATGAAAAGGTGAGTCAGGTTCTGCTGGCCGCATCGCCGACGTTTCAGGAAGCCTACATCACCTCGATCAGGGTGCGGTTGGCAGAACGCCGGGGACGCACCTTTCTGGAAAAGGCTTTGACCGCCAAGCGCAGCGGCGCGGCGATGCCCGAAGCGCCGCCTGACCTTAGTGGCGGCGGCCATTGAGCCAGCGGCTGGAAGCGCAGTTCGCCTTTCTGAACGAGGCGGACCGGCTGAAGTCGGTCTTGCGCGCGACGACGCTGGTCGATGGGTCGCGACCAGAGAACTCGGGCGAACACTCGTGGCATCTTGCGCTGTACGCCCTCGTGCTGGCCGATCATGCCGCGCCGGGGGTTGATATCAACCGGGTGATCCGGATGCTGTTGATCCATGACCTGGTCGAGATCGACGTGGGCGACGTGCCAATCCACTCTGCGAACGGGCAGGCCCATGCCAGCGCTGAGACTGCCGCTGCCGAGGCGCGGGCGGCAGAGCGGATTTTCGGGTTGTTGCCGCCCGATCTGGGGGCCGATCTTCACGCACTTTGGCAGGAGTTCGAGGCCGCCCAGACGCCGGACGCGGTCTTTGCCAAAAGCCTTGACCGGGTCCAGCCGGTGATGGCGAACCTGATGTCCGGCGGCGGGACGTGGGTTACCTACGATGTCACCGCCGATCAGCTTGAGGCGCGCGTCGGTGTCAAGATCGCCAAGGGCGCGCCCGGTTTGTGGACATGGGTTCAGCAAAAGTCGCTGAGCTGGTTTCAGCGCTGAACATCCTCGGCTGACAGGGGTGGTCCGGTAAAGCTGAGGTTGAACCGCACGGCGATGGCGGCGATCTGCCCCATGTCGTCGGGGATGCGGAACTGGCCTTTCGCCATTTCGGCGAAGAACCCTTCAAAGCCTCCGGGCGTCATGATGACGAGATGGTCGCAAGGCGCGCCATCGGGAATGCGAAACGTGTGCTCGGTGCCGCGCGGGATGAACATCGTCTCGCCCGCGCAGCGGTGGAAAACCTCGCCCTTCAGCCAGAAATCGCAGCGGCCGTCGAGGATATAGAAGCTTTCATCCTCGGCGTGGTGAATGTGGCGCGGCGGGCCGGAACCGGCAGGCGACAGGCTGCGCGTCACGGAAAGGGAGCCGCCGGTGGAGTCTGCATCCTGCAAGGTGAGGTACTTGACGCCAAGCCAATCGAGATAGCCTCCAACATCTTCTGTCATCGGGATGGACCTCAATGAAGTGACGGATCAGCAGAATGAAGCGACGGATCAGCAGGCTTTGAATTCTAGCAGCGAAACAAACGGCAAGCCAGTCTGTTTGCCGATTTCGGTATACCATCGCATACCGGACTTCCCAACGCCCACTTTCTCGGCTATGTCCCGGCCAACCGAATCCCATGTGAGAGGTCGCCCATGTCGAAGATCAAGGTAGCCAACCCCGTCGTTGAACTCGACGGTGACGAAATGACCCGGATCATCTGGGATTTCATCAAGAAGAAGCTGATCCTGCCCTATCTCGACATCAACCTGAAATACTACGACCTGAGCATCGAGGAGCGTGACCGCACCAACGACCAGATCACTGTCGACGCGGCCCATGCGATCCAGCAATATGGCGTCGGTGTTAAATGCGCGACGATCACGGCCGACGAGCAGCGGGTCGAGGAGTTCGGCCTGAAGCAAATGTGGAAATCGCCGAACGGCACAATCCGCAACGTCCTTGGCGGCGTGATCTTCCGCGAGCCGATCATCTGCAAGAACGTGCCGCGTCTGGTGCCGGGCTGGACCCAGCCGATCGTGGTGGGCCGCCATGCCTTTGGCGACCAGTACCGCGCAACCGACTTCCGCTTTCCCGGCAAGGGCAAGCTGACGCTGAAATTCGTCGGTGATGACGGCGAGGTGATCGAGCGTGAGGTGTTCAATGCGCCAAGCGCCGGCGTGACGATGGCGATGTACAACCTTGACGACTCGATCATCGACTTTGCCCGGTCGTCGTTCAACTACGGCCTGATGAAGGGCTGGCCGGTGTATCTTTCGACAAAGAACACGATCCTGAAAGCCTATGACGGCCGCTTCAAGGACCTGTTCCAGCAGGTGTTCGACGCGGAATTCGCCGACCGGTTCAAGGCCAAGGGCATCACCTACGAACACCGCCTGATCGACGACATGGTGGCGTCCGCGATGAAGTGGTCGGGTGGCTATGTCTGGGCCTGCAAGAACTACGACGGCGACGTACAGTCCGATACCGTGGCGCAGGGCTTCGGCTCGCTTGGCCTGATGACCAGCGTCCTGATGACGCCCGATGGCAAGACCGTCGAGGCCGAGGCCGCGCATGGCACGGTGACGCGGCACTTCCGAGAGCATCAGAAGGGCAAGGCCACGTCGACGAACTCCATCGCGTCGATCTATGCTTGGACCGGCGGGTTGAAGCACCGCGCCAAGTTGGATGGCAACGAGGCGCTGATGCGCTTTGCGACCACGCTGGAAAAGGTGACGGTCGATGCGGTCGAGGATGGCTGGATGACCAAGGATCTGGCGCTGCTGGTCGGGCCGGACCAGAAGTGGCTGACCACGATGGGCTATCTGGAAAAGGTTGACGAGTATCTGAACAAGGCACTCGCCGGCTGACCCAAATTGGGTCAGCATAGTTGACATATATGCCGCGCGGTGCTAGCTGCGCGGCATGACCATCGCCGCCCGCCACAGCTTGATCGAAGACACCCAAGGCATCGCCTTCGGGGTCTGCATGGCGGCGGTTAGCACGCATGTCCTGACGCACATGGGTTTTGTCGCCGGGCAGACCGTGGGGATCGCAGCCCTTGTGTCCTACGGGGTCGGCCTGCCCTTTCCACTGGTCTACTTTGCCATCAGCCTGCCATTCCTGTGGCTTGGCTGGCGGAGGATGGGGGCGGCGTTTGCGCTGAAGACCTTCATCTCGGTGGCATCACTCAGCCTTTTGACCGCGCTTCTGCCGCGCTGGCTGGCGATCGAGCGGATCGACCCGGCCTTTGCCGCGATCCTGTTCGGCGCCCTGTTCGGCATCGCCGCATTGGCCGTGGTGCGGCATGGCGGCAGCTTTGGCGGCGTATCGATCCTTTGGCTATGGCTGCAGGACCGCACCGGGTTTCAGGCGGGCTATGCGCAGTTGTTGTTCGACGCCGGCCTTTTCGCGGTGTCGGCGCTTTTTCTGGACTGGGATGTGGTCAGCTGGTCGTTCCTTGGGGCGGTAGTGTTCAACCTGTTTCTTGCCATAAACCACCGCCGCGACCGCTATATCGCCACCTGACAAGGTTCCTCTGGCCTTTCCGGGCTGTCTGCGCTATCGCCGCGCGAAACATACAAACGAAAGAGACCCTCCCGATGGAGCTTCGCAACATCGCCATCATCGCGCATGTCGACCATGGCAAGACCACCCTCGTTGACGAGCTTCTGAAGCAGTCTGGCGCTTTCCGCGACAACCAGGCCGTCGCCGAACGGGCGATGGACAGCAACGACATTGAACGCGAGCGCGGTATCACGATCCTTGCGAAGTGCACTTCGCTGGAATGGAAGGGGCAGCGGATCAACATCGTCGACACCCCCGGCCACGCCGATTTCGGTGGTGAGGTGGAGCGGATCCTGTCGATGGTCGATGGCGTGGTGCTACTGGTGGACGCCGCCGAGGGGCCGATGCCGCAGACGAAGTTCGTGACCTCGAAGGCGCTGGCGCTGGGGCTGCGCCCGATTGTCGTGCTGAACAAGGTCGACAAGCCGGACGCCGAACCGAGCCGCGCGCTGAACGAGGTGTTCGACCTGTTTGCCAACCTTGGCGCGGACGACGATCAGCTTGATTTCCCGGTTCTTTACGCGTCGGGCCGCTCTGGCTGGGCGGATGAGAACCTTGACGGTCCCCGCAAGGATCTGTCGGCGCTTTACGACCTCGTGCAGCGTCACGTGCCTGCTCCAGCGCAGGTCGCGCGGCGCGGCGAGCCCTTCCAGATGCTGGCAACCACGCTGTCCGCCGATCCGTTCATCGGCCGCATCCTGACCGGACGCGTCGAGGCTGGCACCTTGAAAGCCGGCGAGACGATCAAGGCGCTGAGCCGCGACGGCGAAAAGCTGGAACAGTTCCGCGTCTCGAAAGTGCTGGCGTTCCGCGGCCTGACGCAGACTGCGATCGACGTGGCTGAAGCGGGTGACATCGTCACCATCGCCGGCATGTCGAAGGCGACCGTGGCCGATACACTGTGTGCGCTGGAGGTCGATACCGCCCTGCCCGCCCAGCCGATCGACCCGCCGACGATCTCGGTCACCTTCGGGATCAACGATTCGCCGCTGGCTGGCAAGGAAGGCACCAAGGTGCAGTCCCGCGTCATTCGCGAACGTCTGATGCGTGAGGCCGAGATCAACGTGGCGATCAAGGTCACCGACACCCCCGGCGGCGACGCCTTCGAGGTTGCGGGACGTGGCGAACTTCAGATGGGCGTGCTGATCGAGAACATGCGCCGCGAAGGGTTCGAGCTGTCGATCAGCCGCCCGCGGGTGTTGTTCCGCGACATCGACGGCGTCAAGCACGAGCCGATCGAGGAAGTTACCATCGACGTGGATGACGATTACACCGGCCCGGTCATCGAAAAGATCACCGGCCCGCGCAAGGGCGATCTGGTCGAGATGAAGCCTGCGGGGGCCGGCAAGACCCGGATCATCGCGCATGTGCCCTCGCGCGGACTGATCGGCTATCACGGCCAGTTCATGACCGACACGCGCGGCACCGGCGTTCTGAACCGCGTGTTCCACGGCTGGGCGCCGCACAAGGGCCCGATCGAAGGGCGCCGTCAAGGCGTACTGATTTCCATCGAGACCGGGATTTCGGTGGCCTATGCGATGTGGAAGCTGGAAGACCGTGGGCACTTCTTCATCGGCGTGCAGGAACCGGTCTACGCCGGCATGATCATCGGCGAGCACAACCGGGACAACGATCTAGAAGTGAACCCGCTGAAGGGCAAGCAACTGACCAACGTCCGCGCCAGCGGAACCGACGAAGCGGTGCGCCTGACGACCCCGGTGAAGCTGAGCCTGGAGCAGTGCATCTCGTATATCGACGATGATGAACTGGTCGAGGTCACGCCGAAATCGGTGCGGATGCGCAAGCGTTTTCTGGATGCCAACGACCGCAAGCGCCAGTCGCGCGCGGGCTGAACCCAAGGAGCGGGGGTTTCACACCCCCGCGCCCCCGTGGGATATTTGCGGACAGATGAAATCAGGCCACTGCGGCGAGGCGGCAGGGCATGAATTCTTCCAAAAGCACGGTTTCACCGTCGAAAGTGCAGAAACTGGACGCGGGAACCTCGATCCAGCCGCCTTCTTCTGCCTCCAGCGGTTCCGAAACCACCGCCATTCCGCCGCGACTTTCCGACCAGCGATGGTAAAGCGATGGCGCAGCGTCATCAGTGGCGTAGCGCACGGCATAGAGGTTCTTCCCATCGCTAAGGGCCGCCGTCAGCCGCAAGTGGGGCGCAGTGCCCTTTTCGCGAGCCAGTCGGATGAAGCGAGCGGCGGCGCGTTCCAGAGCGACGCGCGGATCGTGATCAAGACCTTCGGCCAGCGCCACGAGGAACAGCGCTTCGCTGTCGGTTGCACCTTTGCGTTGGGGGTAAAGCACGTCGGGGATCATCATGTCGGCATCACGGCGGAAGCTGTCGTAGCCGCCCACCTGACCATTGTGCATGAAGCTCCAGACGCCGTGGGTGAAGGGGTGGCAGTTGTTGCGGCTGGTGGCGGTGCCGGTTGAGGCGCGGACATGAGCGAGGAAAAGGTGCGACTGGACCTGCGCCGTCAGGCTGCGCAGGTTCGGGTCTGACCAGGCAGGCAGCACATCGCGGTAAAGGCCGGGCTCAGGGCGCTGGCCATACCAAGCGACGCCAAAACCATCTGCGTTGATCGCGGAGTGGCACTGGGTGGCACCGTGGCTTTGATGGATGAGCGAATGTCCGGGGCGGCTGATGATCTCCTCAAGGAAGATCGGAGCGCCGGTGTAGGCGGCCCAGCGGCACATCATCCTGCCCTTACTTGGTAAGTCATATGCCCGGCCTCGTTTTTCTTTACAGTAGCATCAAAAGCGGGGCCGGGCGCAAGATCTTGCGTCGCATTTCAGGAAAACCTTACTCGACCTCTTCCACCACCATCAGATCGCGAACCGATGCGCCTTTGGCATGGGCCAAAGCAGCCTGATAGGCGGGCGAATTGTAGCATTCGACCGCCTTTTCCAGGCTCGGGAAGCGGGCGACCACATTGCGTGGCCGGTCGTTCCCTTCCAGTTGCACGTAGCGGCCCCCACGGGCAAGAAACACGCCGCCGTGGGCCGCAATGGCTTCGGTCGCGCCCTTGGCGTAGCGGCCATAAGCCTCGGCGTCGGTGACGTGGACATGGGCGATCCAGAGCGCGGTCGGCATGTCAGCCCTCCATCGCGGCTTCGGCAGCCTTGATCGCGGCGTCGGCGAGAGCGATGTCGGCACCGCCAGCCTGCGCCATGTCCGGCCGACCACCGCCGCCTTTGCCGCCCATCGCTTCGGCCGCGGCCTTGACGAGGGTGACGGCGGAAAGTCTGTCGGTCAGATCACCCGTGACGCCAGCGGCGACTGCTGGCTTTCCACCGGTATCGGCGATCAGGAGGACCGCGCCGGAACCAAGCTGCGCCTTCATCTGGTCGATGAGCGCGGGAAGATCCTTGCCTGAAACGCCCTGAAGTACTTGAGCAATGAGCTTCATGCCATTGATTTCACGAGCTTCCGGGCCACCGGCCTTACCGCCCATCGCGAGGTCGCGGCGCAGTTGCGCCACCTCGTTCAAAAGCGCGCGGCGTTCGTCGGCGAGCGCCTTGACGCGATCCGCCAGTTCTGCGGGCGAGGCTTTGAGGGTGGTGGCGATTTCCGCAAGGCGAGCATCCTGCAGGCGCAGGTGATCAAGTGCCGCCTGCCCGGTCAGCGCCTCGATCCGCCTCACGCCTGCAGAGGACGCACTGTCACCGAGCAGCACCATCGCGCCGATGTCGCCGGTGCGGGCGACATGGGTGCCGCCACAAAGTTCGAGGCTGTAAGTTTTTCCGTCCGCGCCCTTTGCCGAGCCGTCGAGAACGCCCATCGATACGACTCGGACCTCGTCGCCGTATTTCTCGCCGAACAACGCTTGCGCACCGATGGCGCGCGCGTCATCCGGCGTCATGATGCGGGTTTCGACGGGCGCGTTCTGGCGGATGAAGGTGTTCACCTCGGCCTCGACCTTGGCCATGTCAGCGGGAGAGACCGCGTGGCCGTGGCTGAAATCAAAGCGCAGACGGTCCGCGGCGTTGAGGCTGCCGCGCTGCGCGACATGGTCGCCAAGGGCGCGACGCAGCGCCTCATGCAGGAGGTGCGTCGCGGAATGGTTGGCGCGAATCTGGCTGCGGCGGGTGTGATTGACCTCCAGCTTGGCGGGTTGACCCTTTAGCAGATCACCCTCCAACACCTTGGCGACGTGGATGAAAACGCCTGCGGCCTTCTTTGTGTCGGTCACTTCGGCAAGGCCGGTATCGGTGCGGATGAGGCCGGTGTCGCCGACCTGTCCGCCGCTTTCGGCGTAAAATGGCGTCTGGTTGACGACGATCTGAACCGTATCGCCAGCCGTTGCGGACCCAATCGCCGCTCCGTCCTGAACGAGTGCCGTCAGCACGCCTTCGGCAGTTTCGGTGTCGTAGCCAAGGAATTCGGTCACGCCATGTTCTTCGGCAATGTCGAACCAGATGCGGGCATCACCCGCAGCCCCCGTTCCAACCCAGGCCGCGCGGGCCTTTTGCTTTTGTTCCTGCATTGCGTGGTCAAAGCCCTGCACGTCAACCTCGCGGCCCTTTTCGCGCAGGGCATCCTGCGTCAGGTCCAGCGGGAAACCGTAGGTGTCGTAAAGCTTGAACGCCGCGGCGCCGGGCAGCGCCCCACCTTCGGGCAGTCGGGTCAGCTCATCGTCAAGGAGCTTCAAGCCACGGTCCAGCGTCTGCTTGAAGCGCGTTTCTTCCAGCCGCAGGGTCTCTTCGATCAGCGACTGCGCCCGGCCAAGTTCCGGGTAGGCAGCCCCCATGCCACGGACAAGGGCCGGAACAAGGCGATGCATGACCGGGTCTTGCGAGCCGAGCATGTGAGCATGACGCATGGCGCGGCGCATGATGCGGCGGAGTACATAGCCACGGCCTTCGTTCGACGGCATGACGCCATCGGCGATGAGGAACGACGTCGAGCGCAGGTGGTCGGCGATGACGCGGTGGTGCGTCTTGCCCGGGCCGTCGGGATCGGAACTGGTGGCATGGGCAGAGGCTTCGATCAGGCTGCGCATCAGGTCGGTGTCGTAGTTGTCGTGCTTGCCTTGCAATAGCGCGCCGATCCGTTCCAGCCCCATTCCGGTGTCGATCGACTGCATTTCCAGCGGAACAAGGCGGCCATCGGCGAACTGTTCGTTCTGCATGAAGACGTTGTTCCATATCTCGATGAACCGGTCGCCGTCTTCCTCGGCGCTGCCCGGAGGTCCGCCCCAGATATGGTCGCCGTGGTCATAGAAAATCTCGGTGCAGGGGCCGCAAGGGCCAGTTGGCCCCATGCGCCAGAAGTTGTCGTCCGAGGCGATGCGGATGATGCGGCTGTCAGGCAGGCCCGCGACCTTCTTCCAGATCGCGGCGGCCTCGTCGTCGGTATGGTAAACGGTGACCAGAAGCTTGTCGGGGTTCAGACCGAAATCCTTGGTAAGAAGTTCCCAAGCGAAGGCGATGGCCTGATCCTTGAAATAGTCCCCAAAGCTGAAATTGCCCAGCATCTCAAAAAAAGTGTGGTGACGCGCGGTGTAACCAACGTTGTCGAGGTCGTTATGCTTGCCGCCAGCTCGCACGCATTTCTGCGCCGTTGTAGCGCGGACGTAATCGCGCTTTTCCACCCCGGTGAACAGGTTCTTGAATTGCACCATTCCGGAGTTTGCGAACATCAGGGTCGGGTCGTTGCGCGGCACCAGAGGTGAGCTGTCCACCACAGTATGGCCGTTGCGGCGAAAGAACTCGAGGTAGGTGGAGCGGATGTCGTTCAGCGATGCCATCAAGGGGCCCTTCCGAAGGCAAAATCAGCAGTTTCGCCATCGTTTAGCCCCCCGCGCGAGGCCTGTCCACCATGCGGGCCTTATGGCTGCAAAAAAGGCCGGAAGCGGTGCTTCCGGCCTGTGCATTCGCGTGATCGGCGACAGCTTACATGTCGACCAGATCGTCGCTGTCGGGACCGCCCGTTACGTTGAAATCAAGACCGTTGGCGCCACGGATCTTGTCTTCAAGTTCCTTGGCAACGCCGGGGTTCTGCTTGAGGAAGAGCTTGGCATTCTCTCGGCCCTGCCCGATCCGCTCATCCCCGTAGGAATACCAGGAGCCGGATTTTTCGACCACGCCGGCCTTCACACCGATGTCGATCAGCTCGCCGGTCTTCGAGATGCCTTCGCCGTACATGATGTCGAATTCCACCTGCTTGAAGGGCGGCGCGACCTTGTTCTTCACCACTTTCACCCGGGTCGTGTTGCCGACCACGTCGTCCTTTTCCTTGATCGAGCCGATGCGGCGGATGTCGAGGCGGACTGAGGCGTAGAACTTGAGCGCATTGCCGCCGGTCGTGGTTTCGGGGCTGCCGAACATCACGCCGATCTTCATGCGGATCTGGTTGATGAAGATCACCATACAGTTCGACCGGCCGATGGAGGCGGTCAGCTTGCGCATCGCCTGGCTCATCAGGCGGGCCTGCGAGCCCATCTGCATGTCGCCCATGTCGCCTTCGATTTCCGACTTCGGCACCAGTGCCGCGACAGAGTCCACCACGACAAGGCTGACTGCGCCCGAACGGACCAGCGTATCGACGATCTCCAGCGCCTGTTCGCCGGTGTCGGGCTGCGAGATCAGAAGATCGTCCAGATTGACGCCTAGCTTCTTGGCATACTGCGGGTCCAGCGCGTGTTCGGCGTCGACAAAGGCACAGACGCCGCCCTTCTTCTGCGCTTCGGCCACGACATGCAGCGTGAGGGTCGTCTTGCCCGAAGATTCCGGCCCGTAGATCTCGACGATCCGGCCTTGCGGCAAGCCGCCGATGCCAAGCGCGATGTCGAGGCCAAGCGAGCCGGTCGACGTCGCCTCGATATCCATCGCCGGGCTGTCGGCGCCGAGCTTCATGATCGAGCCCTTGCCGAACTGGCGTTCGATCTGCGCCAATGCGCTTTCCAGAGCCTTCGCCTTGTCCATTCCGCGTTTCCCGTCGAGGTCCAAAAGGTTCGCAACCGCCATGTCTTGTGTCCTTATTTCACAGCCACCCGCGGGCGGCAATCCTGACCTATGTTCCCCAAGTGTTCTCGATCTTATGAGATCAAATGCAGAACATTTCAACCAAATTCTTCCTGAAACCAGCTTTTGCCGGTTTTGGTTAAAGGATAGTTTACGCTGCCGAACATTTTCGGCGCTAAGCGGCAAAAGGGGCGGTAATGCTGGTGTTCTGGGATCAAAGATTGGCATTTCTGGCGACGCCGAAGACAGGATCGACCGCGATTGCCGCCGCTCTCGAATCATTGGCAGCCGTGTCGATCCAGCGGCCGCCGCTGTTGAAGCACACCACCGTGCACCGGTATCGCCGATTTGTCGGACCGTATCTGGAGGCGGCGTCGAAGGACCGGTTCACCGTGGTGGCCCTGATGCGCGAGCCGCGGGATTGGCTTGGGTCGTGGTACCGCTATCGCCAACGCGGGGAGACTGAGCCAGCGAAGTCGACACGCGGCATCAGCTTTGACGAATTCGTGCAGGCGTGGTGCCGCGATCCGCAGCCGGATTTCGCCAGCGTCGGGTCGCAGGGGCGCTTTCTGCGGCCTCGGCAGGGCGAAGGAGTGGACCGGTTGTTCCGCTATGAGGGGATCGACAGCTTTGTCGATTTTCTGGAGGAGCGGCTTGGGTGCGAAATACTGCTGCCGCGGCTGAACGTGTCGCCCCGGGGTGCCACCGAGTTGTCGGCGGCGACGGAGGAGTTGTTGCATGAGGTGGCGGCGGAAGATTTCGCGCTTTACGGGTCGCTGACAGGGTGAGCGTGTCACCGCTATCTGTGAGCGAAGGGCATGACAGAGGCGCCAAAACCGACTAGGCTTGCGCGCAATGGGGCTGAAGACCCCCGGTGAGGCAGAAAGGGCGGACAAGATGATAGAGCTTTCTCGACGTGGGCTTCTGGCCGGCATGGGCGCGACGGCGCTCCTCGCGGCTTGCAGCAACGGGGTTGGATCGGACGGCGGCGCACAGATCGATGCGCGGGTTGATGCGACGCAGGCATTCCTTGAAGAGAGGTATCCCGGCACGCGGGATCTGGCGGCGCGGTCGGCGGGGGTGCTTTATATGCCCCTGATCACCGAGGCGGGCTTCGGGATCGGCGGGGCTTACGGGCGCGGGGCGCTGCGCATTCAGGGCGCCACGGTGGATTACT
Organism: Tabrizicola sp. BL-A-41-H6; assembly: GCF_050632395.1. GTDB lineage: Bacteria > Pseudomonadota > Alphaproteobacteria > Rhodobacterales > Rhodobacteraceae > JAUYQR01. The sequence continues at coordinate 2,596,197 of NZ_CP192600.1, forward strand.
ATTCGGCCACGAAGGCGTCGATCGGATTCCAGATCGGGGCGCAGCAATATGCCCATGCCCTTTTCTTCACGACCCCTCAGGCGCTGGAAGAATTCCGCCGGTCCCCAGGGTGGGCGGCGAGTGCCGATATCCGCTATGCGACCCCGGATCAGGGGGCCAGCATCGGCAAGGAGACGACCGAGCTGGACCCGGTGGTGGCCTTGGTCTTCGGGCAGCAGGGGCTGATCGCGGGGGCGACCCTGAGCGGCGTGAAGTATACTCGGATCATTCCCTGAGGGGTGGTGTCCCACCGTGGGACATCATTTCGACCCTTGAAAGATCAATGAGTTAGGCCCGGTGTTTACCGGGCCTTAATCTTTCACTTCAGGCGGCGGATCAGGCTGGAGGTGTCGTTCCTGCCGCCGCCCATCAACTGCACATCCTTGTAGAACTGATCGACCAGCGCCGTCACCGGCAGCCGTGCGCCGATCTGGTCGGCGGTATCGAGGCAGATGCCGAGATCCTTGCGCATCCAATCGACCGCGAAGCCGAAATCGAAGGTGTCGGCCAGCATGGTCTTGTGGCGGTTGACCATCTGCCACGATCCCGCGGCACCTTGGGCGATCACCTCGACCACCTTTTCGCCGTCGAGACCGGCCTTCTGGCCAAAGGCCAGCGCCTCGGCCAGACCCTGCATAAGGCCGGCGATGCAGATCTGGTTCATCATCTTGGCCAACTGCCCTGCCCCGCTGTCGCCCAGACGGCGGCAGATGCGGGCATAGGCGGCCATCACCGGTTCGGCGGCAGCATAGTCAGCCTCGGTCCCGCCACACATGATCGAGAGCGCGCCGTTTTCCGCCCCCGCCTGCCCGCCCGACACCGGCGCATCGACGAAGCCGAGGCCGTGACCTGCGGCGATGGCGTGCAGTTCGCGTGTCACCAGCGCCGAGACGGTGGTGTGATCGACGAAGACGGCACCCTTTGCCATGCCGGAAAACGCGCCATCGGGGCCAAGGCAGACAGCGCGCAGGTCGTCATCGTTGCCGACGCAAGCCATAACAAAATCAGCGCCTTGGGCGGCTTCTGCAGGGGTCGCGGCGCTGGTCCCGCCGTGCTTTGCCACCCATGCGGCCGCCTTGGCCGGGCTGCGGTTGTAGACCGTCACCTGATGCCCCTTGGCCATCAGATGCCCCGCCATCGGAAAGCCCATGACCCCAAGACCAAGAAACGCCAGTTTTGCCATGTGATGACCCCGATGATTGCCCTTCATTGCAAGGTGGACTAGGAACCGAACCGAACGCCGCCGTCAAGAACAGGCCCCAGATGTTGACCGCCTTTCGCTGGCTGATCCGTATAGTCTCGGGCTTGATCGTTCTGGCCGTGATCGGCCTGACGCTGGCCTATTGGATCCTGTCGCGGTCGCTTGTCGATTATGCCGAGGATTTCACCGTGCCGGGGATCAGCGCCCCGGTCGAGATCGTGCGCAACAACGACAACGTGCCGCACATCTTTGGCAAGACCGACGAGGACGTGTTCTATGCGCTGGGGTTCGCCCATGCACAGGACCGGCTGTGGCAGATGACGATGCTGCGGCGCACGGCACAGGGGCGGCTGTCTGAGGTGTTCGGGCAGGCCACAGTCAAGACCGACGAGTTGTTGCGCCGGTTCGATCTTTACGGGCTGGCGCTGGCGTCGGTTGCGGCGCAGGACGCTCAGACCAAGCGCGCGCTGATTGCCTATTCCGCAGGGGTAAACGCCTGGATCAGTGAGATCAACAAGGGCGCGCGGGGACGTGGCGCGCCGGAGTTCTTCTTCTTTTCCAACGAGATCGCGGCCTGGGCGCCGGCGGATTCGATTGCCATTATCAAGCTTATGGCGCTGCAATTGACGGGGCAGATGGAATCCGAAGTGCTGCGGGCGCGGATGTCGCTGCTGTTGCCCCCCGAGCGGCTGGCAGACCTGCTGCCCGACGATCCGGGGCAAGGGGTGGCCGCCCTGCCCGATTACGCAAGCCTTGTGCCGAATGTGAAACCGTCGTTCGAGCCGGTAGAGTTTGCCGAAGGGGCGCTGTCGCCGGTGCCGGAACTCGGCTTTTCGGGTGCCTCCAATTCGTGGGCGGCAACGCCGGGACGGTCGGCGGCGGGCGGCAGCCTTCTGGCCAACGACCCGCATCTTGGGTTCACCGCGCCGTCGATCTGGTATCTGGCGCGGCTGGAACTGGAATCGGGCGGCGTGATCGGCGGCACCATCCCGGGCGTGCCGGTGGTGCTGGTGGGCCGGTCGGACGCGCTGGGGTGGGGGCTGACCACGGCTTATGTCGACGATCAGGACGTGCTGATCGAGGAATTGAACCCGGACAATCCGGAAGAGTATCGCACGCCGGACGGTTGGGCGAGTTTTGAAAAGCGCCAGTCGATCATCAAGGTCAAGGACGGCGAGCCTTTGACGCTGACGCTGCGCTGGTCGAAGAACGGGCCGATCCTGCCCGGCACGCATTACGATCTGGGGTCGGTGACGCCGGCGGGGCATGTCGCGGCGCTGGCATGGACGGCGCTGTCGGGGGCGGACACATCGGTCACGGCGTCGATGCGGCTGATGCGGGCGAAGTCGATCCCCGAGGCGATCGAGGCAGGGCGGTTGCATGTGGCCCCGGCGCAGAACCTGATGCTGGCCGATACGAGTGGGATCGCGATGCAGGTGATCGGGGCAATTCCGGCGCGCGATCCGGGGCACAAGTCGCAAGGGCGGATGCCGTCCTTGGGGGCCGAGGCGGTGAACGGGTTCAAGGGGGTGCTGCCGTATGAGGACAACCCACGCTTTGTAAACCCGACCTCGGGGCTTTTGGGCAATACCAACAACAAGACGGTGGACCGGCCCTTTCCGAACCATGTGAGCTTTGACTGGGGCGATACACAGCGCATCCAGCGTTGGCTGACGCTGATGAAGGCGCGCGAGGTGCATACGCGCGAAAGCTTCATCGAGGCGCAACTGGATACGGTGAACCCGACGGCGCGTCTCTTGTTGCCACTGATCGGGGCGGAGTTGTGGTTCACCGGCGAGGCGGCCCCGGAGGGCACGCCCGAGCGGATGCGGCAGAAGGCGCTGATCCTGCTGGCCGAATGGAACGGCGAGATGAGCGAGCATTTGCCGGAGCCGTTGATCGCCGAGGCGTGGCTGCGCGCGCTGATGGACCGGCTGATCCGGGATGAGCTGGGCGCGATGGCAGACAGTTTCACCCACCCCTCGCCCATCTTCATGGAGCGGGTCTACCGCGATGTGGACGGCGCGTCGGTGTGGTGCGACGTGGTGCAATCGGCGGCGGTGGAAAGCTGCGCCGATCTGGCGCGGATCGCCTTGGACGAGGCGCTGCTCAGGCTGTCGGAGACCTATGGGCCGAACGTTGAGAGCTGGCGCTGGGGCGACGCACATCAGGCGACGCATGACCATCCGGTGCTGGGTCAGGTGCCGTTCCTGCGGTACTTCGTGAACATCCGTCAGTCGACCAGCGGCGGGGATGATACGCTGATGCGGGGGCTGACGAAGGGGACCGGGCCAAACCCCTACCTCAACGTGCATGGCGCGGGGTATCGGGGGGTGTATGATTTCGCCGACCCAGACAGTTCGGTGTTCGTCAGCGCGACCGGGCAATCGGGGCATCCCTTGAGCCGGCATTACGATGATCTGGGCGAGTTGTGGCGGCGGGGGGAATATATCCCGATGTCGCTGGACCCCGATCTGGCGCGCGCGGCGGCCGCAGGGGTGATGGTGCTGACGCCCGAGAAGTAGTCTGGGCGTCAGACCCGTAGCTGGGCGTAGCTGCCTTGCTGGCGTTTGGTCCAGGAGACGGTGATCTGCCAGCCGTCCTCGACCTCGGTTTCCGATTGCACCACGCCTTCGGCGTGAAGCCAGGCGCGCTTGCGGCCTTCCGAAAACGCGAGGCGCAAGGTTTCGTCGATCTTGGCCTCGTCGAAGGCTTGCGACACGGCGGCGAGCAGCGCTTCGACGCCTTCGCCGGTCAGGGCCGAGACGGCGTAGATGCCGGGGCGGGATTGCGCTTCCAGCGCGGCGCGGGCGCTGGGGGAGACGAGGTCAAGCTTGTTCCAGACCTCGATCACCGGAGTGCTTTCCTTGACACCAAGCGAAGTGAGGATTTCGGCCACGTCCTGCGCCTGTTCGGCGGTTTCGGGGTGGCTGATGTCACGGACGTGGAGGATGAGGTCAGCCTCCAGTACCTCTTCCAGCGTGGCACGGAAGGCGGCGACAAGCTGGGTTGGCAGGTCGGAGATGAAGCCCACGGTGTCGGAGGCGATGATCTTGCGTCCCGCCCCGCCATTGATCGACGGCAGCACGATGCCGCGCATCGTGGGGTCGAGCGTGGCGAAAAGCATGTCCTTGGCCAGCACGTCAGCCCCGGTCATGCGGTTGAACAGCGTGGATTTTCCGGCGTTGGTGTAGCCCACGAGCGCCACCAGCGGAAACGGCACCTTGCGGCGCGAGGCGCGGTGCAGTTCGCGGGTCTTGACCACCTTGTCGAGCTGGCGCTTCAGGCGGATCACCTGATCGTCGATGGCCCGGCGGTCAGATTCAAGCTGCGTTTCGCCGGGGCCGCCAACAAAGCCGAAGCCACCGCGCTGGCGTTCAAGGTGGGTCCATGCACGGACCAGACGGGTGCGCTGGTAGCTGAGCGCGGCAAGTTCGACCTGCAACACGCCTTCACGGGTGCGGGCGCGGTCGGCAAAGATTTCGAGGATCAGGGAGGTGCGGTCAAGAAGCTTGACCCCCCATTCCTTTTCCAGATTGCGCTGCTGCACGGGCGAGACGGTGCCATCGACGAGCACGAGTTCGATGTGGTCGGCCTTGAAGCGGGCCTTCAACTCTTCGACCTTGCCGGAGCCGATCAGGGTAGCGGGCTGGACGCGGGCCAGACGCACCACTTCGGAACCGACAACCTCCAGTTCAGGCAACGCGGCTGCCAGTGCCACCGCCTCGGCCAGCCCGTGTTCGGGCAGGCGGCGGGCGGTGGAGGATTTCAGCGCGGGATGCAGGACATAGGCACGCGTTGGCGCAGCGGCGGTATCGCGCAGCCGCGCCCCTGCCCGTTCGGGCAACAGTTCGTCATCATCCTCGGGGTGGTCGGAGATCAGTCTTCCCCTTCATAGAGGCTGATCGGTGCCCCCGGCATGATCGTCGAAATCGCGTGCTTGTAGACAAGCTGGGACTGGCCATCCCGGCGCAGGAGCACGCAGAAATTGTCGAACCAGGTAATCACACCCTGCAGCTTTACACCGTTGATCAGGAATATCGTGACAGGAACCTTTGCCTTCCGGACATGGTTGAGGAAGGCGTCTTGCAGGTTTTGTTTATCGGCGGCCATTGCTTTTTTGCCTTGTTTTTCTATCGCTACGTTCACAGCCCTCGTTGACCGTCCGGATCCGGGGGAGGAACCTTCCCCCGGCTTTCCCTGGTGGCGTGGGGCACACGCATCCATGACGGCCAGTTTCAAGTATGGAGTGGCTGCAAAGGAGATTCCAGCGCAAAAATCAGGCCGTTACACTGACACGCTGGCCTAGCGCCGCCAGCCCGCAGGCGAGACGAGCGCAATCAGCGCCAGCATTTCCAATCGGCCCACCACCATAGCGACAGCAAGGGTGATCTTGACCGGCGCGGAAAGCCCTCCATAGGGGATGGGATCGAGGGTCGCCACATCGGCCAGTGCGCCGGTGGTGGTGAGCGCTGCGAGGCTGAGAACGAGGGCGGGCTCGAAGGCCACGCCCAACAACGACAGGGTGCCGATCACCACGGCAATCGACATGGCGAACAACATGAAGAACACCCAAGCCATGTAGGCGCCTTCGCGGCGCAGACGGCGCGCATCGGTGCCGCCACCGCCGATGGACGATGGGTGGATGATCTTTTCCAGTTCGCGCTGACCTTGGCGCAGAAGCGCGTAGACGCGCAGAAGCTTGACCCCGCCTGCCGTGGTGGCGACGCCGCCGCCGATTATCGCCAGCGCCAGCAGAAGAAGGCCGGGTGTGCCGAACCCTGACCAGTCGGTCGTCGAGCCCCAGTAGGCGCTTTCATAGCCGGTGGTGGTAAGGAACGAGGCCGAGGTGAAGACCGCGCCCCAGACCGCAGCAAGGAAGGCGAAGGGATCGTCAAAGCTGCGCGACCCGTCGCCAACCCAGTGACGGAGAAGAAGGACGACTGCGACTGTCAGCAGGATCAGCGCGGCCATCCGCAATTCCGGGTCGGCCGTCAGCGGGCGGTCGCTGTTGGCAAGGCCTTTGACCGGAAAAGCGCGGCGGGTCAGTGCGAAGATGAAGAAGAGGAAGATCAGGATTTCGCCCGCAATGCCAGAGGAGGCGGCGGCTGTGCCAAGACCGGCGGAGATGCCGCTGGTCGACAGGGTGCCCATCGCATGGACCAGCGCCGTGAGGCCGCTATCGCCGCAGATCAGCAGCCCGACCCAGAGCATGAACGTCAGCGCCGCGTAGATCGGCAGGATTTGCAGCGCATTTCGGGTCAGCCGTTCGGCTGGTTCGGCGATGCGGGTGATCTGGGCGGCGCCCGCCGTGCCACGCCCCGGCACCCGGCCCGAGATAACCTCGGCCCCGCCAAGGTTGAGGGGAGCGAGGATGGCGTAGGCCGACACCAGCGTCAGGAACCCGCCGAACCAGCCGATCGTGGCGCGCCAGAGATGGATCGACGGCGGCAGTCTGTCAGGGGCGTAGACCGTGGCGCCGGTGGTGGTGAAGGCCGACACCATCTCGAACCAAGCGTTCAGAAAGCTGGTGTCGGGCAATGCCTGCACCAACGGCAGCGCCATCGCGACGGGCAGCACGAGGTAGGCCGCGGCAAGGGCGGCCAACTGGCTGCGGGCGGCGTCGCGGGGGGTGTAGGCGGCGGTGGCGATGCCAAGCATCCCGGTGATGATCAGGAGGGCTATGCCGGAGTAAAAGAAGTGCCGCGCCAAAGCGCTGTCATTCAGGATCGCGGCATGTGCGGCGGGCAGGAAGGCCAAAAGCCCGGTCGCCCCGAGGAGGAGGACCAGCAGCGGCAGTTCGGAGAGCCGGGCGAACATACGTCAGAAAAAGTCGATGGAGACCTGCAGCAGGCGCTCCACTTCGGGGACGTCCTTGGTCATGGCGAAGAGGGCGATCACGTCGCCGGGGTCGATCCTGAGGTCGCCGGTGGGTTTCAGGACCTTGTCGCCCTTCATCACCGCGCCAACAAGGACGCCTTCGGGAAACTGGATGTCGCGCACGAGGCCGCCGGCGATGGGGGACGTGGACAGGACCTGCGCCTCGATCACCTCGGCCTCGGCGTCGCCGATGGAATAGACGCCGCGCACCCGTCCGTGGCGGATGTGGCGCAGGATAGACGAGACGGTGGTGGCGCGCGGGTTGATGTAGGCGTCGATGTCGAGGGGCGCCATCAGGGGGGCGAGCGTGGGGTCGTTGACCAGCGCGATCGACATGGAGCAACCGGCCTGCTTGGCGCGCACGGCGACGAGGAGGTTGGTCTTGTCGTCGTCGGTGACCGCAAGGACGGCATCGGCGCGGTCGACGGAGGCTTCCATCAGCTTGTCGATATCCATCCCGTCGCCGTGCAGCACGATGGTGCGCTCCAGCCGGTCGGCGGCGTATTCGGCAGTGGGGCGGTGCTTTTCGATGATCTTGGCGCGCACCCTGTCGGTACGGGCTTCAAGCGCGCGCGCCACCGCGAGGCCGACGTTGCCGCCGCCGATGATCAGCACGCGTTCCTGCTTTTTCGTTTTCTTGCCAAAGATTTCCAAGGCGCGGTTCACGTCCTCGGAATGGGTAAAGACGTAGATCTGGTCGTCTGTGTAAAGCTGGTCGCCCGCCTCGGGCGCGAACAGGCGACCCTCGCGGCGGATGCCGACGACGATGGCGCGCAGGGTGGAGAAAAGCTCGTTCAACTGGCGCAGGGGGGTGTTCAGGACCGGGCAATCTTCGGTCAGCTGGATGCCCAGAAGCTGGGCGCGGCCGCCCATGAAGATCTCGGTGTCGAAGGTGGCGGGCGCGGCGAGGCGTTGAAGGGCGGCCTCGGCCACCTCGCGTTCGGGGCTGATCACCACGTCGATGGCGAGGCGGTCGTTGTTGGTGAGGTCGCTGTAGAGGGTTTCAAGGTAGTTCTGCGCGCGGATGCGGGCGATCTTGCGGGTGATGTTGAAGATCGAATGGGCCACCTGACAGGTGACCATGTTGACCTCGTCTGAATGGGTGGCAGCGATGATCATATCCGCATCGCGCGCGCCGGCCTTTTCGAGAACGTCGGGGTGGCTGGCGAAACCGACCACACCTTGCACGTCAAGCGTTTCGGTGGCGCGGCGCACGAGATCGGCGTTCATGTCGACGACGGTGACATCGTTTCGTTCGCCGGAAAGGTGCCGGGCGATCTGCCAGCCCACCTGCCCCGCGCCGCAGATGATGACTTTCATCAAGGAACCCTGGATCGTGCCTGCCGGGCCTGAATGTCAGATCGAAGGGGGCGGGTCAACCGGGAGGGGGCCGGCCGGCCGGCGCAGGGTCGGCTTTCCCCGTTCAGACCGCTACTCCTCGAACTCGTCGAAGACCGGGCGGCCGTTGGCCTTTGGCGCACCGACCACGCCCAGCGATTTGAGTTTGCGGTGCAAGGCCGAGCGTTCCATGCCGACGAAGGTCGCGGTGCGGCTGATATTGCCGCCGAAGCGGTTGATCTGGGTGAGAAGGTATTCCCGCTCGAACAGTTCGCGCGCCTCGCGCAGGGGCAAGGTCGCCACTGTTCCGCCAAGCGAGATCGCGCTATCCGCCTCGGCTTTCGGTTCGTTGCCGGGCAATTCGTGCGCCTCGATCGGACCGGAGCCTTCGCCAAGGATCAATACGCGTTCGATGATGTTGCGCAATTGGCGGATGTTTCCCGGCCACGGCATGGTTTGCAGCATCGCCTCGGCATCGGGGGTCAAGCTGCGGGCTGGCAGGCCTTGGGTGCGGTGGAACCAGTCGACGAAGTGCTGAGTCAGTTCGGGAATGTCTTCGCGCCGTTCAGTCAACGCCGGAACCGGGATCGGCACCACGTTAAGCCGATCATAAAGTTCCTGCCGGAAGCGGCCCATGCCGATCTCGGCGCGCAAGTCGCGGGTGGTGGAAGAGATGACGCGCAGATCGACACGCACCTTGTCGGCACCACCGACGCGGGTGAACTGCTGTTCGGTAAGGACGCGGAGGATCTTTGACTGGGTGCCAAGCGGCATGTCGGCCACCTCGTCAAAATAGACGATGCCGCCGTGCGCCTGTTCCAGAAGACCCGGTTCGACCCCGCGTTCAGCGGTTTCGCGGCCGAAAAGCACCTCTTCCATCCGCTCGGGTTCGATGGTGGCTGAGGAAACCGTGACGAAGGGGGCGCTGGCGCGGTTGGAATTGGCATGGATGTAGCGGGCGGCCATTTCCTTGCCCGAACCTGGCTGGCCGGTCAGCATGACACGGCCATTGGATTTGGTGACCTTGTCGAGGTTGACCTTCAGCGTCTTGAAGGCAGTGGACGAGCCGATCATTTCCGACGAGCTGACGTCCTTGCGCCGCAGTTCCTGATTTTCGCGGCGCAGGCGCGAGGTTTCCATCGCGCGGGCCACGACCACCATCAGCTGGTCTATGTTGAAGGGCTTTTCGATGAAGTCGTAGGCGCCCTGCTTTATCGCAGCGACGGCGATTTCAATGTTTCCATGACCGGAGATAATCACCACCGGAATATCGGGATTGTCGCGCTTTACCGTCTTCAGGATGTCGATCCCGTCCATCCGGCTGTCCTTGAGCCAGATGTCGAGGATCATCAGGGCGGGCGGTTCCTGATTGATTTCCGCCATGCAGTCGTCGGAATTGCCAGCGAGGCGAACGGCATAGCCTTCGTCGCGCAGGATGTCGCCAACCAGTTCGCGGATGTCCTGTTCGTCGTCAACGATCAGAATACTCATGCTTCAACCTCCTTGCCCACTTGGGCCTTGTGTCTTGGGGCGACGCCGGACGAGGCGTGGCAGACGGATTTCCGCCATCGCGCCGGGGTGGGCGTTGCCGCCGAATGGGGGGGCATCGAGAAGGGCCAGCGTGCCGCCATGTTCCTCGATGATCTTCTTGACAATGGGCAGGCCGAGGCCGGTTCCCTTGTCGCGGGTGGTCACGTAGGGTTCGAAAAGACGCGCGCGGTCCAAGGGAAGGCCGGTGCCGTTGTCCATGATGCGGATCACGGCCTCGCTGTCGTCGGCCTGCATCTGGATGCGGATTTCAGGGGAGTGGCCGTTGGATGCGCCCTTTTCCTGCAGCGTTTCAATGGCTTCACCGGCGTTCTTGATGAGGTTCGTCAGCGCCTGCCCGATCATCGTGGGATCAAGATCCATGCTGACCGGAGTTTTCGGAATGTCGGAGACGAAATGCACCGAAGGCTGGCCATTGGTCTGCAACAGGACCGCGCCGCGCAGAAGTTCCGCCAGATCGCAGTCGCGGCGGTCGGGTTCGGGCATCCGGGCGAACTTGGAGAACTCGTCGACGATACGTCGCAGGTCGTTGGTCTGGCGGATTATGACGTCAGTGTATTGTTCGAGGTCTTCGTGGTCGCGAACCTGAGAGGCGAACTTGCGCTTGATGCGTTCGGCGGAAAGCTGGATCGGGGTGAGCGGGTTCTTGATCTCGTGCGCAATGCGGCGGGCGACGTCGCCCCAGGCGGCCATGCGTTGGGCAGAGACGAGGTCGGTGACGTCATCAAAGGCCACGACGAAGCCTTCAAGCCCGCCCGCGTCGTTGCGCCGGACCGACATGCGCACGAGAAGGCTTTCCAGCTTGCCCTTGCGGGTGACGCGGATTTCTTCCTGAACTGCGGTGCCGGTGCCGTCGCGGAGGCGTTCCAAAAGCGGCGCGAATTCGGGAACTGCGGCGGGAAGCGTCGTGGCGGTTTCGCCATCGGCGAGGTCGAGGAGGCGGTCGGCAGCGCGGTTGACGAATTCCACCCTGCCCTCGCCATCGAGGCCGATGACGCCAGCGGTGACGTTGGAAAGCACCGAATCGAACAGGCGGCGGCGAAGTTCGGTCTGGTGGTGGCCTTCCATCAACGCCTCGCGCTGACCTTTCAGCTGGCGGGTCATCTGGTTGAAGAGGCGGCCGAGCATGGCGATTTCGTCGTCGCCCTCTTCTTCCATCACCTGCACGTCTAGATCGCCGCCACCGACGCGCTGCGCGGCCCCGGCAAGGCGGCCGACAGGGCGTGACAGGCGTTCGGCGAACCACAGGCCAAGCCAGATCGCAGCGAGCACGAGGATCAGCGCGAAGCCGAGGTAGATCAGGCCGAAGTTGAACAAAAGGCGGCCCCGTTCGCTTTCAAGCTGGTTGTAAAGCTGGACGGTCTGCTGGGTTTCGTCGAGAAGCGAGAGGATCGAGCCGTCAACCTCGCGGCTGACATAGAGGTAGCGGTCGGCGTAGGCGTCGAGGTGGACGAGGGCGCGAAACTCGTTGTTCGGCCAGTCGGGGATCAGGACGGTCTGGCCCTTGCGCGCCTCGTCAAGCTGGGCGGCGGTGACGGCTTCAAAGCCGAAGAGGTAGGACCGTTCGCCGCGGGTCTGCAATTCGCCCCCGCCGTCGACGAGGTAGGCTTCCTTGAGGCCGCGCTGGATGGCGGTCTGACCTTGGGTCAGAAGCGGGCGCAGCTGGTCATCACGCAGGAACGAGGTGCGTTCCTTGGCGCGGTTGATGTAGGCCGCCAGAGCGTTTGCATCGGCTGTCAGGTCATCGCGCTGCTCGGCTTCGTAGGCCTGGGCTGCGGCGAGCGAGGAGCCGACGACGGAGCGGACGCGTTCGGAAAACCAGCCCTCAAGCCCGATGTTGACCGAAAGGACGGCGAACACCGCGACAAGGACGGTCGGGGTCAGCGCGATCAGCATGAACACGCCCGAAAGCCGCAGGTGCAGGCGCGACCCGGCGGATTGGCTGCGCCGGTCGGCGATCATCCGCGCGACGCGGGCGAGGACCAGCGCCGCGATCACAAGGACATAGACGAGATCCGAGAGGAGGATCAGGCGCAGCGACGGCGAGGTCGCGCCCTGGTTGAAGGGGCCAAGCGCAAGGAACGTGGCCACGGCAAGGACCGGGCCGAGCAGCACGAGGCCGAGCGTTACCGCCGTCTGGAAACGGCGTTGCCGCCGCAGCCGAGAAACCCTTGCCCAGACGTCGCTGCGAACTGCGCGTTGCAAGCCTTGCGCCCCATTGACCGGGGTCCATGCGCCCCCTTGCCACTATATCTTGACGGGTGACGATGTGAAACCCAAAAGACACGGGCGATGTGGCGCAGTTACATCAACCCGCCTACATCAGCTTGCGGCGGCGGGTGACGCGGATGTCGAGATCGGTGATCTTCTTGCGCAGGGTATTGCGGTTGATGCCAAGAAGGTCAGCGCATTTCGCCTGATTACCGGCGGTTGCATCAAGCGCGATCTCGATCAGCGGAGTTTCCACCTCGCGCAGGATGCGCTGGTAGACGCCGGCGGGGGGCAACTGGCCGCCGTGCAGATCGAAGTAGCGCTTCAGGTGGCGGGCGACCGAGGCGGAGAGCTTTTCGCCTTCGCCGCCGCCGCTGCGCGGTTCGGGGCTGGGCTGGTTGCCAAGAACCTGCTCGATTTCGGACTTGGTGATTTCGGTTTCCGAGGAGGTGACGAGCAGGCGCCGGATTGTGTTTTCCAACTGCCGAACGTTGCCCGGCCAACTGTAGACGCGGACAAGATCGCGGGCCTCGTTCGACAGGCGACGCATGGTGCCAAGGTCACGCTCGCCCTTGGTCAGGAAATGTTCAGCCAGCAGCGGGATATCATCGACCCGTTCGCGCAAGGACGGCACATGCAGGGTAACGCCGCCAAGTCGGTAGAAGAGGTCGGAGCGGAAGCCGCCGGTTTCCATGCGCTGCGCCAGATCGACCTGACTGGTGGCCATGATGCGCGGCGCGTTGTCACCCAGCATGTCGAGCATCCGCACGACGCGAGCCTGGGTGTCATCGTCGTAATCGGCCACCTCGTCGAACACGATGGAGCCGCCGCGAGCCTTGGCGAGCAGGGTAGAAGGGCCATCGACACCCTGCAGATCGGCGGCCTGGGCCACCACGAAGGGCAAGGTGCGGCGGTCGGAGAAATCGTGGATCGCGCGGGCGATGAGCGATTTTCCGGTGCCAGATTCACCCGTGATGAGGACGGAAAGATCGGTGTTCATGACGCGCGCGACAAGGCGGTAGAGCGCCTGCATCGCGGTGGTCCGCCCCACCAACGGCAGGTCGTCGCCGGGATCGCGCGGGGCGATCACGACCTTGGGGCCACGGCGCTTCTGATCGAGCGCGCGGGCAGAGCGTTTCATCAGATCGGGCAGGTCGAAGGGTTTCGGCAGGTAATCGAACGCCTCGGCCTCGGCCGCCTGGATCGCGGTCATGATGGTGTTTTGCGCCGAAATCACGATCACCGGCAGGCCGGGACGCATTTTCGAGATGCGGGGCAGCGCGTCGAGCCCGTTGCCATCGGGCATGATGACATCGGAGATGACGAGGTCGCCCTTGCCTTCCTCGACCCAGCGCATCAGCGTCATCAGGCTGGAGGTGGCGTGCACCTTGCAGCCCGCGCGCGTCAGCGCCTGGGTCAGCACCGTGCGGATCGTGCGGTCATCATCCGCAACCAGAACAGTGCCATCCATTACGGGGCCTCCTTCAGGGGTTTCTTGTCTTTTGGTGCCATCGGCAACGATACGCGAAAGGCGGTGCGGCCGGGGGTGCTGTCGACCGAGATCCAGCCTTCGTGGTCGGAAATGATCTTGGAGACGAGCGCGAGGCCAAGCCCGGTGCCGTTTTCGCGGCCCGAGACGAAGGGCTCGAAAATCTCGGCGGCGATTTCGGGCTTGATGCCGGGGCCGTCGTCGATGATCTCGATTTGCAGGGGCAAGGCGGCGGGTTTGCCATCCTTGCTGCGCAGGCGGAGCGAGAGGTCATAGAAGGTGTGGAGGCGGATCGTGCCGCCGGTCTTGCACGCCTCGGCCGCGTTCTTGATGAGGTTGAGGAACACCTGCATCAACTGGTCGCCGTCGGCGAAGGTCGGGGGCAGCGAGGGGTCGTAATCTTCGGTGATCGTCATGTGGGCGGCGAAACCGACGAGGGCGGATTTGCGGGCGCGGTCGAGCGCGTCGTGGATGTTGACGGGCTTGCGGTCCGGGGGGCGGATGTTGCCGAACTGTTCGACCTGTTCGAGAAGTTTCACGATGCGGCGGGTTTCGACGACGATGAGGTCGGTCAGTTCCTGATCTTCGGGCGAAAGGCCCATCGACAGAAGCTGTGCCGCCCCGGAAATTCCGGCCAGCGGGTTCTTGATTTCATGCGCCAGCATCTCGGCCATCCCGATTGCCGAGCGCGCGGCGGATTTGACGCCCATCGAGCGGCCGAGACGGTCGGCGATTTCGCGCGGGCTGAGGATCAGCATGATGACATCGGGGTTGTCGTGCATGGGCGCGACGTGGATCGTGCATTGCACGGGCGGGCGTTCGCCGGTGGTGACATCGACATCGTTGATGTTGAGGGGCGACTGGTTGGCGCGGGCGCGGGCCAGCGCTTCCTCCATCGGAGCGTCGATCGACAGGCGGTCGAAGGCGGGCTGGCCGCGAAGCGCCTTTTCGGAAGAGTTCAGGAAGGTTTCCGCAGCCGGGTTGACCTCGATGATATGGGCGGTGGCGTCGAGGAGGAGCGCTGGCAGCGGGAGCGAGGCCCAGATCACGCCAGGCACCGGGTATGGCATGCGGTATGGCGTCATGCGGCAAGCTCCATGTCGGCAAAGGCGTCGCGCAGGAGGCGGGTGACGGTGGCGGGATCGGTGGCGGTCAGGATGGCTTCGCGGGCGTGGTCGAGGCCCGCCTCCTCCAGATACCAGCCGAGGTGTTTGCGGGCCATCTTGAGGCCTAGGTCGAGGCCGTAGAACGACAGCATATCGTCGTAATGGGCGAGGATCATTTCGGCGCGCTGGGAGCCGTCGGGGATGGCCGGTGCGGGTGCGGCGAAGAGGTCGTGCGCGATTTCCGCCAGCCGCCAGGGCGCGCCTTGGGCGCCGCGCCCGATCATCACGCCATCGGCGTTGGAAAGACGGAGGGCTTCGCGGGCGGTTGGCGTGTCGATGATGTCGCCGTTGGCGATGACGGGGATGCTGACGGCCTCTTTCACCGCGCGGATTGCCTGCCAGTTGGCGGCGCCCTTGTAGAACTGGCAGCGGGTGCGGCCATGTATGGTGATCATCTGCACGCCGGCGCTTTCGGCGCGTTTGGCGAGGTCGGGGGCGTTGTGCAGCGTGTCGTCCCAGCCGAGGCGGGTTTTCAGCGTGACGGGGACGCGGACGGCCTTAACCACCGCTTCGATCAGCGTCAGCGCGAGGTCGAGGTCGCGCAGTAGCGCCGAGCCGCAGAGGCCGGTGGTCACCCGCTTTGAGGGGCAGCCCATGTTTATGTCGATGATCCGCGCGCCCTGCCCTTCGACGAGCCGAGCGGCTTCGGCCATCCAGTAAGGTTCGCGGCCGGCAAGCTGCACCGAGGTTGCCTGATCACCAAGGCCAAGCTCGGCGCGGGCGCGGGCTTCGGGGCGGGCGCGGACGATTTCTTCGGAGGCGACCATCTCGGATACCACGAGCCCCGCACCGAAACGGGCGACCATCCTGCGAAACGGCAGGTCGGTGATCCCGGCCAAGGGGGCCAGAAGAACGGGAGGGTCGATCCGCAGGGGGCCGAGGGCGATGGGCAACTGCCTAATCCTTGTGCGCTAGAACCATGAGCTAACTACGCGGCCCCGATGGGCCAAGCTCAGGACCGCAGTTTATGGCTGAAAAACATGCGATGCACAAATTATAGGCGCTTGCGCCTGATCCCGCGCCAGATTGTCAGGCGAAGCGCACTGGCCTAGACATTGGCAAAGCCGAAGGGAACCCCATGAGCACTGCTGTCATCATCGTTGCCGCTGGCCGGGGCACGCGCGCCGGGGGCGAGGTACCGAAGCAATGGCAGCTGCTGGCGGGGCGGCCAGTGCTGGCGCACACGCTGGCGGCATTTCGGGGGATGGATGTGGTGCTTGTGATCCATCCGGAGGATCGGACGCGGGCGGAGGCGCTGGGAGTTGGCGTGCGGCTGGTTGAGGGGGGCGCGACGCGGGACGCATCAGTGAAGGCGGCGCTGGAGGCGTTGGCGGGAACCGGGGCGACGCGCGTGCTGATCCATGATGGGGCGCGACCTTTTCCTTCCGCGGCGTTGATCGGGCGGCTGGTGGCGGCGCTGGACGAGCATCCGGGTGCGGCCCCTGCCCTTGCGGTGACCGATGCGTTGTGGCGGGGCGAGGCCGGGCTGGTGGCGGGGACGCAAAGTCGCGACGGCCTTTACCGCGCGCAGACACCGCAGGCGTTTCGGTTCGAGGCTATTCTGGCAGCACATCGGGCGCATCCGGGCGGTGCGGCGGATGATGTGGAGGTGGCACGGGCGACGGGGCTTGACGTGGCCATCGTCGAGGGCGACGAACAGAACCTGAAACTGACCTTTCCCGGCGACTTTGCGCGTGGCGAGGCGATCCTGAAGGGCCGGATGATGGATGTGCGGTTGGGCAACGGCTATGACGTGCACGCCTTTTGCGAGGGCGACCATGTCTGGCTATGCGGGGTGAAGGTGCCACATTCGCGCGGGCTGCTGGGACA
Organism: Tabrizicola sp. BL-A-41-H6; assembly: GCF_050632395.1. GTDB lineage: Bacteria > Pseudomonadota > Alphaproteobacteria > Rhodobacterales > Rhodobacteraceae > JAUYQR01. Next base: position 2,612,899 of record NZ_CP192600.1, read on the forward strand.
TTCGGATGCCGATGTAGGGATGCATGCGCTGACCGATGCGATCTACGGCGCCTTGGCCGAGGGCGACATCGGGCGGCATTTCCCGCCAAGCGACCCGCAGTGGAAGGGGGCGGCGAGCCACATCTTCCTGCGCCATGCGGCTGATCTGATGGCCAAGCGCGGGTATCGGCTGGCCAATTGCGACGTGACGCTGGTCTGCGAACGTCCGAAGATCGGGCCACATGCTATTGAAATGCAATCTGAATTGGCGCGGATCATGGGGGTTGATGTGGGGCTGGTTTCGGTGAAGGCGACGACGTCGGAGCGGCTGGGATTTACCGGGCGCGAAGAAGGCATCGCCGCGATAGCCACGGCCGCGCTGGTGCGGGCATGAGCCGGGCGTGGAGCATCTTTTTCGGCGTGGGGCTGATGCGCCCTGCCCCCGGCACGTGGGGATCGGCGGTGGCGATCCTGCTGGGGTTGATGATCGACCGGACCTTTGGCGTCTGGACCTTGCTGGGTGCGACGGTGGCGGTGACGGCGATCGGCTTTTGGGCCTGCGCGCGGGAATTGAAGGACCGCCCCGGAGCCGACCCCGGCGAGATTGTGATTGACGAGGTGGCGGGGCAATGGATCGCGCTGCTGTTTCCCGCGTTCGCATTCTGGAACCTGGGGATGCAGGACTGGGCGCATGTGGCGTGGCCGGGATGGGTGGCGGCGTTTGTGTTCTTTCGCCTGTTCGATATCTGGAAGCCGTGGCTGGTTGGCTGGGCCGACCGGCGCGGCGACGTGGTGGGCGTGATGCTGGATGACCTGATCGCAGGGGTGTTCGCCGGGCTTGCCGTGATGGTGGCGGCGGGTGTGGCGCATGGGGTGATCCTGCGATGAAGGCGGAGGAGGTTCTGCGACAGGCCCGGTTCTGGGGCATCCGCATTGCCACCGCCGAAAGCTGCACTGGCGGGATGGTCGCCGCCGCGCTGACCGACGTTGCCGGGTCGTCGGACGTGTTCGAACGCGGGTTCGTCACCTATTCCAACGCGTCCAAGGTTCAGATGCTGGGCGTGTCCGAGGCAACCTTGCAAGCGCATGGCGCGGTGTCGGAACCGGTCGCGCAGGAGATGGCCGAGGGCGCGCTGGCGCGGTCGGGGGTGGAACTGGTGGTGTCGGTCACCGGGATCGCCGGGCCGGGCGGATCGGAGTTCAAGCCGGAGGGGCGGGTGTGTTTCGGCCTTGCGCGGCGGGGTGAGCCGACGCGGGTGGAGACCGTGGAGTTTGGCGCGATCGGGCGGGCGAAAGTGCGCAAGGCCGCGACGGCGCATGCGCTGGCCATGCTGGGCGCCGCGCTGGTCTAGGACAGGCTGTCGAGGTCAAGCACCAGATCGAAAGCCTCGGCCGGGGCGGCGTGGGTGAAATACCACTCCTCGGCCTCGTGCCACTGGGTTTCCCACGGGCCGATCTCGCCTTCGCGCGCGACAAGGCGTGACAGGCGCAGGGCGTCGGGCACCAGCAGCAGAAGGCGAAGGTCGACGAGGTCGCGGAGGTCGGGCCGTGCGGCGTAGACGCCTTCGAGAAGGATGATCGGCGCGGGGTCCACTGTGGTTGCGGTGGTCTGAAGGCTGCCGTCGAACTCATCCCAGTCGAAGGCGTGATAGCGGGCGGCTTGGCCCGCGCGCAGGGTTGCAAGCACCCGGGCCTGTGCCTGCCAGTCTATGCAGAGTGCGGCGCGGCTTTCCGGGCTGATGCCAAGGATGCCGGTGCCGCCGGCGTAGAAATCGTCGCCTTCGATCACCCGCGCAGTTAGCCGGTCAGCCAGTGCCGCGGCGAAGGTGGATTTGCCGACCCCGCTGCGCCCGTCGATGGCGACGATCAGCGGCCCGGACCGGTCGCGGGCCGCTGTCGTTATCAAGTTGGCGGCCCGGTCAAGGGCGGTGGGGTCGGGCAACGCTCACTCCGCTGCGACGGCGCCGGGGTTGTTGGGGTGCGTCGTCCAGTTGGCGTAGTCACTGACAGGCTTGCCGGTGCGCAGGTCGATGGCACCTTTCGGAAGTTCCTCCATCGTGATGCAGTCATCGACCGGGCATACGTTGACGCACAGGTTGCAGGCGACGCATTCGTCGTCCTTCACGGTGAAGACGCGGTCAGGGGTCATCGCGATGGCCTGGTGGCTGGTATCCTCGCAGGCCGCGAAGCAGCGCCCGCAGGAAATGCAGAGATCCTGGTTTATGCGGGCCTTGGTGACGTAGTTGAGGTTCAACTCCTGCCATTCGACGAAGTTCGGCACGGCGCGGCCGACGAGGTCGGACAGCGCCATATCCTTTTCATCGAGGTATTGCGACAGGCCGGAGATCATTTCCTGCACGATCTTGAAGCCGTAGGTCATGGCTGCGGTGCAGACCTGCACGTTGCCCGCGCCAAGTGCCAGGAATTCAGCGGCATCGCGCCAGGTGGTGACGCCGCCGATGCCGGAGATCGGCAGGCCGCGGGTTTCGCGGTTGCGGGCGATTTCTGCCACCATGTTGAGCGCGATGGGCTTGACGGCGGGGCCGCAGTAACCGCCGTGCGAGCCTTTGCCGTCGATCATCGGGAACGGCGAGAAGTGGTCGAGATCGACGTTGGTGATGGATTTCACCGTGTTGATGAGGCTGACCGCATCCGCCCCACCCCGATGCGCGGCCTCTGCGGGCGGGAGGATCGAGGTGACGTTGGGGGTAAGCTTCACGATGCAGGGCATGCGAGAGTATTGCTTGACCCAGCGGGTGACCATTTCGATGTATTCCGGCACCTGCCCCACCGCCGAGCCCATGCCGCGTTCGGCCATGCCGTGCGGGCAGCCGAAGTTCAATTCGACCCCGTCGGCCTCGGTATCCTCGATCTGGGCCAGGATGGCCTTCCACGAATCCTCGTCGCAGGGGACCATCAGACTGATGATCATCGCCCGGTCCTTGTAGTCGCGCTTGACGGACTTGATCTCGCGCAGGTTCACCTCGAGCGGGCGGTCGGTGATGAGTTCGATGTTGTTCAGGCCCAGCAGGCGGCGATCGGCGCCCCAGATAGCGCCGTAGCGCGGGCCGTTTACGTTGACGATGGGCGGGCCTTCGGAACCGAGGGTCTTCCAGACCACCCCGCCCCACCCGGCCTCGAAGGCGCGGCGGACGTTGTATTCCTTGTCCGTGGGCGGCGCGGAAGCCAGCCAGAACGGATTGGGGGATTTGATGCCGATGAAGTTCGAGGCAAGGCTTGCCATTGCGTCCTCCTCAGGAAAAGACGGCGGCGCCCCGCGGGGCGGCCAGCGGTGGGGTGGATGGGGAAAGGGTCAGAAACCGAGCGCGCGCCAGATCCAGCCGAAGACGTAGCCCGCAACCTCGCCGAATTTCGGCGTGACATAGGCCCAGAGCGCGCAGCCGACGACGTTGATCACGATAAAGACCGGCAGGTTCAGCCGGGCGATGCCGGCCATCAGGAACACCACCGCGCGCAAGGGGCCGAAGAAGTGGCCGATCAGCACGGCAAGCGCCCCCCAGCGGCGGAAGGCGGCGTTGCCCTTTTCGATCAGGTCCGCATGTTTGGCGACCGGACGGAACGACAGAAGCGTGTCGCCGTACACCCAGCCTATCGCGTAGGAGATGAACGAGCCAATGATCGCACCGATCGTCGCCCCGGCCCAGATCGGCAGGAAATCCACCTGCCCCGTCGCCACCAGCGCGCCCACGCCCAGAAGGATCGCTGTCGAGGGGATGACGATCGAGATCAACGCAAGATTCTCGCCGATGGCGAAGACCAGCGAGATCCAGAATGCCCAGGCGGCGTTTTCCCGCACGAAGGCCAGGGTGGTTTCGATGAGCGCGTCCATTGGCCTCGTGGTCCGAAAACTGGCCCAGCGATAGACGCCGGGCGGTGGATGCGCAAGCCGGAGTCATCGCTGGCCCATCAGATGTCGGTGAATCGCCTCGGCGGCGTCGCGGCCTTCGGCGACGGCGGTGACGGTCAGATCCTCCCCCCCCGCAGCGCAGTCGCCGCCAACCCAGACGCGGGCAGCGGGACCCGCGATCTTGCCACCGGCCACCGGAAGACCCTCGGGCGCGCCGTCCAAAGTTTGTCCGATGGCCTTGAACACCTGGTCGGCCTTCAGGGTAAAGGTTTCTGGCCGCAGGGTCAGGCCGTTCGGGCCATCTTCGGTGTAGGCGAATTCCACCGCTTCGGCGCGACCATCACCCAGAACGCGGAGGGGTGCCGCGTTGTGGATGATGCGGACACCGGCCTTGACGGCGTGCTCCTGTTCGTAGCTGGACGCGCTCATCTTCTCGGCGCCTCGGCGGTAGACGATGGTGACGTTTTCCGCGCCGAGAAGCTTGGACTGGACGGCGGCGTCCACGGCGGTCATGCCGCCGCCGATCACCACAACATCGCGGCCAACCGGAAGGGTGGAGAGGTCGCCGGACTGGCGCAACTCGGCGATGAAGTCGACGGCGTTGCGCACGCCCGCCAGTTCCTCGCCCGCCGCGCGCAAGGCGTTGACGCCAGCGAGGCCGATGCCAAGGAACACCGCGTCATAGTCTGCGGTCAGTTGGGCAAGTGTCACATCGCGGCCAAGTTCGACCCCGGTTCGGATTTCGATGCCGCCGATTTTTAGCAGCCAGTCAACCTCGGCCTGCGCGAAGCCGTTCGTCGCCTTGTAGGAGGCGATGCCGTATTCGTTGAGGCCACCTGCCTTGGCGCGGCGTTCCAGCACCACGACGTCGTGCCCGTGCATTGCCAGACGGTGCGCGCAGGCAAGGCCCGCTGGCCCTGCGCCCACGACCGCAACGCGCAGGCCGGTGGGGACGGCGCGCTTGAAGGGGTGGACGCCCTTTTGCATCACGACGTCGGTCGCGTAGCGTTGCAGGAGACCGATTTCGACCGGCTTGCCTTCGGCGGCTTCGCGGACGCAAGCCTCTTCGCACAGGGTTTCGGTGGGGCAGACGCGGGCGCACATGCCACCGAGGATGTTCTGATCCCAGATCGTCTTTGCGGCCGCTTCGGGCGTGCCGGTGGCGATCTGGCGGATGAAGAGGGGAATGTCGATCGAGGTCGGGCAGGCCGTGATGCAGGGCGCATCGTGGCAGAAGTAGCAACGATCCGCCGCCACCCGCGCCTCGTGCGCATCGAAGGGCGGCGTGTGATCGTCGAAGTTTGCCTGATAGGCGGTGGCTGGCAGGCGGCCCGGAACGATGCCGGGCGTCAGCGGGCTGTTCGTCATCGGTCGCGTGACCTCCCCTTGTTTCCCTGAGGGAAAGGCTTGCACAGGTTCTTTTTTTTATCAAACGGTAAATTTTTGGCGGAAGGGTTTTTCGTGAAGCCGGCCCGGTTGGCGGGAAAACTGCCCAAAACGGCGGCACCAAGATCGCCGCTTTTCAGCCATGACGGCCTCGCGTATAAGCGCCAGACGCAACGCTGTGCGAAACGCGCGGCCAAGAAACGTCAATGGCAGAGGACGGCATGAGCAAACAGAACCCGGACGCAGACGTCGCCTTCATCTCGGCGCTCGCAGAACTTCTGAACAAGAACGATCTGACCGAGCTATCGGTAAAGCGCGAATACGGCGAGGATGACAGCCTTGACGTGCGCGTGGTCAAGCAATCGAACATCGTTTCGGTGACGACTGCCGCCCCTGCCCCGGCGCAGCATTACGCCCCTGCCCCCGCTGCGGTGGCGGCTGCTGCCCCCGCAGCGCCGGAAGATCCGGCGCAACATCCGGGTGCGGTCACCTCGCCTATGGTTGGCACGGTGTATCTGTCGGCCGAACCGGGGGCGACGCCGTTTGTCGCCATCGGCCAGGCGGTGACGGAAGGTCAGACCGTGCTGATCATCGAGGCGATGAAAACCATGAACCACATCCCCGCGCCGCGTGCCGGCACGGTCAAGCGCATCGTCGTCGAGGATGGATCGCCCGTCGAATACGGCGCGCCCTTGATGATCATCGAGTAGCGCCATGTTCGAGAAAATCCTGATCGCCAATCGGGGCGAGATTGCCCTTCGCGTGATCCGCGCCTGCCAGGAAATGGGGATCAAGTCGGTCGCGGTGCATTCGACCGCCGACACCGATGCGATGCATGTGCGGATGGCGGACGAAAGCGTCTGCATCGGACCTGCACCAAGTTCGGAAAGCTATCTGTCGAAGGCGGCGATAATCTCGGCCTGCGAGATCACGGGCGCGCAGGCGGTGCATCCGGGCTACGGGTTCCTGAGCGAGAACGCGGCCTTCGCACAGGCGCTGGAAGACCACGGGCTGACGTTCATCGGCCCGTCTGCGGAACACATCCGCATCATGGGCGACAAGATCACCGCCAAGGAGACCGCAAAGGCGCTGGGGATTCCGGTGGTGCCGGGGTCGGAAGGCGGCGTGGCGGACTTTGAGAGCGCAATTGGTGTGGCGGCGGGGATCGGGTTTCCCGTGATCATCAAGGCGACCGCTGGCGGCGGCGGGCGCGGGATGAAGGTCGCCAAGAACGCCGAGGAGCTGGAAGTGGCCTTCCGCACCGCGCGGTCCGAGGCGAAGAACGCCTTTGGCAACGACGAGGTCTATATCGAGAAATACCTGCAAAAGCCGCGCCATATCGAGATTCAGGTGTTCGGTGACGGCAAGGGCAAGGCGGTGCATCTGGGCGAACGCGACTGTTCGTTGCAGCGCCGCCACCAGAAGGTGTTCGAAGAGGCCCCCGGCCCCGCGATTACCCCGGCGATGCGGGCGCGGATCGGCAAGGTTTGCGCCGATGCCGTTGCCAAGATCAACTATATCGGCGCAGGGACAATCGAGTTCCTGTATGAGGACGGCGAGTTCTACTTCATCGAGATGAACACGCGGTTGCAGGTGGAACATCCGGTGACCGAGGCGATCTTTGGCGTCGACCTTGTGCGCGAACAGATCCGGGTGGCGGCGGGGATGGAGATGTCCTTCGGGCAGGATGATCTGGAGATCAACGGTCACGCCATCGAGGTGCGGATCAACGCCGAGAAGCTGCCGAACTTCTCGCCCTGTCCCGGCCGGGTGCGGATGTTCCACGCGCCGGGTGGCTATGGCGTGCGGATGGATAGCGCGCTGTATTCGGGCTATTCGATCCCGCCCTATTACGACAGCCTGATCGGCAAGCTGATCGTGCATGGCCGCGACCGGCCCGAGGCTTTGGCGCGCCTGCGGCGGGCGTTGGGTGAATTGGTGGTGGACGGCATCGACACGACGACGCCCCTGTTTCATGCGCTTCTGGCGGAGCCTGATATCCAGTCGGGCGATTACACCATCCATTGGCTTGAGAAATGGCTCGCCAACCAGTTCGGCAACTGAGCGAAGGGGCGGCACCCGCCCCTTCCCCGCGCTGATGCAGATCGGCCCGCACCCTGATCTGACGCCTGAAACGCTGCTGCGCGGGTATGCGTTGGGGATTTTCCCGATGGCCGAAAGCCGCGACGATACCGAAGTGCATTGGGTCGATCCGCGCAAGCGGGGCATTCTGCCATTGGACGGCTTTCACATCTCGCGCAGTCTGGCGCGGCATATCCGGCGCGCTGGCGTGACCGTGACGGTGGACCGGGCATTTGACGCGGTCGTGACAGCCTGCGCCGACCGCGAGGAGACGTGGATCAGCCGCCAGATCCAGACGCTGTACCGCGCGCTGCATGCGGCGGGGTTTGCGCATAGCCTTGAGGTCTGGGAGGGCGACACGCTGGTGGGCGGGGTCTACGGGGTAAAGCTTGGCTCGGCGTTCTTTGGCGAAAGCATGTTCTCGCGCCGCACCGATGCGTCAAAGCTGGCGCTGGCCTGGCTGGTGGACAGGCTGCGGGCGGGCGGCTTCACGCTGTTCGATACCCAGTTCCTGACGCCGCATCTTGCCAGCCTGGGCGGGGTGGAAGTGTCGCGCGGCGCCTATCACCAGATGTTGCAGGATGCCTTGTCCCGGAGCGCGACTTTTGATCCGCCGGGCTATTCGCCCTCGGCCGCCGGGGTCGTGGCGGGGTCGGCGATTTCGGGCAGCACGCAGCGCAGCACCCAGACATCGTAGCGCGGATGATCGAGCGCCGACAGCGCGGGGCTGGAGGCAAGCATCCAGCCGGAGAACACGGTCTTTTGCAGCCCGCCATCCACCATCGTCAGATGCGCCTCGGCGTCGGAGGCGGGGTTGTCGGTGGGGTAGCGGCAGCTGTCAAGTTGCACCACGAGGCGGCCGATCTTGGCCGATTGGCCGCGGCTGAGTTCGACGTCACCGGTTTCGCTGGTCAGCTTGTCAAGCCAGCGCAGGGTGCCGCCTTCGGCCTCGGTATAGCTCTGCGCCATCGCGGGGCTGGCGAGGATGGCGGCCAGAAGTGCCAACCGCTTCATGGCGTCGCCGTTTCGTCCGCGCTGTCGCCGCCGACGAATTTCATCAGGAGGGTGATGAGGCTGACCGCACCTTGCGTGTCTTCGATCTCGGACCCCGGTTCGAGGTTTTCCAAGGCGCCGCCGGGAATGATCTCGACGAAGTTGCCGCCCAGAAGCCCTTCGGAAGAAATCAGAATCGCGGAATCGGTGGGAAGCTGGATGGTGTCCTGCAGTTCGATTCTGGCGTCGGCGAAGAAGGTTTGCGGGTTCAGCGTCAGGTCCGTGATGCTGCCGACCTTGACGCCGGCAAGCCGCACATCCGACCCGATGGTGATGCCTTCGACCGAGCGGAAGCTGGCGGTCAGCGGATAGGTTCCGGCCTCGCGGGCGAAGCCTGCACCGTTGGCGGCGTAGAGGAAGAACCCTGCCGCCACCACCATCACGGCCGCGCCGGCCGCAATCTCTGCGCGCTCATACGCCATCACTCGGGCTGCCACGCCTCGTAGTCGCGCCGGGCGACGGGGTCGGCCTTGCGGATTGAGCCGGGGGGCACATAGGCGGTATCGGTGCCGGTCATGTTGGCTTCGTGGGTCTTTTCCCAAGGCTTGTGCTTGAGCGGAGCCACGGTTGGCGGCTGGTCAAAGGTGTGGTGCAGCCAGCCGTGCCAATCGGGCGTCACGCGCGATGCTTCCATATCGCCGTTGAAGATGACCCAGCGGCGCTTGCGGTCGCGGGTTTCGTAGAAGATGTTTCCTGCCGCATCCTCGCCCACCTTCACGCCATTGCGTGCGGTGAAGATCTGGGTGCCCAGCGTCTGGCTGTTCCACCAGGTCAGAAGACGTTTCAGAAAATACATGCGCAAGCCTCCGTCGTTGGTTCCATATGACCGAAACCGCCCGCAAGGTCTAGGGTCAAGCCAAGCCTGCGGCGGGTTGGCGCAAAGGAAAAGGCGGGCAAACTGCCCGCCTTGATCCGTAACGCAGCAAAGGCCGTTCAGGCCTTCACGGCGTCTTTCTTTTTCGTCTCGGTGTAGACCAGCATGGGCTTGGCACCGTTGTTGACCGCTTCGTCCTTGACCACGACTTCTTCGACCGAGTCCATGCCCGGGAGTTCGAACATGGTGTCGAGGAGGATATCCTCCATGATCGATCGCAGGCCGCGAGCGCCGGTCTTGCGCTTGATCGCGCGCTTGGCGATGGCGGTCAGGGCGTCGGGGGTGAAGGTCAGCTTGGTGCCTTCGATTTCGAACAGACGCTGGTATTGCTTGACGAGCGCGTTCTTCGGTTCGGTCAGGATCGTCACCAGCGCCGCCTCGTCGAGGTCGGTCAGGGTGGCGATCACCGGCAGACGACCCACGAATTCCGGGATCAGGCCGAATTTCAGGAGGTCTTCCGGCTCAAGCTCCTTGAAGAGTTCCCCCACACCGCGTTCCTCGGGACCCTTGACGTCGGCGCCAAAGCCGATACCCGAACCCTTGTTGCGCTGTGCGATGATCTTTTCCAGCCCAGCAAACGCGCCGCCGCAGATGAAGAGGATGTTGGTCGTGTCCACCTGCAGGAATTCCTGCTGCGGATGCTTGCGGCCACCTTGCGGCGGAACGCTGGCGACGGTGCCTTCCATGATCTTCAGAAGCGCCTGTTGCACGCCCTCGCCCGACACGTCGCGGGTGATGGAGGGATTGTCGGACTTGCGGGTGATCTTGTCGACCTCATCGATGTAGACGATGCCGCGCTGCGCGCGTTCGACGTTGTATTCGGAGGCTTGAAGCAGTTTCAGGATGATGTTTTCGACGTCTTCGCCGACATAGCCGGCTTCGGTAAGCGTGGTGGCATCTGCCATCGTGAAGGGCACGTCGAGGATGCGGGCCAGAGTCTGCGCCAGCAGGGTCTTGCCGCAGCCGGTCGGGCCGATCAGAAGGATGTTCGACTTTGACAGCTCGATATCCGTCTTGGACGAATGGTTGAGCCGCTTGTAGTGGTTGTGGACCGCCACCGACAGAACCCGCTTGGCGTGGATCTGGCCGATCACGTAATCGTCGAGCACCTTGCAGATATCGCGCGGCGTCGGCACCCCGTCGGTGGACTTCAGGCCCGAGGTCTTGGTCTCTTCGCGGATGATGTCCATGCAGAGTTCGACGCATTCGTCGCAGATAAAGACCGTTGGGCCCGCGATCAGCTTGCGCACCTCATGCTGGCTTTTGCCGCAGAAGGAACAGTAAAGCGTATTCTTGCTGTCGCTGCCTGAATTATTCGCCATCCGCAGTCCTCTAGCCGCTGTCGCCAAAACTGACCGGGAACCTGGTCAGCGAGTGTTATGTGGAGCTTAGGCCAAGCCCGAAAGCTCCACAATCGCAAATCGCCCCGCAAGCGTCATGCAGCCACGGGGCGCCGTTATCACTTGGACGTGTCGTCCGCCTTGCCGCGGCTTTCGAGGATGCTGTCGATCAGCCCCCAGGCCTTGGCATCTTCGGCCGACATGAAGTTGTCGCGTTCCAGCGCAGCTTCGACCGCCTCGTAGGTGTTGCCGGTGTGCTTGACGTAGATCTCGTTCAGACGGCGCTTCAGCTTTTCCGTCTCGCGGGCGTGGATCATGATGTCGGTCGCCTGACCCTGATAGCCGCCCGAGGGCTGGTGAACCATGACGCGGCTGTTCGGCAGGGAAAAGCGCATCCCAGGATGCCCGGCCGTCAGCAGCAACGAGCCCATCGAGGCCGCCTGCCCGATCACCAGCGTCGAGACCTTCGGCTTGATGTACTGCATCGTGTCGTAGATCGAGAGGCCCGAGGTCACCACGCCGCCGGGCGAGTTGATGTACATCGAGATTTCCTTGGACGGGTTTTCCGATTCAAGGAACAGAAGCTGGGCGCAGATCAGGCTGGACATGCCGTCATGCACCGGGCCGCCGAGGAAGATGATCCGCTCCTTCAGCATCCGGCTGAAGATGTCGTAGGCACGTTCGCCCCGGCTGGTCTGTTCGACGACCATGGGGACGAGGGTATTCATGTAGTGGTCTACCGGATCGCGCATCTGAGCCCTGCCTCTGTCATTCGTGTCGGAATATCGCCTGAAGTGTTGCCAGAGTCTTAGTGGCGCGTCGCGGGGGCCGCAAGGGCGGGTCTGCAAAACGGGGCGAGCCGCCTTGCCGCAGAGCGCAGGCGGCTTAAACCCGGTGCATGACAGATTTCATTCCCCTTCCCACCCGCGCGGCGGGGCTGGCCCGGCTGCACGGCTTTTTGCCGCGTGCGGGGCTGGCCTATGCGGCGAACCGCAATCGCGACGTGGCGGGCCATCCGCACGTGTCGGGTCTGTCACCATGGCTGCGCCACCGGCTGGTGACCGAGGCCGAGGTGATTGCAGCGGTACAGGCGGCGTATCCGGGCGGTGCGGACAAGTTTCTGGCCGAAGTCTGGTGGCGGACCTACTGGAAAGGCTGGCTGGAACTGCGCCCGGCGGTGTGGTCTGACTACCGGCAGGGGCTGCATGCGGCACTGGACCGGGTGCAGGTCGAAGCGGGGCTTCGGGCGCGATGGGAGGATGCCTGCGAGGGACGGACCGGCATTGACGGGTTCGATCACTGGGCGCGCGAACTGGGGGCGACGGGCTATCTGCACAACCATGCGCGGATGTGGTTCGCCTCGATCTGGATCTTCACTCTGGGGTTGCCGTGGGAGTTGGGGGCGGATTTCTTTCTGCGGCATTTGATCGACGGCGATCCTGCGTCGAACACGCTGAGCTGGCGGTGGGTCGCGGGGCTGCACACGCCGGGCAAGACCTATCTTGCGACGGCCGACAACATCGCGCGGAACACCGAAGGGCGATTTGCACCGCAGGGGCTGGCCACAGTTGCCCTGCCGTTGCGGGGTACGCCGCACCCTGCCCCGCGCCCAGCCCCGCTTGGTGACACGCCCGACCCGGCCGCGCCTGCGCTGGTTCTTGTGACCGAGGAGGATCTTTCGGCCGAGCCGGTGACCGTGCCCTGCCCCCTGGTCGGCGTCGCGGCGCTGAGCCATCCGGCAGGGCGGTCGCCGCTGACGGTAGCACCTGCGGTCATGGCGTTCACCGCAAAGGCGCTGGACGATGCGCTGGAACGGCTGGAGGCACCGCAGGCGCGGCGGTTCGGGGCGGCGGACCTCGCGGCGCTGGTAGATCACGCGGCGGCCCTTGGCGCGCGGCAGATCATGACGCCCTATGCCCCGGTCGGGCCGGTGGCGCACCTGCTTGCCGAAGTGCAAAAGCTGGCCGAACCGCGTGGCCTTTCGCTGGTCAGGGTGCTGCGCGCACATGACCGAGATGCTTGGCCCCATGCGACGCATGGCTTCTTTCGGTTTCGCGAGGCGGTGATGTGACGGTCAGCGCCCGAACACGCGCCGAGCGAGCAGGACACGGGAGACCGTCGTGACGACACAGAGGCTGCCGAACACCCAGGCCGCCGGGACAAACAGCGCGGGCCACATCGCGATCACAAGGAAGAACGCTATGGTTTCCGTGCCTTCCAGCAAACCGGCGGTGAAATAGAGCGACTTTTCGCCCCGGCTGCTGGTTTCCAGACCACGCTTTGCCGCCAGAACAGCATAGCCAAGGAAACTGGCGCCGTTGGCGTAGAAGGTCGCGATCAGGAACGCCCCCGCCACGCCGTTAACCGCCGGATCGCGCAGCACGAATGCCAGCGGAACCGCACCGTAGAACACGAAATCGCAGACGATATCGAGGTAGCCGCCGAAATCGGTCTTGCCCTGCGCCCGCGCAACAGCGCCGTCCAACCCATCGGCCAGTCGGCTTGCAAGGATCGGCAGCGCCACGATCAGACCCGCCTCGCCAGCGCCGATCAGCGCGGCGGCAATCAGCCCGATTGCCAGCCCGGCAAGCGTCACCGCGTTTGCATGAGCCCCGCGGTTGGCCAGCCAGACGCCGCCACGATTGAGCGGCGCGTCGATCAATCCGCGCATGAAACCGTCCAGCATCCACCGCCCCGCGTTCAACGCGGGCTACAAAACCATGTCGCCCGCTGCGAGGCCAGTCACTTTGGCGTTTCCGGTTGCGCGGCAGCTTGCCCAAACGGGACGTCCGGGCCAGCGGTTGCTCGCCTTTGACGTGCGCCCGGCCAAGCTGACTATCGCAATACATCATATTTCCCGCCAGTTTTCGCCTTAGTCTGGCCCAAGACTCTCGCAACGCTGCCGGTGTTGCCACCTGTGGGAGAATTCTCGATGTCGTTCCGCCTGTCCTTTGCGGCTGCGCTTGCTGCTGCCGTCGTGTCGGTCTCTGCGGCCGAGGCCGCCTGCAACGTGCCGGCGAACTCTGGCGCGATGCAGGCCGAGTTGATCGACCACCTGAATGCCGAACGCGCCGCGCGCGGTCTGACACCGCTGCGCCTGTCACCCAACCTGGACAAGGCGGCGCAGGGCCACGCCTGCGACAATGCCAAGCGCCAGTCGATCAGCCACGTATCATCCGACGGCAGCCAGCTGCAGAACCGCTTGCGCAGGGCGGGCTATGCCTACCGGACCGCCGCCGAAAACACTGGGCGCGGCTTTGCTTCGGGTGCGCGTGCGGTGCAGTGGTGGATGAATTCGCCGCACCACAAGCACAACATGCTGATCGGGCAGATGCGCGACGTAGGCGTGGGGATCGCGATGAGCGAGGCACCCGACAGCCGGCTGCATTGGATCCTTGTGATGGGCAAGTCGAAGTAGGCGTCAGCGCGCGATCTGCAATTCGGCCTTGAGACCACCCAGACGGTCGCTGTGCAAAAGGCGCAGCATTCCGCCGTGACTCATCGCGATATCAGCTGCGATCGACAAGCCGAGGCCGACCCCGCCGCCCCGGTTCGGGTCGCGCGCGCGGTCCAGCCGTGAAAACGGGCGCATCGCCTCGTCACGCTGATCGGCCGGGATGCCGGGACCGTCATCCTCGACCGCGATGCGCAGTGCGGTGTCAGAAAACTGCAGCGACACCTCGATCTGCCGCCCGAACCGCAGTGCGTTGCCGATCAGGTTCTCGACCGCCCGCGTCACCGCCTGCGGGCGCATCATCACCGGGGATACCCTGCCCTCGACCGCCGCCAGCGTGACCGCGCCACCGCCGCGCCCTGCCGCAGCGATCACACTGCGCACCAGTGCGACGGCATCAACCTCGACCATCTGCTCCATCGCGTCGCCGCGTGCGAAGGCAAGGAACTCGTCCACCATGCGTTCCATCTGCGTCACGTCGGCGAGGAGCGCCTTCACGTCGTCATCCTCGGGCATCAGCGACAGCCCCAGTTTGAGCCGCGTCAGGGGGGTGCGCAAATCGTGGCTGACGCCGGACAGCATCAGCGTGCGCTGTTCGATCTGGCGTTCGATCCGGGCTCGCATATCGAGGAAGGCCCGCCCTGCTGCCCGCACCTCAAGCGCGCCGCGCGGACGGTAGACGACGGCGCGGCCCTTGCCGAAATCATTCGCCGCCTCGGCCAGCCGGGTGATCGGACGCAACTGGTTGCGCAGAAAGGCGTAGGCGATCACCGTCATCAGGATCGAGGTGAAGATCATCAGCACCAAAAGCTGGTGCGGATTGGTCGCGGCCATCCGCCGTCGGTCCAGCTTTACCTGCACCGGCCCGTGCCGACTGTCAAAACGCAGGTTCACCATACGCTCGGGGTCGGTCACGTCAGCGGCCATCAGGTCTGGCAATTTGGCACGCAGCGTGTCGATGATCACCCCGCCCGACAGATCGAACGCGCCGCGCTGGTCGGCCACCGGCGCATCCGGCCCTGCAGGCAGCACAACCTTCAGTTCCAGCGGCCAAGCCACCGCAACCGCCCGGGCGCGGGCATCAGCGGGCGTCGCGCCCTTGGCCACCTCCTCCAGCAGGAACTCAAGGTCGATCGCCACGCCCTGGGTCATCTGCCGGGTGACACCTTCGTAATGGCGCTGGATGAATGCGGTGGACACGACAAGCTGGATCGCGACGATGGGCACGATCAGGATAAGGGCGGCACGCCCGTAAAGGCCGCGCGGGAGGATACGTGGAAACAGAGCCATTGCCCGAAAGCCTAGCCGCAGCGCCCGGACTTGGAAAGGCCGGTCTGGCCGAAGGCATCCCCGACCCTGCGGTGCGGGTGCGCCGGGTGCGCGCAGCCAACCCCTCGCCCCTGACCGCAACCGGCACCAACAGCTACATCCTCGGGTCGGGGCATGTGGCGATCATCGACCCCGGCCCGGCGCTGCCGGGGCATCTGGACGCGCTGCTGGCTGCGCTTGAGGCTGGCGAGAGGGTCAGCCACATCATCGTCACCCACGCGCATCTTGACCATTCCGCGCTGGCTCCGGCCTTGGCCGCTCGCACAGGGGCCGAGGTGCTGGCCTTTGGCCGCGCGACCGATGGGCGCAGCGAGGCGATGGCACGGTTGGTTGCGGGTGGTGCGGAACCGGGCGGCGGCGAGGGCCTTGATCACGCCTTCGCCCCCGACCGGAGCCTTGCGGACGGCGAAACCGTGGGCCACGCGACATGGTCGGTCACGGCTGTGCACACACCGGGCCATATCGGTGGCCACCTCTGCCTTGCGGCGGGGGATCTTCTGTTCAGCGGCGATCATGTGATGGGCTGGGCAAGCACCATCGTCTCGCCGCCCGACGGTGACATGACGGACTACATGGCCTCGCTTGACCGGCTGCGGATCGGCGCTTGGCGCCGCTTCCTGCCGGGTCATGGCGACCCGGTGGAGGCACCCGCCGAGCGCATCGACGCGCTTCTGGCCCATCGCCGGATGCGCGAGGCGGCGATCCTGGACGCCTTGGCAACCGGCCCGCTGGGTCTGGCCGAGCTTGTGGCCTGCGTCTACGCCGACACTCCCCCCGGTCTTCTGGCAGCCGCACGTCGCAATGCCCTGGCGCATCTCATTGATCTTCATGGCAGAAAGAGGATCACCGCATCACCAACCCTGGGCCCGAACGCGATTTTCCACCTCGCATGAGCAAACCGCACGATTGCCCGGTTTTGCCCCTTGCCGCCCTATACGCAGCTTGCTATACGGCCCCCGTGTTCCGGCGTAGCTCAGCGGTAGAGCAGTTGACTGTTAATCAATTGGTCGTAGGTTCGATCCCTACCGCCGGAGCCAAAAATCTCGAATATCTACAAGACGTTAGCGGGCCGCTCATCTAGCGGCCTTCGCGGTTTTGGGGCATTTTGCAACAACTCTGCAACAACATGGGCTGCTCGTTTAAACGCGGAGACGGCTCCCGCACTGTTGCCCAGTTTGCGCCAAAGTCCCGCCACATAAGGAATTTATGCCGAACGGGAGCGAAGGGGGCTGCGCGTTGGGCGTTACGTTTGAGTTTCCGATTTATGGTCAGCACACGGCACCGTTGTTGATTTCCACCCAGAACTGAGCCGGGTTTTCCACCGAGAAGTGAGCCACCTCTGACTATGGATTTCGTATCATGCTGGGGTCAAGGCATGGTTTGTCTCCTTCTTCTTCCTGGCTGCTGCGGCTGAACTGGCCTTGAAGCGGAAGCTGTCGTTTCCGGTCTCCAGGATGTGGCAGCGGTGGGTGAGGCGGTCGAGCAAGGCGGTGGTCATCTTTGCGTCGCCGAAGACCGTGGCCCATTCGCTGAAGCTCAGGTTTGTGGTGATGACGACGCTGGTGCGTTCGTAGAGCTTGCTTAGCAGGTGGAAGAGCAGCGCCCCACCCGAGGCGCTGAAGGGCAGATATCCCAGTTCGTCGAGGATCACCAAGTCGAGCTTGGTCAGGCTTTCTGCGATCTGCCCGGCCTTGCCCTTTGCCTTTTCCTGTTCGAGGGCGTTGACCAGTTCGATCGTCGAGAAGAAGCGGACCTTGCGGCGATGATGCTCGATGGCCTGGATGCCGAGTGCGGTTGCGACATGGGTCTTGCCGGTTCCCGGACCGCCGATCAGCACGATGTTCTGTGCGCCATCCATGAACTCACAGCGGTGCAGGGTCCTGACGGTGGCCTCGTTGATCTCGCTGGCGGCGAAGTCGAAGCCCGAGAGGTCCTTGTAGGCCGGGAAGCGTGCGGCCTTCATGTGATAGGCAATGGAACGGACCTCGCGTTCAGCCAGTTCGGCCTTCAGCAGTTGCGACAGGATCGGGATGGCCGCTTCAAAGGCCGGTGCTCCCTGCTCGATCAGATCGGTGACGGCCTGTGCCATGCCATACATCTTCAGGCTGCGGAGCATGATGACGATGGCGCCGCTGGCGGGATCATGACGCATGGCGGCCTCCGGCGATCTGGTTGCGCAGGCCGTCATAGCGTTCGACATTGGCCTTGGGCTCGCGGCGCAGGGTCAGTGCCTGCGGGGTATCCAGTGGTGGCCTACCGATCACCTTGCCGTCGACCAGTCGGTGCAGCAGGTTCAGCACATGGGTCTTGGTCGGCACGCCCTCGGCCAGTGCCAACTCCACGGCGATGAGCACCGCCTGTTCATCGTGCTGAAGAACCAGGGCGAGGATGTCTGCCATCTCGCGATCACCGCCGGGCTTGCGCAGCATGTGATCCTGCAACTGCCTGAAGGCAGACGGCAATTCTGCGAAGGGCGCACCATTCCGAAGCGCCCCGGGCTTACGCTGAACGACAGCCAGATAATGCCGCCAGTCGTAGATCGTCCGCGGTGGCAGGTGGTGGCTGCGTTCGATGATCCGCGGATGCTCGCACAGGATGTTACCCTCCGCTGCCACGACCAGCCGGTCGGGATAGATCCGCAGGCTGATGGGCCGGTTCGCGAATGACGCCGGAACGCTGTAGCGATTGCGCTCGAAGCTGATCAGGCAGGTGGGCGAGACACGCTTGCTCACCTCTATGAATCCGTCAAAGGCGACAGGCAAGGGCATCAGGGCGGCCTGCTCTTCGGCCCAGACATCGGCGATCGTGCCGGGCAGCGTGCCATGGGCGGTCTCGCGCCACAGCTCCTGGCAACGCTGCTCCAGCCAGGCATTCAGTGCGGCGATATCGGGGAAGTCCGGCATGCCTTGCAGCATCTGGTGGCGAGCGTCGCGGACGTTCTTCTCGACCTGGCCTTTCTCCCAACCTGCGGCCGGATTGCAGAAGTCAGGCTCGAAGACATAGTGGTTGGTCATGGCCAGGAACCGGATGTTGACCTGCCGTTCCTTGCCGCGGCCGACACGATCCACCGCCGTGCGCATGTTATCGTAGATCCCGCGCCCGGGCACGCCGCCGAAGACCCGGAACCCGTGCCAATGCGCGTCGAACAGCATCTCGTGGGTCTGCAAGGGATAGGCTCGCAGCAAGAAGGCCCGGCTGTGCGACAGCTTGACATGGGCGACCTGCAGCTTCCTGCGCTCACCGCCCAGAACCGCAAAGTCCTCGCTCCAGTCGAACTGGAAGGCTTCGCCCGGGCGGAATGACAGCGGAACAAAGGTGCCGCGTCCCGTGGTCTGTTGGTCGCGCTGGCGATCCGCTCGCCACCCCCGCGCGAAGGCTGCCACCCGGCCATAGGAACCGGTGAAGCCCAGCGTCACCAGATCGGTGTGCAACTGCTTCAGCGTCCGCCTCTGCTTGCGTGCCTTCGCGGCCTCGGTCTTCAGCCAGCCGGCCAGCTTGTCGGCGAAGGGGTCAAGCTTGCTCGTCCGTTCCGGCGTGGCAAACCTCGGCTCGATCGTGCCCGCCGCCAGATGCTTGGCCACGGTATTGCGCGACAGGCCCGTGCGCCGGGCGATCTCCCGGATCGACAGCTTCTGCCGCAAGTGCATGCGTCGGATGATGTTCAAAAGTCCCATGTGGATCACTCCGTTGCCCCCGCCGCTCTCCGCTCCAGGGGAAGGTTCACATGGCTCAATTCTCAGTGGAAATTACCCGCCCACCCGGCTCAGTTCTGGGTGGAAATCAACAAACCAGCGCCACTACTCGTCGGTATCGATCTCGGGCCCGGCATCTGGCGGTTTCATGAAGTCCCTCAAGGCGTTGGCGAAATCCCTGAGCCGCGCCTCGACGTTGGCGTTCACCGAGCCATCCTCGAAAGCGCCGTCGCCGCTGCGAATGCCCGCGGGCAGGCCCGTCAGCAGTTCGATCGCCTCGTCGATGTGCGAAATCGCGTAAATGCGGAAGCGACCCTGGGCCACGGCCTCGATCACATCGGCGCGCAGCATCAGATTGCGGACATTGCGGCGCGGGATCAGGACGCCTTGCTGGCCGGTAAGACCGGCCGCGTTGCAGGTATCAAAGAAACCTTCGATCTTTTCGTTGACCCCGCCGATGGGTTGGACTTCGCCCATCTGGTTGATCGAACCGGTGATGGCCAGAGACTGGGAAATCGGTATGCCCGCCAATGCCGACAACAGCGCGCAAAGCTCGGCGGCCGACGCGCTGTCGCCTTCGACCCCGCCATAACTTTGCTCGAACACCAGACTGGCCCAAAGCGAAAGTGGAACGTCGCCCGCATAGTGCGTGGCAAGGTACGAGGACAGGATCAAAACGCCCTTGGAATGGATCGGCCCGCCCAGCTTTACTTCACGCTCGATGTCGATGACCTTGCCGGTGCCCATGCGCACCCGTGCCGTGATGCGCATCGGCAGGCCAAAGGTGAAAAGCCCACTGCTGGTTACGGTCAGGCCGTTGACCTGTCCGACGTGACTGCCAGATGTGGAGATGATCAGCGTGCCTTCGTGGATCAGGTCTTGCAGGCGTTCGCGCACCCGGTCGGCGCGATGCTCGGCCGCCGAACGGGCGGCGGCGATCTGGTCAGCGTCAATGACGGCCTTGCCACTGGACGCGGCCAGAAAGTCGGCTTCGCGCAACAGATCCCACAGCGCCCCGATCCGTAGCGACATCCGGCCCTGATCCTCGGCGGTGCGGGTCGCAATGTCGACAAGTGCTGCAACGCCGTCACGGGTCACGGGGCGAAGACAGTCACGCTTGCACGCCCCGGCGACCATGCGGGCGAACAGGCCCGTGCTTTCAGGGGTTCGCGCCATGTCAGGACTAAAATCGGCCCCAATCTTGAAAAGCCGCCCGAAATCGGGGTCGTAGAGCGTCAGCAACACATTCAGCAGCGCGTCACCAACCAGCACCACCCGCACTTGCAGCGGGATCGGCTCGGGGTCCAGCGTGCTGGTCGAGATCAGGCTCAGCATTTCGGCGGCAGAGTTGATCCGGATGGCGCGGGTTTCCAGGCAGCGCTTCAGCGCCTCCCAGGCGAAAGGTTCACTCAGCAAGCGCATCGCATCGAGGACCAGAAATCCGCCGTTCGCGCGATGCAGCGCGCCAGGCCGGATCAGCGTGAAATCGGTGACCAATGCACCCATCGTCGAGATATGGTCAACCTTGCCGATCAGGTTTGCCAACGATGGCAACGGCTCGGTAATGATCGGGGCGCCGGCGGCGGTTGCGGGATCGTTGGACACCATCACGTTGACGGCATAGCGGTGAAGTGCGGGTTCATCGTGAACACGCGCCCTTGCCACCGGAAACGGACCTTCCTGCCGGCGATTGCCGAGGCTCAGAAACAGCTCGGCGTTCGCGATCAGATCAGCACGCAATGCGGACAGGTGCTGGTTGATCGCCTCGATACCGCTGAAGGCCTCGAACGCGCTTTCCAGGGCATCGTCGACCGCCTGCTTGGCCATTTCGGCATTCAACAGGGCAACCGCAGCGCGATGTTCCTTTTCCAGTCGCGGGATCGACTTGAGATACTTTTCAAGATCCTTCTCGGTCAAGTTGACAGAGGCTTCGATCTCGTGACGCTCGTCTTCCGTCAGGTTGGCAAAATCGTCGGGCTTGATCACCTCGCCATTGCGCACGCCTGCTATGGCAAACCCCATCGGTGTGCGCAGGATCGTCACGTTGCGCTGGTGCGATTTCTCCACCAGCTTTTCGAACGCTTCCTGTTTGCGCGTTGCCAGCCGCTGCTCGAACGTGCTTCTGCGGCTTTGATACTGCTCGGACTCGAAAAGTGCGGGAATGTCGTTGGCCAGATCATCGACCAAGGCTTCCATCGCCTTTTGCAGGGGTCGCGCTGTGCCTGACGGCATTGCGATTGCCTTGGGCCGATCCGGGCCGGCAAAATCATTCACGTAGATCCAGTCGAGTGGAACCTTTCGCCCCGCCGCTTCGGCCTCCAGCAAGGTCTGCACGGCGGAATGCCGCCCTGCCCCGGTGGGACCAAGGACGAAAATGTTGAAATCGGCGTGCTGGATGCTGGCCGCCGTCCGGATTGCCCCCAAAGCGCGGTCCTGCCCGATCAGGCCAATCAACGGTTCGAGGGTGGCGGTGTTTTCGAATTCCAGCGAGGCCGGGTCGCAACAGACCTTCAGTTCGTTCACCGTCAGAAGCGACGCCGAAACTGCACGGTCTGCGTCTTCACTGCTGCCTGATCTGCGGACCATTCACGATGCCTTTGTCGCTCACCATCACCCCAGCCTTGCAAGGAACGATACCGCAAAAGAAGCGACGCTGGCGTTAAACGGTGAATAAGGCCGAACTAGTCCGCCAACATTGACAAGGATCAATTGCATCCGGGTCACGTCCGGTCGACCGGAATTCTTCGCCAGCACGGTTGATTGCAGTCATCCGACGCGCGACGCCGGAAGCCAGTGGTCAGGTCTCCGGATCTTTCTCCGGGCTCAAAAGCAGGGCAATCAGCGCCGCAATCCCAACCCCAGCGGCGGCCCAAGCTTCCAGCCGCTGCCGATTCTTGTGCGGCAACAGCAGAAGGACAAGATCGACCAGCATCGTCAGCGAAGCTGCGGCTCGCCGTCGTTTGGCGGCCGCCCGGGCCCGTGCGCGCAAGACGAACGCAATCGTCAAGGCCACTCCAAAGAATGCAAGTCCAACGATTCCCAGCGCCCCGGACAGCCCCATTACCGGAGCCAAGGCTGTGACCGCAGACCCGACGAGAAGCCCCCCGCCGACCAGAACCGCAAGCAACATCAGCCCGGCCAGCGCGACCTGCACCACGAACCCTGCCATCACCGACCGACCGTCACTCAATTTCGACGCGCGAAAAGCAGACCAACGATTACACCCAGACAAAGCACACCGGCCATTGAGGCCAAAGGGTGCGCGCGCACGTCCCCTTCCAGCCGCTGTTGCAGCCCGTCAAGCTTCTGACGCATCTCTCGGATGCTGCGCAGCGACTCGTCCAAGGCTTCGCCGGTTACGCCCTTGGCACGCGTTGCCAACTCTTCGGCTTGAAGGGTCCCGAAGCGCTGCAAGGACGCCGACAGCGACGTGACATCTGCGCGAAGCTGCTGGAACTCGTTCAGGATATCCTCTCCGACCGCTTCACGGGTCGACTGGGATTTCGTCTTGCTTTCGGATCCAGGCATCACATTCTCTCCCGCTTTGACTGCATGTAAACCTAGCACAGTCACGCAAAAACGATCGTTGATTTACGTCATTACCGATAGCGGCCGACTTCAAAGGGCGTGCGCATCCTCGCTGCAGACTTGGTCCCTCGCGGCGCCGGTCCGGCACGCCTTCGGATCGGCCTGTTCCAAAACCTGCCAAACTGATTTAGCGCAAAGACTTCCGTCAGGCATTCGCGTTCAAGTGGCTTTCGACCATACCCGAGGATGACCCATGAAGCTTCCCTATCAATCCGCCCATCAGGAATTGCATTATCTGGACCGCGCAGGGTGGCTGCGCGCAGCCGTGCTTGGCGCTAATGACGGGATCGTCTCGGTCTCGTCCCTGATCGTGGGGGTTGCGGCGGCGGACCCGAGCCGCGCTGCAATCCTGATCGCAGGGGCGGCAGGTCTGGCTGCGGGGGCCATGTCGATGGCGGCGGGGGAATATGTGTCGGTCTCGTCGCAATCGGATGTCGAACGTGCCGACATCGCGCGCGAACGACAGGCCCTGATCGACACACCGGAAGCGGAGGAGCGGGAATTGGCCTCCATCTACCAATCCCGCGGGCTTTCGCCCGAGACGGCGGCGCTGGTTGCCCGCGAACTTACCGAGAAGGATGATCTGGGCGCCCATGTCCGTGACGAACTCGGGCTTTCCGAGGTTCACGCCGCAAACCCGCTTCAGGCTGCGCTTGCCTCGGGACTGACGTTCACTGTTGCGGCGGCTGTGCCGGTGGTCGCCTCGGCGCTGGCTCCGGAGGGGCAGATCATTCCAGCGGTGGTGATCGCCACGCTTGTCAGCCTTGCCGGTCTTGGCGCCATCGGTGCCCATGCCGGAGGCGCACCAAAACTGCGGGCAACTGCGCGGGTACTTTTCTGGGGCGCCGCAGCCATGGCCATCACTGCGGGCGTAGGCCGCATCTTCGGAGTATCGGTGTAGGAGGCGGCGAAACACACCGTGGCAGGAACCGGCTTCCTGACACAAGGAGCATGACCGTTCTGAACGGGGCGAATAATGGCAGTCCGGCCTTGGCCGCTGCAAGTAGCCCTTTCCAAAGCTTACGGAGGAGCCGACCCATGACACCGCACAAAGGGTCTGACGGCCTCATTCAGGACAGAGAACCCGTCACCCCGACCGTATCGCGCAACACACCCTCTAGTGCTGCAAGGTCCACCGGTTTTGCCAGGTACCCGTCGAACCCGGCCTTCAGGTACTTTTCACGGTCGCCGCTGATCGCATTCGCGGTCAGCGCAACCAAACGCGGCGGCAGAGCATCCCGCGCCTTGATAGCCGCGCAGGCAGCCACGCCGTCCATCACCGGCATTTCCACGTCCATCAACACCAGATCGAACTTTTTGTCGGCAGTCGCTGCCACCGCTTCGGCCCCGTCTTTGGCAAGGTCCGGCGCATAGCCCAACCGTTCCAGCATCTTCTGGCCCAGCTTGCGGTTAGTGCCATTGTCGTCGACCAGAAGAATGCGCAACGGGTGCCGGGTGGCAAGGCCGGTGTCGCTGCGGACGGGGGCGGTTTGGGGCCGTGCTTGCGGCGCCGTCGCGCCCAGAATATCCAGGATCGCCGTCTGCAGCGCCGACGGCTTGATCGGTTTGGTCAGGGTCTCTGCAAAACGCAGCGCACGGGTCTGCGCACGCTGCTCCTCGGACAGGGGCACGACCGAGGTGAAAAGGATCAAGGGCAAGTCCGGCTGATTGGCGCCTGCGCGCAACGCCTGCGCCAATCCGATCCCGTCCATGTCGGGCATCGAGAGGTCAAGGATTGCCAGGTCGAACGGCCCGTCCTCGGCAACCCGCCGCAACCCTTCGGCGGCAGTGCGTGCCATGACGGGGGTGATGTCCCAAGCGGACAACTGCGCTTCAAGCACCTTGCGGTTGACCTTGTTGTCATCGACGACCAGCACACGGCGGCCCTTCAGGACCGGCAGATCACCGGACCGCACGGACCCGCCTTCCACCGCGTCGGCCTGCACGGTGAAGTGAAAGGTCGCGCCCTGCCCCGGCGGGCTTTCCGCCCAGATACGCCCGCCCATCAGTTCGACGAACCGGTGCGAGATCGCCAGCCCAAGCCCGGTGCCGCCATGCCGCCGCGTCGTCGAGGCATCAAGCTGGCTGAAAGACTTGAAAAGCCGGTCCATCTTGTCAGCCGGGATTCCCGGCCCGGAATCCGATACCGAAAACTGCAGCGTCACGCCCGGCCCCGTCTGATCTGCCAATGCGACCTTCAGGAACACGTCGCCGCCTTCAGTGAACTTGATCGCGTTGTTCAGAAGGTTCAGCAGGACTTGCCGCAGACGCAGCGAATCCGTCACCACTATTGGCGGAACGGCTGCATCCACCATGAAGGCAAGGTTGATCCCTGTCTCGGCGGCCCGCGCGCTGACCAGATCGATTGCAGACTCCACGCAATGGCGCAGGTCGAAGGGATGCGGGTCGATGTCCAGCTTGCCCGCTTCGACCTTCGAGAAGTCCAGGATGTCGTTGATGATTGCCAATAGGGAATCCGCGCTTTGAATGATCGTGCGGCAGAAATCGGCCTGCTCGTCGGTCATCCGCGTGTCTTCCAAGAGCCGCGCCATCCCGATGATTCCGTTCATCGGTGTACGTATCTCGTGGCTCATGGTGGCAAGGAAAGTGCTCTTTGCCTCGTTCGCCGCTTCGGCAGTCTCGCGGGCCTTTTGCAGGTCCGCCTCCGCCGCCTTGATGGTGCGGATGTGGTAGCGGAAGGTCGCGGCGAGTTCGGCGATCTCGTCGGTGCCGCGCGTCAGGTCCTCCAGTTCGTCTTCTGCAGCGCTGCTTGTCATGGCATGCCGCAGCCGCACGATCCGCCGCCGGACCGAGAATTGCAGATAGAATGCCGTCGCCAACGCGGCGATGAACGATACCGCCGCCATCACCGTCAGCCAGATCGACCCGCGATCCAGCCGCTGCTGGCGTTCGGCGCTTTCCTTGGTCACTTCGTTGGTTATGCGTTCAGACACCACCGCTGCAGCTGCGATCAGGTTCGTCGACAGCGCACCGTTGTTGGCCAGAAGCTCACGCACCTCGGCCATGAGGCCCAACAGCCGCCGCTTCTGCCCGATGATCCCCTGCTCGGCTTCCAGAAGCTCGGCCAGTTCGGCCAGACCGGGCATGTCGGCCGGAAGGGCCTTGATGCTGCGCGCCAGCTCTGCGGCCTCGGCCTCAAGCTTGTCGGGGTCTTCCTCGATCAGAAATTGCAGCACCTGCCCCGAGATCAGACGGGGCGCCGCGTCAGCCTCGCCCGGCAACGGGACGCTTTGCTGCAACATCGCCAGCCGGCCGATATCGGCATCCAGCGATTGGCTGACCGTGGCGCTGTCAAAAAGCTTGGTCGCAAGCTGATCAAGGTTCAGGAAAAAAGCGACCCGCGCCTCTTCGATCTGCCCGGTTTCCAGACCCGATCGGGCCGAAAGCACGTTCAACAACTGCTTCAGCCGCTCCTGTTCGGAATAGCTGCTCATCGAATACTTCAACAGCGCGTCGCGGTTCAGACCCTGCGCGTACAGCGACGGTGCCATTCCGGCCAGTGATTCCACCCGCTGCTTCAATTCGTCCGCCATCAGGATCGACCGAAGGTCATCCTCGACCATGCGTTCCAGGCTGCCCTTCATGTCGTTGAACGACACCAGCGCAATCGCACTGATCGTCACGACAACGCCCGACATTGCCACCAGACACAGCAGGATCCGCCCCGCCACACCAAGACCGACGCGCGGTTTTGCCCTTTGCCCAGTGACTGCCGTGTTCATCTTCGCCTCGCACGCACAGATTTCAAATCCATTCCCCGGTCGGGCCCGCGCAGCGACCCGCGTTGCAACCCTTGCGGCATCCACCATCCATGAGGCAGGATAAGGTTCGCTGAGGCAATGACTTTCGATGCACCTCAAGTAGCAAGGATTCCGACATGAAGCTCTGCGCCCTTTCAGTCTGCATCATGGCCCTGCACGCTGGAGTGCTTGCCGATACGGCCTCTGCTGGCGAAGTGCTGGACCGCATCGAGGCGAAAGGCGTTCTGACCGTCGCCTCCGACCCGGCTTGGCCGCCCTATTCCTGGATCGACGAAACCGGCAACTGGAAAGGCTTCGATGCTGCGGTCGCCAGCGAAATCGCCCGCCGCATGGGCGTGAAGATCGCATTTGCAACGCCCAGTTGGGAAACCCTGACCGCCGGCAACTGGACCGGCGAGTGGGATCTGTCGGTGGGAAGCATGTCGCCTACCGAAGATCGCGCAAAGGTCCTGGATTTCCCCGCGTCCTACTACTTTTCGCCGATGGTCCTTGCTGTTCACGAAAGCAACACGACAATCCAATCGCCGACAGATGCATCGGGCAAACGGATCGGCGCGCTGAAGGGCTCGATCTTCGAGAAATACCTGCGGGGCGAACCC
Source organism: Tabrizicola sp. BL-A-41-H6 (assembly GCF_050632395.1). Classification (GTDB taxonomy): domain Bacteria; phylum Pseudomonadota; class Alphaproteobacteria; order Rhodobacterales; family Rhodobacteraceae; genus JAUYQR01. The sequence continues at coordinate 2,639,925 of NZ_CP192600.1, forward strand.
ACCGGCATGTCTTCCGAGATGCAGCCCGAATACCGGATCGCCAACGCTGCGATCCAGACCTATGAGACGTCGGAAGCAGCGCTTCGGGAACTGGCCAAAGGCGCCGACTCCGATCTCGACGCGATGGTCGACGACATGATGTATTTCCTGTTCCAGATCGAACAGGGCCAGCCCGTCCGCATTGTCGGCCAACCCCTTGACTACGGCCCCGCAGCCATTGCCATCGCCCCGGGCGACCCCGAGCTTGGCGCGCGCCTTGCCGAAATCGTTACCGAAATGCAGGCGGACGGCACCCTTTCGGCGCTGTCGACCGAGTGGTTCGGCGTGGATCTGACGCAGAAGTTCTAGCCCCTGCCCGGTCATGTCCGGACGCGGCGGTGAAACTCTACCTCAATGTCGCCAGCCTCGCGCTTCGGGCCGACAAGCACTAGGCCTACAACGATGGTGACCAGCGTCACCAGCGTCCAGATCGTCAACGCCTCACCCAGCAGCACCACGCTCCATGCGATGCCGGACACGGTGATTGCATAGGCGCTTTGGCTGGCGAACACCGCCCCGGCCATCGCGATAAGCAGGATGTAAAGCACGGTGCAGACCCCGATGCAGAACCCTGCAAGCGCGATAAGCATGTCCGTGGTAGCCATCCCCGGCCCCACCGTGAACCAGTGGCCTTGAAGAAGCGCGACCGGCAGGATCATCAGGCCCGACAGCAACAGCACCAGCCCGCTGCTGACGACCGGGTCCAGCGTGGCCGGATGCTTCACCGCCAGCAGAATGTCGATCATTCCGTAGAGAAGCGGCACCAGCATGGCCACCATTAGCCACGCCCAGTTGTTCACACCGGCATCCGGATCGCGCACCAGCAAAAGCGCCAACACACCGATCAGGCCGACCCCAAGCCCGGCGAACCGCCGCAGACTTGGCGCCTCGATCCGTTTCAGGGCCGCGATTGCGAACACCGCAAACCCTTGCAGGGCCATCACGATCGACAGCGCAATTCCCGTCACCCGCCCAGCCGCTTCGAACAGGATCACGCTGCTGAGCCCGAAGATCAGCGCCCATTGCAGCAAGAACACCATCTCGGCCTTCGTCACGCGCAGGCTTTTGCCCATGCTCAGGGCCCAGGCGCAACAGATCAACCCGGCGATGATGTTGGTCCAGAACGACACGCCCAGCGTCAGGTCGTTTTCGCGGTAAATCAGCACCGACAACGGCAGCACCAACCCCCACAGCAATCCCTGCACCAGCAACAAGGCGCCGCCCTTAAGCGTGCGGATCTTGTTGCGCAGGCCAATCTCGCGGTCATAGACCTGATGCGCCATTTCCATAAAGATGCCCGCCAACCGCCCCAGCGCATCAGGCCGCGCGGCCACCGTGTCCAGCTTCAGTGCTGCTGGATGAAACTTGCCGCCTTCCATCACTTGCGCAGCCTCGGTCAGCCGGCCGATCTCTTGCAGGTAATCCAGTTCCACCCGCCGGAGCTTGCGCTTTTCGATACAGGAAAGAACCCGCGCCTTGAACAGCATCGCATCGAACGGCTTTGACAGGAAATCCTCGGCCCCAAGCTGGATCGCCTGTGCCACAAGGTCCATTCCGCCATCGTGACCTGACACGATAAGGACCGGCAGGTCGCGGTGACGCGGGTTGGCCCGCAACCTGCGCATCACTTCCAGGCCGTCCATCCCCGGCATCTCGACGTCCAGCAGCACTAGGTCGACCTCGCCGCCGTCAAGGCGGGCAAGGGCTGCAGCACCGTCCTCCGCCTCTTCCCACGCGCAGCCGATCTGCTCCAACGCCTTGCCTGCGATCAGCCGCGATGTGCGGTTGTCGTCCACCACAAGAACCCTGCCCTTGACGTCCATTCAGAGCCCCTTGAGTCGTGTTGTTTCCGTCCGCAGAAACGTGTGCAGAACCGCCCATTCCGCACCGACCCGGTCGATCAGCGCCGCATCCGGGGCTGCACCAGCCCGCAACATCGCTTCGATCTCGGCGCAGGTTTCGGCAAGCGCCACGGCGCCGATGTCCCGCGCACTGGACTTGAGGGAATGCGCCACCCGGCGCACCCCGTCGCCATCCTGCCGAACTGCAGCCGACTGCAAGGCCGCGACAAGCCCCGGTCCCTCGTCCTGAAAGGTCTCCAGCAAATCTGCCAGATCGGCGGGATCGTCTCCCAGGATCGCCGTCAGACGATCCAGCGCGGTCTTGTCGAGCAATTGCCTGGCCTCAATCCTTGGTCTTCACAACCCAATCCTTACCTGTCACCCGGAATTTTGCATCAAGATATAGCCGCCGCGCCGTTTCTTGATAGCCAAACCGGCTGTAGAAGCCTTTTGCAGCATCGTTTCCCGACGCGACAAGCAGGCTCATGCCTCGCTTGCGGCAAGAGGATTGAGCAGACCGCAGCAGCGCCGAGCCAAGCCCACGGACCCGGCAGGCACGTGCGTTTGCAAAATCGGCAACATGGGCGGTTCCTGCCGCCTCCGATTCCAGTTCCACAATGGGCTTCAGAAGGGCCGGCACGCGCCTTTGCAGAAAGGACGCCGGGTGGGGATTGGTCAGAAACACCGCAGCCCTGCCGCGCCGTCCGACGTTTCGGCGATCCAGCCCCTACGAAAGTGGATGTCGCTGCGCCAGTCGCAGAACATCGGGAAAGCGTAGTTGCCTGCGGCTCTGACCAGGACGGCATCCATCGGTCAAAACTTTTGGCAATCGGGGCCTGGCATCTGCGGACAACCTCCCCCGTTCAGCGCCAGCAATTCGCGGTGCAGTTTTCGGCGCAGGGCGACCGGGAAGGCAGTCAGACCGTCGACCTCGATCACGAAAGACCCGATGCCACCGATCACGGCAACACTGTAGTATTCGCCAAGCTGCCCGTCCTTGTCAGCGATCGCGAGGCCGTTGATCGTCACGCCCAGGTCCAATGCCTGCTTGCGCGCCGGTTCCAAGGCTACGCCGCGGGCCCGCCCAATCGTCGCATTGGCGCGCCCGTCGCCGGAGATGTCCAGCACCATGCGGTCTGCGCAGCGGCCATCTTCGGTGAACAACTCGGTCGCTGCCAGAATGCCGACCCCTATGTCGGTATTGCCGCTGATCTTGCGCGCAGTGGCCGCCAGCCGACTGGCAAATACAGAAAGGTCATCGCTTGACTTGATGCGCTGCCACGGAACGATCTGCACGCCGTAGGCGCTGTCGGCCCAGAACAGCGACGCTATATCGACCACCCCTGCTTCGTCGAACGCCGACTGCACCACCGGGTCCGTCAACGCCGCCACGTAGCCAGCCTTCTGAATCGCAAACTCAGCGTCCGAAATACTGCCCGACGCGTCCATCCCCGGGATCAGCGCCACGTCCGCGCAGGCGGCCTGAACAGTGCCGCAGCCAAAACACCAGCAACAGAATGCCGCCGAAACACTTCGCCCAATACGGCGCAATAAGGAGTCCATTTGCCCTCCACATTGAAAAGTTCTCAAAAAAAAATCGTCGTTCCACTTTAGCGGGTGTGCGTTATGCGAACGCATCTGAAAGGCGCCGATGGGCTCTCAAATCGTTATTTCATCCGCACTCTATCGTTAAATGCTCGTGATTTTCAGACGACGGAATGGGGAGATTGGAGGCGCGGTCTGGTCGAGAAGCGTGAAAAGAATTATTCCAAGGTGCAACGTTAACTCAGCCTCGAGCTGGCTTTCTGCACGTCTGCCACCTTGAGCACCTGTTGCACCCAGGCAAGGGCGGCAATCGCGCCATCTTGGGCGCGCGATCACAAGCAAAATGCTTTTCGAGAGGCCGGCGGCTTCAAATGAATTTCAAAGTCAGTGATACAAACCGCACTACTTTCCTGAAAAGCCTGTGTGTGTCTCCAAGAAATCTCAGCGATTGCGCAAAATCCGCTCGGCGAACAAGGCTTGATCGTCCCAGAACCGGCAGACCGCATCCGATTGAAGGCGCATGCTATTCTCGCACCCGCCCCTTGCTGCGCCTACCCCTTGCAGCGAGCTACAGCGCCGCCCTGCTGGCTCCACTCAGCATACCAGGTCTTGAACAATTTGAACTGGGCTTCGGCGTAGCCGCGCTGGCTCATGCTCAGTTCATCCGTTTCGATGAAGTTCAGCGCGTATTCCTTTTCTCCCTGCAAAAGCAGCATGTACTTGAAATACAATACAAGGTCGGGACCTTCGTCAAAGGACGAAAGCACTTGGAACGCAGCCTCCAACTCCAGCGCCTTCTGGCGCGCCTCCACATCTCCGGCAGCAGCCGCCCGCGAAAGGTTGCACAGGGTCAGCACCTCATGCGGGAGCACGACACCGATTCCGGTGATCGCGCCGACCGCGCCGCAATTTACGTAACCATTCACGACCCCGGTATCCACGCCAACCATCAGCGTGACATCGTCATCGGCCGAGGTGATGAATTCCCCAGCATAGCGGGTATCTGCGGGCCCCCCGAATTCCTTGAACCCTACAAGGTTTGGATGCTCGGCGCGCAGGGCGTTGAAAAGGTCCGCCCGCGTGGCAAACCCGTAATAGGGGCTATTGTAGATGATCGCGGGTAGATCGGGTGCGGCCGACAGGATCGCCTTGAAATGGGCCCGCTGCGCTGCTGGCGAGGGTCCGCGCGACAACACGCGTGGAATGACCATCAGGCCGTGCGCGCCGACGTTGGCCGCATGGCGGGTAAGCGCCACGGCCGACGCCGTGTTTATGGCCCCCGTGCCGACGATCACCTTGACGCCCGCATTCACCAGACGCTCCACCCCTTCCATCCGCTGCGCATCGCTCAGCAGTGGCCAGTCCCCCATTGATCCGCAGTAGACCACCGCCGACATGCCTGCGCCGATCAACTCCTTGGCCTTTCGCACCAAGGCATCGAAATCAGGCGTGCGGTCCGGGGTGCAGGGGGTCATCAGTGCGGGAATGACACCAGAAAAAATCTCGGCCTTCATCAGCGACTCCTGTTTCAACGTCCAATAATCGCGAAGGCGCACAACCGGGCCATGCCCAGATTCGCCCTACGCTATAATACATAGTGTATTTTTTCTGTCGACAAATTCCTTGCGGACTACAGCTTGATGTCTTGCCGTTGATCCCGCGACAGCAGTTTCTGTATCTGGCTTACGATCTGATCGGCATGCGCCTTTGCCAGACGGTCCGAGGTTTCCACGTCGCGGGCCGTGATCGCCGCGATGATATCTTCGTGCTCTTGGATCACCGAGGGCGGCGGTCGATCGTTGAAGGATTGGTAATACAAGCGCAAAAGCCGCCGCCCATCGTCAAGCAGCCGCACGAACAGCGTCCGATAATAGGGATTGCGCGCCGCGTCGGCGATGGCTGCATGGAAATCGCGGTTCGTTCCGATCATGGCCAGCGCGTCGTGGTTGGCGACGGCGGTGGCAAAGTCCCTCTGGTGGGCATTGATCACCTCCAGATCTCCGTCCTTCCAATTTTGCGCGGCCAGACGGGTGGTCACACGATACATCAGCGTGATCGCATCGAAGAAGGTGTGCAGGTTCAGGAAATCGATGTTCGACACCATCGTTGACCGGTTCGGCAGCGTGTCAATCAAACCCTCTGTTGCCAATCGCGCCAAGGCTTCACGAATAGGCGTGCGGGACAGCGACAGTCGCTCCGCCAGCTGTACCTCGTCGATCGGGCTTCCGGGGGGCAAGGTCAGGTCCAGGATCTCGGTGCGCAAAAGGTCATAGGCCTTCTTGACCCCAGAGCCACGCTTGCGTTCGGGTACGGCTGCGGCAGTGTCATTCATCGAATGTCCCCTCACGGTCGACCGCATGATTAGGGGGCCGCTGCAGGCAGATCAACACTTCTCCTCCGTATCCACGACGCGGCCGACTGCGCTCGCTCACACTGGTCAACGTGTCAGGCCATGCATGGCGAACGGGTGAAACCGAAGATTAGTATACAAAGAGTATATTTATTAGATTTTATCTTGTGCCACACCGGGTCGAAGAACATAGTTTGGACAGGATAACGGCCTGTCGAATCAACAAACAATGGTACCAACGGGAGAGTTACAAATGAAAACATCCATCATTCTTGGAAGCCTGCTCGCCGCAACGTGCCTTGGAACCGCGGCATCCGCGGACAAGCTTGACGACATCATGGCGTCCGGAACGCTGCGCTGCGCGGTTGTCCTCGATTTTCCGCCAATGGGGTCACGCGACGCTGACAATAACCCCATCGGCTTCGATGTTGATTATTGCAATGATCTTGCGAAAGCCTTGGGCGTGACCGCCGAGATCGTCGAAACGCCGTTTCCCGACCGTATTCCCGCGCTTGTATCCGGTCGCGTCGATGTCGGCGTAGCGTCCACGTCAGACACGCTGGAGCGTGCCAAGACCGTCGGGTTCACAATTCCCTACTTCGCCTTCACCAACGTGGTTCTGACCCGCGAAGGCGCCGGGATCGAGAAGTTCGAAGACATGAACGGCAAGACCGTCGGTTCGGTCAGCGGCACATTCGAGGGCATCGCGCTGGAAGAAAACGTCAAGGGCTGGGGCGCAGGTGAATTCCGTCCCTATCAAAGCCAGGCCGACGTGTTCCTGGCGCTGTCGCAGGGCCAGATCGACGCCACGGTCGTCACGTCCACAGTGGCATCTTCCATCGTCGAAAGCGGGCAATACAAAGGTCTGGTCATCAAGGGTGATGCGCCCTACCCCGTCGACTATGTCGGCCTGATCGCGCTGCGTCAGGAATACGGGATGCTCAACTATCTGGACCTGTTCATCAATCAGCAGGTCCGCTCGGGCCGTTATCAAGAGCTTTACGACAAGTGGGTTGGCGGTACCGCCCCCAAACTGACGATCGACAACGTCTACCGTTGACATCATCTGACGCCAAATCGGAAAAGAGGGCACAACGCCCTCTCTTCTAGCTTGGACCCTCCGCAACGAGGACGTGCCAGAATGTTCAACTACACCTTTCAGTGGCGCCAGGCCTTTCAGAAACTTCCGCTTCTGTTTGACGGCGCACTGGTGACGCTGCAAATCGCGCTGATGTCGATGGCGATGGGCATCGTCCTGGCTGTAATTCTGGCGGTCGCACGAAATTCACGGTCGGTATGGGTGTCATCGCCGGCGACGGCCTGGGTCGAGGTATCGCGCAACACCCCGGCCTTGTTCCAGATTTACATGGCGCACTTCGGACTTGGCTCGTTCGGGATCCACCTTAGCCCCTATGTCGCCCTGCTGGCAGGCATAACGTTCAACAACGCCGGCTATCTGGCCGAAACCTTTCGCGGTGCCTTGCGCGCCATTCCCGGCACCCAGTTGCGCGCGGCCCGATCGCTGGGCATGCCCTCGATGCAGGCCTTTCGGCTGGTCATCATGCCGCAGATGTTCCGCATCGCCTTTTTGCCCACGACCAACCAGATGGTTTGGGCAATCCTGATGACATCGCTCGGCGTGACCGTGGGGATGAACACCGATCTTGCCGGCGTGACGCAGGACATCAACGTCCGCAGCTTCCGAACCTTTGAAATCTTCGCAATTGCGGCGGTGATCTACTATCTGATCGCCAAGGCGGTGACCCTTGGCGCACGCCTTTTGGCCGCGCGTCTGTTTCGGTATTGAGGGGGCGATGCGTGATGTTTGACACCGCACTGACACTCAGCGACTTGATGTTCCTGATAAAGGGCGCAGGAATGACCTTGGCGGTCACCTTCTTTGCGGTGACCGGCGGCACCTTGCTTGGTCTTCTGTTCGGCGTGATCCGGACGCAACTCAGCGTATGGGCCGCCCTGCCCCTGATTTTCGTGCTGGATGTCTTCCGGTCGGTTCCGCTGCTCATCCAGCTGGTCCTCGCCAACGCATTTCAGGCGATCGCCGGGCTGAACATGCCGCCCTTTGCCACCTCGTGCATTGTGCTGGCGCTTTACACATCGGCCTATTGCACCGAAATCGTGCGCGGCGCGATTGATGCCGTGCCGACGGTGACGCGACGCGCCGCACGGTCACTGGGGCTGACCTGGGGTCAGGACATGCGCTACATCGTCTTTCCGATGGCTCTGCGCGTTGCCCTGCCCAGCTGGATCGGCCTGACCCTTGGCGTCATGAAAGACTCCGCGCTGGTCTTGTGGTTGGGTTTGATCGAACTGCTGCGATCGGGTCAGATCCTCGTCACGCGGCTGCAGGAACCGATGTTCATCCTGATGGTCGTAGGCGCGATCTATTTTCTGATGAGCTTTCCCATCGCCCGTCTGGGTGGCCAGCTCGAAAAAAGGTGGCGCGAGAATGATTGAGATTAAGAACGTTTACAAATCCTTTGGCGCGCTTGAAGTGCTCAAGGGCGTCAACCTGACCGTGGAAAAGGGCGAGGTGGTCTCCGTGATCGGCGGCTCGGGCTCCGGTAAATCCACCCTGCTGACCTGCATCAATGGACTAGAGCCGATCAATTCCGGCACGATCCTTGTGGACGGCATCGAGGTGCATGCCAAGACGACCGATCTGAACAAGCTGCGCCGCAAGATCGGCATCGTGTTCCAGCAGTTCAACGCGTTTCCGCATCTGACCGTTCTGGAAAACGTCACCCTGGCCCCTCGCAAGGTGCTGGGCATGAGCAAAGCCGAAGCTGAAGAAATCGCGGTCAAGCAACTCACGCATGTCGGGCTTGCCGACAAGCTTTCGGTTTATCCGGGTCGCCTGTCTGGCGGTCAGCAGCAACGCATGGCCATCGCACGCGCCTTGGCCATGTCCCCGGCCTATGTGCTGTTTGACGAGGTCACCTCCGCCCTCGACCCGCAGCTTGTGGGCGAGGTGCTTGACACGTTGAAGCTGTTGGCAAACGAAGGCATGACGATGATCTGCGTCACGCACGAGATGAGCTTTGCCCGCGATGTCTCTGATAGGGTTGCGTTCTTCCACAAGGGTGTGCTGGCCGAAATTGCGCCGCCGGATCAGTTCTTCAGCGCGCCACAGCACCCTGAAACCCGCGAATTCCTGTCCAACATCCGCTAGCAAGGGCCGCAAGATGACCAGCCAGGCGATTATCCCGGGGGCCGCGTCCGGCCCGGTTCTGGCCTGCGCTGAAGGTCTTAGTTTCTGGGGTGGGGTCGATCCCCTGACCGGCATCGTGATCGATGCGCACCATCCGCTCTGCGGGCAGTCGATTGCGGGAAAGCTTCTCGTGATGCCGACGACGCGCGGGTCCTGCAGCGGCAGCGGTGTCATGCTCGACCTTGCACTGAATGGCATCGCGCCCGCAGCCTTCATTTTCCGCGAGGCCGAGGATGTCGTCACCCTTGGCGCGATGATCGCGGGCCGGATGTTCGACCGCCCCGTCCCGGTGGTCCGGCTGTCACCCGATGAATTCGCGCTTGCCGCAGCAGCCCGTAGCGCCGAACTGACCGACACCGCCCTGATCGTCGACGACAAGGTGTTGCCGCTGGCCCCCCTGCCCGTGGCAAAGCTGGACCTTGCCCCAACCGACCGCGCGATGCTTGCCGGGGCCGATGGCCCCGCCCGGCGCATCGCTATGGAGGTGATCTGCGCGATGGCCGCGCTTCAAGGGGCTACCGCCCTTGTCGATGTTACTCAGGGCCATATCGACGGCTGTATCCTGGCCAATACCGCCAATTTGCGCTTTGCCGAAACGATGGCCGAAATGGGCGGGCGCGTGATGGTCCCGACGACGATGAACGCAATTTCGGTCGATCACGGCAACTGGCGGGAACAAGGCGTGCCGCCCAACTTCGGCCTTCGCGCCGCACGACTGGCGGACGCATACGTGAAGATGGGCGCCCGCCCAACCTTTACCTGCGCGCCCTATCTTCTCGACAGCGCCCCCGAAGCCGGCGAAAACATCGGCTGGTCGGAATCGAACGCTGTCATCTTTGCCAATACCGTGCTTGCGGCCCGCACGGTGAAACACCCCGACTACCTTGATCTCTTCATTGCGATGACCGGCCGCGCGCCGCTGTCCGGCGTTTATCTGTCCGCCAACCGTGCCCCCCGCCTGCGCATTCACGTCGACCTGCCCACCGGGCATGACGACGCGATCTGGCCTATGCTTGGATACATCGCCGGGCAGCTTGCGCCCAACAGTATCCCCCTCTTGACAGGGCTTGAAGCGACGGCGCCATCGCGTGACGACCTCAAGGCGATGTGTGCAGCCTTTGGAACCACCTCTGCCGCGCCGATGCTGCATGTCGCCGGTCACACGCCAGAAGCCGAGGACTTTGCCGTGCCTACGGAACGGGTGACCGTGTCCCGTGCAGATCTTGCCCGCGTCTGGGCCGAACTGAACCGAGGCCCCCGCAAGATTGATCTTGTGGCGTTCGGAAGCCCGCATTTTTCCTTGGAGGAATGCCGTGCGCTGGCCGCACTGGCCCACGGCCACCGGGCCGAAGGCACTGCAATGATCGTCACGGTCGGCCAGAACGTGCTTGGCCAAGCACGCGCCGAAGGAACCTTAGCTCGGCTCGAGGCGTTCGGCGCGCAAGTCTTTCCGGATATCTGCTGGTGTTCGATCACTGAACCGCTCCTACCACCACAGGCCCGAAGCCTGATGACGAACTCCGGCAAATACGCCCATTACGCGCCAGGCCTGTCGGGCCGCGATGTTCGCTTTGGCTCGCTGGCGGAATGCGCCGAAACGGCGCGCACAGGCTTAGCTCCCGCAACACCCCCGAACTGGCTGCGGTCAGATTGACATAGCTCGCAAAGGCCTACACGCTTTACGCCGGTCCGTTGACGGGGCGGGCAATGTCCCAGCAAATGATCCGCAACCCTGTCTGGACGAAAGAGAAACAGTTTGGCATTGCGAAAACGCCATGCGTCGTCACTGACTTAACCAACGTCAAGAAACCGCCCCTCACCCAGCCGAAGTGGGCGCGAGGTAAGGGCGCAGCAGCGCCCAGCAAGCCGCGCGGGCGTCGGCTTCGGACAGAAGCGTCGGCTCGACGCAGCGCTGCACGCCTAGCCCGTCTACCAGACAGATGAAGGCCGATGCCACGGCATCTGCGTCAAAGCCCCCCGCAGCAGGGGCCGCCTCGCGCAGCACGGCGGCGATGCTGGCACGGTATTCGCCATAGCGCGCCCGGTGTTCGGCGCGCAGAACCGGGTTGGTCGCGATCTCGCCCCACAGTGTCAGCCAGACGTTCAGCACGTCGCGGCTGAATAGCGCGGGCGAAACCAGCGCTTCGATCAGCGCGTCGATTGGTGCCAGGCCGGGACGGGGGGCCGAGATCTCGGCGATCCATTCGTCGTACATCCGGCTGTAGACCGCCGCCAAAAGCCCGTCCATCGACCCGAAGTGATGCGTGATCAGGCCGCGCGACACCCCCGCCTCGGCCACGATCTTGTCGACGGTAAAGTCGCGGATGCCGCCGCGTGCTATGCAGACGCGGGCGGCATCTTCCAGCAGCGCCCGCCGGTCCTCGGCGGACAGGCGGGCCTTCTTGCGGTTCTGGTCGATCAATCCCGCCCTCCCTTGGTGGAGCCGGTCAGGCCTTGCGGAACCCGACCGGATCAGGATGCCCGTCTGCCAGGATCACCGGCACAAGATCGGCGTCATGGATCGCCAGATAGGGCTCGAAGCAGATGAAGACGAAGCCACCCGACTGTTCCATCAGATCCTCCATCTTGTTGAACATGGTGCGGCGCTTGTCCGTATCCTGTTCGGTGGTCGATGCCTGATAAAGGCTCTCATACTCCGGACTGTCGAAGAACGACCAGTTGTAGATGCCGATCTGGTCGGGGCGGAACCAGACCAGATTTTCAGTCGGGTCGATCCCCCCGGCAAAGTTCATCAGCACCAGTTCCACCGACTTGTAGCCCTCGCCCGCGGTCTTGTCGCCCAACGCCCAATAGGCGGCATCCTCCACCGGCTGAATGTTGATGGTGATCCCCGCTTCGCCCAGATTGGCCTGAATGATCTGGGCGATGGTCTGGCTGGTGCCGTCGGTCAGGGCGTAAAGGTTCAACTCCAGACCTTCGGCCCCCGCCTCGGCCAACAGCGCCTTCGCCTTTTCCACGTCGCGCTCGATCAGGTTTGCGGGCCGCGCAAAGCCCGAGGTCGGCGGAACCACCCCGGTAGACCGCGCCACCAGCCCGTCATAGGCGCCGTCCAGCACCGCCTGCCCATCGTAGGCATACTGGATCGCCTGACGCACCCGGATGTCCTTTAAGGGTTCGGCGTTCATGTTGATCGTCAGCCACGCATAGCGTGTGCCCGGCGCCTCGATCAGAGCGGCCCCTTCGGGCATCGCGCCTTTCAGTTGTGCCGCCGCGCCCACCGCCACGCGGGTAAAATCATAGGCGTCGGCCTCATAGGCCAGTTGTGCCGCCTGATCGTCGGTGACGATATAGAACTCCACCCGCTCGAACACCGGTTTCTCGCCGGTCCAATCGGGGTTGGCCTTCAGCGTGACCTTCTGGTTCTGCTCCCAGGTGTCAAAGAGGTAAGGCCCGCATTGCGCCGGGATCTCGGTGGTGTAGCTGCCGCCCACGGCCTCGACCGCCTTCTGGCTGACGATATGGCCGCCGTAATACGGCAGCGCGATGATAAGGAAGGGCGCGAAGGGTTCGGTCAGGTGGATCACGCCGTTCCGATCGTCGATCACCTCTACCTCTTTCAGTTTTTCGAACTGATAGGCCCAGGCGCTGTCTGACCCCGCGATCCTCTCGAACGAAAACTTCACGTCCGCCGCCGTGACCGGACCGAAATCGCCCGTCCATTTCAGCCCCTCGCGCAAGGTGAAGGCAAGGCGCGTGTCATCCAGCCATTCGATCTTTTCTGCCGCCCACGGGCGCCACTGGTTGCCGTCGCGCATGTCACCAAGGCGCACCAGCGTGACGTTGGTGCAGCGCGGGATGATATCATCCAGTTCGCCAATGATGCCAAACGGGTCCAACACCTGAAAATCGGCCGTGACCCGCAACCGCAAGGTCGTACCCTCGGCGGCCCAGGCAAAGCGGGGCATGGCAGCGGCGGCAGCAAGGCCAGCGCCTGCCGCCTTGAGAAATCCGCGACGGTCAGTGCTCCAGTGCATGGTGGTCTCCCTGTTCCTGATGTTGATCGGCGAAATGACAGCGGGCAAGACGCCCGGTGGTGGTAAGGCAAAGCTGGGGCGCGGTCTGCCGGCAGATGTCGCGTACCAGCGCGCAGCGGGTGTGAAATTCGCAGCCCGAGGGCCGACGCAGTACCGAAGGCACTTCGCCCCGGATCGCAAGGTCAGCGCGTCGGCGGCGCGGATCGGGCTTCGGTTCGGCTGCGATCAGGCTGGCGGTATAGGGATGCGCCGGGGTCGCAAAGACCTCAGCCGTTGGCCCCTCCTCGACCACACGGCCAAGGTAAAGCACCACGATCCGGTCGGCGACATGGCGCACCAGCGCAAGGTTGTGCGTGATGACAAGATAGGCCAGCCCCATGTCCCGGCGCAGGTCCGCCATCAGGTTCAGAACCTCGGCCTGCACCGACACATCAAGCCCCGCCGTCGGTTCATCCGCGATCACCAGCCGCGGTTGCAGGGCCAGTGCCCGCGCTACTCCCACTCGCCGTGCTTGCCCGCCCGACAGTTCGTGCGGGTAGCGGTGCGCGATGGCCGGCGGCAGGCCCACGGTCGCCAGCAACTCGCGCGCCGTACGGGCCGGGTCGGGCAGCGGCTGGCGGTGAATGCGGAACGCCTCGGTCACCAGATACCCCACCGTCAGGCGCGGCGACAGCGAGGCGGTGGCATCTTGAAACATCATCGCGGCGTCGCGGCGCAAGCGGGCAAACCCCTCACGCCCCGCGACCACGCTGCCGTCAAAGCGCACCTCGCCGCCGCTGATCGGCTGCAAGCCCATCACCGCACGGGCAAGCGTGGTCTTGCCCGACCCGCTTTCGCCAACCAGCGCCACGCTTTCCCCGCGCCCGACCGACAGGCTGACATCCTTCAGGATCGGCAGCCCGCCACGCGACAGAAACCCGCCAAGCGGCAGATCGACCGACAGGTTCTTAAGGTCCAGAACAGGCGTCATTCCGCCCCCCTGTGACACAGCACAGAACGGCCCGCACCCGGCACCCGGCGCGGCACCGGACCTTTGCAGACCGCCAAAGCCGCCGCGCAACGCGGCTGAAACGCGCACCCCGGCGGCGGAGCGGTCAGGTCCGGCAACCGCCCGCCGATGGTCGGCAACCGGCCCGAACCTGGATCGACCACCGCCGGGTCGCAGGCCAGAAGCGCGCGGGTATAGGGATGCTGCGGATCGTGGAAGATCGCGTCGACCGGCCCCTCCTCCACCACCTCGCCCGCATACATCACCGCCACCCGGTCGCAAAGTTCCGCAATCACGCCCAGATGATGCGTGACGATCACAATGGCCCCGTCAAAACTCGTGCGCAGGTCGCGAAACAGATGGATTATCTGCGCCTCCATCGTGACATCCAGCGCGGTCGTCGGCTCGTCCGCGATCAGCACGTCGGGCTGCATCAACAGCGCCGCGGCAATCGCAACCCGCTGCCGCATCCCGCCCGACAACTCGTGCGGATACCGGCCAAGGCAGCGCGCGGCATCCGGAATACCCACCCTGTCCAGCATTGCGGCCAACCGGTCCGGCCGGGCCAGCGACGCGTCATGCGCTCCGACGAAATCGGCCAACTGCTGGCCGACCGTCAGAACCGGGTTGAACGCGGTCATCGGGTCTTGAAACACCATCGCGACCGACCGCCCGCGCAGCGCGCGCTGCGCAGCCGGGGCCAGCCGCAACATGTCGGTCCCGTTCAGGCGCACCGAGCCCTGCCCCACCCGCGCAGCAGTTGGCAAAAGGTTGATCATCGCGGCCGCGAGGGTCGACTTGCCGCACCCGCTTTCGCCCATGATCCCCAGAACCTCGCCCCGTGCGATCGACAGCGACACATCCCTGACAGCCTGCAACGCCCCGCCCGGCATGGCGTAGGCGACCGACAGGTTCTGCACCTCCAGGACCGCCGTCATGCCCACCGCCTCCCCGCGCCGCGCGGATCAAGCACGTCGCGCAACCCCTCGCCCAGAAAGGTGAACCCAAGTGTCGCCAGCACCAGCGGAATGCCCGCCACGATCACCACATGCGGCGCCTGACGCAGCGACGTGTAACCTTCAGCCAGAATGTTGCCCCAGGACGGCGAAGGCGGCTTGACCCCAAGGTTCAGGTAGCTCAGCCCCGCCTCCAGCATGATGACCACGGGGATATCCATGCAGATCAGAATAACCAACGGCCCGACCACGTTGGGCAGAAGGTGGCGAAAGATGATGCGCCCCGGCCCTGCCCCCATCGCCCGTTCGGCCAGAATGTAATCCGCCCCGGCCAGCGCCAGCGTCTGCGTGCGGATCAGCCGCGCATAGGCGGGAAACGATACCAGCACGATCACCAGGATCAGCGTCGTCGTCCCGGGGCCGAGCACCGTGATCACCGCCAGCGCAAAGAAGATCATCGGCAGCGACGACAGGCTGTCGAACACAAGGACCAGCCCGCTATCCAGCCAGCGCGGCCCGTACCCGGCGACCAGCCCAAGCACCAGCCCGATCACCCCCGCAATCCCGACTGAGGTTATCGCAATCCCCAAGGCCAGCCGCGCCCCCCAGATGACCCGCGAGAGCAAATCCCGCCCCAGATGATCCGTCCCCGCCCAATGCGCGGCGGAAGGCGTCAGAAACTTTGCCTTCACATCCAGCGCAATCGGATCATAGGGCGCAACCCACGGCGCCAGCAGTGCCATCATGACAAAGGTGACGACTATCACCAGCCCCGCCAGCCCCATCGGATCGGCCAACAGCGCGCGCCCGATGCCGCGTCTGGCGGGCAGGGCGGGGTCAACTGCGGAGGACATCGCGCACCCTCGGGTCCAGTCGCGCGATCAACAGATCGGCGGCAGTGACGATCATCAGGTAGAACGCGGTCATGAACAGCACCGTGCCCATCACCACGGGATAGTTGCGCTTTTCCACCGCCGCCGTGATCAGCGTGCCGATGCCGGGGCGGGAAAACACGCTTTCGACAAAGACCGCGCTCGAAAGGATGCCGCCAAACCCCACCGCCAGAACGGAAATCGTCGGCACGATCGCCACCCGCAGCGCATGGCGGAATACGATGTCTCGCTCTGACATCCCGAAGGCGCGAGCGGTGCGGATATGCGGCGCCTCCATCACCTCTAGCATCGAGGCGCGGATCAGGCGCGCGAGGTAGCCCACCCAGCCAAGGCCAAGCGCAAAGGCCGGCAGCACCAGCGCGCGGGCCTGACTGCCCAGATCCCCCGCCTCGCCCGCGCCGATGGCGGGAAGCCAGTTCAGCCAAACCGCAAACACGATCAGCGCATAGATCGCGATCACGAAGGACGGCACCGAAATCACGCTGACCGACAGCACCCCCAGCAGCCTGTCCAGCGCCGTGTCGCGCCACACGACCGCCGCGCATCCCAGAAGCACACCCAGCACCAGCGCCCAGCCCAGCGCCACCACGCCCAAGATCAGCGTGTTCGGAAACACCTCGAGGATCTGGTCCAGCACCGGCCGCTTTGACCACACATCGGTGCCAAGGTCGCCCTGCAGCACATTGCCGAAGAAATGCATGATCTGCGTCCCGATCGGCTGGTCCAGCCCCATCCGTTCGCGCAGCGCCTCCTTGAGTTCCGGCGTCGCCCGTGGCCCCAGCGCCAGCGAGGCCGGATCGCCCGGCACCAGAAATACCATGCCATACATGGCCGTCATGACCACGATCAGGATCAGGAGCGACAGCCCCACGCGCCGGATCGCATAGGCCAGCATCAGCGCGGCCCCCGTGTTCGGTCAGAGATGGTCACGCGGTATCCTCTCGTTCCAGTCGCGGGCGAAGACCTGCGTCCCGTTTTCGGTGATCCGGAGGCGCATGGTCACGATGAAATGCGTCGCGTCACAGGTAAGGGAGCCTTCGCTTTCGTGGGATATCACCGCATCAGGCCGTTCGATCCGTACGGTGTAATGGGTCTCGCACGCCGCACTCAGCGGGTCGCCTTCGGTGATCCGATAGCGTGCCAAACCGGTGCCAACATGTGTCTGGCTTATGTCTGGCATCTGTATGGCATAGATCCAGCGCGGAAAGTCCACGACGCTCTGTCCGCTCAAAAGATCGCGCGTGACCGTGCGGCGGATGACCGGGGCTGAGGGATCGGGCGGAAGGTCGTGCTGCGGGTCGGCTTCTGCCGCCTCGGGCGGGTCGAAGGCGCGCAAGGCGGCATCCTCGGCGCGGGGCGGGCGCACCGGCAGTTCCAGCGCGCTGTCGCCCAGATGCACGGTCAGCGTCGCCAGTTCCGGCGATGGCCAGGCGATGGGCCAGTAGACGGTCGAGATTGACACCGCGATCCGATGCCCGGCCGGGAAGGAATGGGCGATGTCGTCCAGATCGACCACCGCCGTCTCCACCCGCCCCGGCACAAGTGCCTGCGGCGCGCCGTGGCCATGACGGTGACACAGGTTCAGGTGCCCGATGGCGACGCGGGTCGAGGCACCCGAAGGCGCCACATCGTTCACCCTGACCGACACCAGCGCAAAGGGCTTGTCGCTGGCAAAGCGCAGGTGAAGTTGCGGCGCGCCAAGTATTTCCAAGGCCTCGGTCAGGCGTTCGGTGAAAAAGACCAGCGATCCGCCATCATCCTCGCGCTGATCCGTCGCCCACTCGGCCTCGTCGCCGTAGCGGCCAACCTCGCCCGCCGTCAGACCAACCCAGAGGGGCGAGCAGATGCTGGCCGTCCCCGAGCCCTGCCCGCCCAGCCGACCGTTTGGCCCCAGCGCCATGCGCTGTGGCTGGATGCGGGGGGAAGGCCACTGTTCCTCGCCCACCCAGCGCCCGGGTCGTGCATGATAGCAGGTCTGCGGCGGCACGTGGTCCTGCATCCATGCCCGCAGCATCGGTTCTTTCATGATCCCGGTGTCGCGGCCTTTCAGCCAGTGATCACACCATCGCAGCACTTCCTGCAGCCAGCCGATCGCAGGCTCCACCGTCACCGAATGCGGAAAGGAATGCGCCCAAGGCCCGATCAGGCCTCGGCGCGGCCCCGAAAGCCCGGCCAGCAGACGCGGCACCGCTTCGGAGTAATTGTCGGCCCATCCCGACACCGCATAGACCGGGATCGTGATCTTCGAGAAATCCTCGCAGACCGACCCCTGCCGCCAATAATCGTCGCGCGACTGGTGCTCCAGCCAGTGCAGAATCCAGGGCCGGTTCGCCTGTTGCCGCGCTTCCCACATCGCGCGCCACGCCTCACCCACGATCACAGGATCGGGGGGCAGGTCCTGCATCGCGAACATGGTCGACGACCAGTCGAAGTTGTCCTTTGACAGGCACCCGCCAACCCAGTGGATATCGGTGGCATAGCGGTCATCGGTCGACCCCACCGTGATGATCGTCTTCAACGCAGATGGCTGACGCGCGGCGATCTGCAAACCGTTGAAGCCACCCCAACTGATCCCGTACATCGCGATCTGCCCGTCGCACCACTCCTGCCGCGACAGCCAGTCGATCGCCTCCACCCCGTCCAGTTGTTCCTGGACCGAGTATTCGTCGTGCAGCACGCCTTCGCTGTCGCCCGTGCCGCGAATGTCCAGCCGCAGGCAGGCGTAGCCGTGCCGGGCGAGGTAGCGGTGCATCTTTTCATCGCGTGCCCGCGTGCCGTCGCGCTTGCGGTAGGGCAGGTATTCCAGAATGACCGGCACCCGCCCTGCCCCTTCGGGCCGCCACAGCCGCCCAGCCAACCGGGTGCCGTCGGGCAAGGGAACCCAGATGTTCTCTTCTTCGATAAGGTCGAAGGGATAGTCCGTCCGTGTGTGAAGCGCCGCGCCCATCAGTTCATCGGTGCTCCACCTTCGGCCTTGCGGCGGTTGACATAGACCGTCAGCGCTTCGTCTGTCGCAGGGTCGAGCGGCGGGTCTTCGTGCGCGGCAAGCAGTTCTTTCCACACGGTGTTTGCGCGGCTTCGCGCATCGACGCTGCCTTTCAAAAGCCAGTTCGGATGATTGTCCCAGTTTGACAGCATCGGGGTGTGGAACGCCGTCTCATACCGCGCCATCGTGTGCGCCGTGCCGAAGAAATGCCCGCCCGCGCCGGCCTCGAGGATCGCGTCCAGCGCCAGCGCGCCGGGGTCGGTTGCCATCGGCTCGAAATAGGCATCCATCATCTGCAGCATTTCCGCGTCGAGGATCAGCTTTTCGAAACTCGCGGTCAGCCCGCCATGCATCCAGCCCGCCCCGTGTTCCAAAAGATGCGCTCCACCGGTCAGCGCCCCCCAAAGCGCCATCTGGGATTCGTAGGCCGCCTGCGCGTCCACTTCGTTCGCCGCCGTCACGTTTGACGACCGGAACGGCACACCGATATGCCGCGCCAACTGACCCGAGGCTTGCGCGGCCTTGGCATATTCCGGTGTCCCGAAGGCAGGCGCACCCGACCGCATGTCGACGTTCGAGGTGAAGCCGCCGTACATCACCGGCACCCCCGGCCGCACGATCTGGGTCAGCACGATCCCCGCCATCGCCTCGGCATGTTGCAAGACCAGCGCGCCCGCCAGCGTGACCGGCGCCATCGCGCCTGCCAGGGTGAAGGGCGTGATGACGTTCACCTGCCCATGCGCCGCCATTGCGATCAGCCCCTCGGCCATCGGCACATCCAGTTGCAGGGGAGAGTTCGTGTTGATGATCCCCAAGAGCACCGGCCGGTCCCGCAGCCCCTCGGGCGTCGTCCCCAGCATGATCGCGGCCATCTCGATCCCGTCCATCGTGCGGGCGTGGCCAAGGGTCTGGGTCTGCCAGCTTTTGTCCACCAACCGGATCTGGGCGTGATAGATGTCCAGATGCCGGGTGTTGGCGGGCAGATCCAGCGGCTCGAACGGCCCGCCGCCCTCTTGATGGATCACGTTCAGGGCCTGGATCAGCCGCAAGTAGTCGCACATCTCGGCAAAGCTGCCATCGCGGCGGCCCTTGTCGTTGCACATCACATAGGCGGGCCCGCCGACCGCGCCATAAACGCACCAGCCGCCGCCGATCTTCAGGTTCCGCGCCGGGTTCCGCGCCTCCAGCGTAAAGCCCGCAGGCACCGTCGCCAGCCGCTGCGCCACGAGGCCCGCATCCAGCCGAACCGTCTCGCCCTGCACCTCCGCCCCGGCGCTGGCGAACAACTCTCGCGCCGGCGGATGCAGGACGCGCATCCCCTGACGCGACAGCACATCCAGCGCGGCGGCGTGGATCGCCGCCACCTGATCGTCGCTGATCACCCTGACGGGTGGCATCTGCCGTTCCACCTGCCCCCAGGGCCGCTGCGGCACCCCGCCGACCGCCCGGTCAGCCTGCCGCCTGCGTCCCTCGGCCCGGGTCATTCGGCCGCCTCCGGCATCTGGAAATCCCGCAAGGCAAAGGGCGCATCCCGCCGCACCATCACACTCGCCACCCCCAAATCTCGCGCCGTCTTATGCCCCTGATAGACCGCGTGCACGATGGCACCGGGCGCATTGGCATCCCCCGTCAGATGCAGCCGCCCCGGCTCGGCATCCGTCGCCAGCGCCTCGTGCAGCGCGCTGCCGCCCGCCCGGTAGCCAACGATCACCAAGGACCGCACCGCGATCCGCCGCTCTTCGCCGCTGAATATCTGCGCCAGCCGCAACTCTTCGCCATCAAAGTCGGTCACCACCTCCAGCGTCCGTAGGGCGATGCCCTTCGCAGCAAACGACTGGTGCACCAACGGCTGCTCGTTCGTCATGAACCCCCAGGCCGCTGCCGCACCCGCCGTGGTGATATAGGTCACCCCCAGATGCGCCAGCTGTTCCGCCACCGCCGAACCGAGGTAGTAGTTGTCATAGTCGAAGACCGCGACCGGCCCTTCCGGTACCACCCCGGCAGCCAGATCGTCAGGCGTGTAGACCCGCGGTGCGACCAGCGGCCCCGAGGGCAATTCGTTCGCCCCGCACAGATGCGGCAACCAGCGCGCGCCCGTGGCCACGACCACATGATCCGCCCCGAACTCCCGCACATCGTCCGCCGACAACTCGCTTTCCGGATAAAGCGAGACATTCGGCAACTTGCGCAACTGCCCCATCCGGTAATCCACCACCCGGTGCCACTGCCCCAACCCCGGCAACCGGCTTTCCCAGCGCAAGCGCCCGCCAAATTCCCGCGCCCGATCCGCCAGCGCCACCTGATGCCCGCGCCGTGCCAGTGTCAGCGCCGTCTCAAGACCCGCCGGCCCCGCGCCGACCACCAGCACCGAGCCAGAGCCATCCTTCCGCACCACCTCAGGATGCCACCCCCGCCGCCACTCCTCGCCCGCGGTGGGGTTCTGCGTGCAGCGCACCCAGACACCATCGTGCCAGGAAGAAATGCACAAGTTGCACCCGATGCACTCGCGGATATCCTCGACCCGGCCTTCGTCGATCTTTTTCGGCAGGAAGGGATCGGCAATCGACGGCCGTGCACCACCTATGAAATCCAGCACCCCGCGCCGGATCATCGACACCATGGTGTCCGGGCTGGTGAACCGCCCCACCCCCACCACGGGCTTGTCGGTCACGGATTTCAGGAAATCCACCACCGCCTCGTGGCTGCCTTCCGGGGTATACCGGCTCGCCGCGCAATCGAAGGCGGAATAGTCCATCTTCACATCAAAGAGGTCCGGCCCGTCCTTCAGATAGCCGATCACCTCATGCGCCTCGGTCGGCGCCACCTCGGATGGCCGCGCCCGCAATTCCTGCATCGACATCCGCAGCGCCACCGCACAGCGCCCGCCGGTTGCCTCGCGCACCGCGTCGATCAGCTCCTCCACCAGCCGCACCCGGTTGCGGACCGAGCCACCATAGGCGTCGGTGCGCTGGTTGTAGTCCGAAAGCAGGAATTGGTACGGCAGATACCCCATCCCGGCATAGACGTAGAGGATGTCGAAGCCTGCCCGTTCCGCCAGCACCGCCGCATCGGCATGCCAGCGGATCAGGTCGCGGATATCAGTCTTGTCCATCACCTTCGGCCGTGCCGACGACATGAACGGCACATGCGTCGCCATCCACGGGATGCCCGACGGCGACAGGGGCGCATGGCGGCTGGTGCGGTTCACCGCCGCCGCCCCGCCATGCCACAACTCCACCGCCGCCAGCGAGCCGTGCTTGTGGACGGCGTCGGTCATCAGCGCATGGCTGCGCAGGTCAGCCTCGTCCCACAGCGAGGCAAAGGGAAACGGGCTGTCGTCCGAGGTTGGATGCACCGAACAGGCACCCGTAGACACCACAGCCCAGCCGCCCTCGGCCTTGGTTTCCCGAAACGCCGCGCGCACATGCGGCGCGGCATTAGTCATGCCAGACGCGTGCGGCACCTGAAAGAAGCGGTTCCGCGCCAGCTTCGGCCCGATCCGGACCGGCTCGAACAGAACGTCAAATCGGGGGTCACGGGACATGCCATTTCCTCGGTCGAGGCGCTACTGAACGGTTGTACAGTATCAGCGCCAGACCATATGGCAAGCTTTTCCCGCAGCCGCCAAAAACGGGCGGTCAGTGGGTCACTTCAGCTTGATGCAGAAATGCTTTCTGACCGGCTGGTCGATGCGCCATGTCCCGGTGAAACCCGGCTCCACCACAAACCCGTCGCCGGGGCGCAGGGTGACTGGGGAACCACCATCGGGCGTGATGGTGATCTGCCCTTCGATCAGGTGGACGAATTCGTAGAACTTGTAGCTCGCGTGCCAGGTTCCGGGCGTCGCCGCCCATGTGCCACTGATCACGCTGCCATCGATCGAGGTGTGCTGCACCCACGTCTTCATCGTCGGATGCCCCTCGACCTTGGTCCAGCCCTCAAGGTCGGTCAGCATCGGTTCGGGTCCGGGCGCGGGAAAGCGGAAAACCATATCGCTCATGTCAATCCTTTCAGGGGTGGCTCTGGGCACGCCCGTCGTAGGACCGCACCGGCGCGCTGGCAAGCCCGCGCTGCCCGCCAGACATTGCAGACCGCCCGGGTTTTTGCTTTCACTGACGCGAACCCGAAGGAAAGGACCACTCATGTTGATACGCGAGGCGACGGCTGCAGACGCGCCCCATCTGGTTCGCTTTATCAACATGGCCGCGGACGATCTGCCGCTCCATTTCTGGCAAAGGTCGGTCGGACCGGGGGGCGACCCTTGGGCCTACGGTCAGGAACGCGCCGCACGGGGCACGGGCAATTTCTCCTACCGCAACGCCTGGCTTGTCGAAGTGGACGGCGCGGTCGCGTCCTGCCTTCTTGGCTACCCGGCCGAGGATACGCCCGGCGACATCGCTCCCGACACCCCGCCGATCTTCGTTCCCCTGTTGCAGCTTGAGGCGCTGGCGCCGGGGTCATGGTATCTGAACGTGCTCGCCACCTATGATGCCTACCGTGGCCGGGGCTGCGGCAGCGCGCTCCTGGCCCATGCCGAAACCCTTGCCCGCGGCAGTGGCTTGACCACCATCAGCCTCATCACCGCCGACACCCACACCGCCGCCCGCCAGCTTTACGCCGCCAAGGGTTACACTGAAGTTGCGCGCCGGCCCGTGGTCAAGGACGACTGGCAGGTCGACGCGGAAACCTGGATCCTCATGACCAAGCCCGTCGTAGGTTGATACACGCCTAAGCTGGCGCCAGACCCAGGATCGCGCGTGCATCACGCGGCGTGGCAACCGGGCGTCCGTACCGCGCGCAAAGCTCTGCCGCCCGGCGCACCAGCGCCGCGTTCGACGGCGCAAGCGTACCACGGTCCAGCCGAACGTTATCTTCAAGACCCGTCCGGGTGTGGCCGCCCTTGGCGATTGACCAGTCGTTGATCGTCAGTTGCGCCGATCCGATGCCAGCCGCACACCATTCAGACCCCGGCGCAAGCCGGGCCAGCGTTTCGATGTAGAAGTCGAAGATCCGCTCGTCCGCCGGCATCGCATTCTTCACGCCCATCACGAACTGCACATAGATCGGCCCCTTCAGCCGCCCGTCCCGCTGCATCGCCGCCGCCTGAACAATATGCGACAGATCAAAGGCTTCCACCTCGGGCTTGATGTTGTACGCAAGCATCTCGGCCGCCAGCCAATCCACCAGATCCGGCGGGTTTTCATATACCCTTGTCGGAAAGTTGTTCGAACCCACCGTCAGGCTGGCCATATCCGGGCGCAGCGGCAGCATCCCGCCCCGTTCCCTTCCCGCGCCCGACCGGCCACCGGTGGAAAATTGCACGATCATGTCGGGGCAATGCGCCCTGATCCCCTCCATCAGCCGCTCGAACCGCTCCGGGTCGCTGGTCGGCTTGCCCGCATCATCGCGCACATGGCAATGCGCGATGCTGGCCCCGGCCTCGAACGCGGCGTGCGTCGACTCGATCTGTTCGGCAATCGTGATCGGCACCGCCGGGTTGTCCGCCTTGGTCGGCAGCGACCCGGTGATCGCGACGCAGAGGATGCAAGGTTTGGTCATTGGCCCGTCCGCGACAGCACGAAATCGAACTCAAGGTCAAGGAACGGCCCGTCAAACCCCGACGAAGGGTCTTCCTTCGGCTGAAACTTGGCCATCAGACTTTCCTTCACGCCAAACACCGCGTCCGACCGGATGTAGGGATCATCGGGGTCGAAGATATGCGTCACCAGCCGGTCATACCCCTCCGCCTCGATGATATAGTGCAGATGCGCCGGACGATAGGGGTGACGCCCCAGCGCCGCCAGCAACTTGCCCACCGGGCCGTCATCGGGGATCGGGTAGAACTTCGGCTTCACGCCCCGGAAATGATAGCTGCCATCCGCCCCGGTGCGAAACACGCCGCGCAGGTTGAAATCGGGCTGGATGCCCTTTTGCTGCACGTCGTAGAACCCCTCGTCGTTGGCCTGCCACACGTCGATCTTGGCCCCTGCAATCGGATTGCCCTCGGTATCCAGAATGCGGCCATGCACCCGCATCGGCTCGCCCTTCTGGTCAAGGCAGATGTTCGCCCCCATCGGCAGCTCCGGCGCATCAGCCACATGGAACGGACCAAGGACCGTGGATTCGCTGGCTCCCGAAGGTTTGCGGTTGTTGATCGCATCGACCAGCATCGACACGCCCAGAACATCCGACAGAAGGATGAACTCTTGCCGCCATTCGTTGCACATGTGGCCCGTGTCGGTCAGGAACATGATGGCCTTGAACCATTCCTCCTCGGTTGGCTCGATCTCCTTCACCGCCTCGTGCAACTTGCGTGTGATAACTTCCATCACCGCCTTCAGCCGCGCGTCCTTGGCGTTTGCATTGCGGCTGGTGACCACTTCGGCCGAGTTCGCTTCGGTGAAGAAGCCCTGTTCGCTTGTCATCTCAATGCCCCAGAATGGTGGAAAGAACGCGGCCCAGATCGGCCTCGAGGTTCGCCGTCAACCCTTCGCTCCGCCACGCCACATGCTGGTCTGGCCGCACCAGCAGACAGCCCGCATCGCGAATTTCCCGCGCGCGTGCCCAGTCGCCGCCGTGATCTTCGATGTCGCAGCGCGGGCCGATCTTGACCACGCGGATCGGCAGGCCAAGCCGCGCTGACAGCGCATCGGCCGCCGCACTCCACGCCTCGCCCCCGATCCCGGTGATCAGCGTGAACTGCCCCTTCCCGGTCAGATCCAGCGTCGAATGCTTGCCGCCTTGCCGGTCATAGACCCAGACATGCGGCAACCGCGCGCCGGGAAAGGTCGTTGGCTGGTAATGCAGTTCCATGTCCGCATTCGGTGCAGGCGGCTGCCCCTCGGCCACCACGGCACTGGAGGCATAGCGCTGGTTCATCTCCACCCCGTGGCAGTCGAATTCGTATTTCTTGAATTCGATCGCCTTGCGCAAAGCCTCGCGTTGCGCCTCTGCCGCCGGGGTCGCGTCGCAGCGCGCCGCCATGTTGCGCTGGATCTTGTCGTGATCCACACCGCCGTCCATGCCGAGCGCCTCGAAGATCGGCCCGAACTCGGCGATGGACTGGTTCGCCCGCGTCACGATCTGCCGCGCAATCGGCGCCCGCTCGGCGGAATAGCTGTCCAGAAGCTTCGGCGTCGCCTGCCCCTTCACCACCGCCGCCAGCTTCCACGCCAGGTTGTAGCCGTCCTGGATCGAGGTGTTGGACCCGAGGCCATTCGACGGTGGATGCCGATGCGCCGCATCGCCCATGATGAACACGCGCCCCTTCTGCATATGCGTCGCAAAGCAGTTGTTCACCGTCCAGGTGTTGGCCGAAATCAGGTCGATCTCCAGCGTGGGATCGCCGACCAACTGCCGTGCCACCTGTGTTGCCATCGCCGCATCCACCACTGGCGCGGGCTGGTTGATGTCATAGCCCCAGACGATCAGCCATTCGTTCCAAGGCCGCACCATCCGCACCAGCCCCATGCCGATGCCGCCCACATCCGCGCCGGGCTGCATCACCCAGTAAAGGACGCTGGGCCGGTGCGCGACGTAGCGCGACAGGTCGGCCCGGAACAGGATGTTCATCGACCCCCCTACTCCCATCTTGCCTTCAAAAGGCAGGCCAAGGTGTTCAGCAACCAGCGAATTCCCGCCATCGGCGCCGACGAGGAACTTCGACCGCACGGTGAAATCCTTGCCGGTCAGCCGGTCGCGGCAGGTGGTGGTGACACCATCATCATCCTGCACATGGCTGACGTATTCCGTGCTCATCCGCGCCTGCGCCCCGCGCGAACAGGCGGTCTTGAACAGGATCGGCTCCATGAAGGTCTGCGGCAGGTCGTTCATCTCACAGGGCGACGACATCAGGTGTTCTGCCTTCGACAGAGGCGAGGTGCCCCAGCTTTGCATCCGCCCCAACTCCTCGCCCGCAAGGCTTTCGCAAAAGACGTTGTTGCCCATCAGGTCTTGCGGCGTGGCGTGGATCATCGCCTCGGCCTCTACCTCATGCCCAAGATCGCGCAGCACCTCCATCGTGCGCTGGTTGGTGATGTGCGCGCGCGGCGTATTGGACAGCCATCGGTAGCGGTTCACCACCATCACCTCCACCCCGTAGCTGGCCAGAAGTGCTGCCGTGGCAGACCCCGCCGGGCCGGTGCCGATGACAAGGACGTCGGTGCTGATGTCAGCCATTGTTTCTCTCTCCCTTGAGAACGATCCCTTCCAGCCTTCGCCGGATGGGGAAAAGGTGCAGGCCGGTCCGGTCGGACAAAAGCCCCCAAAGACCGCGCGGGGCGAACAGCATCACCGCGATGGCAATGAGGCCAAGTGTCAGCAGATACCACGCGCCATAATCGGCCAGCGTCGATTGCAGCACGTAAAAGACGATCACCCCAAGGATCGGCCCCTCCAGCCGCCCGATCCCGCCGATCACCACGATGAAGATCACATAGGCCGTCCAGTCCGTCACGCTGAATGCCGCGTCGGGCGAGATGCGGGCGGTCTGGACATAGATCAGCGCGCCGGTAATGCCGGTCACAAAGGCCGCAATCAGGAACACCGCCCACTTGATCCGCCGCGCATCGACCCCAACCGATTTCGCGGCCTCGGTGTTGTCTCGCACCGCCGCCAGCGCAAGGCCCAGCCGATTGCGAAGCAGCCAGTAGATCGCCGCGATGGTCAGCGCCGCCAGTGCAAGCGCCAGCCAATAGGCAAGAATATCCCGCGCCGCCGCCTCGCGCACACCGAACAGGGCGCGCACCGCGTCCACCCCGATGATGTCCGACGTGGCCTCGCGCGGCAGCGAGGTGCCGGTGCCGCCGCCCAACGCTTTCCACTGCGCCACCAAAAGCCGCGTCACTTCGGCAATCACCCAGGTGCCGATGGCGAAATACGCCCCCTGCAGGCGGAACGCGAAGAACGCCGTCGGCACCGCCAGCACCAGCGCCGCCAACCCGCCCAACGGAATTGCGAGCACCGGGTCCATCCCCCACAGGATCACGCCCGCGAACATCGCATAAGCGCCAATCCCGACAAAGGCTTGCTGACCGACGCTCACCAACCCGCCATAGCCCGCCAAGAGGTTCCATAGCTGCGCCAGCGTCAGCAGCGTCAGGATCGTGAACAAGTCCTGGATTATGTCCCGAGGGGCTACGGCGGGCAAGGCAAAGCCCACAATGATCAGCAGGACCGCGGCAATGCCTGCGATGCTGCCGGTCCGGGTGCGGGTGACAACGCGGTACGCCATCAGTCCACCGCCCGGGGAAACAGGCCACGCGGCCGCACCAACAGCACCGCCAGAAAAGCGATATGCCCCGCCAGAATCTGCCACTCCGGGTTGATCGCTGCCCCGAGCGTCTGTGCCACCCCGATGATGATCCCGCCCGCCAGCGTGCCCCACAAGCTGCCAAGCCCACCGATGATCACCGCCTCGAACGCATAGATCAGCCGCGCCGGCCCGATCGACGGATCAAAGTTCGCCCGCATCCCCAGATACAGCGCCGCAATCGTCACCACGACCATCGCCAGCCCAGTCGCGATGGCAAAGATGCTTTTCGGCGCAATCCCCATCAGGCTTGCCGTCACCGGATCGTCGCTGGTCGCCCGGAACGCTCGCCCGAGCGCTGTGCGGTAGAAAACCTGGTTCAACCCGACAATCACCGCGATTGCCGTAGCAAAGGTCAACAGCGGCATCCATCCCACCGTGACAAACCCAAGGTTCACAGACGCGCTTTCCAGCGGCCCCGCTGGAATCCGCTGACTATCAGCCGAAAACGCCTCCAGCATCCCGTTCTGCAGCGCGACCGACAGCCCGAACGTCACCAAGAGCGGCGGCAGGATGTCCTTGCCCAGCACCCGGTTCAGCACGAACCGCTGCAACGCCCAGCCAAGCGCGAACATCGCCGGCGCCGCGATCAGCGCCGCCAGAAACGGGTTCAGCCCGAAGGTCGAGGTGATCAGCATGATCGCAAAGGCCGCAAAGACGATCATGTCGCCATGCGCCAGGTTCACCAGCCGCATGATCCCGAACACAAGGCTCAATCCGGCGGCAAACAGCGCATAAAGCCCGCCGAGGAGTATCCCCTGCACGATGGTATCGATCCAGATCATGCCGCTTCCCCGAAATACGCCGCATGGATCGCCTCGCGGCTGACCGTTGCGGCCGGGGCCGTCAGCGTCACCCGCCCCTCCATCATGCAATAAACCCGGTCCGCCACCGCCAGCGCGCGCCCGATATCCTGCTCCACCACGATGATCGCCGCCCCCGACGCCTTGATCCGCGGCATCGCGGCGTAGATGTCGCGGATCACCACGGGCGCCAACCCAAGGCTAATCTCGTCACACAGCAAGACCTCCGGGTTCGACATCAGCGCCCGCCCGATCGCCACCATCTGCTGCTGCCCACCCGACAGCGCCGTGCCCGGCACCGCCCGCTTTTCGCGCAGGATCGGGAACAACTCATACACCGTCGCCAGATTCCACGGCCCCGCCGCCCGCCGCACCTGACCGCCGATCAACAGGTTCTCCTCAACCGACAACGACGGGAACAGTTTCCGCCCCTCCGGCACCATCGCGATGCCGCGCTGCATCACAACCTCGGGCGGTAGCGCGCCAATCGCCTCGCCCCGGTGCAGGACCATGCCAGCCTCATTCCGCAACACCCCGGTGATTGACCGCAGCAGCGTCGATTTTCCCGCCCCATTGGCCCCGATGATCGCCACCGTCTCGCCCGCCGCCAGCGCCAGATCCACGCCGAACAGCGCGCGGAACTGCCCGTAACCCGCTGTCAACGCTTTGGTTTGCAGGATCATGCCTCGATCCCCAGATAGATCTCGCGTACCTCTTTCGAGGCCATGATCTTGTCAGGCGCGCCGATCCCGATCACCCGACCGAAATCCAGAACCAGCAGCCGCTCCACCACCGCCGTCAGCGCGTGCAGCACATGTTCGATCCAGATGATCGTCATGCCCTGCGCGTGCAGCCCCTTGATCGTCGTGATCAGTGCCTGACACTCGCCCTCGGTCAGCCCGCCCGCGATCTCGTCCAAGAGCAGCAGTTCCGGCCCCGTCGCCATCGCTCTGGCGAGTTCCAGCCGCTTGCGATCCAGCAGCGACAGCGCCCCCGCCTGCGTGTTGGCCAGCCGCAACAACTCGGTGTCCTCAAGGATGCGGATGCAATCCTCCGTTACCGCAGCCTCCGACCGGCCTCGCCCGAAGCTGGCCGCCACGGCAAGGTTTTCATAGACTGTAAGCCCTTCGAACGGCTGCGGAATCTGGAAACTCCGGCCGACGCCCATCCGCACCCGGTCCATTGCCGGACGGCGCGTCACGTCCTGCCCAAGGAATGTGATCCGCCCGGCATCTGGCGCGAAATTTCCGGTGATCAGGTTGAACAACGTCGATTTCCCCGCCCCGTTCGGGCCGATGATCCCCAAGGCCTGCCCCTTCGGCACGGCAAACGAAACCGCATCGGTGACCTTCAATGCCCCGAAGCTTTTCGACACGTCGTGAAGTTCGAGAAGGCTCATCCGCCGCTCCGGTTGGCCCCGGCCCGCTACAGGCCGGGGGGAAGGTCTCAGGCAAGGGCTTCCATCACGCCGCCAGTCGGAATGTTCGGCGCGGTCTGGTTGTCGACCACGACCAGGTTGAACGTCCCGTCCGCGTTGCGCCGCCACTGACCGCCCACAAGCTGCGTCTTGCACACGTTTGCCGCCGCGAACGGCGGCAGGTTCGCCCCATCCCACGCCACCTTGCCGACCATCGTGTCCATGCTGGTCGCCGCAATCGCCGCTGCCACACCCTCGGCATCGGTCACGTCCGAAACCCGGCCCATCACATCCGTCGCCACCTCAAACAGCGAATGGATGAACCCGATCGGCTGGGTCCAGGGGCGGCTGGTCTGCGCCGTGAAATCCGCCGCCAGATCGCCGGCCGACACCCCGGTCAGCGAGGATTTGAACGGGTGGGTGTTCGACCACCACACCTCGGACGACAGGTTATGCCCGGCCTCGCCCAGTGCCTCCACGGACTGCGGGAACAGGATCGCCTTCGCCACGGTGATGATCTTCGGGCTGAAGCCCTGCTGGATCGCCTGATTGCGGAAGGTGGTAAAATCGGGCGGGATCACCACGCCGGTGACGATTTCCGCGTTCGCCGCCTTGAACGCGTTGATCTGGGCGGTGAAATCGTCCGTCAGGTTCTGGTAGCGGCCCGGATCGGTCAGGCTGTAACCCGCCGCCGCAAAGCCGGGCCCCACGCCCACGTTCGGGTCGCCCCAGGCGTTGCCGTCGCCGTCGTTGGGGAAGAGGCCACCAACCATTTTGTTCGTCGGCACCTGGTTCCACATGTTCAGGAACACCGCGATCACGTCCTCCAGCCCCCAGAAGTAATGGAAGGCAAAGTCGAACGGCTTCCACGACGCCGGATCACCGGGGTTGCCCTGCTGACCGATGAACCACGGCTGCCACGGCGCCATCGTGGATATCACCGGCATCCCCTCGGCCTCGCAGGTCGTCGCCACCGGGTTGGTGTTTTCGGGCGTGGAGGCGACCAGCATCAGGTCGATCTCATCCGAAACGATCAGTTCCTTCGCAACCTCCGCCGCGCGGTTCGGGTTCGACTGGCTATCCTTGACGATCACCTCGAAGTTCTTGCCCGCCTCGGTCGCAAGAAACGCCTTGATGTTGTACTCATCGCTTTCCGCAAAGCCCGCCAGTGGCCCCGATTGCGGGCTCACGTAACCGAGCTTGATCTTCGCACCCTGTGCGATGGCCGGCGCGGCAAGGCCCGACACCGCAAGCGTCAGGCCGCTAGCGGCGCTGGAACGCAGGAACTTACGTCTGTTAATCATGGTATTCCTCCCTTTTGTCAGTTGGTTGGACGGCGTCCTTCATACGCCGCCTGAAGCAGGTTTCGCATCTCGTCGCGGCTGAAGGGACGCGGGTTCCAATAAGCGTTCGTCAAGGCAATCTCGGCTGCGCGGTCCAGATCGGGTTCCGTCAGCCCAAGTTCGGCCAGCCGCATCGGCGCGCCAAGCCGCTGCGCGAAATCCCAAAGCCCCTCGCCCGCAGGATAGCCGAACACATCCGATATCGGCGCCAGAAGATCGGGCACCGCCGCTGCATTGAACGCGGTCGTGTGCGGTAAAAGCACCGCGTGCGTCTCGGCATGCGGCATCCCGAACGATCCACCCAGCACATGCGCCAGCTTGTGATGCAGCGCCATCGACACCTGCCCCAGCATCGTCGAACAGCACCACGCCGCATAAAGCGCATCCGACCGGGCCGCGCGGTTCTGCGGGTCGGCCACCAGCACCGGCAGCGCCCGGTGAAACGCCCGCATCGCATCGCGGCACATCGCCTCGACCACCGGGTTGCGGTCGGGCGCGTAGAACCCCTCCATCGCATGGGCGATCGCGTTCAGCGCCGAGGTCACGGTCAGCGCCACCGGCAGACTCAAGGTCAGGTCGACGTCATAGATCACCACCTCGGGACGGATTGCAGGATCACGCCGCGTGGTCTTTGCCCCATCCGCCGTCTCGCCCAGAATGTCGGTCATCTCAGACCCTGCGTATGTGGTCGGGATCACCACTTGATCGGCCCCGTTCCTGACCGCAATCGCCTTGCCCAAACCGGTCGTCGATCCGCCGCCAAGGCTGACCACGCATGTCGCCCCCGACGCGCGATAGGCCTCAACCGCCGTTTCGGTCACATCGGTCGGCGTGTGCATCGCCGCCCCCGCGAACACCCCCACCGAAAGCGGCCCCAGACTGTCGGCCAACGCCTGCGCCTCATCCTTCTGATGCGGCGTCGACAGGATCAGCGCACGCTGATGCCCCAACCGCTTCACCTCGGCCCCAACCTGCCCGAGAGTGCCAGAACCAAAGATCACCCGCGTCGTCAGCCCCGGAAAGGTGAAATCCCGCGTCATCTCGGTGCCTCCATCCGGGGCGCTTGCCCCGCGCCGAGATCGGCCAGCATCGCCGCCAGCATCGCAATTTCCGCCGCCGACACCTCATGCGCGCGGCCTGGAAATACATCCGCCCGCAACGCAACCCCTTGCGCGCCCATATCCGCAGCCGCTTCGGCAAAGGCCGACAGCGGGATCCACGGATCTCGGTCGCCACCGGTCAGATATACCGGCAGCCCTTCTGTCGCCGCCGAAGGCCGGTCATCACTCGCCAGCCCAACCCGGCACCCAGTCAATGCCGCCACCGCATCCGGGCGCGCGCGCCCCGCCGATGCAAGCTCCAACGACAGGCACCCTCCTTGCGAAAACCCCGCCAGCAACAGGGGCCGCGCACTCACCCGCCTCAGATCGGCAATCGCCGCCTCCACCTGTGCCAGCGATGCCGCCAGTTCCGCCCGCGTCACGTCCGTCAGCGCATCCACCGCGCGCGCCAGATACCAGCTTCCCCCCGGCGCGCGCGGCAGAAGGTATGCCACGTCCTGCGGCAGATGGCGGACCACATGATCCACCATCGCCTCGGGGGTTTGCCCACGGCCATGCACAAAGACGCAAAGCGCCCTTGCCCCGGCCACTGCGGCCCCGAAATGCAGGACGTCAGCCATTCAGAAATCCGCCGCTTCCAGGCCCTGCATCAGCTCGGCCCGGCGATCCTCGAACCATGGCGGGAACACCAGCGACTGCCCGATGGCATCTGGTGCCTCGTCCTTGGCCCAGCCCTCCGGCACCGTCCACGCAATCTCGAACAGGGCACCGCCGGGGGACCGCACATACATCGACTTGAAGTAGTTGCGGTCCTTCTGTTCGGACACATCGGTAAAGCCCATACCCTCCAGACGGGCCTTCAGCGCGACCTGGTTCTCCTCGGTCCCGGTGTTCAACGCAAAGTGGTGGATCGTGCCGCCCGCCAGCATCCAGGTGCCCTGCTTCGACGCGCGATCCTCGATCACCTCGACCACCGAATGCGGGCCTAGGTTGTCGGGCACCGAATACATCCGGCCTTCATCGCTGTTGGCTTCCAGCTTCAGCCCGACCCCGCCTTCGACAAATTCGTTCATCGAATCAATGTCGAAGACTGCGACCCCAGCGCCATAAATGCCCCGGATGGCAGTCTGCGCCGTGGTCCCCGCCGCAGGGTTCACGATCGGCGCGCGGGTATCGCCGGGGTTTTCCACCAGCTCGTGCGGAATCCCGCAAGGATGCGCAAAGATCACCCGCGTCAGGCCGAACCGGCTGCCCTTGGTCGCAGGGATGCCACGGGCGTTCAGCCGGTCCACCCAGTAATCCGCCGCCCCGACCGGGATCGACTGCATGATCGTGCGGCTCTGGTTGGTGCCGCGACGGCCATAGATGCCGGGTTTCTTGAACGGGAACGTGGTGATGATCGTCGACGCATCGCCGTGCTTGGACCCGTAGTATAGGTGATAGACCGGGATCGTACCGTCAAACAGCACCGTGCGTTTCACCGAATAAAGGCCAAGCGTCTTGGTGTAGAAGTCATAGTCCTCCTGCGCGCCATCCGTGGACAGAGTAAGGTGGTGGTAGCCACTGACGAGAGCCTGGGCCATGTTCAGCCTTCCTTTCGTTTGGAGTGTGAGACGGATGTCGCAACCGCACGGCTGCGCACCAGAACAAGCGTAAGATCAAGCGCGTGCCGCCCCGCGCCCAAGGGGCGGAAATCGGCCAGCAATTCCGGGCGCACACCGAACAGCGCGTCATGGCCGATGGCGGGATCGGCGCGGTCGAAGATATGCGTGGTCAGCGTCTCGTATCCCGGCGCCATGACCCGGAAATGCAGATGCGCCGGACGTTCCAGCCTGAGGCCAAGCGCGTTCAGCAACCGCCCGACCGGGCCATCTTCGGGCAAGGCATAGCCCTTCGGCTTCACCGTCTGGAACGTCACCCGCCCTTCGGCATCACCGCGCAACCGGCCGCGCAGGTTGAACTCGGGCTGCAGGTCAGGGTCCTGATTTTCATAACGGCCCAGCGCGTTGGCCTGCCAAACCTCGACCAGCGCGTCGCGCACCGGCTCGCCGTCAAGCCCACGCAAACTCACCTCGACTGCAAGGCTTTCCCCGATCCCGTCGCGCGACAGGTTTGCGCCGAAGGGAAGGTCCGGCACATCCTCGCGGTAGAACGGCCCCGGAAGGGTGTTTGGCGTGGCCCCGTCGGGACGCGGGCAGTTCATATCCTCGACACGGGTGGAAACACCGATCACATCGGCCAGCAGCACCCATTCTTGCCGCCGCGCGTCAGCGCTGTGGCCGACATCGGTCAGAAACTCGATGACCGCGCGCAACTCATCCGCCGAGGGTCGCAGGTCCGAGATCAGGTCATGGATACGCCCTACCACCGACAGAAACGCTTGCGGCAACCGCGCATCCCCTGCCTGCGCCAAGCGCAAGGTCAGGTCGGACAGTACGTCAGGCAGCTTTGCATCAGCCGAACCATCCATCTGTCCCCGGACCTCCCCTTCCGCAAGAAAGAAAATGGCGCGTTTCGATGAAAAGCTGGATGATAATTGCGCGCAATACTATATCACATTGCTATGAAGCTAAGCGAAGCACACCTGATGCAGCTTGCCGCCGTGCTGGACGCGGGCAGCGTCAGCGCCGGTGCGCAAGCCCTCGGCCTTACCCAACCTGCCGTAAGCCGCTCGCTGGCGATGCTCGAGGCGCGGATCGGCGAGCCTTTGTTCGTCAAGGGCCGCCGCCCGTTGCAAGCGACCGCCCTTGGCGCGCAACTCGCGGCACATGGCCGCGCCATCCTCACCGCCTCCCGCCGCGCCTCCGACACCGTCAAAGGCTTCATGACCGGCACCAAGGGTCTGGTGCGGGTCGGCGGCGTGCCGTTCTTCATGGATGCGATGATCAGCCGGATGGTCGCCGATTTCCAGAACCTCGAACCCGACGTGACCGTGCAGCAAAGCTACGGCAACCTGCCTGACCTGTCGGGTGCCTTGGAAAACGACCTCATCGACCTTGCCATCGTGCCAATGGGCGCCCTTGACGCCGCTCCGGGGTTCGAGTTCACCGAAATCCTGCCCGGTCGCAACATCGTGTCCTGCCGCCCCGGCCACCCCTTGCTGCGCAAACGCCGGCTTCAAATCTCCGACCTCGGCGATTACCCGTGGGTGGCCCCCCTGCCGGGCTCGCCCCTCATGTCCGACCTGCATTCCATCCTTCTGGCCAACGGCATGTCCGACATCAACATCCGCTATTCCGGCGGCAGTTTGATGAGCGTGATCAACTATATGGCTGAAACCAACGCACTGGCCGTGCTGCCCTTTTCGGTCGTGTTCGCCCAGCGCAAGGAAAACCGCATCACCGTCCTGCCGCTTGACATCCCGCAACCAAACCGCAGCCTTGGCATCCTGCGTCGCGCGGTGGGGCAGCGATCGCAGGCGGCCGACCGCTTCGCCAGCCATGTCCGCACCGCGTTCGATGACCTGAAACACCTGATCAAGCGGCACGAAAACGCGGTTGTCTGGGGCCGCTAGGGCACCGGCCACGGCGACACCCCGATCACCAGGGGATGCAACGCCAAAAGCACCCCCCAGACCAACCCCGCCAACACCAACCGCCGCAAAAGCCCCCGCCCCTCGGCCCGGCGCCACCCCCCGTCCGCCAGCGCCCCTAGCCCAAGGATCGGCGCTGCGCGAAACAGCCGCGCCACCTCGGCCTCAGGCAAGGCCGCCTGCGCCCGTCGGTCGCACAGCACCATCGCGGCAAGGCTCATCCCGGCAAAGCCGCCAAA
Source organism: Tabrizicola sp. BL-A-41-H6 (assembly GCF_050632395.1). Lineage (GTDB taxonomy): Bacteria > Pseudomonadota > Alphaproteobacteria > Rhodobacterales > Rhodobacteraceae > JAUYQR01. The sequence continues at coordinate 2,676,452 of NZ_CP192600.1, forward strand.
CACAAGCAAATGCGCCACATCGCCATTGGCAACCAGATGCGCCCCCGACCACAATCCCAGCGCCAGCAGCAAGGGATGCCGGCCAAGCCGCGCAAGGCCGGGCACCGCCGGATCAAACCCCTCCCCCCGTCGACCGAGGGTAAAGGGATACCGGCTGCCCATCCCGACCGCCGCCAGCAGCACCGCCACCGGCATCGCCGAAAACGGAACCCACCGCGTCCAGGGCTCAGGCAGCCACAGTTCCACATAAGGCGCCCGCCCCGCCGCCACGATCATCCAGCCCTGCAGCACCAGCGACACCCCGCCATAGGCGACGAAATACCCCCGGCGCCCCATTCGCACGATCAACCGCTCACGCAGCCCGCCCAGCGACGGTACGAAATGCGACGCCGCGAACACCGCATAGGCCAGCACCAATTCCGTCCAGCCCCCCATGTGCCACCTGCCCTTTCGCGCCCAGCGGCCAAACTTCGCCGCTCTCCGGATCTACCGCCACCTCAACCGCCAGACGTTGCGCCAGCACAACGACGCCCCGCCCTCTGCGCCGCAGCCTAGGGCAATGGCACAACACAACCCCGGAGCCACCATGCGCCGCCCCAACATGGATGATCCCGACCTGCCCCTTGGCGTGATCTTCGATCACTGGCCGCAGGTGGCCTCGGAATTTCTGGGGCGTGGCATGGCCTGCGTCGGGTGCCCCATCGCGCCGTTCCACACCGTGATCGACGCCTGCCACGAATACGGCCTCGACGAGGCCACCTTCCGTGCAGCCCTCACCGCTGCGGCCACCAAACTGCCCTGAACGCCCCATCCGAAAGCCAAGCCCCATGCGCGCCCAGAAACCCTACACCGGCCCCACCCTGTTCAGCTACGGCTTCCGCCCGCTGTTTCTATTGGCCGGAACCTTCGCCGTCCTGATCGTGCCGCTGTGGATGGCGGTCCGGTCCGGCCAGATCACCCTCGCCGGCCCGTTTTCCCCCACCGACTGGCACATCCACGAAATGCTGTTTGGCTACACCTCTGCGGTCCTCGCAGGGTTCCTCTTCACCGCGATTCCGAACTGGACCGGCCGGATGCCGACGCGTGGCTGGCCCCTGATGGCGCTGGCGGCGCTATGGGCAGCGGGGCGGCTTGCCGTGGCGGGCGCCCTTGGCCTTGGCCCGGTCGCGGTCATGGCCGTCGATTGCGCGTTCCTTGCCGCCATCAGCGCGATGATCACGGTCGAGATCGTCGCCGGACGGAACTGGAGCAACCTTCGCGTCGTCGTCCCGGTGCTGCTCTACCTCGCCGCCAACCTAACGTTCCACATCGAGGCGATGGTGGCAGGCGCGGCAGACTACGGCCGTCGGCTTGGCTTTGCGATGGTGGTGCTGCTGATCGGGTTGATCGGCGGACGGATCATCCCCTCCTTCACCCGCAACTGGCTGACAAAGCGCGGTTCCGGGCCGCTTCCCGTGCCCTTCGGCCGTTTCGATGCCGCAAGCCTGCTCCTGACCCTCGCGGCGCTTCTGGTCTGGGTCGCCTTGCCCGAAACCGCCCTTGCCGCCGTTGCCCTGATCGTGGCCGGTCTGGTGCAGGCGGTCCGCCTGTCGCGCTGGTGTGGCTGGCGCACCGCCGCCTCGCCGCTGCTGTTGATGCTGCACGCAGCCTTCGCCTTCATCCCGCTCGGGCTGATCGCGCTCGGCCTTGCCGCCTTGGGCGCGCTCCCGGTTGCCGTGGGGCTGCACCTTTTGGGCATCGGCGGCATCGGCGGCATGACCATCGCGGTGATGATGCGCGCCTCGCTTGGCCACACCGGGCGCGATCTGCAGGCAGGCCCGGCCCTGACGCTGGCCTTCACCGCCGTCGCGCTGGCGGCGCTGGTGCGGGTGCTTTTGCCCTCTGAACCCGGCCTCTGGGCGGCGGCCACGCTCTGGACGCTGGGCTTTGCTCTGTTCGTCGCCCGCCTCGCCCCGATCCTCACCCTGTCGAACGTCAGCCGCCGCGCACCTAGCCCGCAGCCCCGCTAAGCATCACCAGCCGGTGTGGTGCGGTCACCGTGATCTTGCGCCGCTCCGACAGCACAATCCCGTCGCGTTCCCACGCGCTCAACAGCCGGCTGACCGTGTGCAGCGTGCTGCCAGTCATATCCGACAGGTTCTGCCGCGTGATCGGCAGGCCGATCTCGATCCCGCCCTCAACCTTGCGCCCGGTCTGCGTGACAAGCCGCAGGATCGCGTTGGCGATGCGCTGCTCCACCTGCTGCGTCGCCATCTCGACGATGCGGTTGTTCATCTCGCCCACCCGCTCGCCCACGACCTTGTAGGTCTCGGTGGCGAAACCCTCGTATTTCTCCACGAACACTGTCCAAAGCCGGTTCGGCCAGGCCAGCGCCACGCAATCATCTGCCGTCATCGCCGTGGCCGGATAGGTGGTCCGCCCAATCGCCGCACCAATGCCGAACAACTGCCCCGGAGCGATATGCAGCGCGATGATCTGCTCGCCCCCCGGCGTGGTCCGCACCACCCGGATATGCCCGTCCAGAAGCAGGAAGAACCGCTCCACCGGCATCCCTTCGCTGAACACCGCCACCCCGCCATCGAACCGATGCGCCTGTGCCGCATCAAGGATCTCGCGGATCTGCGGCCGCTCCAGCCTGCGAAACGGCGGAATATTGGCCAGCAGGCTTTCGTCAAGTTTATGCAAACGATGCTTCCTATGTTGTGGCAGCACAACGAACCGGGCGCGACCTTAGCCTAAAAAAGGCTCAAGACCAATCACCACCGCTCCCGAAAGGATAAGACATGTTCCCGAAACTCATCGCCGCCAGCCTGGCCGCCCTCCTGCTTTCCCAGGCGGCCAACGCCGCCAACATCGAGGTGCACCTGCTGAACAAGGGCACTGATGGCGCAATGGTGTTCGAGCCGGCCTTCGTGAAGGCCGCCGTCGGCGACACCATCACCTTCATTTCCACCGACAAGGGTCACAACGTCGAAGGGATCGAGGGGATGCTGCCTGAAGGGGTCGAGGAATTCAAAAGCGACATGGGCAAGGATTTTGTCCTGACCCTGACCGCCGAAGGCCTCTACGGCGTGAAATGCACGCCTCACTACACGATGGGCATGGTCGGCCTGATCCAGGCCGGCGCGCCGGTCAACCTCGACGCGGCCGCCGCCGTTACCCACAAGGGCAAGGCGAAAACCCGGTTCGAGCCGCTGTTCGCCCAGGTCGCCAAGTAATCCCTTTCCAGAACGCGCAAAAGGCGGCCTCCGGGCCGCCTTTTTGCTTGCGCCAGCAGCCGCTCACGGCACTCCGCGGTGCTCCTCTGAGTGCTATGGCGAGCGCACGGGTGCGCGGGCCAGCGCCCCACCCTCAGCCCTTGGCGCCTCGCACCAGACGAAAGCCAAGGTAATCCGGCGGCACACCAGCGGCGCAGCCACCCGACCGCGCATCACGGATAAAGTCGATGATGAAGGCGCGGTGCTTGCCCTGCACCGCGCGCACCCCGCAATAGGACGACAGCGCCGCGATGCTGCTGCCATCCGCGCTAAGCGTGCCGTTCTGAAAGCAACTGTCGGTCCATTCCCAGACATTGCCCGCAATGTCCGCGACACCCCGGTCGTTCAGCCCGAAATGCCCCAAGGGATGGTGGGCCAGATCCGCGTCACCGCGCAGCTTCACCTCGCGCTTGTAGCTGGCAATCCAGCGGCGCGACGGGTCGGGCGCCAGCGACGCAGCGCCAAGCCCGTCCTGCACCGCTCGGTCGCCTGCCGCCCGCAGCCACTCCGCATCGCTCGGCAGCCGCCAGACCTCGCCTGTCCGGCGCGACAGCCACGCGGCATAATCCGTCGCGTCGCGGTAGTTCATGCTGGTCTGGGCCGCGCCCGCCGCCCCGCCTGTGGGGGCCGCGCTGCAGGCACCTTCGGCGACGCAAACCGCATAATCCGCCTCCGACACCTGGTATTTCATGATGTCCAGCGCGCCGACCGCCCGTTCATCCAGCGGCGCGTCGACGATCTGCGTACCCTGGCGAAACTCTCCCGCCGGGCGGTAGCTTTGCACACCCGCCGCGATCCGCACCGTCTCGGGCGGCTCGATCGGAGTGGTGCGGGGCCACGATAGCAACGTGCTGCCAGCAACCAGAACGGCTGTGGCGGCACAAAGACCAAGGGCTGCACGGCGTCGCATTGTCACCCTTTCCGGCCAAGAAGAATGAAGCGGGGCGGCCAAGAGGGGACCGGGCCACCCCGCCAAGGTTCCGGTGGTTTACGGCAGCGCGCTGCGGCCTTCATGCAGCGCATCGTATTCCATCGGTGCCACGACCTGTTCCATCAGATCGTTGTTCCAGGTGCCGCCGACGATCACATGCGCCGTGGCCCCAAGGTTAACCGCCTCGATCAGGTTGTGGTTGACGTAGGCGTAGACCCCCGGCTGCAGGAAGGTGTACAGCGCCGCCCCCGCCGATCCGCCCCGGATGAACCATGTCTCCTGATCCCGCAAAGGCATGTTGTTGAACTTGCCATGTTCCCAGACCAGATCGCCGTGCCCGCCGATCAGGTGCGGGCGGCTGTCGCGGTTGGCCTGGCTGTGGACGAACAGCACGGTTTCCCCCTGCTCGGCCTCCAGCGCGCCTTCCCCGGTCAAGGCACCTACCCGCCCGTTGAACACCACGTGGCTTGGCACCAGCTTGTTCATCACCTCCAGCATGTCGGCATAACCTTCGCCTGCATCGGCATAACGCTTGAACGTGCCATCCTCATTGCGCGGCACGTAGAAATCGCTCTCGCCGATGTAATACATCCGGTCGTAAGTGACAGGCTTGCCCAGATGATCCTTCAGCCCGTCGCGCGGCAGCACCATGACGCAGCCCGACATGCCCGAAACCACGTGCCACGGGATCATCGGACCGCCCGGCGCGCAGTGGTAGACAAACACGCCGGGGCGCGTAGCCTTCCAGCGCAGCACGGTCTTTTCGCCGGGATTGATCAGTGTCAGCGACCCGCCGCCCAGCCCGCCCGTGGCGGCATGGAAGTCGATGTTGTGCTGCATCATGTTCTCGGGCGAGTTGTACAGCGTCAGCTCGACATAGTCGCCCTCGTGCACCACCATCATGGGGCCGGGAACCGATCCGTTGAACGTCATTGCCTGAACCCAGGCGCCTTCGTCCAACTGCAACTCCTTCTCGACGATCCGCATCTCGAATTCCACGATCTCAGGCCCGGTGGTGGCCACCTGCTCGTGCGCATGCACAAAGGGCGGGCGCACCAGCTTCACCTTGCGGCGCGTCAGGCTGGAAAGATCGACCGGCGGCGCGCCAGACGTGTCGGTCACCTCCTCGGCACCGGCAGTCTTGATGACGAAGGGGGCGGCAGCAACCAGGGCGGCCCCCATCATTGCGCTGCGTCTCGTGAACATCTGCTTTCCCCTTGTTTGAAGTGTCCTCAGCGCCAACCATAGCCCCGGCGCCGCCACGCTTCCTTGTGCTGCCACAACGTTCGGTGCGATTGGCACGGGCTTGCGCAAATTCGGGCCGCCACCACCCGCGCCCCCAGCGATGCGTGTTGTGCTTTGGCCGCCCATCTGCAAAAAACTTCCTATGCAGGCACCAAAGCGGACATTTTCGGTTCCCCCGGTCGATGGCGCGGCACCTGTGACCTCCGCCGCAAAAGACATCGACGCATCCGGCACTGGACGCGTGGTGCTTTTGTGGGTCCTCTGCCTCCTGCCGATCATCCTGTTCGCGGGCTTTGCCCTCGATCAGCGAAAGGCCACCCTGAGAGCGGGCGAGAATGCCGCCAAGCGCACCGTCCAGGTAATGGAGGAACACGCCCTGCGCGTGTTCGAGGCGCAGCAACTCATCATCGACCAGGTCGACCAGTATCTCGGCGACATGGACTGGACCCAGATCCGCGCCTCGCAGGCGGTCCACCTCCGTCTCAAGGAACTTGCGAAACGCAGCCCCCACGTCGACGGTCTGTGGCTTGTGCCGCCCGACGGCCACACCGCCAACAGCGCTGACTTCTTCCCGTTCCCTGACGTGTCGGTCACCGACCGCACCTATTTCCAGGTGCTCAGCACCCGCGACGAGCTTCATTACGGCGAGATGATCAAGGGCCGCACCAAGGGCACCTTCAACTTCAACCTCAGCCGCAGGCGGTCGCCACGCGACACCTTCAACGGCGTGATCCTCGTCACCTCGTCCCTGCAATATTTCACCGATTTCTGGCAGCAGGCCAGCGAAGGTGATTTTGTCGCCGGCCTGTTCCGGCAGGATGGCGAAATCCTTGCCCGCTATCCGATGCTGGAAAGCCTGCCACGCTCTCTTGGCCCGGACTCTTCCCTGCTCGCCGCCATGCAGCACAGCGATGATGGGGTGCTTCCTTCCATCTCCTCACTCGACGGCGTAGCGCGGATCTACGGTTTTTCGCGCATCGGCGACACGCCGCTTTTCATCGGCTACGGCATTTCCAACGCACAGATCCTTGCCAGCTGGCGCCGCGAAATGCTGCCCATGGGCCTCATCGCGCTGCTGGCGACGGTGCTTCTGGGCCTGACCGCAACCACCATCCTGCGCCAGAACCGCAGGCTTGGCGCCACCGCCCTTCTCTGGCGCCGCACCGCCACCGAACTGGAACGCGAGGTCGACAAGCGCCTTCGCGCCGAAGACGTCGCCGCCGAAAGGAAGCGCCTGCTTGACGAAGTGCGTGGCCTGACCGCACAGCGCCAGAGCATCCTTGAAAACATCGCCGAAGGCGTCATCGCCCTGGATGCGCGCGGCCGCGTGATCTACGCCAACCGCGATGCGACCACCCTCCTCGGCCCGTTCCCCGATCAGGACAACGCCTTCGCGGGCCTCGTCGCCACGGGCCGCATCCGCGCCGTCGATGGCACCGACCTCAGCCCCGCCTCGGCCCCCGACAAAGCCCCGCTGCGCGGCGAAAACCTGGCGGAAACCGAATTCCTCGTCCAAGGCGCAACCGGGCAATCGGCCATCTGTTCGTTTCGCGGCGGCGCGATCTTCGGCGCCGATGGCAAACCCGAAGGCGCCGTCCTCACCTTCTGGGACGTCAGCGAACGCAAGCGCGAGGCTGAACGCCGCGAACTGCTGATGCGCGAACTGGACCACCGGGTGCGCAACATGCTGGCCACCATCATGGCTATGATTCGCATCAGCAACCTGCCGCACCAAAGCAAAGAGGCGTTCATCGCCTCTCTGACCGGGCGGGTCGCGGCGATGGCGCGCACCCACGGCGTCCTCTCCGAAGGCCAGTGGAAAGGCGCCACCGTAGGCCGCATCGTCGCAGACGAAGTCGCCAGCATCGCCGACGCCCGCCAGTTGGTCATCGACGGCGACCCCGACGTGCTGTTGCCGCCGAAACAGGCCGCCGACCTTGCCCTTGCTCTGCACGAACTGGCCACCAACGCCACCAAGCACGGCGCCTGGTCGGTCCCTGAAGGCAAGATTACCCTCGCCTGGTCCAGCGCTGCCTCGGCCGAAGGGCGGCTCCTGCGGGTGCGCTGGCAGGAATCCGGCGGCCCGCCCATTCTGGCAGCACCCTCCCGCAAGGGCTTCGGCACCAGCCTGCTGCACGGCCTGTTCGGCAGCCATGACGGCGTGACGCTGGAATACGCGACCGACGGGTTTTCCTGCGACATGTCAGTGCCGATCGAAGCCGGCCTTGGGCCCCCTCCCTCAGTCGAGGTCCGCGCCCCCGATCTGCAACCCCCATCGGCCGAAGCCCCGCTTGCCGGGGTGCGCGTGCTGGTGGTCGAAGACGAAGCCGTCGTCCGCCTCGACCTCGTGCATATCCTGCTCGACGCGGGTGCGATCATCACGGCCGAAGCCGGGTCGCTTGACGATGGCCTTGACAAGGCCCGGACCCACCCCTTCGACGCCGCCGTGCTGGACCGCAACCTCGGTGGCGTGAGCAGCCTGCCCCTCGCCCGTCTGGCCGAGGAAAAGGGCGCCGCCATTGTCTTCGTCTCCGGCTACCGCGCCGATGCGCACGAGGCGCTGCCCCATGTCGCCGGACACATCCACCTGCAAAAGCCCATTACGCCGAACGGCCTGGTCGCCGCCATCCTCGCCTCCGTCGCCACGCGCCGCAACCGCGCCTAGGCCAAAGCCGGTCCATCGTCCGCGCAACGCCCCTTGCATCGGCGCGGTTTTCGCCTTCACCTGCGAACCGAAGCGCAGCATGGGAAAGCGTCACCGGTGAAACTGTTGCGCCTGTCCCTGACCCTTCTGGCGGCTGCAATTCTGGCGGTCCTTGCCCTGCGGCTGGCCTTCCCGCTGCCCGACCGCCAAGGCATCGCGGTCACGACGGCAATCCCCGCCTCGGCGCAAACCACCCTTGGCGCCGCCATCCTGCCAGAACAGGCTACGCACCCGGGCAACAGCGGCATCACATTGCTCGCCGGCGGGGGCGAGGCGTTTGCGGCCCGCGTCGCCCTTGCCCGCGCTGCGGAACAGACGCTCGACGTGCAGTATTACATCTGGCAGGCCGACACGACCGGCTTCGTCCTTCTGAACGAACTGCGCGCGGCGGCGGCGCGGGGCGTGCGGGTGCGGCTCCTTCTGGATGACAACGGCATCACCGGACTTGACGCCGAACTGCGCGCGCTTGACGACCTGCCCAACATTGAACTGCGCCTGTTCAACCCCTTCACCCTGCGTAACCCGAAACTCTTGTCCTTCGCCTTCGACTTCGTCCGCCTGAACCGCCGGATGCACAACAAATCCCTCACCGCCGACGGTGTGGCCAGCGTCGTCGGCGGCCGCAACGTCGGTGACATCTACTTCGCCTACGGCCCCGGCGAACACTACATCGACACCGATGTCCTGGCCGTTGGCCCCGCGGCAACCGACGTCTCCGCGATGTTCGACGCCTACTGGAACAGCGCCTCCGCCTTCCCCGCCGATCTTATCCTGCCTGCCGCCCCCGATGGCCTCGCCCGGCTGCAGGCCGCAGTGACCCTTGCCACCGCCACCGACCTCGCGCGCGATTACTTCACCACCGTCAGCCGCTCGTCGCTGGTCGCCCGCCTCATGTCAGCCAATGCGACGGAAGAATGGGTGCCGGTGACGCTGGTGTCCGACGACCCGCTGAAAGGGCTTGGCCGTCAGGCCGACGGTGGCCTTCTCATCGAACGCCTCGGCGCGGTCCTGACCGATGTCGCCACCGGCCCCGCCGTTACGGTGGACCTAGTTTCGGCCTACTTCGTCCCGGGCCAGGGCGGCACCGACCTGATGACCGCGCTTTCCCGGCAGGGCGTCGCGGTGCGCGTCCTGACCAACGCGCAAGAAGCGACCGACGTCCTCACCGTTCATGGCTCTTACGCCGGCTACCGCGACGACCTTCTCGCCGCCGGGGTGGTTTTGGGAGAACTCAAGGCCGACCCGCTGCTGCCGCAACCCGACCAGACCCTCGCCATGCTGCTGGCAGGATCGGCCTCGTCGCTGCATTCCAAGGTGTTTTCCATCGACAACGCGCGCGTGTTCATCGGCTCGTTCAACCTCGACCCGCGCTCGGCGCGGCTGAACACCGAAATGGGCCTCCTGATCGAAAGCCCGGCCATCGCGGCACTCGTCACCCACGCCATCGACCGGGTGATGCTGGACGCAGCCTATGGCGTGCGACTGACCGACACCGGCGCGCTGTCGTGGGTGACACGCGCCGCCGACGGCAGTGAAACCGTCCTTCTGACCGAACCGAACACCACCTGGCTTGACCGCAGCCTCGTCACCCTGATCGGACTTTTGCCTATCGAATGGATGATGTGATCCGGGCCTAGGTTACCCCGGCCGCCCGCGCCAGCACCCGCAACCCGGCCACCAGATCTGCCTCGGCGGTGTCCTCCTCGAAGGCATGACTGATCCCGCCGATCGATGGCACGAACAGCATCGCCACCGGCATCAGCCGCGCCACGTTCGTCGCATCATGCAGCGCGCCAGACGGCATCAGCCGCCAGCGTCCCGGTGCCACCGCCTCGGCCGCCGCCTCCAGCCGCTTTCGCAAAGCCCGGTCCATCGCCACCGGCTCCAGCACCATCAACGGCCCGATCTCCAGCCCAAGCTCCATCTCGCCCGCGACGTCGGCCAGCACAGCCTCGATCACGCAGCGCATCCGCGCCAGCCGGTCCTTGTCGCCGTCGCGCCACTGCATCGAAAACCGCACCTGCCCCGGCACGATCGACGCCGCGTTGGGTGCCACCGCCACATGCCCGATGGTCCACACCGATTGCGGCGTGACCACGTTCCGCATCCGGTCCTCCAGCCGCACCGCAAACCGCGACAGACCCTGAAACGCATCGCGGCGCAGTGCCATCGGCGTCGTTCCGGCGTGGTTCTGCTGGCCGGTCAGCGTGACCATCATCTCGCGGTAACCGACGATATCGCTTACCACGCCGATCTGTTCGCCCGCCGCATCCAGCGCCGGCCCCTGCTCGATGTGCAATTCGATGAAGCCGGTGAACTGCCGCGGGTTCACATCCGGCCCGATACGGCTGCCCAACACCTTCCGCGCCTCGCCCAAGATCACCCCGTCGGTATCCGCCACCGCGTCCGCATCAGCCAAGGCCAACGCGCCCGACCACACCGCTGATCCTGTGGTGCCGCCAAACCGCCCCTCCTCGTCCTGAAACGACACGACCGAAATCGCCGGCCCGCCCGACTCACGCGACGCCCGCGCCACCTCCAGCGCCGCGATCACACCCAACGCGCCGTCCAGCCAGCCCCCGGTCGGCTGCGTGTCAGAATGTGACCCCAAAAGCAGCGACGGGCCCTCCGCCAGCCCGAACAGGTTCCCCATCGCGTCGAACTGCGGCACCAGCCCCGCCTCGGCCATCCGCCCCGCCAGCCAGTCCCGCGCTTCAATGTCTGGCGCCGAATAGGCCGGGCGGATCACCCCCGTTCCCACACGGCCAAAACCGCGCAGGTGGTACAAGTCAGCCAGAAACCGCGAGGCATCGACCACAGCCATCAATCCTGCAAGAAGATCACGTCGCGCGCGGCAAAGCTGATCTCGGCTGCGCTGCCGATCGGCGGCGGTGGCTGATCGGGCCGGTTGAACGTGTCCAGCGCCACCACCCCGTCACCGACCCGCGCCCTGACCCGGATCACCGACCCAAGGAAATGCACCTCATCGATGGTTGCCGGCAATACCACCTCGCGCCCCTCGGCCCGCCCCAGCCGGATCGCCTCTGGCCGCAAGGCTAGGGTGACCGTATCGCCGCGCTTGGCAGTCAGCGCACCCCGGCCCAAACTGAAACTCTGCCCCGCCACGGCAACCTGCCCGGCCTCCGGCATCTCGACCTTCGCCGGAATCGTGTTCAGCGTGCCCACGAAATTCGCCACGAACCGCGTGCGCGGCTTGTTGTAAATCTCGAACGGCGCGCCAGCCTGTTCCGCGATCCCGCCGTTCATCACCACGATGCGGTCAGAGATCGACATCGCCTCTTCCTGGTCATGCGTGACGAAAATCGTGGTGATCCCCAACTCTCGCTGAATCTCGCGGATCTCGTTGCGCAAGGACACCCTGACCTTCGCATCCAGCGCCGACAACGGCTCGTCCAGCAGCAATACGCGGGGGCTAGGTGCCAGCGCCCGCGCCAGCGCCACCCGCTGTTGCTGCCCACCCGAAAGTTGAAACGGAAACCGCGCACCCAATTCGCGCAACCCGATCAGGTCAAGCATTTCCGCCACCCGCGCCTCGCGCTCGGGTTTGGCCACACCCTTCACCTTCAACCCGAAGGCCACGTTGTCCGCCACCGTCATGTTGGGAAAAAGCGCATAGGCCTGAAACATCATCCCGATCGCGCGCTGGTTTGCCCGCTGCCCGGTCACGTCCTGCCCGTCGATGGTGATGGCGCCCGAGGTCGGCGTCTCGAACCCCGCCACCATGCGCAAGACCGTGGTCTTGCCGCAGCCTGACGGGCCAAGCAGCGACACGAACTCTCCCTTCTCGATCTCAAGGCTGAAATCCTTGACCACGCGGTTCGCGCCAAAGGTCTTTTCAAGGTTCGTAAGGTCAAGGAACGCCATCAGGCTTTCGCCCTTTCGTGCTTCGAGAAACGGGTCACAAGCTGGATCAAACCCATGCAGGCCCATGTAATGGCAAAGGCGATCACCGCCAGCGCCGGCGGCTCATAGGCGCGGTTGGCCCCCAAAAGCTGCATGAACGGCCCGAACGCCGGCCGGTTTAAAAGCGCCGCCATCGTGAACTCGCCGATCACGATCGCCAGCGTCAGGAACGCGCCCGAAAGCACGGCAACCAGCACATTCGGCAGGATGATCCGCGCCAATATGGTGAACCACCCCGCCCCAAGGCTTTGGGCAGCTTCGGTCAGGGTGGCCACATCAATCGTCCGCAACCCCGTATCCACCGCCCGGTACATGTAAGGCAGCGCCAGCGTCGCATAGCCCATCGTCAAGAGGATATCGGTGCCAATCGCCGACCCGGTCAGCGGCAGGAAGGACGAGGTGTTGTAAAGCCGGATGTAGCCGAACACGATGACAATGGCCGGAATGACCAAGGGCAGCAGCGTGATGAACTCGATCACCGGGCGCGCCTGCGGCAGCTTCAACCGCACCCAGTATGCCGTCGGCACCACCAGAAACACGCCGAACACGATGGTCGCAGCCGCCAGCGTCAGCGAATAACTGAAGGTGGCCCAGAACGTCGGATCCTCGAACACTTTGACATAGGCGTCGAACGAATAGACCCCGCGCCGCATCTTCAGGCTGAACTCGGTCATGCCCACCAGCGGCAAAAGAAAGAACAGGCACCCCAGGATCAGCGCCCCCCACGCGAAAAGGCGGGTCATTTCAGCCACCTCTCCGACCGTGTGCGCAAGACGATGTAAACCACGTTCGCCAGGCCCGTGATCACGATCATCCCGAAGGCCAGCGCATAACCGAGGTTCGGATTGCCCAGCACATCCCCCCTGATCTGCGCGAACAGCTTGATCGGCACGATGTTCAACTGCGGCCCGGTCAGCGCAAACGCCGTCGCCACCGCACCGAAGGCATTGGCAAAGAGCAGCGCAAAGGTGCCCAACAGCGACGGAAACAGGATCGGCAACGCCACCATCCGCCAATACTGCGCGCCCGTGGCGCCCAGCACTTCAGCCGCCTCGCGCCATTCGCGTTTCAACCCGTCGAGGGCAGGAATGATGATCAGGATCATCAGGGGGATCTGGAAAAACAGGTAGGTGACGACCAGACCCCAGAAACTCAGCAGATTGAAACCCATCGCCCGCAGGTTGATGCCGAACTCAGTCTTCAGCCACAGCGTCACCAACCCCGCCGGCCCAAGTGTCGCGATGAAAGCAAACGCCAGCGGCACTCCGGCAAAGTTCGACGCCACGCCGGAAAACGTCAAAAGCGGCCCGCGGATACGCTTCGGCAAGCCGCCGAACACCACCGCCGCTGCCATCGCAAACCCCACCGCACAGCCCAGAAGTGCCGTGATCAGCGACAGCTTGATCGACGTCCAATAGGCGCTGCGGATGGAATCGGTGTTCAGGTCGATCAGGTTCTGCAAGGTGAACCCGCCCTCGGGCGTCTGGAACGCGCCGACAACGATCTTCATCGTCGGCAGGATCAGGAACAGGACCGCAAAGGTCACGAACGGCAGGATACCCAGCCATTCCAGCGGTAGCCGGAATTTCGGCCGTCGGTCAGGGCGGTCATCAGCCATCGGGTCCCCTCGTCTGTCGGTCTTCCGGCGCGTCTGGCGGCCCCGGTAAGGAAAGCCCCGCCCCGGACATGCCGGGACGGGGCGCTTCAGATCAGATCACTCGACGTTGGCGCCGACCGTCGCATCCCAGCCACCGGTGACGGCGGCCTTGTTGGCATCAACCTCTTCCAGCGTCGGGAAATAGGCGGCCTCATACGAAGCAGCCGGCGGCAGCGCGTCCAGCAGTTCCTGCGGGATCTTGCCGGCAGCGGCCATCGCGTTGAAGCGCGCCGGGTGGCAATAGCCCTTCAGCCAGCCAAGCTGACCCTCGTCGCTGTAGAGGTATTCCATCCACAGCTTCGCGGCATTCGGCTGCGGTGCAAAGGCGCTGATTGCCTGCACATAGACGCCCGCCAGCACGCCCGACTTCGGCACGATCACCTCAACCGGGGGGTTCCCGGCCAGCGTGTCGCGAGCGGCAAGGGCGTTGTAGTCCCACATGATGACGATGGGCGTGGTGCCCTGCGCCAGCGTGCCGGCCTTGCCGATCACCGGAACGAAGTTGCCCGCGTCGTTCAGCTGCTTGAAGAACTCAAGACCCGCCTTGCCAGCCGCCTCGCCGGGGGCAGCGCCCGTCGACATGCCGGCCGCCAGCACCGCGAGAATCGCCTGGTTCGACGCGCGCGGATCGCCTGCCAGCGAAACCTGGCCCGCATATTCCGGCTTCAGAAGATCAGCCCAATCCTGCGGCGGGTTCGGCACCAAGTCCTTGTTCACCAGGAACGACATCACGCCGTAATAGTCGCCGTACCAATGCCCCTCGGCATCCTTGATCGCATCCGGGATCTCTGCCCATGTCGCCACCTTGTGCGGCTGGGTCAGACCCTCGGCCTTGGCTTGCGGTCCGAAGGCCAGACCCACGTCGATCACGTCGGGCGCCTGCGGCCCCTTGTTGTCCTTGTTGGCCTTGATCGCCTCGATCTCGTCAGCACTGCCCGCATCGGGGTTCAGCTCGTTGACGCTGATTTCCGGGTACTTCGCCTTGAAGCCCTCGATCACGGCGCCGTAACCGCACCAGTCGTGCGGCAGCGCGATCGTGGTCAGCATGCCTTCCGCCTTGGCGGCGGTTTCGATCTCGGCCAGCGACTGGGCCGAAGCGACGGTGGCCGACAGCATCGCCACAAGGCTCGCCGTCATCCCGAACGCAGATTTGATGGTCATCGTCTTGATCCTCCTGTTGTTGGCCCGCCCTCCGGACGCTGCCGGCCAATCGGTCCGATCAGCCCGCGCCCGGGGATTACCCTGCCGTAGGTTGGCACCACTTTGTTACGCGGCAACGACATTCGTTTCCAGTATTACATTTCCCGAAAATCCAATGTCGCTTTCCCACATCCGACTGACCCCGAAGGGTTGCAGCAATGCAAATGGCCGCCGGGGTGCCCGGCGGCCATCATCAAAGACTCACTGCTGGCTTATTCAGCGGCTTCCTTAGGCGGGGCATCGTCGCCACCGGCGGCGGGTTTCGGCTTTCTCGGGCCGCGCGGGCGGCGGGTGCGCTCTTCGCGGGGCGCGGCATCGGCTGCCGGCGCGTCCTGATTGCGTGCCTCCGGCGTCTCGATCAGGCCGGTATCGTCGCCGCCGCCAAGGTCGATCACCTCCACCTCGGCAGGCTGCTCCTCCGATCCGAAGTCGCGCCGCTCGCGGTCATCGCCACGATACTCCGACCGGTAGTCGCCGCGATCCTGCCGCTCGACACTGCGCTCGGGCCGGTCATTCGGACGGTCGCCGTTCCTGTCAACCGTCCGTTCAGCCGGCCGGTCGCGGTCATAGCTGCGCTCGCCACGCTGGTCATTGGGGCGCTCGCCACGCGGATCATTGCCACGGTCGCCGCGCGGTTCATTGCTGCGGTCGCGGTAGTCCTGCCGGTCGCGGTTGCCGTTCTGGCCCTGCCCGCCCTGCTGGCCACCCTGCCCACCCTGCTGCCCCCCGGGCTGGCCACCCTGCTGGCCGAACTGAACCTGCCGGGCTTCCTGCTCGGCTGCCATCTCGCGCATCGCTTCGGCCAGCATCCGGGTGTAATGCTCGGCGTGCTGCGAGAAGTTTTCCGCAGCAACCCGGTCGTTCGACAGCTGCGCATCCCGCGCCAACTGCTGATACTTTTCGATGATCTGCTGCGGCGTGCCGCGCACCTTGCCTTCGGGACCCGAAGAATCAAAGACGCGGTTGATGATGTTGCCGAGGGTGCGCGGGCGGTTCGCCTTGGAACGCGAGCGGGACTTGGAAGAGCGCATCTTGTCCTTTGATCCAGACTATCTGGCTTCTGCCCCGCCTGAGCACCCGTTCGGGCGGCTCGCATGTCGGCAAAGGGGCGTGGTTGACGCGGGAGGGAGGAAGTTACCCCTCACCTCGCGCGAGTTGGGTTAAGCACAGCCGCGCCAACCTGACAAGGAAAATATTCGCTTTCCTCACCGTGGCAAGCGGGCCGTGACGATCCGGTCGCGCCCGTCCATGTCGGGTCGCACCGTGATATCCTTCAGTTCGGTCGCAGCAAACAGTGCCGCAACCGCCGGTCCCTGTGTCGGGCCGATCTCGACGATCAGCCGGCCCCCCGGAACCAGATGCCGGGCTACGCCCGATGCAATCGCACGGTAGGCCGCCAGACCATCGCCACCCGGGGTCAGCGCCAGATGCGGCTCCCAGTCGCGGACGTCGGCGGCAATCCCGGCCATCTCGTCGGCCGCGATATAGGGCGGGTTCGACACGACGAGGTCAAACGAACCCGCGACACCGTCGAACCAGTCGGCGCGCAGAAAGGTCGCGCGCCCGGCCACCCCAAGGGTTTCGGCGTTGCAACGCGCCACCGCAAGGGCCGGTTCCGAAACATCCGTGCCGATCCCGGTCGCCGCGCCCCGCTCGGCCAGAAGTGTCGCAAGGATGGCACCGCTTCCGGTCCCAAGGTCAAGCACGCGGCCGAACTCTTCGGCAAGCGCCGCCTCGATCAGGGTTTCGGTCTCGGGACGCGGGTCCAGCACATCCGGTGTCACCGCAAAGCGCCGCCCCCAGAATTGCCGCTCGCCGACGATTTGCGCCACCGGCTGACGCCGTTCCCGCGCAGCGACCGCCGCCGCAAACCGCACCTCGGCCTCCGGCGTCAGCACGTCCAATAGATGCAGCGTCAGCCGGTCCGCGCCGATCCCCATCGCAAAGGCCATCAGCCGCCGCGCGTCGCCACCTGCCCCGCTGATCCCCGCCGCCTGCAACCGCGCCACTGCAACAGCCAGAGCCTCGGCGGCGATCAACCCTCCATCTCCGCCAGCTTCTCGGCCTGATCCTGCGCCGAAAGCGCGTCGATGATCTCGCCCAGGTCGCCCGCCATGATCTGCGGCAGCGCGTACAGCGTCAGGTTGATGCGGTGATCGGTCATCCTACCTTGCGGAAAGTTGTAGGTGCGGATGCGTTCGGACCGATCCCCGGACCCGACCTGGGATTTCCGGTCCGCAGCCCGCGCCGCGTGAACCCGCTCGCGCTCGGCCTCGTAAAGCCGCGCCCGCAACACCTGCATCGCGATTTCCTTGTTTCGGTGCTGCGATTTCTCGGCACTGGTCACGATGATGCCTGTGGGCAAATGGGTGATCCGCACCGCCGAATCCGTCGTGTTCACATGCTGCCCGCCTGCGCCTGATGCGCGCATCGTGTCGATGCGGATGTCCGAGGCGGGGATCTCGATATCCACCTCCTGCGCTTCGGGCAGCACCGCTACGGTGGCGGCAGAGGTGTGGATGCGCCCCTGCGCTTCGGTTTCCGGCACGCGCTGCACCCGGTGCACGCCGCTTTCATACTTCAGCCGCGCAAAGACCCCCTCGCCCGAGATCAGAGCCACCAGTTCCTTCAATCCGCCAAGGTCGGAGAACTGCTGCTCAAGGACCTCGAAGGTCCAGCCCATCCGTTCGGCGTGGCGCTGGTACATTCGAGCAAGGTCCGCTGCGAAAAGGCTTGCCTCCTCGCCCCCGGTGCCGGGCCGGATCTCCAGAATGGCAGGCCGCGCATCGGCTGCGTCCTTCGGCAGCAGCGCCAACCGCAGCTCCTGTTCCATCAGCGGAATCCGCGCCCGCAGCCGGGGAATCTCCTCCTCGGCCAGCGCCTTCATCTCGGGGTCGGCCAGCATCGCCTGCGCCTCGGCCAGATCATCAAGCGCGCGGCGATAGGCCGCGATCTCGTCGGCCACCGGCTTCAGGTCGGAATATTCGCGGCTGATCCGGGCGATTTCCGCCGGTTCCGCCCCGGCATTGAGCGAAGCCTCGAGAAACTCGAAGCGCTGGGTGATTTGGGCAAGTTTGTCTAAAGGAACCATGCCGCGGGTGTCGCCCAACTGGGCCAGCCGGTCAAGGGCGCCCGGCCTTGGGGGTTTCACACCCCCAAACCCCCGTGGGATATTTTCGCAAAGAGGAAGATCAGAGCCGCGCTTGCCAGTCTTTCAGGCGCGCGGCGTTGATCCCCATGTCGCCGCGGCCAAAGCGCAGGCGGGCGAAGATGTAAACGCCGTCCTCGCGGACCTCGGCCGTGGTGTAGTCGGGAAACCCCCAAAGCGCGCTGCGCGTGACCCATGTTATGCGCCCCGTTTCGGGGCTGCCGGCCAGCCGCACCGTGCGCGGCGTCGCCATTGCCACCGCATCGAGCGCGGCAAGCAGTGCGACCGGTGGGCGCGCAGGATCGGTCAGGCGCAGCGTGGCCCAACCGTCACCCGCCACAACCTCGCCCCATGGACCCTCGGCTTTTGGGGACACATGCCAGCGCCCGATGTCGGATGGTGCCAACCGCACATAGGCCGCGAAGGCCAGAACCAGCCCGATAAGGAGGTAACTTGTCACGCGCACTGCTCCTGCCACCGCTTCTCCTTCTCCGCTACCACGGCTTCATCTTTGGGTCCGCGCCCAATGGTAGAGGCAGATCAGATCATAGGCGACATGCGCCCCGGCAATCGCCGTCGCCCCCGTCGTGTCGTAGGGCGGCGACACCTCGACGATATCGCCGCCGACCATGTTGATCCCCGCCAGATCGCGCAGGCACGCCGCCGCCTGCCAGCTGTGCAGGCCACCCCAGACCGGAGTCCCCGTGCCCGGCGCCGCCGAAGGATCAAGGCAGTCGATGTCGAAGGTCACATAGGTCGGTTTGTCTCCGACGATATCCTTGGCCTTCGCCACCGCCGCCGCCACGCCGCGCTCGTGCACCTCGCGCGCATCTATCACATGCACGCCAAGGTAATCTTCCGTCGTGGTGCGGATGCCGATCTGGACCGAGCGTTTCGGATCCACGATCCCGGTCTTCACCGCCTTGTAGAGCATGGTGCCGTGGTCGATCCGGCTCAGGTCGTCATCCGGCCAGAGGTCGGAATGCGCATCGAAATGAATCACACCGAGCGGCCCGAACTTTTCCGCATAAGCCTTTAGGATCGGGTAGGTGATGTAGTGGTCACCCCCGAGCGTGACCGTTCCCGCCCCGGCGGCAAGGATCGTGCGGATATGCGCCGTCAGCGTATCGGGGAAATCCGACACTTTGGCATAGTCAAAAGCGCAGTCGCCGTAATCGACGATGCTCATGTCTTCCAACGGGTTGGTCGGCCAACCGTAAGGCGGATCGTAAGGCATCAGGCTTGACGCCTCGCGGATCGCACGCGGGCCGAACCGGGTGCCGGCGCGATGCGTGACCGCTTGATCGAACGGCACGCCCGTGATCGCAAGATCGACCCCGCTCAGATCCTTCGTGTAGGTCCGGCGCAGGAAACTCGTCGCGCCGCCGAACGCGTTCTCAAACGCGTACCCCCGGTTGGATTTGCGGGTGAACGCAGTGTCGACCTGCGTCTTTGCATCTTCAAGTGCCATGACTGTCTCGGATTGGTTCAAGCGCGCAGTCGTTGCAATCGGAGACGCGCGGATCCGGTCAGGGACAAAAGCCCGATCACCGGGGACAAGTCAAGCCTCGCGACCCGCGCGCAAGCCACATGCACAGAACGCGCTTTGTGTGCCGCGTTCTGCTAGTCTTCGGTGCGGGCACCAGCCCGGTGGATCGGACCAGAGGATTTCATGACGCGACACATCATCTTCACCCCCGATGCCGCAAAACCGCCAGCCACCTATTCCCAGGCGGTCAAGGCCGCCGGTCTGGTCTTTGTCTCGGGCACCGGGCCGGCAGATCCCGCAACCGGCCAGATCGTCGGCACCACCATCCAGGACCAGACCCGCCAGTGCCTGACCAACATCACGATGATCCTGCGGGCGGCGGGAACCTCGCTTGATCGCGCCGCCAGCTTCACCATCATCCTTGCCGACGAGGATGATTTCGCCGGCATGAACGAGGAATGGCTGCGCTGGTTTCCCACCGATCCGCCCGCCCGTCAGGCCGCGAAACTGCCGGTGCGCGTCGCCGGGCTGAAGGTCTCGATCGCCTGCATTGCCGAGGCCTAACCGATCCGGAACCCCTCGCGCACCAGCTCGTCCGTCACTTGGACGATCGCCTTTTCAAGCGTTTCGGCCACAAAATCCACGTCCCTCTCGGTGATCACTAAGGGCGGCGACATCACGTTCAGATGCCCCATCGGCCGCACCAGCAAGCCCATCGCCTCGGCCGCGTTGGAGATGCGCTTGGACTCCCCGGCCTCATCCGGCAACAAGGCCTTCGTCCCCTTGTCAGCCACGCTTTCCACGCACAGCATCAGCTTGCGCCCCCGTACATCGCCGATCAGCGGCAGATCGCCCAGCGCCGCCATCCTCGTCTCGAAATAGCTGCCCACCCGCGCCGCCTGCGCCAAAAGCCCCTCGCGCTCCATGATCTCGATGTTCTTCAGCCCTGCCGCGCACGACACCGGATGCCCCGAATAGGTGAACCCCGCGGTGAACCAGCGCGACCCGTCCGCCGCCATCGCATCCCACATCCGGTCAGAAATGATCAGCGCCCCCAAGGGCACGTAGCCCGAGGTCAGCCCCTTCGCCGTGCAGATCATGTCGGGCTGCACCCCGAACTCCTCAAGGCTGGCAAACCAGTGCCCCAGCCGCCCGAACGACGTCACCACCTCGTCAGCGATGAACAGGATGTCGTGGCGCTGGCAAACGTCCCACATCCGTTTCAGATACCCCTCGGGCGGCACGATCACCCCGCCAGACGCCTGGATCGGCTCGGCGATGAAGCCGCCGATGCGGTCAGCACCTACCCGCTCGAGCAGCGCCTCGAACTCCGCCACCAGCCAGTCGCAGAACTCCGCTTCGCTGATCCCCTCGGGCCGCCGATACGGGTTCGGCACCGAAAGATGATGGATACCCGTCTCCTTGTAGCGGAACTCCGGCACCCGGTCGCCCGGCCGCTTGCCCACCGACTGCGCAAGGTAGGTCGATCCGTGATAGCTGTAATCCCGCGCGACGATGTCGGTCTTGTCGGGCCGGCCCATGCAGGTCTGGTAATAGGCGACCGTCCGCACTGCCGTATCCACCGCCGTCGACCCGCCCGTGGTGAACATCACCCGGTTCAGATCGCCCGGCGCCAGTTCCGCGAGCTTTGCCGCCAGCCGCGCCGACGGGTCGTTGGTCATGTCGACGAAGGTGTTGGAAAACGCCAGCCGCTCCGCCTGCGCCCCGATCGCCTCGGCCATCTCGCGCCGCCCAAGCCCGATGTTGGTGCACCAAAGCCCGCCCACCGCATCGAAATACCGCCGCCCCTCGGCATCCCACAACCACGCCCCCTCGCCGCGCGAAATCACCATCGCACCTTCGCGTTCGAACGGGCCAAAGTTGGTCCAAGGGTGCAAGGAATGCGCCCGGTCCATCTCCCAAAGATCTTCCGGCGAGGGCGAGTTCAAGGCAAGCGAGGCGGTCATGACATTCTCCATCTTCGACCCGACCCTAGCATTTTGATCAAATTATCGCCACCCCCGCCAACGCGCAAAAAGTTGTGCCCGTCTGGCCACGGGCGGGCAAAGGTTGATCCGGCGCGCCGCCCCCCCCTCGCGCGATTCGCACCGCTTCCCCTTCGCCATATATCCCCTGCGGAGCATACCTGAGCCGGTCCGGGCCCCGCCCGGCCAGCGAGGCAAAAGTCGTGCGCCGGGCCTGCCCGGCGATCATCCTGTCTGGCACCGATCCCCGTCAGAACAGCCGCTGCCGCGCCCGCGCCACCTGAAACCCGTGTCCCTGCCCGTTGGTGCAGGTCATCCCGGTTTCCGCCGACACGCAGGAAATCCCGCCCAACGACACCGCATCGCCATACACCAGCACGGGGTTGCCGGGGTCGATCACCGTGTCGCCGACGCAGGCCAGCACCCCCGCCCCGCGCGCGCCCACCGCGAACGCCAGCCCCCAGTCCAGATCGCAGCCGGGCGGCGCTTCGCGGTAACTCGGCACCAGATCGCGCAGGTCACAACGCGCCTCGGCCCCGCTCGCATCGCGATAGATCATGCAGTGGATGTTTCCGGTCGGCGACTGGAACCCCACGTAGTCCTGCGCCGCCGCCGGCCCCGCCAGCACCAGAAACCCTAGCATCCACCGCATCGTCCGACCCCTCATGCCAAAGGCTGCGCCCGCTCCACCAATGCTGCAAAGAAACTGGCCCCCACCGGCGCCGCCTCGTCGTTGAAATCATAGGCCGGATGGTGCAACCCCGCTCCCGGCCCGATCCCCATGAACAGATACGCCCCCGGCCGCGCTTCCAGCATATAGCTGAAATCCTCCGACCCCATCTCGCGGCCGGCATGCGCGTCCACCGCCTCCGGTCCGACAACCTCCCGCGCCACTTCGGCGGCAAACTCCGCCTCCGCCTCGTGGTTGATCGTCGGCGGATAGCCCCAGTCGTAATCGACCCGCGCCGTCACCCCGTAGGCCGCCGCATGACCCTCCACGATCTCGTGGAACCGCTTCTTCAACAGCGCCCGCACATCAGGCTTGAAGCAACGGATCGTGGCGCAGAACATCGCTTCCTCCGGAATGATGTTTGACGCCGTCCCGGTGTGGATCTGCGTGACCGAAATCACCGCCTCGTCCAGCGCATGGACGTTGCGCGGGATGATCGTCTGCATCGCGCTCACCATTCCCACCAGTGCGACCACCGGATCGACGCATTCATGCGGCGTCGCCCCATGCCCGCCCTTGCCCGTGATATGGACATAGGCCGTGTCAACCGACGCCATCAGCGCCCCCGGCGTGGTGCGGAAATGCCCGAATGCCACGTTCGGCGCGTTGTGGATGCCGTAGACCTGCCCGATGCCAAAGCGGTCCATGATGCCTTCCTGCACCATCACCTGCCCCCCGCCACCATCCTCTTCCGCCGGCTGGAAGATCAACGCCACGCGCCCCGAAAACCGCCGCGTCTCGGCCAGATACTTCGCCGCGCCCAGCAGCATGGTCACATGCCCGTCATGCCCGCAGGCGTGCATCTTGCCCTTCACCGTCGAGGCGTGCTCCGCCCCCGTCAGCTCCTCGATCGGCAGCGCGTCCATGTCGGCGCGCAAGCCGATGGTCGGCCCATCTACCTGCCCATTGATGATCGCAACGATCCCGGTCTTCGCGATCCCCTCGTGGATCTCGTCCACCCCCATCTCGCGCAGCCGCGCCACGATGAACGCCGCCGTCTCATGGCACTCGAACGCCAGTTCCGGGTGCTGATGCAGATGCCGCCGCCAGCCCTTCATTTCCTCGGCATACGACGCGATACGGTTCAGGACGGGCATGGCAGACGTTCCTTCAGGCTTAGATTGAGACTTTGATCAAATCCGAAATCCGATGGAACCTCAATCAGTGAAGCGACAGCCGCGCCGAACGGTCACGACCCCGCGCACCCCGCCTGAAGGTCCGTGGCAGCAATGGCGGCCAACGATGATGCAAAACCGCATCATCCCGGCAGAATCGGCGCGGCGTACCGGGTTCGATTGGCTCACATGCAGTAATTGCAGTATGATGTGAATTATAACAAGTTAGCAAAGGAGCCTGAAATGAAAACCTCCATCCTTGCCGCTGCGGCGCTGGCTGGTCTGGCCGCCCCAAGCTTTGCCGGCGGACCGATCGCCGTCGCGGAAGAGCCGGTTACCGTCGCTCCCGCAGCGCCGGTCGCCCAGCCGGTCGATTGGTCAGGGCCCTACGCCGGACTTTCCTTTGGCATCGGCTCCGGCGACACTCAGACTGAAGGCGAGTCCGCCGACTACGACGACGGCAACGTGGCAAGCATCTTGGCCGGTTACAATTTCCAAAGCGGGAACTTGGTCTACGGCGCCGAACTAGGGTACAGTTCGGTCTCCGACATGGTCCTTGTGGGCGACGATCTTGGCGGCGACGACACTTTCGACTCGATGATCGATTTGCGCGGCCGCGTCGGCTATTCGGCAGGAAAGGCACTGATCTACGGTGCCTTGGGCTATGCATGGGGTGAAACCACGATCAACGGGTCAGACAGCGCTTCCGCAGATGGCGTCAGCCTGGGTCTGGGCGTCGATTATCTTGTAAGTGACCAGATCTTCCTCGGCCTCGACTACACCAGCCGCAATCTGTCGGGCACCGATGAAAACCCCGACAACACTTTCGACTTCGACGCAACGGTCAATACCGTAAGCTTCCGCGTCGGGATGTCCTTCTGATCGCATCGCGGGGGCTGGCAACGGCCCCCGCACTCCCGTTAGGCTGACCCCGCACAACCGACCGGGGCCGCCAGATGACCGACATTTCCACCACTTCCTCCGACACCGGCATCCCTCGCCTTCTTGCCATCATGGCACGCCTGCGCGACCCCGCCACCGGCTGCCCCTGGGACATCGAACAAACCTTCGCCACCATCGCCCCCTACACGGTCGAGGAAGCGCACGAGGTTGCCGACGCCATCGAACGCCAGGCTTGGGACGAGTTGAAGGGTGAACTCGGCGACCTTCTCTTCCAGACCGTCTACCATTCCCAGATGGCCAGTGAGGCTGGCCTCTTCACCTTCGCCGATGTGACCGAAGCGATCAGCGCCAAGATGATCGCCCGCCACCCCCATGTCTTCGGCACCCAGTCTCGCGACAAGACCGCCGCCCAGCAAACCGCCGACTGGGAGGCGCAGAAGGCCGCCGAACGCGGCGCGGCCACCCCAGCTGCCCGCATCCTCGACGGCATTGCCCTGTCCCTCCCCGCCCTCACCCGCGCGCTGAAACTGCAAAACCGCGCCGCCCGCGTCGGATTTGACTGGCCCTCCACGGCCGAGGTGCTCGATAAGCTCACCGAAGAGGCCGCCGAACTCGTCGAAGCCCGCGACACCCTCACCCAGACCGAGATCACCGAGGAAATGGGCGACCTCCTCTTCGTCATGGCCAACCTCGCCCGCCACCTGAAGGTCGATCCCGAAGCCGCCCTGCGCGCCGCCAATCAGAAATTCACCCGCCGTTTCCAGCGCATCGAAGACTGGCTTGCCCAGGCCGGCAAGACCCCCGCCGACAGCGACCTCGCCGAAATGGACGCCCTCTGGAACCGCGCCAAACACGAAGAAAAGGGCGCCGCCCCCACAGGATGAAGCACTTCGTCCGCTCTTGTAGGGGAGGAAGAGGAAGGGGGCGCCGCCGCAGACGCTTCACTCCGCCGCAGGCAATTCCCGACTACTTCACTCAACCTCTCTTGACCAAAGTAAAAGACTCAGGTTTAACCGCCCGGCAACCACACACCGGAGCCTGACATGCTGCGCCTCTCGACCCTTGCCCTTCTGGCACTCTCCACCCCTGTCCTCGCGCAAGAGGTCAACGTCTACTCCCACCGCCAGCCCGAACTGATCCAGCCCCTCGTCGATGCCTTCACTGCCGAAACCGGCATCACCGTCAACGTGGCTTTCGTCGACAAGGGCATGGCCGAACGCCTGCAGGCCGAAGGCGACCGCTCGCCTGCCGACCTCGTCCTCACCGTCGACATCGCCCGCCTGACCCAGATCGTCGACGCCGACGTGACGCAAGCCGTGCAGTCCGACGTGCTTGAAGCCAACATCCCCGCCGCCTTGCGCGATGCCAACGACCACTGGTTCGGCCTCACCGCCCGCGCCCGCATCGTCTACGCCTCGAAAGACCGCGTCGCCGACGGCGAGGTCACAACCTACGAAGACCTCGCCGATCCCAAGTGGAAAGGCCGCATCTGCACCCGCTCCGGCACCAACGATTACAACGTCGCCCTCACCGCCGCCGTTCTCGCCCATCACGGCCCCGAGGCGACCAAGGCCTGGCTTGAAGGCCTCAAGGCCAACCTCGCCCGCAAACCTGATGGCGGCGACCGCGATCAGGTCAAGGCCATCGCCGCCGGGGAATGCGATATCGCCATCGGCAACACCTACTACATCGGCCAAATGCTCGCCGACCCGGAACAGAAACCCGCCGCCGAAACCGTGCGCATCGTGTTCCCGACGTTTGAAGGCGGCGGCACCCACGTGAACATTTCTGGCGTGGCGATGACGAAATCGGCCCCGAACAAGGAAAACGCGCTGAAGTTCATGGAATGGCTGTCCGGCGACACCGCACAGAAGATCTACGCCGAAACCAACTTCGAATACCCGGTGAAGCCCGGCGTCGAACGCTCCGCGCTCGTCGCTTCATGGGGTGACTTCACTCCCGACAGCAAGCCCCTGACCGACCTCGCCGCCCTGCGCGGCGATGCGCTGAAACTGATCGAGGAAGTCAACTTCGACGGCTGATAGGCCCCTCACCCATCGCCACCGACCGAAGCCGGCACCCAGCCGGCTTCGCGCATTCCGGGGGATCGCTGCGCTGCGAAACCGCTCACGCCAGCCCCACATTCCCCGATCAGGTCTGCATTCAGTCTGACATTTGCCACGAATCTGGTGTCAATCTTGCCCCGAAACCGGAATCGGGCTGAATTGATGGACACTCTGCACACCCTCGCGGCCAGCTACTACGCCCACGCGCAGTCGGTCTTCCTGCAAACCTTCGATGCCGAAAGCCGCCTCTTCTACCTCTACCTCGTGACCTCGCTGCTGTTCGCCTGGGTGCTCTGGCACCGCGCCCGCGCCGCAAACCGCGACACCGGCTCGTTCCTGCGGTTCCTCTTCCCCACCCGCGTCTGGAGCAATCCCTCCGCCTGGCTCGACGTGCGCTACTTCTTCTTCCACCAGCTTCTCGGCAACTTCGCCATGCTCGGCGTCAGCCTTGCCGCAACCGTCTTCGTCTTCCAGCTCCTCACCGGCTTCGACGGGCTGCAAGACATCACCAGCGCCACCGTCCTGCAAGGCTGGCAGGGCGCGGCCCTCGCCATCGCCTTCATGACCGTTTCCTTCGTGGTGTCCGACTTCACCGCCTTCTTCCTGCACTTCCTCCAGCACAAGATCCCGCTCCTGTGGCAGTTCCACAAGGTCCACCACAGCGCCGAAGTCATGCACCCGCTGTCGAACTTCCGCGAACACCCGATCGACGAACTGGCCTACCACCTCGGCATCGGCGCCACCTACGGGCTGGTCGTGGCGCTGTCCGTCCTCACCATCGGCTACGTCCCCGACATCCCCCTGATCCTCGGCGTGCCGATCTTCGTCTTCCTCTTCAACGTCGCGGGCTACAGCCTTCGCCACTCGCACATCTGGCTGCGCTGGCCCGGCCGCTGGTCGATGGTCTTCCCCTCGCCCGCCCACCACCAGGTCCACCACTCCAGCCACCCCGACCACCTCGACAAGAACTTCGCCTTCTTCTTCCCGATCTGGGATGTCATCTTCGGCTGCTACATCATGCCCGAAGACAACCGCGACGTGAAATTCGGCGTCACCGAAAAGGACCGCGGGCACGAGCTGAACTCCTGCGTCAAGCTCTACGTCCTGCCCTTCCGCGACGCCTGGCGCCTCCTCACCCGCAAACGCCCGAAAGCCCCCGCGCAAGACCCCGCGACCCCCGGCTGACCACTGGACTTCCCCCCACCCATCGGCTTTCCTCGCCCCAAACGCAGGAGCCCGCCATGACCCACCCCCGCCGCATCATCATCGACACCGACCCAGGGCAAGACGACGCCGTGGCCATCCTCCTCGCCCTCGCCTCGCCCGAAGACCTGCACGTCCTCGGCATCACCGCCGTCGCCGGCAACGTCCCCCTCCCCCTGACCGAGCGTAACGCCCGCATCATCGTCGACCTCGCCCGCGCCACCGTCCCCGTCTACGCCGGCTGCGACGCCCCCCTCGCCCGCAAACTTGTCACCGCCGAGCATGTCCACGGCAAGACCGGCCTTAACGGCATCGAGCTTCCCACCCCCGTCACCCCGCTGCAACCGCAGCACGCCGTCGACTTCCTGATCGAAACCCTCCGGCGCGAGCCTGCGGGCACCGTCACCCTCTGCCCCCTTGGCCCCCTCACCAACATCGCCACCGCCTTCAACCGCGCCCCCGACATCATCCCCCGCGTGGCCGAGATCGTGCTGATGGGCGGCGGATATTTCGAGGGCGGCAACATCACCCCCGCGGCCGAGTTCAACATCTACGTCGATCCCGAAGCCGCTGACATCGTGTTCAAATCCGGCGTCCCCCTCGTCGTGATGCCGCTCGACGTCACCCACAAGGCCCTCACCTCGCGCGACTGGGTCGAAGGCATGCGCGCCCTCGGCACCCCCGTAGGCCACGCCGTCGCCGCCTGGACCGACTTCTTCGAACGCTTCGACACCGCCAAATACGGCTCCGAAGGCGCCCCCCTGCACGACCCCTGCGTGATCGCCTACCTGTTGGAGCCCACCCTCTTCCACGGCCGCCACATCAACGTGGAAATCGAGCTTGTCAGCCCCCTCACCCTCGGCATGACCGTCGCCGACTGGTGGCGCGTGACGAAACGCGAGCCGAACGCGATGTTCATGGGCGGCGTGGACCGGGACGGGTTCTACCGGCTGTTGACGGAGCGGTTGGGGAGGTTGTGAGGAGTCACCGATTCTAGCTGTCGCTCGCACCTTGCGGATGAATAACGTCACAGGAACAATATTTAAGGTTGCAAAATGACAACCAATCCGACATTAATCTTTCTAGAAAACTCTGATATTCACAGAAACTCAGCTATTAGACAAAGGGATAGCAGGAATTGTCGGTTAGTGGTCGTTTTGACGCCTTTATCAGCAATATTAGCCAGACCGATGCGCAAAAAACGGCAGGCGCGGGTCGGCGCGCTAGTGTCATAAGGGCTTTGAACTCGCACTATTGGGGTTCCAGTAGCGAAACCGCGAATTCAAAGTACGTCGGGTCTTGGGGTAAATTTACTCGGATCAGGCCACCGCGTGACGTTGACGTGCTCTTCGAGCTTCCCAAATCAACTTATGATAAGTTTCAGAGCAGGTCGGGAAACAAGCAATCCCAACTATTGCAGGAAGTTAAAGGTATCCTCGCCACCAGTTTTCCGAATACGGACATTCGAGGTGACGGACCAGTAGTTAAGGTTCCGTTCACCTCATACAACGTTGAAGTAGCTCCTGCATTCAAGCTTACCACCGGGCAATATTGGGTGTGCATGACGAACGACGGCGGGCATTACAAGTCTGCCGACTATGATGCCGAGATCAAAGCTGTGAAGGACAGTAATGACATCACCAAAGGCAATACACGCAACCTCATCCGAATGATGAAATGTTGGCAAGGGCATTGCGGCGTGCCGTTGAAGTCATTTTGGATCGAGTTGATCGCCATCGAGTTTCTGGCTGGATGGGAGAATCGAGACAAATCTTCCGTTTACTACGATTGGATGGTTCGGGATTTTTTCAAGTACTTAGAGCTCAAAGTATATGGGAGCGTTTTTGCACCGGGGACCTATGAGCAAATGTATCTTGGTGACGCATGGCTGACGAAAGCGCAGACGGCGCGCCAGCGAGCAGAGAAGGCCTGTATCCTTGAAACAGACGACCCGATTAGTGCAGGGGAAGAGTGGCAGAAGATCTTTGGGGCGGACATTCCGAGGTACACATGACACAACAGCGCGTAAATGAACTTGTTAAAGAGTGCCGTCGCCAAGAAGAGTCTTGCAAGTATACGGCTGCGGGCTTGTACAACTGGCAAAAGACTGCCCAGCTTTGGAAGAATGGATTCATTATTGCACCAATCGTCTTAGGCGGCTTCGCATCTTCTCAACTAATTAATGACGGGGCCAACCCTGCGACTTGGACCAACTATGTCGCTGCAGGCCTTGCTCTTTTAGCTGGCTTCTTCCCCGCCATTTTCGAGGCCTTAGGAATGGACATGCGGGTCCGCGAGATCGGCACCGCAGCTGGTGAATTTACGAACCTTAGGGACCGCTTCCGTTTGTTGGGTAATGTTGGAGCAGACATGACCTTTGAAGAACTTAATCCCGCTTTCGAGCAGTTGATGGACCGCATGGACGCCGCGCGGAAGACATCGCCGCCGTTGCCTGAACGTTACTTCAAGGAAGGGCGCTCAAAGATCGAGGCTGGCGATTACGACTTTGAAATCGATGAACCAAAGGCAAAATAGAAATCGTAGGTCGGGGTTTACCCCGACTCTTTTGCGAATTGTGGGAAAGTGAATGGCGGGGTGAACCCCGCCCTACATCCATTCACCCCTCATACCCCCCTAACAAACCCCTAACACCCAAAAATTCCCCAACAAAATCAATATCTCTTTCCATGTCCCACCGTGGGACACGCAAAGCGGAAGCCACTGCGGCCTCCCCCTACCCCAGCGGCAGCACCACCGAAAACCGGCTCCCCTCGCCCACCACGCTCTCCACCCGCAGCCACCCCCGGTGCCGGCTCACGATATGCTTCACGATGGCCAGCCCCAGCCCCGTCCCCCCCTTCTCCCGGCTCCGGTGGCTATCGACCCGGTAGAACCTTTCCGTCAGCCGCGGGATATGGACCGCGGAAATCCCCTCGCCCTCGTCCGCCACCTCCACCCGCACCGCCCGCCCCCGGATCGTGTCCTCGAACCCCACCGTCACCCGCACCTCCCCCGCGCCGCCATACTTCACCGCGTTCTCGATCAGGTTCGTGAACACCTGCGTCAGCTGGTCCCCGTCCCCCGCCAACTCCACCGGCCCCGCCGCGCTCACCGCCACCCGCGCGCCCGAAGCCTCCGCCAGCGGCGCCAGCGTATCGACCACCCCCGCGATGATCCCCACCAGCTCCACCCGCTCGCGCGGCCGCACCCGCTCCTCCGCCTCGACCCGGCTCAGGTGCAAAAGGTCCTGCACCAGCCGGTTCATCCGCCCCGCCTCCTGCTCCATGATCCCCAGGAACCGTTCCCGCGCCACCGGGTCATCCTTCGCCGCAAACCGCAGCGTCTCAATGAACCCCATCAGGGCCGTCAACGGGGTGCGCAGCTCGTGGCTCACATTGGCCACGAAATCCCGCCGCATCTGCCCCGCCCGCTCCTCCTCGCTGACATCGCGGAATACACACAGGACCGTCTGCTCGCCCAAGCCCGCGACGGTCACCAGGTAAATCTCCTCCCGCGCCTCACGCGACAGCACACAGCGCACCTCTTGCACCGCCCCGCCCGCCTGCACCTCTGCCACCGCCTTCAGCAAAGCAGGATTACGGATCGCCAAGGCCAGATGCCGCCCGACCAGCCCCTCACCCAAAAGCCCCAACGCCGCCTCGTTGACCTGCAACAGCCGATCAAGCGGCCCGACGGCGATCGCGGGCAGCGGTATTCCGGCCAACATGCAGACAATGAGGTCTGAATTCACAAGATTGTCCCACGCTCAAGCTCAAAGGTCTCGGAATCGATCCGTATGCGCCATCCCTAGGCCACAATTTGGGGCGATTCGATATGGGTTAGTTGTTTTTTGAAGGTGCCCGGCTGTTCGACCGACTTCCCGTTGCGCGAGGTGGTGGTGATCTTCCCGTGTCATATTATCAGCAGTTTTCCTGGCATGCCTTCTGCAAGGGCATCTCGGTCATGAACATCGAAGCAACCCGTATGACCATCGGTTTCGGTCCGGGCGCGGTGCCGTCGGTACCGGCATATGCCGAGGGGGTGACCAGCGTCGCCTTCTCTGACTTGGTGCATGGCACGGTGGATTTTGCCAACTGTGCCCTTGTCATCACGCCCCTGTTCGGACCCGGGTTCGACGCGATCGAACTTCTGGAGCAGCTTGCAGAGACGCCGTTTTGCGGCAGCGTCCGGGTCGAGGCGCCAAAGCTTCCCAACAAGCGTCTCGTCCTGCGCGAGCTTCGGTCGGTCGCTGACCGCAGCGGCATCACCGTGGAACTGGTCGAGCTTTACTGAGCCCTCAGCAGGCGACCAACCCGTCGCGAAACCGGCGCGCGTTGGCCTGATAGCCAAGCGCGGATAGCAAAAGCTTCGCCCGCGCGTCCGCATCAAGCATCCGGATCACCTTCCCAGGCGCGCCCATCACCAAGGCGCCATCGGGAATTTCCTTGCCCTCGGTGATCAGCGCACCAGCGCCAATCAGGCAGCCCGCACCGATCCGCGCGCCGTTCAGAACCGTGGCCCCCATCCCGATCAGCGATCCATCCCCAATCATGCAGCCATGCAGCGTCGCCCGGTGACCGATGGTGCAATCGCGCCCGATGGTCAGCGGATAGCCCAGATCGGTATGCAGCACGCAGGCTTCCTGCACGTTCGACCCGGGCCCGACGCGGATTTCCTCGGTATCGCCGCGCAAGGTTGCGCCAAACCAGACCGAACTGTCCGGCCCAAGCATCACCCGACCGATGATGTTTGCGTCAGGTGCCACCCAGGACGACACACTGATATCAGGCACCAGCCCGTCAAGAGCGTAAATCATCTTGCGGCAAACTCCTCGTTCAATCCGCGCACGAACTCTGACAGCGCCGGCTGGCGGTCGCGCCGCAGACGCTGGCCCTGCACGATGGTTTTCATATCCTCGAACGTCGCATCAAGGTCGGTATTTACCAGCACGAAATCATATTCGGCCCAATGGCTGATTTCGTCACGGCTTTTTGCCATCCGAGCGGCGATCACCTCGTCACTGTCTTGCCCGCGGCCGCGCAGCCGCCGCTCCAGTTCCGCAATCGACGGCGGCAGGATGAAGATCGACACCACGTCATCGCGCATCGACTGCTTGATCTGCTGGCCACCCTGCCAGTCAATGTCGAACACAGTGTCGCGCCCCGCCTTCATCGCCGCTTCGACCGGGCCGCGCGGCGAGCCATAGAGGTTGCCAAACACCTCGGCGTGTTCCAGCATGTCGCCGGCTGCGACCATCGCGTTGAAGTCGTCGCGGCTGCGGAAGTAATATTCGCGTCCGTCGGTTTCACCCGGGCGGGGCGGCCGGGTGGTTGCGGAGACGGAAAACCGCATGGTCGGGTCCCACTCCATCAGCATCCGCGACAAAGTGGATTTGCCGGCACCCGAAGGCGACGACAGGATCAACAGAAGGCCGCGGCGGATCATGACCTATTCCACATTCTGCACCTGCTCGCGCATCTGATCTATGGTGGTCTTGAGGTCAAGCCCGATGCGGGTCAAAGCCAGCGCCTGCGCCTTGGAACAGAGGGTGTTCGCCTCGCGCATGAACTCCTGCATCAGGAAATCGAACTTGCGTCCCACCGGGCCGCGTTCCGCCAACAGCGCGCGGGCAGCGTCGACATGTGCCGCCAGGCGGTCCAATTCCTCTTGCACGTCGGTCTTGACGGCGATCAGGGCCAGTTCCTGGGCAAGGCGCGCTTCGTCAACTCCGCCGATGGCTTCCAGAACCTTGGCAAGGGCGTCTTTCAACGCCTCGGCCTGGCTGTCGCGCCGGGCCGCCGCCTCGGCCGTGGCACGGCGCGTCAGGTCTGCCACGCGGTCAAGCTGGGCGGCGATCACGTCGGCAAGCGCAGCGCCTTCGGCCTGTCGCATCACCGACAGATCCGCAAGGACCGCCGGCAACCCGGCCAAGATCGCGTCGCGCAACGGGGCGGTATCCGGATCGGCCGCGCTGGCATCCAGCACGCCGCGCATTGAAAGGACATCCGCCGCCGAAGGTCGCGCCAGCGTCACACCTGCGGCCGTGGCCGTGGCTTCGATCCGTGCCAGAGCCGCCAGCGTTGCCGCAAGCGCCGGCTCGTTCAGCCGCAGCGCATCGGTCGCCTCGGCGGACACATCGCGGCTGACCTTCAGGGTAAGACTGATGCTGCCACGGCTCATCGCCTTTTGCAGCTCGGCGCGCAGGGCCTGTTCCAGTCCGTCGATCCAGTCTGGCACCCGAAGCCGCAGGTCCAGCCCCTTGCCGTTGACCGACCGCACGTCCCAACTCCAGCTGTATCCAACCCCGGCTCCGCGCCCTCCGGCGAACCCCGTCATCGAAGTGGTCATCCCAGCCCTTCCCGCCTCGAGCGAGGCGATGTTTACCATTTGATTAGATTTTCGTCCGAATCCCTGCCGCCGGGTGTAACTTGGCCCGAACCCCGACAGAAGACGCAAGCAGCGCCTTCCGGTCTGGAAACACCGCTCGTCATCGGAGGTCAAGATGGACGCTGGCATCTTTGGAACACCCCGCCCACCGATGCCGCAACTGGCTGGCGGGCCTGCCGCTCTGGTGCGGGGATATTGGGAAGCCCTGCGAACGGACGGCGGCATCCCCTTGCGCGCCGCGATTGATCCGCGCGGGCTGAGTGGTGCCCTCGACCGCGTGTTTCTTGCCGAACGGATCGGAGCCGGCCTTGCCCAGGTTCGGCTTTCGGGAACCCGTGTGAACGAACTTTCCGGCATGGATGTACGCGGCCTGCCGCTTTCCTGTCTTTTCCATCCCGACGCGCGCGGCGAACTGTCCCGCGTGGTGGAAGGCGTGTTTAAAGGCCCAAGGGGCGCCGAACTGCATCTGACCGCCAGAAAAGAGCTTGGCCGTCCGTTGCTGGCCGCCCGCCTGCTTCTGCTGCCCCTTCTGGACCGGGCGGGCGATTGCACGCTTTTGCTGGGCTGCATCGACATTGGCGGCGAAATCGGGCGTGCCCCACGCCGCTTCGACATCCTGCGTTCGGTGGAGGAGCGGTTGCTTTGCGCCGCCGACCCCGCGCCAGAGCCCGCTGCGCAAAGCGCAAAGGCGGCGCAAAGCTACCTTCGGCTGGTCTACTCGGCCGACTGACATCCCTGTCACTCGGCCGAGTGCCGTTGAGACTAGAACGCCACGCGGCGCGCGGCTTCGCGCTGCGACGAAAGCTCTTCAGCCACGAGGAAGGCCAGTTCCAGCGACTGGCTGGCGTTCAGGCGCGGGTCGCAGGCGGTGTGGTAGCGGTCCGACAGATCCTCGTCCGTCACCGCGCGCAGACCGCCGGTGCATTCGGTTACATCCTTGCCTGTCATCTCGAAATGAACACCGCCCGGAACCGTGCCTTCCGCCTTGTGGATCGCAAAGAACTCGCGCACTTCGCGCAAAACGGAATCGAACGGCCGGGTCTTGTAGCCGGTCGAGGACTTGATCGTGTTGCCATGCATCGGGTCACAGGACCAGACTACATTGGCACCTTCGGACTGCACCGTCCTGATCAGGCGCGGCAGGTGTTCGCCAACCTTGCCGGCCCCGAAGCGGGCGATCAAGGTCAGGCGGCCCGGCTCGTTTTCCGGGTTCAGCTTGGCCATCAGCACCTTCAGGTCGTCCGCCGTGGTCGACGGGCCGCACTTCAGGCCGACCGGGTTCAGCACACCGCGCGCAAATTCGACATGTGCGCCGTCAGGCTGGCGCGTGCGGTCACCGATCCAGATCATGTGGCCCGATCCGGCAACATTCTGGCCGGTGATGCTGTCCACGCGGCACAGCGCCTCTTCGTATTCCAACAGCAGCGCTTCGTGGCTGGTGTAGAAATCGACGCGGCTCAGTTCGTTTGCCGTCTCGCTGTTCACCCCGGCGGCGTTCATGAAATCGAGCGCGTCCGAGATGCGGTTCGACAGTTCGCGGTAGCGTTCCGCCTTGTCATGTTCGGCAAAGCCAAGCGTCCAGCTGTGCACACGGTGAATGTCGGCAAAGCCGCCGGTTGAAAACGCGCGCAGCAGGTTGAGGCTGGCCGCCGCCTGCGTGTAGGCCTGCAACATCCGCTGCGGATCGGGGCGGCGGGCTTCGGGGGTGGCGTCAAAGCCGTTGATGATGTCGCCACGGT
Organism: Tabrizicola sp. BL-A-41-H6; assembly: GCF_050632395.1. Taxonomy (GTDB): domain Bacteria; phylum Pseudomonadota; class Alphaproteobacteria; order Rhodobacterales; family Rhodobacteraceae; genus JAUYQR01. The sequence continues at coordinate 2,712,135 of NZ_CP192600.1, forward strand.
AGGATGGATATTCCACCCCGCCGATCACCTCAGTCGGCGCCGAGCGCGGCTTGGCGAACTGGCCCGCCATGCGGCCGACCTTGATCACCGGCACCTTTGCGCCGTAGGTCAGCACGACGGCCATCTGCAGCATCACGCGGAAGGTGTCGCGAATGTTGTCGGCGGAAAATTCCGCGAAGCTTTCGGCGCAGTCACCGCCCTGCAGCAGGAACGCCTTGCCTTCGGACGCAAGCGCCAACTGCTTTTTCAGACGTCGCGCCTCACCTGCAAAAACCAGCGGCGGGTATTTCGCAAGCTGTGCTTCCGCCGCTTTCAACGCCCCCTGATCGGGATAATCCGGCATTTGCACACGCGGCTTCGCGCGCCAATCCGATTTCGTCCATCCCTTTGTCATAGGTCGTCTCCAGTCTTTCGGGTCAATCGCGAGCCGTATACGCCGCTCATCCCCCCTTGCAAAGAGCGTTTGGCCCAAATCCGGCGTTTCGACCCTTGCTAAGCCCCCGATTTTCAGGTTCGGTGGCCCGCAAACGACACGAACAGGTCGCAGACATGACGCTCCCCCCTCGCAAAGCGACGCAAACTACCAAGGCCGCAACGCCACGGCGCTTTGTCTTTCTGCTGCTCGACAAGTTCACGATGATCAACTTCGCGGGTGCGATCGAACCCCTGCGGCTTGCAAACCATGTGGTCGGCGAGCCGCTTTACACTTGGGCGCTATGCGGCGAAGGCACCGAAAAGACCTGTTCCAACGGCGCGACCTTCAAGCTGGATTTCGGGCTTGAAGAGATCGAGCGCGAAGACACCGTGCTGGTTTGCGGCGGCATCGACATCCAGCGCACCACCACCAAGGGCGTGATCAGCTGGCTGCGGCGCGAGGCGCGGCGTGGCGTCACCATCGGCGGGCTTTGCACCGGGTCTTACGCGCTGGCCAAGGCCGGACTGCTGGATGGCAAGAAGGCCACGATCCACTGGGAGAACCAGGACGGTTTTGCCGAGGAATTCGAGGATGTGAAGCTGACGAAATCGGTCTTTGTGATGGACGGCAACCGCTGGTCGACGGCGGGCGGGATATCCTCGATCGACCTGATGCTGCGCATCATCGCCTCGGACCACGGCGAGGATCTGGCCAACAACGTCGCCGACCTGATGATCTATTCTACCATCCGCACAGATCAGGATACCCAGCGCCTGTCGATCCCGACCCGGATCGGGGTGCGGCATCCGAAGCTGAGCCAGGTCATCCAGATGATGGAAGGCAACATCGAAGACCCTATGTCGCCTGCCGATCTGGCCGAGGAAGTGGGGATGTCCACCCGACAGCTGGAACGCCTGTTCCGCCGCTATCTCAGCCGCAGCCCGAAGCGGTACTACATGGAACTGCGCCTGCAAAAGGCGCGCAACCTTCTGATGCAGACCGACATGAGCGTGATCAACGTGGCCCTGGCTTGCGGTTTTGCCAGCCCGTCGCATTTCTCCAAATGCTACCGCAGCCATTACAACACCACCCCCTACCGCGAACGCGGAACGCAAGGCGGGCCGGGGATCGGCGCGCGGCTGTCGATCTGATCTGTCTGCGGCCCTACTTGACCGGAGCCATGCGGTACGCGGCACCATCATACACCGACAGGAACCAGATCGAGCCGTCTGGTGCTTCCACCACGTCGCGCACGCGGCCCGTTTCGGGACTGCTTATCCGCTCCTCGGCATATCCGTTGTCGGGATTCAGTCGGGAAACATAATCAAACTTGAGACTGCCGGTAAACACATCTCCCGCCCAAGCCGAAACCAGCGCCCCCGAATAGAAAGCCAAGCCCGAGGGTGCAATCGACGGGTCCCAATAGAACACCGGCTGCTCCATTCCCGGTTTCGCTTGTCCCTCGCCTATCTGACCGCCGCCGTAATCTTCGCCGTAGGCAATCACTGGCCAGCCATAGTTGCGCCCCGCCTCGACGCGGTTCAACTCGTCACCGCCCTGGGCGCCGTGTTCCACGACCCAAAGCCCGCCTTGCACATCCAGTGCCATGCCTTGCGGGTTGCGATGCCCCAGAGAGTGAACGCCCGGCAAGGTACCCGGCAGGACGGTGGCGGGGCTTCCGTCGCGGTTCAGATGGATGATCTTGCCTTCGGCGCGCATCGGGTCCTGCGCTTCCAGACCGTCAGGCCCGGTGCCGCGATCACCGACCGCAAGAAAGATCGTGCCATCCACCGCCTCTACCACCCGCGATCCGAAATGCCGCCCGCCGCGCCCACCTTCGGGCGATATGAACACCGGCTCGAACCCTTCCAGCCGGGTGCCATCCCCGCTCAGCACGGCCCTGCCAAGCGCCGTCCCCGCGCCGCGTCCCTGCGGCAGGGAGTAGCTCAGCCAGATTTCGCGGCTTTGGGCAAAGTCGCGCGGCACCAAGATGTCCAAAAGCCCCCCCTGCCCTTCGGCATAGACCTCCGGCAGCCCCGAAACCTGAACCGGCTCGGCACCGGGGGCCGCGAACAGTTTCAGCGCGCCCTCCCGCTCGGTGATCAGGAACATGCCATCCGGCAGGAAGCCAAGCCCCCAGGGTTCCTCCAGCCCCGTCGCCACCAGTTCGATCCGCATCGGGCCGGCACTGGTTTCCACCACGCTTGCGGCGACCGCCCCGCTGGAAGCCAGCACCAGTGTCCCCGTCAGAACCCATACCGATCCGCGCATCCCAAAACCCCCGCATCCTGCGTGCAACATCGGCGAAGGTAAGCAGTCTTGCCGGGTATTCCAGCAACTCCCCGGAAATGTGACCGAAGCCAGCCGCGGCGGGAACCAGACCCGGATTGTAAGCGTTTTAGGTGCTTTTCTTTTTACAGACGTGCAACTAGTCTCCCCGGCAGGATTTCGATCCAATATGGGAGATACAAATGAAAAAACTGCTTTTGGCGACTGCCGCGACTGCCCTTATGGTCGGCGCCGCCCAAGCCGAGGAAATCAAGCTCGGCATCTTTATCGGGTTCACTGGCCCGATCGAATCTCTGACGGGACACATGGCTAACGCTGCCGATCTGGCGATGAAGGAAGCTTCGGATTCGGGCAAGTTCCTGAACGGCACGACCGTTGTTGGCGTCCGCGCTGACAGCACCTGCGCCATCGACACCGCCGCCGGTACGGCCGCTGCTGAACGCCTGATCACTGCCGAAGGCATTAAGGGCATGATCGGCGGCGACTGCTCGGGCATCACCGGCGCAGTCCTGCAGAACGTGGCCCGCCCGAACGGCATGGTCATGATCTCGCCCTCCGCCACCTCGCCGGCGCTCAGCACGGCCGAAGATGACGGTCTCTTCTTCCGCACCGCGCCGTCCGATGCGCGCGAAGGCGAAGTGATGGCTGACATCCTGACCGAAAAGGGCGTCAAGTCGATCGCACTGACCTACACCAACAACGACTACGGCAAGGGTCTGGCTGAAGCCATCGCCAGCGCCTTCACCGCAAAGGGCGGCGTCGTCACGATCAACGCACCGCACGACGACGGCAAGGCTGACTATTCGGCTGAAGTCGCGGCTCTGGCCTCGGCCGGCGGCGACCTTCTGGTTGTTGCAGGCTACCTCGACCAGGGCGGCAAGGGCATCATCCAGGCTTCGCTCGACACCGGCGCCTTCACCACGTTCGGTCTGCCGGGCGGCATGGTTGGCGACAACCTGCCGAAGAACATCGGCCCGGCCCTTGACGGTTCCTACGGCCAGGTCGCCCAGTCGGACTCGCCCGGCGCAGCAATCCTGACCGAAATGGGCAAGACTGCGCCGACCCCGTTCGACGCGACCTCGCCCTACTCGATGGAAAGCTATGATGCCGCCGCGCTGATCATCCTTGCCATGCAGGCGGCCGGGTCGACCGACCCGAAGGTCTACAAGGACAAGGTCATCGAAGTGGCGAACGGCCCGGCTGACGGTTCGGGCGTCAAGATCCTGCCGGGTGAAATCGGCAAGGCTCTGGAACTCATCGCTGCCGGCACCGCCATCGACTACGACGGCGCCTCGGGCGTCACGCTCATTGGGCCCGGCGAAAGCGCTGGCCGCTACAAGGAGTTCGAAGTGAAGGGCGGCAAGTACGAAACGATCAAGTTCCGTTGATCGCGTCAGCCTGAACACAAAGCGCGGCCCGGGTTCTGTCCCGGGCCGCTGCCACTACTAGACCAGCCCGCCTGCCGCCGCGCGTCAGGGAAGAGGCCAGGCGCATGGGGAAGACGAATGATAGTTGTCGAAGACCTTCACCGGCATTTCGGCGGGTTTCACGCTGTGGATGGGGCGTCCATAAAGATCGAGACCGGCTCGATCACCGGCCTCATCGGGCCGAACGGCGCCGGCAAGACCACGCTTTTCAACGTGATCGCGGGCCGTCTGCCGCCTACCAGTGGCAAGGTCTACATGGACGGCGAGGATATCACCGGCCTGCCGCCGCATACCCTGTTCCACAAGGGCCTCTTGCGAACATTCCAGATCGCCCACGAGTTCAGCTCGATGACCGTGCGCGAGAACCTGATGATGGTGCCCCCCAACCAGGCGGGCGAGACGCTGTGGAACACGTGGTTCGCGCGTGCTCGCGTCGCCGCCGAGGAACGCCGCATTCGCGAAAAGGCCGACGAGGTGCTGGAGTTCCTGACGATCAGCCACCTTGCCGACCAGAAGGCCGCCAACATCTCCGGCGGCCAGAAAAAGCTGCTGGAGCTTGGCCGCACCATGATGGTCGACGCCAAGGTCGTGTTTCTGGACGAGGTCGGCGCAGGTGTGAACCGCACGCTGCTGAACACCATCGGTGACGCCATCGTGCGCCTGAACAAGGAGCGCGGCTACACCTTCTGCGTCATCGAACACGACATGGATTTCATCGCCCGGCTTTGCAACCCCGTGATCTGCATGGCCGAAGGCAAGGTGCTGGCCGAAGGTACGGTGGAAGAGGTCAAAAGCAACGAGCGTGTGATCGAGGCCTATCTCGGCACCGGCTTGAAGAACAAGGTCAAGGAAACTGCGCATGGCTGAACCTTTCCTGATCGGCGAGGCCATGACCGGCGGCTATGGCCCGGTCGACATCCTGCACGCCTGCACCATCGCCGTGGAAAAGGGCCAGATCGCGGTGATCGTCGGGCCGAACGGCGCCGGCAAATCCACTGCGATGAAAGCCGTGTTCGGGATGCTGCCCTTGCGCGGCGGGCAGGTAAAGCTTGCGGGCGAAGACATCACCGCCCTGTCCCCGCAGGCACGCGTCGCCAAGGGCATGGCCTTCGTGCCGCAAACGCAGAACATCTTCACCTCGATGACCGTTGAAGAGAACCTTGAAATGGGCGCCTTCCTGCGCCGCGACGACATCAAGGGCACACTGGAACAGGTCTACCATCTTTTTCCGATCCTGAAGTCCAAGCGCTATCAGGCCGCGGGCGAACTGTCGGGCGGCCAGCGCCAGCAGGTGGCGGTTGGTCGTGCACTGATGACTCAGCCAAAGGTCCTGATGCTGGACGAACCCACCGCCGGGGTCAGCCCGATCGTGATGGATGAACTTTTCGACCGCATCATCGAAGTGGCCCGCACCGGCATTTCCATCCTGATGGTCGAACAGAACGCCCGCCAGGCACTGGAGATTGCTGACAAGGGCTTCGTCCTTGTCCAGGGCCGTAACCGCTTTACCGATACCGGCAAGGCGCTTTTGGCCGACCCTGAAGTCCGCCGCAGCTTTCTTGGAGGATAGCGATGAAAGCCCTGATCGCCCTGACCGCCTTCCTTCCCACGGCAGCACTGGCCGACATCGAATGCACCCTCGCCCGGCAATGTGGCGGCGGCACCTGCGAAACCTTCACTGGCGGGCCGATGCTTTTGCACGACGCCGGTGATGGCGCATGGCAAGTCAGCCTCGGTGGCCAGACCTACCAAGGCTACCTTTCCGCCGACGTGGCCGAGGGCGGCGAAATTGCCATCACGATCCCGCCGCAGGCCGGCATGTCGGGCTTCGTCTCGGTGTTTCCGGCCGGCGAAGTGGCCTTCACCGCCCACGCCCTCGGCGACGGCGAGGTTATCGCCATTACTGGTGCCGGCACCTGCAGCGGGGTCGGCGGGTGATGTCGAAACGTAATTTCCGTCCGGGCATCCTGCCCCGGACCCGTCGAACCGGGGAGCGGTGATGGACTATGTGAACGCCCTAGTGGCATTTCTGAACTTCGTGTTCATCCCCGGCCTGAGCTACGGGGCGCAGATCGCCCTTGGTGCGCTTGGCGTCACGCTGATCTACGGGATATTGCGGTTCTCGAACTTCGCGCATGGCGACACGATGGCCTTCGGCACGATGTGCGCCATCCTGCTGACGTGGTGGATGCAGTCGGTCGGCATCAACTTCGGCCCGCTGCCGACAGCGCTTCTGGCGCTGCCGGTTGCCATCGCCCTGACGGCAGCCTTCGTCCTTGCTACGGACCGGGTCGTCTACCGATTTTACCGCCGAAAGCGCGCAAATTCGACCATCGTGGTGATCGTGTCGCTGGGTGTCATGTTCGTGATGAACGGGATCATCCGCCTTATAATCGGCGTCGACGAACAGAACTTCACCGACGGCGCGCGCTTCGTGCTGAACCCGCAAGACTTCAAGGTGGCGACCGGCCTTGCCGAACCGCTTGCAATCAAGACGACCCAGGCCGTGACCGTCATCACCGCTGTCGTGGTGGTGGCCGTGTTGTTCTGGTTCCTGCAGAAGACACGTACCGGCAAGTCCATGCGCGCCTTTTCCGATAACGAGGATCTTGCGCTGCTGTCTGGCATCAACCCCGACCGCGTGGTCGCGGTGACGTGGATCATCGCAGCGGCCCTCGCCACCATCGCCGGCGTTCTTTACGGCCTCGACAAAAGCTTCAAGCCGTTCACCTACTTCCAGCTTCTGCTGCCAATCTTTGCCGCCGCCATCGTCGGCGGCCTGGGCAATCCGTTGGGCGCGATTGCCGGCGGCTTTGTCATCGCCTTTTCAGAAGTGATCGTGACCAACGCGTGGAAAAAGATCGTGACCTATCTGGTGCCCGAAAGCATGGCGCCTGACAGTCTCCTTCAGCTTCTGTCGACCGACTACAAGTTCGCCGTAAGCTTCGCGATCCTGATCATCGTGCTGCTGTTCATGCCGACGGGTCTGTTCAAGGGGAAATCGGTATGAACCGCAACATCATCCTGTTTGGCGTCGTCGCGCTGCTTTACCTGCTGACCGGCTACTTCCAAAGCTGGAACCTGTCGCTGACCATCCTGAACACAGCGCTCATCGCCACCATCGCGGCCTTGGGGGTGAACATGCAGTGGGGCTATGCCGGTCTTTTCTCCACCGGGGTCATGGGCTTCACGGCACTGGGAGGGCTTGCCGTCGTGCTTGTTTCGGCCAAGCCGAATGCCGAAAACTGGGGGGCCGGCGGGCCTGCCATCCTGATGGGCCTGCTCATCGGTGCAGCCTCGGTGGCGCTGGCGATCTTTACCTACAACCGGCTCAAGGCGGGGCGAAACCGCAACCTGATCGTCGCCGCCATCCTGATCGGTGGTTTCTTCCTGTTCCGCGCCATCTACGACCCGGCCGTCGTCGCAGTCGAAGCGGTGAACCCGCAGTTTGCGGGCAACATCGGAGGGCTTGGCCTGCCATCGCTTCTCGCCTGGCCCGTGGGCGGACTTCTGGCCGCCGTTGCGGCCTGGGCCATCGGCAAGACCGCCCTTGGCCTGCGCTCGGACTACCTGGCCATCGCGACACTAGGCATCGCTGAAATCGTCATCGCCTTCATCCGCAACGAAGACTGGCTGGCGCGCGGGGTGAAGAACCTGATCGACCTGCCGCGCCCCTGGCCGGTACCCTACGAAGTCAACATGCAGAAAGACCCCGGCTTCATTGACTTCGTAGCCAAGTATGGCCTCGATCCCGCGAATGCCTCGACCATCTTCGTCAAGCTGCTGTACGCCGTGATGTTCGGCATCGTGCTTCTGATCGTGATCTGGCTGTCCGAACGCGCCCTGAACAGCCCGTGGGGCCGGATGATGCGCGCAATCCGCGACAACGAGGTTGCCGCCGAAGCGATGGGCAAGGACGTGACACGCCGTCACCTTCAGGTGTTCATCCTCGGCTCGGCCGTGATCGGCTTTGCCGGCGCCATGATGACCTCGATGGACGGCCAGTTGACCCCCGGCACCTACAACCCGCTGCGCTTCACCTTCCTGATCTGGGTGATGGTTATTGTCGGCGGTTCGGGCAACAACTGGGGCACCGTCCTTGGCGGCTTGCTGATCGGCTGGCTCTGGCTGGTGGTCGAATTCCTCGGCCCGAACCTGATGGGTATCCTGACATCGGGCCTCGCAGAAGGGCCCCTGAAAGCCCACCTCATCGACAGTGCGCAACATATGCGGTTGCTGACCCTGGGTGTCATCCTGCTTCTGGTCCTGAGGTTCAGCCCGCGCGGCCTGATCCCGGAAAAGTGACGGCCATCCGCGACATTTTTTGTCGCGGAACGGCATGACTTTCCCCCTGCCCCGGCCAATCTGCGGCTGGGGCAGTCCAGGGAGTAGCGCCATGAAAACCCATACCCGCGTTGTCGTCATCGGCGGCGGAGTCGTCGGCTGTTCGGTGCTTTACCACCTGACCAAGCTCGGATGGTCCGATGTGACGCTGATCGAAAGGTCGGAACTCACTTCCGGCTCGACCTGGCACGCGGCAGGCGGTTTCCACACGCTGAACGGCGACACCAACATGGCCGCGCTGCAGGGCTACACCATCCGCCTCTACAAGGAGCTTGAGGCGATCACCGGCATGTCCTGCGGGTTGCACCACGTCGGTGGCATCACCCTTGCCGACAACAAGGAACGCTTCGACCAGCTCAAGGCCGAACGCGCCAAGCACCGCTACATGGGGCTCGACACCGAAATCCTCGGACCGGACGAGATCAACAAGTTCACCGACGGCATGGTCAACCTCGAAGGCATCGTCGGCGCGCTCTACGACCCGCTTGATGGGCACCTCGACCCGTCCGGCACCACCCACGCTTACGCCAAAGCTGCACGCATGGGCGGGGCCGAAATCATCCTGCACAACCGCGTACTTGAGACGAACCCGACCAAGGACGGCTGGGAAGTCGTGACCGAAAAGGGAACCATCACCTGCGAGCATCTGGTGAACGCCGGCGGCCTCTGGGCGCGGGAAATCGGTGCAATGGCGGGTGTCTACCTGCCATTGTTGCCAATGGCGCACCAATATCTCGTCACCGACGATATTCCCGAAATCATGGACATCCTGAAATCGGGCCGTGAATTCCCGCATGTGATGGACCCGGGCGGCGAAAGCTACCTGCGCCAGGAAGGCCGTGGCCTCTGCATAGGTTTCTACGAAAAACCCTGCGAACCCTGGGCGCTTGACGGCACACCTTGGAATTTCGGGCACGAGCTTTTGAACGAGCAGTTCGACAAGATCGAGGATTCCGTCAACTTCGCCTACCGCCGCTTCCCCGTCTTGGAACGCACCGGCGTCAAGCGCGTGATCCACGGCCCCTTCACCTTTGCCCCTGATGGCAACCCGCTGATCGGCCCGGTGCAGGGCCTGCGCAACTACTGGTCCGCCTGTGCCGTAATGGCCGGGTTCAGTCAGGGCGGCGGCATGGGTCTCGCGCTCGCGCAATGGATGATCGAGGGTGAGGTCGAACGCGATCCGCGCGGTTTCGACGTCAGCCGCTTCGGCACTTGGACGACGCCGGGCTACACCGTGCCAAAGGTGATCGAAAACTACCAGATGCGCTTCTCCGTCGGCTACCCGAACGAGGAACGCCCCGCCGCGCGCCCGTTCCGCGTGACGCCGATGTACGACAAATTCACCGAACTCCGCGCCGTCTGGGGCCAGCAATACGGCCTTGAAGTGCCGAACTACTACGCTCTCCCCGGCGAGCCTGTGTATGAGACGCCCACCTTCAAACGCTCCAACGCGTGGGAAGCGACCCGTCAGGAAGTCATGGCCGTGCGCGAAGGCGTCGGCATCAATGAAGTGCAGAACTTCGGCAAATACCGCATCACCGGCCCGCAGGCTCGCGCGTGGCTTGACCGGATCATGGCCGGCAACATCCCGAAACCCGGCCGCCTGTCCCTGACCCCGATGTTGGCCCATTCTGGCAAGATCATCGGTGACTTCACCGTGTCCTGCCTGTCGGAGACCGAATTCCAGCTGACCGCCAGCTACGGCGCGCAGGGCTGGCACGAACGCTGGTTCGAACAAAACGCAATGGACGGCGTAAAGGTGGAAAACATCTCCGACGCCCGCTCCGGCTTCCAGATCGCCGGGCCCAACGCGCGCGAACTGCTGGCGCGCGTCACCCGGTCGGACGTTTCCGGCGATGCGTTCAAGTTCATGGACGTGCGCCGCATGACCGTGGGCATGGCCAACTGCATCGTCCAGCGCGTCAGCTATACCGCCGACCTCGGCTATGAAATCTTCACCGACCACATGTCGGTCCGCCACCTGTGGGACGTGCTGACCGACGCGGGCAAGGACCTCGGCATCCGCCCCTTCGGAATGCGCGCGATGATGTCGCTGCGCCTCGACAAGTGGTTCGGGTCGTGGGGCCGCGAATTCAGCCCGGACTACACGCCGATGGAAACCGGCCTTGACCGCTTCATCCGCTGGAACAAGGATGCGGACTGGATCGGCAAGGCCGCCGCCACCGCGGAAAAGGCGTCCGGACCAAAACGCCGCCTCGTCAGCTTTGTCGTCGATGCCGACGATGCCGATGTCGTGGCGTGGGAACCGATCTGGCTGGATGGTGCGGTCGTAGGCTTCTGCACCTCGGGCGGGTTCTCGCACTTCACCGGCCGGTCAGTCGCGCAAGGCTTCCTGCCCGCCGAGCGCGTGCAGGACGGGCTCGCGGTCGAGATTGAAATCCTTGGCCAGCGTCGGCCCGCGAAAGTCCACCTCGCGCCGCTCTTCGATGCCGATGGCGCACGGATGCGCGGCTAGGCTTGACAGCGCGGGGCCGGGGCGTGACCTTCGGCCCCATGCAGCCGGTCGTTCACATCGCGATCCTTGCGGCGGGCGCCTCGTCGCGGATGCGGGGGCGTGACAAGCTGTTGGAGCCCATTGCCGGAATGCCACTGCTGCGGCGCGTGGCCGAAGTGGCAATCGCCACTGGCCAACCGGTCTATGTCATGCTGCCGCCCAACGATACCCTGCGCGGCGCGGCATTGGACGGTCTGCCCGTCTCGGTGATTTTGGTGCCGGATGCCGACCTCGGCATGTCACGCAGTCTTGGCCGCGCGGCAAACACCGCCACCCTGCGGTCCGCCGGTGCTTACGACGGGCTGATGGTCCTGCCCGCCGACATGCCCGGCTTTACCCCTGCTGCCTTGACCTTGATGGTCGATGCATTCCTGTCAGCACCTACGCTGATCCACCGCGCCACCGATGCATCGGGCCGGCCCGGTCACCCGGCGATCTTTCCAAAGGACTTGTGGCCAGCCCTCGCGGCGCTTGAAGGCGACGAAGGCGGTCGCGCTGTGCTGCGCCAGCATCAGGCGCGTGTCCGCCTGACACCGCTTCCCGGCGACATGGCTACGCTCGATCTTGATACACCCGAAGATTGGGCGGCCTACCACGCGTCAGGCCGATAGAAGCACCCGCACCTCGTGCGTCTTCAGCGTCGGCCGCGCAGCCTCGAACGCGCGCTCGTTGACGGCAAGCTGGGGAAAGATGGTCAACACTTCGTCGCGCACGGCACGATCCATCTCGGCCACCATGCGTTGCGCCGGCTGGAAGCTTTCCGTCCACAACCCGTCGGACAGGACGATTTCGTGCCGGTCAAACAGCATATGCACATAGGTCACCCCGGCGGCGGGCAGCACCTGCGCCACGCCGGCCTCGCCGACCAGATGCCGGGCGGCAACCAGCACCTCGGCATCGCCGAACAACAATTCCGCCCGCGCCGAAGATATAAGGACGCGGTGCTGCGGCGACACCATCATGTCGCGCAGCGGGCCATCCCCGCCCAAGGCATGGGCCGCGATCTTCACTGGCCGCAGGTCGGGTTGGGCCAGCAACTCGGCAGCCGACAACCGGCGCTGGCCCGCCCAGCGCACCGGCTGCAAGCCATTGTCTCGCGTCAGCACCAGATCACCGGGCTGCAACCGCTCCACCGCCACCGGACCCTTGTCGGTCTCGATCAGCGTGCCCGACGTGAAGCACGGAATGATGCTTTCGATCTCGGTGAAGGTCATCGTGCCGACAACCGTCGTGCCGTTCGGCGCAAAGAAGGTGATCGTGCCGGACTCAGCCGTCGAATAGACGATGTCGACCCGGCTCCAGCCGTAGGCCTGCAGGTCGAGCACGTCGAAATCGTTTGGCGCACCGATGCCCGCGCCGCCGCCGCTTACCGTTTCTACCGTAGCGCCGTTGTCAGCATCGCCCGCGCCGACGATGATCGTGTCGTTGCCATCCCCGCCGGAGATGTTGTCGGCCCCGGCGCCCCCACGCAGAATGTCATTGTCGGCGCCACCTTGCAGGTTGTCGCTGCCGCCGCCACCCACCAGCGTGTCGTTCCCGATGCCTCCGACCAAGGTCTCGGCATCGACGTCACCCGTGATGAAATCGCTCTGGCCCGACCCGATGACGACCTCGATGTCACCGCCGACCGTGTCGCCCTGAGCATCCCCACCCACGCCCGCGCCACCGCCGATGGTGATGGTGACACCAGCGCCAGACGCCGAGTAATCGGCGGTGTCCGTTCCCGTGCTGCCACTCAACGAATCCGCGCCGGCACCACCGATCAGGGTGTCGTTGTCAGCGCCACCGCTCAGAATGTCGTTGCCGTCGCCGCCCGTCAGTGTGTCATTGCCGCTGCCACCGTCCAGACTGTCGTTACCAGCGTCACCTTGCAGGCTGTCGTTGCCGCCGCTACCAACCAGCGTATCGTTCCCGACGCCTCCGACTAGCGTCTCGGCATCGCCGTCACCCGTGATGAAATCGTTCTGACCCGACCCGATCACGACCTCGATGTCACCGCCGACAGTGTCACCCAAGGCATCACCGCCCACGCCCGCGCCACCACCGATGGTGATTGTGATGCCAGCGGCAGACGCCGAATAATCGGCGGTATCCATTCCGGCACCACCACTCAGCGCATCCGCGCCCGCACCACCGACAAGGGTGTCGTTGCCGTCGCCGCCCGTCAGCGTGTCGTTTGCCGCGCCACCGTCCAGTCGGTCGTCACCGACGTCACCTTGCAGGCTGTCGTTGCCGGCGGCACCCACCAGCGTGTCGTTCCCGACGCCTCCGACAAGCGTCTCGGCATCGCCGTCACCCGTGATGGAATCGTTTAGGCCCGACCCGATGACGACCTCGATGTCACCGCCGACCGTGTCGCCCTGGGCATCCCCGCCCACGCCAGCGCCACCGCCGATGGTGATCGTGATGCCAGCGCCAGACGCCGAATAATCGGCGGTATCCGTTCCGGTACCACCACTCAGCAAATCCGCGCCCGCACCGCCGACAAGGATGTCGTTTCCGTCACCAGCAGTCAGTGTGTCCCCGCCGGTACCACCGTCCAGGCTGTCGTTACCCGCGTCACCTTGCAGGTTGTCGTTGTCAGCGCCACCAAGAATAGTGTCGTTCCCATCGCCGCCATACAGGATGTCATTGCCGGCGTCGCCAAGGATGCTGTCGTTGTCCCCTTCACCCCAAAGCGTATCGACGCCGTCGCCGCCGATGATCGTGTCGTTGCCGAAGCCGCCCCAGATTTGGTCAGCGCCGGCGCCACCATCCAAGAGGTTCGTACCGGTCAGGTTGCCTCCGCTCAAGTCGTCAATGGTGTCGTCACCGTCGCCACCGAAGACCGTATCGTCCCCGGCGCCGAATATGAGGATGTCGTTTCCGCCGAGACCAGAAAACACACCGCTCAGCGAATCCCCGGTGATCGAGTCGGCAAAAGTGGTGCCGGTGATGTTTTCGATCCCGGAGAGTGTGTCGTCGCCACTGCTGCCGCCGCTGGTGACCGTATTCGTGACAAGGCTCGCGTTGATCCCGGCACCGGTATTGCCGCTGTAGTCTGCGGTGTCGATGCCCACGCCCCCGGCAAGAGTATCGGCGCCCCCGCCACCAATCAGCGTGTCATTGCCTGAACCGCCGGAAAGAGAGTTCGCTAAGCCGTCGCCAACCAGCAGGTCATTGAGGTTTGACCCGGTCAGGTTCTCGATGCTGCTATAGGTGTCACCTGCAGCATCGCCGGTGTTGTTGGCGGGCGTTGCAAGATTGGCGGTAACTCCCGTGGTGGATGTCTCATAGCTCGCGGTGTCTGTTCCACCGCCACCGCTCAGCTGGTCAGCCCCAGCGCCACCGATCAGGGTGTCGCTACCGTTTCCGCTCCCACCAATCAGGGTGTCGTTGCCCGACCCGCCATCAAGCCGATCCGCGCCACTGCCACCGTCCAGACTATCGTTGCCACCAAGACCGATGAGAGTATCGTTTCCACCTCCGCCAGAGATCGTATCTGCTTCACCGGGAAAATTGGGATCACCGACCAGGGAGTCGTCGCCATTGGTACCGCTGATATTCGCCATCGCTAAAAAGGCTCCCTATTTCGTTTGCAGTGCCCTGCAACAACCCACGAACAAAACTCCGTCACTTGCTTGGTCTCGCCGCGTCCGTCTCGTCCGTATCGCAAATTCTGACACCAAGTCTTTAACGCATTGTCAGGACTTCCGGTCACAATCACGTTCTATTTGAACAATGGGAGAGATTTCTGGTCTGGCAAGCAGCCTACGGCGCAAAGGTGCCAAGTGTCGCCCGCAAGCCGCATTTTGACAGGTTTTCAGCGTCCAATTGCGCAAGTACGCGCCGCAGCGGGCGAAACGGCTTGCTGCTCGTCCCGATCATCAGCACGGGGAAAGACTCGAAGATTACGGCCGCTGGGCGTTTTGGAGCGCTGCTTTGGACACCGCTTTGACTTAACATCATTGCGATCCGGCCAACTTGTCTGCCGCTCACCTTGCATTGGATAAGTGGTGCCCGAGGCGAGACTCGAACTCGCAAGCCTTGCGGCGGAGGATTTTGAATCCCCTGCGTCTACCATTCCACCACTCGGGCACGACGCGTGGTTTAGACGGCGGTGCGACCGCCGTCAATCCGGTCAGAGTGTGTTGGTCTGGAACGTGTCACAGTCCGCAAGTTGCCCCGACTGGTAGCCGGTCACGAACCAGCGCGACCTCTGTTCCGATGTGCCGTGCGTAAATGTGTGCGGCATCGGGCGCTGGCCTGCGTTGGCTTGCAACGTGTCGTCCCCGATCTGCCGGGCGGCATTCACCGCCTCTTCCAGATCGCCGCGCTCGATGGTGCCAAGTGTCTGCTGTGCCTCGCGCGCCCAGATGCCCGACAGGCAATCCGCCTGCAGTTCGATCCGGACCGAGATTGCGTTGCTTTCCGCCTCGCTGACCCGTTGGCGCACGTCATTGGCCTTGCTTAGGATGCCAAGTTCGTTCTGCACATGGTGACCGATTTCGTGGGCTACCACATAGGCCGCCGCAAAATCACCCTTGGCGCCCAGCCTGCGCTCCAGCGTCACGAAAAAGCCGGTGTCCAGATAGATCTTGCGGTCTGTCGGGCAATAGAACGGCCCCGTCGCCTCGGATGCCCCACCGCAGGCTGATTGCGTACCTTGCTTGAACAGCACCAGCGTGGGGGTACGGTAGGTGGTGCCCAACTGTTCGCGGAAAACCTTTGTCCAGACTTCTTCGGTATCGGCCAGCGTGACGGACACGAACTCCCCCGCAGTCTTGTCTTCCGCAGTCAACTCTACCGAAGCGGAACTTTGCCGGGACGTGCCCGGATCATTCAGCAAGGGCGTCAGGTCGACGCCAAGGAAGTAGCCGATGATGACGATTGCCAGCACACCGACCCCGCCGACGCGGCCGACGCTACCGCTGCTCATGCGGCGGCGATCCTCGATGTTGTTGCTGCCGCGACGGCCCTTCCATTCCATGTCGTACCCCTTACCGATTGCACGGCGACCCGGTCATGTTTTCCGACCTCGCAGGCCCGCTACAAGCGTGGCGAAGCTGCGAAAAACCCAGACCAGTCCCTTCTTGTCCAACTCGAAGTCTAACTGCTTCGTTCCGCTCCAGAAAGCCTTTTCACACCCGCGGATCATCACTCCGTGACTTCCCTCGGCCCAAAAGCGCACCTATGGTCACGCCAAATTCAAAGCGGAGCCGCCCATGACACGCGCCCAACTATCCCTGCTGGCCGCCGCCGGATCGGCGGCACTGCTCGCCGGAGCCTTTGCCTTCCAGTACATCGGCGGCCTCGCCCCGTGCCAGCTTTGCCTCTGGCAGCGCTGGCCGCACGCGGCGGCAGTCGTGATCGGCGCCCTGATGCTGGCGCTTGGCTGGCGGGTGCTGGCCTGGGCTGGTGCGCTGGCCGCCTTGGCGTCCGCCGCGATCGGCGCGTTCCACGTCGGCGTCGAACAGAAGTGGTGGGAGGGGCTTGCGTCGTGCACCGCAGGCTCGATCGAAGGGATATCCACCGCAGACCTGCTGAACCCCGATGTCGTTGTCGCGGCCCCGGTGCGCTGCGACCAGATCGCATGGGCGCTGGCCGGCATCTCGATGGCCGGCTGGAACGTGATCCTGTCGCTGGTGCTGGCCGCGATCTGGGTGATGGCAGCGCGCGCCAAGGCCTGACGCAGCAGCGCCCTAACCCACCAACCGCTGATATTCCTGCAAGGCAAAGCGGTCCGTCATGCCCGAAACATAGTCGGCCACGATCCGGGCCAGTTCCACATCGCCTTTGGCCGCCGCGATGTCAGCCTGCCATTCGGTGGGCAGAAGCGACGGATCGCGCAGGAACAGAGGAAACAGCGTGTCGATCACTTCGGTCACCCGCGCGCGCTCCAGCATCACCGAAGGGGCGCGATACATCCGGGTAAACAGGAACGACCGGATCACTTTCAACTCCTGAAACAGAGGCTTGGAAAAGCGGATGATCGTTGTGCCCATGTGCCGGATGTCATCCACCGATTTCGGCTGTGCCGCAGTCAGGCGGTTCTGCGCCACCGCAATCACGTCCTCCACCATACGGCCAAAGACCCGGCGCAACGCCTCGTGTCGGCGACGCATCCTGTCCAGCCCCGGATAAAGCCGGTCCACCTCGGCAAAGGCTGGCCCGGTGACCGGCAGGTCCATCAGATCCGCCTCGGTGAACAAACCCGACCGCAGGCCATCATGCAGATCGTGGTGGCTATAGGCCACATCGTCGGCAATCGCCGCCACCTGCGCCTCGGCCGAGGCGTGGGTTGAAAGTTCCAGGTCCCACTCCGCGTTGACCTCGGCCAGCGCATAGGGCAGCGGCCCCTCGTGCTTCTTGTCGGCGTTCGGGCCGGTCACAGGGCCATTGTGTTTCGCAATGCCCTCAAGCGTTTCCCAAGTCAGGTTCAACCCGTCGAAATCGGCGTAATGCCGTTCCAGCCGCGTCACGATGCGCAAGGCCTGCGCGTTGTGGTCGAACCCGCCATAGGGGGCCATCAGCCGCTCCATCGCGTCCTCGCCGGTATGGCCAAAGGGCGTGTGGCCAAGGTCATGCGCCAGCGCCACCGCCTCGGCAAGGTCGGTGTTAAGCCCAAGCACCCCAGCAACCGTGCGCGCGACTTGCGCCACCTCGATCGTATGGGTCAGGCGGGTGCGGTAGTAATCGCCCTCGTGTTCCACAAAAACCTGCGTCTTGTGCTTCAACCTCCGGAACGCGCTGGAATGGATTATCCGGTCCCGGTCCCGCTGGTAAGGCGAGCGGAAGGACGACAGGTGTTCCGGCCAGCGCCGCCCCCGCGAAGCGTCAGGCTGGCAGGCGAAAGGTTCAAGCATCGCGGCCTCGCTTGTGGGTCGCAGTCTGGTGACCTATATTCCGGGTAGAACCGGAAGGATACGGGAACAGCCATGGAACTCACACTCCCTCCTCGCGTCACCGACCGCGCCTTTGCCCGCCTTGCCGAAATCGCAGAACTCACCGGCGACGCGCGCGCCCTGCGCGTGGCCGTCGACGGCGGCGGCTGTTCGGGGTTTCAGTATGACATCAAGCTGGACGATCCCGGAGCCGACGATCTGGTCTTGGAAAAAGATGGCCAGCGGGTCTTGGTCGATCAGGTGTCGCTGCCCTTCCTGTCCAACGCGGTGATCGATTTCACCGAGGAACTGATCGGTGCGCGCTTTGTGGTGCAAAACCCGAACGCCACTTCAAGCTGCGGATGCGGAACAAGTTTCTCGATCTGATCACTTTTCTACGTGACCTCAGGCTCGGCCGGTCTATCTGCAGCCAGACGAACGGGAGGCGAACGGATGTCGGTCACACTCATTCTTGGATCGGCACCGATGGCGACGGCGGCACGCGACTGGCCGCGCCAGCCGTTCGACCGCGTGCTGGCCATCAACAATGCCCATGCTATCCGGCCCGACTGGGACGAACTGATCTACCCGCACGACTTCCCGGCTGACAGGATACCCGCGCTGCGCCCCGGCCAGCACCTTGTCACGGAAAAAGAGTTTGTGCCGGCGCAGAACGCCCTTGGCGGCTTTGTATATGCTGGGGGCACAATGGCGTTCACAGCTGCCTATTATGCCCTCTTTTCGCATCAATCGACGGTCATCGCTGTCTTTGGCTGCGACATGGTCTACCCCAAGCAGGGCAAGACCCATTTCTACGGCGCGGGCACCGCCGATCCGCTGCGCGCCGATGTCACGCTGCGCTCGCTCGAGGCAAAGTCTGCGCGGCTCATGGTGATCGCGGCAATGCGTGGCGTGGCAATGATCAACCTTTCGGCTGGCCCGTCGCGCCTGATCTTTCCTCGCGCCACGCAAGCCTTGGTGGCAAAGGCCAGACCGCTGCCCTTCTGCGCCGACCTCGCCGCAGCGGCGCTCGCGGCCGAGGCTTCGCTTGGCTACCTCGTGGCGTCCGGCCGCTATTGGGAAGAGGCCGCGCGGTTCGACACGGCGGAACTTGACCGGATCGACGCCCTTTGGGTGGCAGCCGCGAGCGTGCCTTGGCAGCAGACTGCTTGAAGCCAGAAGCGGTCCGGGCCTAGAACAGTGCCAACGGAGGACCGCGCATGAAACTCGCCACGTTCAACATCAACGGCATCAAGGCGCGGATCGAGGCGCTGCCAGCCTGGCTGAACGCGGCAAAGCCCGACGTGGTCTGCCTGCAAGAGATCAAGTCCGTCGATGAGGCCTTCCCCAACGAAATGTTCGAAGCGATGGGATATGTCGTTGAAACGCATGGTCAAAAGGGCTTCAACGGGGTGGCCATCCTCTCAAAGCTGCCGCTGACCGATGTCCGCCGCGGCCTGCCTGGCGACGAGACCGACGAACAATCCCGCTGGATCGAGGCGGTAGTGGTGGGAACGCGTCCGATCAGGGTCTGCGGGCTTTACCTGCCGAACGGCAACCCGGCCCCGGGGCCGAAGTTCGACTACAAGCTGGCATGGATGGCACGGATGGAGGCGCGCGTCCGCGCACTTTTGGCTACCGAAGAACCCTTCGTCTGCCTTGGTGACTACAACGTGATCCCGCAGGCAGAAGACGCAAAAAAGCCAGAGGCCTGGGTCGACGATGCCCTGTTCCGGCCCGAAAGCCGCGCCGCGTTTCAGCGTATCGTGAACCTCGGCCTGACCGACGCTTTCCGCGCGATCACGCCCGGGCCGGGCCATTATTCCTTCTGGGATTATCAGGCCGGCGCGTGGGAGCGGAACAACGGCATCCGCATCGACCATATCCTGCTCAGCCCGCAAGCCGCCGACCGGCTGATCGACTGCCGGATCGACAAGGCGGTCCGGGGCGGCGACAAGCCGTCGGACCATGTGCCAGTCTGGGCCGAACTGGCGGGCTAGTCAGGAATTCCGGACCGCACCCTGCGTCACGTCATGGCCGTATAACCAATCAAATCGCCCCAGCATCGCATTTGGCGCCACCTGCCCCAGCAACCGCATACCAGTGTGCGCCAAAGACCGAAGCGGCCCGCCAAGGTGATAGGCCCGCGCATTGCTGTTGGCTGCCGCCACGATCCGGCTGGTGCGGGCCTGACGCCGCGCCTGAAAGGCGGCAAGTCCGGCAGCAACCGTGTCATGACCCGCCAGTGCCTCGGCCAGCACCCAGGCGTCCTCAAGGCCCATCGACGCCCCCTGCGCCAGAAACGGCAGCGTCGGGTGGGCCGCATCGCCAAGAATGGCCGCAGCCCCCTGCGGCGTGGCCCGATACCAGTGCTTCGCCACCGGATGCTGGAACAGGCCCCAAAGCCAAGGGTCCTCCACCCGCTCCAGCCAACCGCGCACCCGTGGAGCGAACTCCTCGAATGCCAGCCGCAGGTCCATCGAATCATCGCGCAGCGACCAGCTTTCTTCGGCCCACTTCCGGCGCTCTTCGACTGCCACGATGTTGCGCAAGGTTCCGCCCCGCACCGGATAGCTGACCAGATGTCGGCCCTCGCCCATGTGCACCTCGGCCACCGGCGCCGCACCCGCTTCGCAAGGGATCAACGCGCGCCACGCAACCTGATGCGTGAAGAACGGCTTTTCCGGCCCGTTGAGCGCCAGCCGCAACCGTGAATGTAGCCCGTCCGCCCCGATAAGCAACTCCGCCTCCCGCCACTCCCCCCCAATAGACAGCAACGGCCGCGGGCCGGACACATCGACCGCATCGACCCGCTGCAACAAGCGCAGCGTAACCCCCGCCGCCAAGGCGCCTCGCAGCAAAAGCGCAATCAGGTCGGCGCGGAGCAGGAAATGATACCCCTGTTCGGGCCGCAACCGCCCCACCTCCAGCCGCGTCACCAGCCCGCCCGACATCCCGTCGCGCAGTTCAACCGCCTCTGCACGCATCGACACCGCATGCAGCGCGTCACCCAGCCCAAGCGCGCGCAGGACGCAGGCACCGTTCGGCGAAATCTGCAACCCGGCCCCCACCTCGCGGATCGCATCGGCCTGTTCCAGAACCGTGACCGACGTGCCGCGCAACGCCAACGCCTGCGCCACCGCAAGCCCCGCAACCCCCGCCCCAAGGACGGTGACGGACTGGCCGATCAGGCTCATGGCTTACCCCCGAAATGATAACGCCGGGCGTAATGCCCGGCGTCAAGTTTCCGCCTCTGTCCGCTATTTCGCAAGCTCAGTCGTCGCGGTGCACCTTTTCACGGCGCTCGTGCTTTTCCTGCGCTTCCAGTGTCATGGTGGCGATCGGTCGGGCATCAAGGCGACGCAGGCTGATCGGCTCGCCTGTCATCTCGCAATAGCCGAACTCGCCATTCTCGATCCGGCGCAGCGCTGCGTCGATCTTGGCCACCAGCTTGCGCTGCCGGTCCCGCGTGCGCAGTTCCAGCGCGCGATCGGTTTCCTCCGATGCGCGATCGGCGATGTCGGGCACGTTGCGGCCCGAGTCCTGCAGACTGTCGATGGTTTCGGCGGACTGGTCGAGAAGTTCCTGCTTCCAGACAATCAGCTTGCGGCGAAAATACTCAAGCTGCCGGTCATTCATGAATGGTTCGTCTTCGGCGGGACGATAATCGTCAGGCAAGAACACTTCGGCCTTCATCGAAACTCTCTCCAAATTGCCGGATCGCTCCGACAGGTGGGCTTCTGTCATGATGCGCTCCCGTTGGCGGCCATTTAGCGTAAGGCGCGGGCAATGTCACTAGCGGTTGCGAGAATTTGTCAGGGCCGCTAGGCTCGCCCCGGCCGTCCCAACCAGAGCCTTGATCCACAATGAAATTCGCCTCGACCGCGACATATGTTGCCACCGAAGACCTGCGCGTCGCCGTCAACGCGGCCGTGACCCTTCAGCGGCCCTTGCTGGTGAAAGGCGAGCCGGGCACCGGCAAGACAGAACTTGCCCGCCAGGTGGCGGCCGCGCTCGACCTGCCGCTGGTCGAATGGCATGTGAAATCAACCACAAAGGCGCAGCAGGGGCTTTACGAATACGATGCCGTCAGCCGTCTGCGCGACAGCCAGCTTGGCCCCGGCCTTGGCGGCGAGCGGGTCAGCGACGTGCGCAACTACATCCGCAAGGGAAAGCTTTGGCAGGCCTTCGAGGCCGAGGGCCGGGTGGTCCTTCTGATCGACGAGGTCGACAAGGCCGACATCGAGTTTCCGAACGACCTCCTGCAGGAACTCGACCGGATGGAATTCCATGTCTACGAAACCGGAGAAACCATCCGCGCCCGTCACCGCCCGGTCGTCATCATCACCTCGAACAACGAAAAGGAACTGCCCGACGCTTTCCTGCGCCGCTGTTTCTTTCACTTCATCCGCTTTCCCGACATCGACACCCTGCGCGCCATCGTTGCGGTGCATTTCCCCGGCATCAAGGACGCTCTCCTTACCGTCGCGCTGACCCAGTTCTTCGAACTGCGCGACACCCCCGGCCTTAAGAAGAAACCGTCCACCAGCGAGGTGCTTGACTGGCTGCGCCTCCTGCTGGCCGAAGACATCGATCCCGCCGACCTCAAGCGCGACGGAAAGACCAGCCTGCCAAAGCTCTATGGCGCGCTCCTGAAGAACGAACAGGACGTGCAACTGTTCGAACGCCTCGCCTTCCTTGCGCGCAGCGGCCGTTGATTTGACCTTTTCCAACATAACCGAATCGGCCCGAAAAGCCTTGCCACCACCTTGGGATAGCGCCTGCGGGCACCCAAAAGCCCGTGATCTTTCGCCACAACTGAAACAAAGCGTGAGCCGAAATCGAACATCTGGACGCAGCACACACTTTAACCGCCACAGATAGTGCCCAGAAATCACGACTTAATTCCGGAATTGACAGCGGTGCGCCCCGCTCCTGACACTGCTGGTTGCGCCCTGTCTGCCCGGGGCGCGCCACAGTCCCCGCGAGTGCTGCCGCATGCGCCTTCTCTCTCTCATGGCCGTCCTGGCCCTGTCCGCCTGCGCCCCTTCGGCACAGGTGTCCAAGGCCCGGCCCACCGCCGCAACCGAGGTCAGCTTTGCACCGCTGCAGGGCTTTGCCCCGCATGGCTCCAGCCGCAGCAACGCCGAAATTGCCCGCGATTTTCTCGACCTCTCCTTCGCGATGGAAAGCGGGCGCAGCCTGCCCATCTTCACCCGGTTCGAAGGCCCGATCAGCATCCGCCTTGCGGGCGACGTGCCGCCAACCGCACCGCGCGATCTGGCCGTCCTGATCGCCCGCCTTCAATCCGAAGCCGGCCTTCCCGTCAGCTTGGCATCCCGCGAGGACGCCTCGATCACCGTTGAATTCGTGCCCCGCGCAGCACTGCGCCGGATGGCGCCTCAGGCGGCCTGCTTTGTCGTCCCGAACGTCTCGTCGCTGGCTGAATACCGCTCGCGCCGCGGGTCCGAGGCCGTGGATTGGGGCGCCGTGACCCGCCGCACCCGTGCCGCGATCTTCGTGCCCGCCGATACGAGCCCGCAAGAGGTGCGCGACTGCCTGCACGAAGAAATCGCGCAGGCCATCGGGCCACTGAACGATCTCTACCGGCTGCCCGATTCAGTCTTCAACGACGACAATTTCAACTCGGTCCTGACCGCCTTCGACATGCTGATCCTGCGGATCTACTATGCTCCCGAACTTCGCAGCGGCATGACGCGCGACACTGCAGCGGCGCTGGTTCCGGGGCTTGTCGCACGGATGAACCCCGCAGGTTCCGGCATGGGCGGACAAAGCGCCGGCCCCACGCCGCGCGACTGGACCGCCGCGATCGAAACCGCGCTTGGGCGAAAAGGCAACACTGCCGCCCGCCTCAGGGCCGCCGAACGCGCAGTCTCCATCGCCCAGTCCGAAGGTTGGGCCGACAACCGCCTAGCCTTCAGCTACTTCGCCCTCGGTCGGCTCAGCGCGGGCTCCGACCAGACTCGCGCGCTTGGCGCCTTTTCCGCAGCCGCCGCGATCTACGCCCGCCAACCCGGCGGCGAGGTTCACGTCGCCCACATCGAGATGCAACTGGCCGCAATGGCCCTCGGTACCGGCAGCCCGACCGAAGCGATCCGGCTGGCCGACCACGCCATTCCCATAGTGCAACGGCATGAAAACGCAGCACTTCTGGCCACCCTGATGCTGATCAAGGCCGAAGCAATGGACAAGCTAGGCGATAGCGTCGGTGCGGCGGCGCTCAGGCTCGACAGTCAGCCGTGGGCGCGCTATGGCTTCGGCTCGGATACGGTCGTGAAGGCCCGGATGCGCGATATCGCGGCGGTGGCTTCAGGCGTCGGCAAAGGCTGAAGGCGGGGCGTCGTGCCCCCGGAAAAGGGGGCGGCGTGATCGTCATCGGCGGGTTCATCTTCGGGGCGTTGCTTGGCGCGTTCACCGCGTGGCGGCGTGGCGGCAAACCCGCCGACATGGCGCAATATGCCGCCGGCTTCGGCATCGCCTTCTGCCTCCTTGGCCTTTTTCTGACCATCTTCCTCGAGCGGATGCTCATGAGGTAACCGATGTTCCTGCCCTTCTTCCAGACCCTAAGGAACGAAGGCGTGCCAGTCTCCTTGCGCGAATTTCTCGGTTTTCTGGAAGGCATGGCCGCAGGCCTCGTGACCTATGACCCGGAAGGGTTCTACTACCTCGCCCGCACTGCACTGGTGAAGGACGAACGCCATCTCGACCGCTTCGACCGTGCCTTCGCCAAGGCCTTCGAGGGGCTAGAGGCGATCAGCACAGATCAGGTGCTGGAGGCGCTGGACCTGCCGCGCGACTGGCTGGAAAAGCTGGCAGAAAAGCACCTCTCGCCCGAAGAACGCGCGGCCATCGCAGCCCTTGGCAGCTTTGACGCGCTGATCGAAACCTTGCGTCAACGGCTCGCCGAACAAAAGTCTCGGCATCAGGGCGGCTCGAAATGGGTGGGCACAGCCGGCACCTCTCCCTTCGGCGCTTATGGCTACAACCCCGAAGGCGTGCGCATCGGGCAGGACCAAAGCCGCCACCAGCGCGCGGTCAAGGTCTGGGACAAACGCGAATTCCGCAACCTTGCCGACGACGTCGAGCTTGGGACCCGCAACATCAAGGTCGCCCTCCGCCGCCTGCGCAAATGGGCCCGCGACGGCGCGGCGGACGAACTTGACCTCGACGGCACCATCCGCGCCACCGCCGAGCACGGCTGGCTTGACGTGCAGACAAGGCCGGAACGGCGCAACGCGGTGAAGGTGCTCTTGTTCCTCGACATCGGCGGGTCGATGGACCCTTACGTCAAGGTGATGGAGGAGCTGTTCTCCGCCGCCCGCGCCGAATTCAAGCACCTCGTCACCTTCTACTTCCACAATTGCATCTACGAAGGCGTCTGGCGCGACAACCGCCGCCGCTGGGACGCACAAACCCCGACATGGGACGTGCTGCGGACCTTTGGCTCCGACTACAAATGCATCATCGTCGGCGACGCCGCGATGAGCCCTTACGAAATCCTCCACCCCGGCGGCGCCAACGAACACTGGAACGCCGAGGCGGGGCAGGTCTGGCTGCGCCGGATTGGCGCGCAGTGGCCGCATCACCTCTGGATCAACCCGGTTCCCGAGACCGGGTGGCAACACAGCCACTCCACGCGGCTGATCCGCGAAATCTTCGACGGAAAGATGGTGCCAATGACGTTGGAAGGCATCGGCAGGGGGGTCAGACAGCTCGGATGAAGAAACTTTGGCGCACGCGGCCCTGGCTCACATCGGCGTTCCTCCTGGCCTGCGCGGTGACGCTGTTCTTTCTGCTTCGTCTGGTGGGGCAGACGGTCTACTGGCAAACCCACCAGCAGGTCCCGGTCCAGCCGTGGATGACCGTCGGCTACGTGGCGCGGTCCTGGGGCCTTGACCCTCGCGCGCTTGACGCCAAGGCCGGCCTGCCCTTGCCCGAAGCCAAGGGTCGCCCGCAACCCCTGGCCGAAATCGCGCGCGACCGTGGCGTGCCCGTGGCCGACATCATCGCAGAAGTCGAGGCCGCCATAACGGCCCTGCGTGCCGAGCGTGGCGAATGACCGACTGGCTCCTTGCCCTCGTGCCGCAATACGGGCTGTGGCTGCTGGCTGCGACCACGTTCCTGTCCTGCCTCGCCCTGCCCTTCCCTGCCTCGATCCTGATGCTGACGGCAGGTGGTTTTGTGGCTGCCGGCGATCTGGCCCTCGCCCCGACCCTCGCCGCCGCTGCCGGGGGCGGCATCGCTGGCGACCAGCTTGGCTACTGGGCCGGGCGCAGCTTTGGCACACGCCTTCTGACACAGCTCCGTCGCGATCCGGGCCGCGACCGACTGCTCGCAAAGGCCGTGGCGATCATGGACAGGCGCGGCACCAGCGCGGTCTTCTTGACGCGCTGGCTGTTCAGCCCGCTCGGGCCGTGGGTTAACCTTACAGCGGGCAGCACCGGCTACGGCTGGCCGCGCTTCACAACCGCAGGGGTCGCTGGCGAAGCGGTCTGGGCGGGAATCTATGTGGGCGCAGGCTACGCCTTTGCCGGCAACGTCGAGGCGGCAAGCCAGATGCTCGGCTCGGTGCTTGGCGTCGTTGCCGGTGCCTCGGCGGTCCTGATCCTTGGCTACTGGCTCTATTCGTCGCAGCGGACGGGGGTTTAAACAAATGCACGCCACCCCATATCCGGCACGATGATGAAGTTCCTCCCCCTCCTCCTCGCGGTGTCCTACGCGGTTCTGATGATGCGCTTTTCGGTCTGGCGCACCAAGAAGATGCTCGACCAGCAGTCCAAGCCGCTGACCGATCCCGCCATAACCCGCCTCGCCGCACAGATGGCCGAGGCGCTGGATGTGCCGCAGATAAAGGTCAACGTGTTCGAGGTTGAACCAGTGAACGGCCTCGCCGCCCCGGACGGCCGCATCTTCCTGACCCGCGGCTTTCTCAACCGCAAGATCCGTGGCGAGGTGACAGCCGAAGAACTGGCCAGCGTCATCGCGCATGAAATGGGCCACGTCGCCCTTGGCCACATGCGGCGCCGAATGATCGACTTCACCGGGCAGAACGCGGTGTTCGTGATGCTCTCGGCCCTCCTGAACCGCTTCCTGCCCTTCGTCGGCATCTGGCTCGCCAACATCATCTCCACCGCGCTGATGGCCCGCATGTCGCGCCGCGACGAATTCGAGGCCGACGCCTACGCATCCGCTCTGCTGATCAAGGCCGGTATCGGCACCGGCCCGCAGAAAAGCCTGTTCCGCAAGCTCGAGGCGCTGACTCAGACACACGCCGAAGGCGTGCCCGCATGGCTGCTCAGCCACCCTCATGTCGACGAACGCATCGCCGCGATCGAGGCGAACGAGGCCCGCTGGCTCGGGACACCCTGACACCCTGTCTTGCACCGATAACGGGCACCTTTCACGCCAATCCCGGGATTGCGCCGCGGCATCCTGCCACAGCGGTATTGCTCGCTTGACAGGCACGTAGGTTGCCCCAACCATCCGACCAGATAGACCGAGGGAAGGCGACCATGAGCACATCGGCTTCCACCCTGTCGTTGCCAGATTTCGCCGGTCACTCCGTGACACCGGATCACCCCCAGTATGACCGTCTGCGTCGCGTCTGGAACGGGTCGTTCGACCGTTACCCCGCGCTGATCCTTCAGGCCCGCACCACCGACGACGTCTGCGCCGCGATCCGTCTGGCCGCCACGCAAGGCAAACCCTTCGCGGTTCGCGGCGGCGGTCACAGCATCCCCGGTTTTTCCACCTGTGACGGCGGCATCGTGCTGGACCTGTCGTTAATGAACACCGTGTCGGTTGATCCGGCAGCGCGTGTGGTGACAGTCGGCGGCGGCGCGCTTCTTGGCCAGATCGACGCGGCCGGCGCGCCTCATGGCCTCGTCACCCCCGCCGGTGTAATCTCGCACACCGGCGTCGGCGGCCTGACCTTGGGCGGTGGAATGGGCTGGCTCAGCCGGCGCTTCGGCATGACCATCGACAGCCTCCTTGGCGCGCGCATGGTGACGGCCAGCGGCGACATCGTCGATTGCAGCGCCGATCTTGAGCCCGAACTGTTCTGGGGCCTGCGCGGCGGTGGCGGCAACTTCGGCGTCGTTACTGAATTCCGCTTCCGGATGCATGACCTCGGTCCGGTCCGTATGGGCAATTGGCGCTATCCGCTGGCCTCTGCCGCAACCGCCCTGCGCGCCTACAGCGATCTTGCCCGCGCCGCCCGACGCGAGGTGTCAACCTCCTTCACCCTGTCATCCACCGCGCTCAGTCTGACCGCGTTCGCCAGCGGCAATACCGCCGGAACGCAAGACGCCGTCCTGCCGTTCGGCCAGCTTGGCGTCCCTGCCGATGGCGGCCTGATGCCCCTGTCCTACTGCGATTTCCAAAGCCGCAATGACACCGGCGCGCCGTGGGGACGGCGCTACTATTCCCGCGGCGGCTTCCTGCACGATCTTGATGATGCGGCAATCGAGGCGATGGTCACAGCTGCGGCCACGGCACCCACCGAGGATTCTGAAATCTACGTGCTGCAGCTCGGCGGCGCCGTGGCTGACATGGCCGAGGATGCCACCGCCTATTCCGGCCGCTCCGCCGGGTACTATTGGGTTGCCAATCCGGTCTGGGATGCGGTCAAGGACGACACCGCCTGCCTTGACTGGGGCCGCGGATCGGCGCGCCAACTGATGGCCCTGTCGATGGAAACCAACTACGTGAACGAACAGGGCGACAGCGGGTCAGCCGTGGCCGAAAAGGCCTATGGCGCCGCCAAATACCGCCGCCTCGCCGCGCTGAAGGCCCGCTTCGACGGCAACAACCTTTTCCGTCTGAACCAGAACATCCTGCCAGCGCGGGGCTAGGCCTGCAACGCCTTGCCCAACCGGTAAAGCCGGGCGCGTTTCATCAGCGCCTTCAGGGGCATCGGCTGGCCGGAAATCGCCTCGGCCTTGGCCCGCACATCCTCCACCACCCGTGCCACCTCGACGGGATGGCGCGAGTGCAGCTCCCACAAAAAGCCGTCCGGGTCGCGCCGGCTGATGCCCTCCACTGCCAGCACATGGCCGGGAAAATCCTGCATGTTGAAGGTGATGATGGCATCGGCATGGCCCGCAATCGCCACCGCCAGCACATGGAGGTCATTCGGGTCGGGCAGCAATAGCCGCGCCTCGATGTCCGGCCGCTCGCGCACCACCGCTCGCGGAAAGGCCGCGCGCACGAGTACCGCCTCGCCCTCTGCCATGGCCTGCGCGCCCGCCCCCAGCTTGGCCGTAGCCCGCGTCCATTCGCGCAGGATGCGGTCTGACATCAGCGGCTCGTAAAGCCCCGCCGCCGCGACCCCCAGCAGGATTTCACGCAAGACCGTCGGGTAAAGGACGCAAGCGTCCAGAACCGCCTTCATCCGTCCAGCCGGAAAACCAGCGCCTTGAGGTAAGCGCTTTCCGCCAGCTGCGGCAGCATCGGATGGTCCGGCCCGGCAAATCCGGTGTGGATCAGCTGCGCCCGACGCCCGCCGCGCCCGATCCCTCGGGCGCTGGCATTCCGGAACGCCTGCAGATCAGCCGCATGGCTGCACGAACACAACACCAGATAGCCCCCCGGCGCCACGACGTGAGCCGCAAGCCGCGCCAGCCGTTCATAGGCCCGCAATCCCGCCTCCAGCGCGGGCTTGGCAGGCGCAAAGGCCGGCGGATCGCAGATCACAAGGTCATAGCTTTCGCCCGCTTCGGCCAGCGCCTCCAGCACCTCGAAGGCATCGCCCTGACGGGTGGCGAACCGATCGGCAAACCCCGAAGCCTCGGCCCCCTGCATCGCCAGCGCCAGCGCCGGTGCCGATGCGTCAACCGCAAGCGCACTGTCCGCCCCACTGGCCAGCGCTGCCAGGGCAAAGCCGCCGACATGGGTGAACACATCCAGCACCCGCGCACCCTTCGCCAGCCGCGCGGCAAAAGCGTGGTTCGGCCGCTGGTCGAAAAAGAGCCCCGTCTTCTGCCCGCCCATGACATCGGCCATATAGGTGGCCCCGTTCATCGGCACCGGCAGCGGCCCCTCGACCGCCCCCGCCAGCACCGCCATCTCCTCGCCCAACCCCTCCAGTCCGCGCGACCGTCCCGTGCCGTTCTTCACCACGGTTGTGACGCCCGTCACCGCCCTCAGCGCGGCAGTCAGCGGCACCAGATGCGCCTCGACCCACGCCGCATTCGGCTGGATCACCGCCACGTCGCCGAACCGGTCGATGATCAAGCCGGGCAGACCGTCCGCCTCTGCATGGACAAGCCTGTAGTAGGGCTGGTCATAAAGCCGCGCCCGCATCGCCAAGGCACGCCCCAGCCGCGCCTCGAACCACGGCTGATCAATCGCCGCCTCTTCGTTGCGGTCCAGCATCCGGGCAATGATCTTCGATTTGACGTTGACCGTGACCAGACCCAAAGGCCGGCGCTCGCCATCTTCCAGAACCGCCAGCGCGCCGGGCACCAAAGACGAGGTGCGCCGGTCCGTGACCAGTTCATCCGCATAGACCCACGGGAAACCGTGGCGGATCGCCCGCGCCTCGGCCTTTGGTTTCAAGCGCACGGTTGGCAGCAGGCGGGAGGGGGGTGTATCTTGTTCCATCACCCTCCCATACCCGGATCGGCCCGCGCCGGAAAGCCCCTGACCCACCGCTTTCCCTTGCACAGTCGCCGCCACCGGCCCACATTTGGACAAAGCCGCACTGGCATCTTGTTAGCGCTAACACCATCTGATAGACCGTCCCTGTCCGCAGCCGGAGGCCGTTTTCCATGTCGCTTCATCCGACCATTGCCCGTGTCACCGAACGCATCCGCGCACGCTCGGATGCCAGTCGCGGCACCTACCTTGA
The DNA here is from genome assembly GCF_050632395.1 of Tabrizicola sp. BL-A-41-H6. Classification (GTDB taxonomy): domain Bacteria; phylum Pseudomonadota; class Alphaproteobacteria; order Rhodobacterales; family Rhodobacteraceae; genus JAUYQR01. Next base: position 2,742,859 of record NZ_CP192600.1, read on the forward strand.
CCGGATGGCCAAGGCGGTAAGCAATGGCCCGGTCCGCGCGCACCTGTCCTGCGGCAATCAGGCCCATGCCTATGCCGCGATGGGCGATGCAAAGCCCGATCTTGCCGGAACCACCAAGCCGAACATCGGCATCGTCACCGCCTACAACGACATGCTCTCGGCGCATCAGCCGTTCGAACGCTACCCCGACATCATCCGCGCCGCAGCAGGCATGGCCGGTGCAACGGTGCAGGTCGCAGGCGGCGTGCCCGCCATGTGTGACGGCGTGACCCAAGGCCAACCGGGAATGGAGCTTTCGCTTTTTTCCCGCGATGTGATCGCCCTCGCCGCAGGGGTTGCCCTCAGCCATAACTGCTTTGACGCCAGCCTTTACCTTGGCGTGTGCGACAAGATCGTGCCCGGCCTCGTCATGGCCGCCGCCACCTTCGGCCATATACCCGCGGTCTTCGTGCCTGCCGGCCCGATGACCTCCGGCATCCCGAACGATGAAAAATCCCGCGTCCGCAACGCCTACGCCGAAGGCAAGGCCAGCCGCGAAGAACTGATGGCCGCCGAAATGGCCAGCTACCACGGTTCCGGCACCTGCACTTTTTACGGCACCGCCAATACCAACCAGATGCTGATGGAATTCATGGGCCTGCACCTGCCCGGCACCAGCTTCGTCAACCCCGGCACCCCCCTGCGCGACGCGCTGACCGTGGCCGCCGTGGAACGCGCCGCCCAGATCACCGCCCTTGGCAATGATTTCCGCCCGGTGGGCGAGATCCTCGACGAACGCGCCTACGTCAACGGCATCGTTGGCCTAATGGCGACGGGGGGCTCGACGAACCTCGTCCTCCACCTGCCGGCAATGGCCCGCGCGTCAGGTGTGATCCTCGACCTTCAGGATTTCGCCGACCTGTCGGAAGCCGTACCCCTGATGGCCAAGGTCTACCCGAACGGCCTGGCCGACGTGAACCACTTCCACGCCGCCGGAGGCCTGCAATTCCTGATCGGCCAACTTCTCGATGCCGGCCTCCTCCACCCCGATGCCAAGACCATCGCGGGCGACGGGCTTGCCAGCTACCGCCAGGAACCCACCCTCGAAGGCGGCAAACTGGCCTGGCGCGACGGGCCGAACACCACGCTGAACGACAAAATCGTCCGCCCGGCAAGCAATCCTTTTGCCGCCTCGGGCGGGCTGAAGCAACTGACCGGCAACCTCGGACGCGGCGTGATCAAGGTCTCTGCCGTCGCCCCCGAACGCCACGTGATCGAAGCCCCGGCGCGCATCTTCCACAGCCAGGACGCCGTGAAAGCCGCTTTCAAGGCGGGCGAGTTCACCGGCGACACCATCGTTGTCGTCCGCTTTCAAGGGCCGCAAGCCAACGGAATGCCCGAACTCCACTCGTTGACCCCGACGCTTTCCGTCTTGCAGGATCGCGGCCTCAAGGTGGCTCTCGTCACCGACGGCCGCATGTCCGGTGCCTCGGGCAAGGTTCCGGCAGCGATCCACGTCTCGCCCGAGGCGGCAGCCGGCGGCCCCTTGGCGCGGCTAAGGGACGGTGATCTTGTCCGGCTCGATGCGGTCGCAGGCACCCTCACCTGCCTCGCCCCCGATTTCGATAGCCGTACGCCAGTGGTCGCCGACCTTTCCGCCAACGAATTCGGCATTGGGCGCGAACTTTTCGCCGCCTTCCGCCGCAACGTAGGCTCTGCCGATACCGGCGCCGCGCACGTCCTCTGACGAGCGTCCTCGCCGACCAACGCCTCCATACCCGCCCGCCCCGACGCCGGGGCATCAAGGAGCCCGCCATGACCCCCGCCGAACAATCCCGCCAAGCCGCCGACATTTGCCGCCTCGCCCCGGTGGTGCCGGTTCTGGTGATCGACGACCTCGCCCACGCACGCCCCTTGGCCGAGGCGCTGGTCAAGGGTGGCCTGCCTGCGCTCGAGGTGACGTTGCGTACACCCGCCGCCCTCGACGCGATCCGCGCGATGGCCGAGGTGCCAGGCGGCGTGGTCGGCGCAGGCACGCTCCTGACACCCGCCGATGTCAAGGCGGCCAAGGCGGCGGGCGCCCGCTTCGGCGTGTCGCCCGGCGCGACCGAACGGCTGCTGGACGCCTGCGCGGAACACGACCTGCCGCTTCTGCCCGGCGCCGCGACCGCGTCCGAGATCATGGCGCTTCTGGAAAAGGGCTACACGGTGCAGAAATTCTTTCCCGCTGAACAGGCTGGCGGGGCCGCCTACCTGAAATCCATCGGCTCGCCCATTCCGCAGGTCAGCTTCTGCCCGACCGGCGGGATCACCCTGAAACTTGCCCCCGATTACCTTGGCCTGAAGAACATCCTCTGTGTCGGCGGCAGCTGGGTGGCCCCGAAGGACGCGATGGCGCGCGGCGACTGGGGCGCCATCACCGCCTTGGCGGCCGAAGCGGCAGCGCTTGGCCGTTAAAGCCCGACGCGCGCGGCACGGCCGCCCTTGCGGCGGGCTGGGTCCGGCGCCGTCAGCCCGTCCTTCAGAACCGTGCTCATCGGATGGTCGGGGTGCTTCAGCGCATATTCCGCGATCAGCACGCGCAGCGCGTCCGGCGCGTGAAAATCCACCGGCAGGCTCAACGCCCAGTCCATGAAGATCGACCGGCATTCGCCAGCCGTAATCCCCTCGATCGCGTAGCTTTCGCGCACCAGACCCTTCGGGTCGGCCTCACTCAGTTCCATCGCCCGTCTCCCCATGACCGCCCCCGCCGAGCCGTGCCGCAATCACCGCTTCCGCCTGCGACACCGCCGCTTCAAGCCGCGCTGACAACCCGTCTGCATCCGCAGCACCGGTTTCGCGCAATAGAAAGCTGCGCCCGCCCTCGCCCAGGCTGGAAAGGTCCAGCGTCCGGTCCGTCAAAAGCCGCGTTCCGCAGTGCAGCCGCCACATCAGCCTGTAGGCATCCGCCAGCACCGTCTGTTCCGGTTCCGACAGGATACCCGTCGCCCCCGCCGCCAACTGACGTTCAACGCTGCGCGCAGGACTGCCCGCGATCAGCGCCACCATCTGCGCGCAAAGCTCGATATCCATCAGCCGCCCCGGCCCGTTCTTGGCCTCCCAACTGCCGCTGGCGGGCTTGGCCGCTTGCAGCCGCCCGCGCATCTCCGCCACATCGGCCCGCACTCCAGCCCCCTGCCCCTTGCGCGCCAGAAGATCACGGCGAAACGCCTCGACGTCGCCGGCAAGGCCCGCATCACCCGCCAGCACCCGTGCGCGGGTCAGCGCCAGATGCTCCCACGTCCAGGCTTCGGTTTCCTGATAGGTCTTGAAACTGTCCAGCGAGGTCGCCACCGGCCCCTGCCGCCCCGAAGGCCGCAGCCGCATGTCCACCTCGTAAAGCCGCCCCTCCGGCATCTGCGCGGTCAACGCTGTCACCAACGCCTGTGTCAACCGTGCGAAATAGGGCCGCGTCGCAAGGGGCCGTGGCCCGGATGACCCTTCCGCACCCTCGGCATCGTAGATCACGATCAGGTCAAGGTCCGACCCCGCGTTCAACCGCGCCGCCCCCAGCGACCCCATCCCGACCACGACCGCGCCGCGCCCCGGCGCATGTCCGTGCTTTTTCGCGAAATCCGCCGTTACCACGCCCCAGATCGCCCCGATCACCGCCTCGGCCAGATCGGCGTATTGCTTGCCCGCCTCGAATGCGTCGATCAGCCCGCGCAGATGGTGCACACCGATCCGGAAATGCCATTCCTTCATCCAGCGTCGCGCGGAATCGAGCCTGCCTTCGTAATCGGCCACCCCGTCCAGCCGCCGCGTCAATTCCGCCTGCAGCGCCCGCGCGCCCGGCCATTCCCCGAAGAACGACCCGCCGATCACTCCGTCAAGCACCGCCGCGTTGCGCGACAGATACCGCGCCAGCGCAGGCGAGGTGCCGGCAATGTCGATGATCAGTTCCACCAGCGACGGGTTCGCCTCGAACAGCGAGAATATCTGCACCCCCGTTGGCAATCCCGCCAGAAACCCGTCCAGCGCCACCAGCGCCTCGTCAGGGTTTGCCGCCCGCGCCAGTTGCCGCAAAAGCTGCGGGCGCAGCCGCCGAAAGATCGCCTGCGCCCGTTCCGACCTTAGCGCCGGATAGCTTTCCCAACCCTTGGTGATCGCCCGCGCGCTGTCGGAAAGCTCCGGCCCCTCTTCCACCGCGCCGGGGGCAAAAAAACCCTCGGTCAGCCGGTCGGTGCGGTTCAGCCGGTCCAACAGACCTTCCCGAAACGCGGCCTCTTCCTGCCCGCAGAACGCGGCAATCCGCGCCACGCCTTCGGCCGACGTCGGCATCGAATGGGTTTGCGCGTCGTTCACCATCTGCAACCGGTGCTCCAACTCTCGGTGCGCCCGGTAAAGCTCGGTCAACTCCGCCGCCACCTCACCCGGCACCCAGCCTTGCGCCGACAGGGCTTGCAGCGCCGGAACGGTGCGCCGGTCGCGCAGCGCCGGGTCGCGGCCACCGGCGATCAGTTGCCGGGTCTGGGTAAAGAACTCGATCTCGCGGATGCCACCCGCGCCCAGCTTCAGGTTATGCCCTTCCACCATGATCGGCCCGCGCAGGCCGCGATGTTCGCGGATGCGCAGCCGCATGTCATGCGCGTCCTGAATCGCCGCATAGTCCAGATGCTTGCGCCACACGAACGGCACCAGCGTCGTCAGGAACCGCTCTCCCGCCGCCAGATCACCCGCGCAGGGCCGCGCTTTGATATAGGCGGCCCGCTCCCATGTGCGGCCCTGACTTTCGTAATAGGCCTCCGCCGCCGCCATCGACAGGCAGACCGGCATCACGCTTGCATCAGGCCGCAGCCGCAGGTCGGTGCGGAACACATAGCCGTCGGTCACATCCGACAGAATCGCCGTCATCTTCCGCGCAACCCGGATGAACGCCGCCCGCGCCTCTTGTTCGTCGCCGGGATAGCGGGTTTCGTCAAACAAGCAGATCAGGTCGATGTCCGAGGAATAGTTCAATTCCCCCGCACCCATCTTGCCCATCGCCAGCGCCACCATCCCCGCCCCGGTCTTTGCATCGTCCAAGGTGGCACCGGGCAGCTTGCCCCGCCGGATTTCGGCCTCGACCAGAGCGGTCAACGACAGATGCACTGCCCGGTCGGCCAGCCGGGTCAGTGCGCCCGTCACGGTTTCCAGCGGCCAGAGCCCGCCCAGATCGGCAAGCCCTGTCAAAAGCGCCGCCCGCCGCTTGGCCTGCCGCAACGCACCGGGCAACACCTCCAGCGCGGTGCCGTCCAGCCCTGCCAGCAGAGTGTCGAACGCAGCCTCGGGGCCCGCCAGCGCCTCGCGCAGCCAATCGGCCTCGCGCGTCATCAGACCTTTCAGATAAGGGCTACACCCTGCAACCGCAGCCAGAAACCCGGTCACCTCCGGCGCGAATTCCGTCAGGTCACTGCGGGCATCCGCCGCCGCTGCGGTATCGAACGGGATCGGTTGGCGAAGAAGGCGATCGGCGAAACTCATGGCCGCAGGATGGGTGCTGGCGCGCGCGCGGTCAACGGCCAAGCGTCATGCCAACGCTTGCCGCAAGGCGCCGCTTGCGGCCATATGCACTGAAACGGAGGGATGCAGATGTCGAAAAGTCTGGCACGCGTGCGGGCGGCCTTGCAGGCAGCGGGGCTGGACTCCGTGCCCCTGGAAATGCCGGGCGAAACCCGCACGGCAGAAGATGCGGCCGCAGCCGCAGGCTGCGCTCTTGACCAGATCGTGAAGTCTGTCGTGTTTCAGGGCGGCACCAGCGGACGGCTGTTCCTGTTCCTGACCGCAGGCGGCAACAAGGTTGACACCTCAATAGCCGCCACCCTTGCGGGCGAGCCGCTGGCCCGCGCCGACGTGGCCACCGTCCGCGCCGTGACCGGTTTTGCCATCGGAGGCGTCGCACCGATCGGTCACCTGACCCCGCTGCCGGTCTGGATCGACCCCACGCTGCTGACCTTTGCCACCGTCTGGGCCGCCGCCGGCACCCCGCGCCACATCTTTCCCGTCGACCCCGCCCGCCTGCAAAAGGCCGCCGGGGCTACCTCAGCCGCCTTCACTGTCACGGAAAATTCCTCCCTGCCAATGGGTTGAACCAGCATCGGCGGAAAGATGTAAATAATCTTCACATAGCTCTTGAACCGCAGGCTCGGCAGGGGCATGTTGCATCATGTGAAAGACGTTCACATCAACCGCAACACCGGGAGTTCACCGCCGATGCACAGCTACCCCGATACCGCCCGGACCGGCGGTCTGTCCTCCTTGCCGCGCCGCGCCGAAGGCTGGCTCGACCAGCGTGGCAAATGGGCCTGGATCGCAACCACTGTCCTTGCCTTCATCGTCTTCTGGCCCGTGGGCCTTGCGCTTCTGGCCTACATCATCTGGGGAAAACGCATGTTCAGAAATTCGTCCTGCGCGCACCGTCACGACCGCCACGCCCGCCGCTGGGGCCCTGACGTCTACCGCTCCACCTCGGGTAACACCGCCTTCGACAGCTACAAGGCAGAAGCGCTGCGTCGTCTGGAAGAAGAGCAGCAAGCGTTCGAGGCTTTCCTGCAGCGCCTGCGCAACTCCAAGGACAAGTCGGAGTTCGACACCTTCATGGATGAACGCGCCCGCGCCAATCAGGCCGCTGACGCAGCGCCCGAAACCAAACCCGCCGAAGGCCCGCGCCCCGGCGAGTATTGATCCAGCCGCTGCGAACCCTCGCCCCATTCCGCCCCGGCGGGATGGGGCTTTTTGTTGGACACCTGCGGCAAACACAGTGCTTGGCGGAACGCGCCGGGCTTGCTAGGCTACACGCGTAATGTGACAAGCCCTCCCCCTTCATGCGCCACACCCTTCCCCTCGCGCCCCAATTCTATGTGACGGCTCCGCAACCATGCCCGTACCTCGTCGGTCGCATGGAACGAAAGCTATTCACCGCCTTGCAGGGTGACCATGCGCAGCGCCTGAACGACTCGCTGTCCAAGCAAGGCTTCCGTCGCAGCCAGAATGTCCTTTACCGCCCGTCCTGCGCCGAATGCTCCGCTTGCCTCTCGGCCCGCATCCGCGTGGCCGATTTCGAACCCTCGCGCACCCAGCGCCGCATCCTGCGCAAGACCGCCGGCCTGCGCCGCAACGCCACCAGCCCCTGGGCGACCGAGGATCAGTTCACCCTCTTCCGCCGCTACCTCGACAGCCGCCACGCCGACGGCGGCATGGCTGACATGGACATCTTCGAATTCGCCGCGATGATCGAGGAAACCCCGATCAAATCGCGCGTCATCGAATACACCCGCCCAGCAGGCGAAGGTGAACGCGGTCGCCCCCTTGCCGCCGTCTGCCTGACCGACGTGTTCGATGACGGCCTCAGCATGGTCTACAGCTTCTATGACCCCGATCTTGCCGACCTGTCGCTAGGCACCCACGTCATCCTCGATCACGTCGCCATCGCCCGCGAGGCGGGCCTGCCTTACGTCTACCTCGGCTACTGGGTTCCCGGCAGCCGCAAGATGGGCTATAAGGCCAGCTTCTCGGCGCTGGAAATCTACAAGGGCGGCGAGTGGCGCGATCTTGGCGACCCGGCCGAACACCGCGCCGATCTGCACCCCCTGTCGGTCGACCCGATTGCCGAACAGGTCGCGCGGATCAACCTGCCCGATACTCGCGCCCCCGATACTCGCGCCAACGACTCGCGCCCCCTCACCGCCCGCAAGGAATGACCTCCCGCGCCCGGATTGCAGCCGTGGCTTTGGTGGTGCCGGATTATGACAGCGCGATCGCTTTTTACACTGGCACCCTCGGGTTCCGGCTGACCGAAAACATTGACCAAGGCGCCAAGCGTTGGGTCACCGTCGAACCGCCGGGTGGGGGTGCGCGGCTGGTTCTGGCGCGGGCCGAAGGCGCGGCGCAATTGGCCGCCATCGGCAATCAGGCTGGCGGTCGCGTAATGTTCTTCCTGCACACCGATGATTTTCCGCGCGACCATGCAGCAATGCTGGCCGCAGGCGTGACGTTCGAGGAAACGCCCCGCCACGAACCCTATGGCAGCGTCGCCGTCTGGCGCGACCCTTTCGGCAACCGCTGGGACCTGATCGGCCCACCTCCCTGAACGCAAAAGGGCCGCACCATTCGGCGCGGCCCCCGTTGCTGATACTACCTGTGGTCTCAACCGCGCGGGCGGTTGCGGATCATGAAGGTGTCGAACGTGTATTCCGCCACCTGGTTCCACAGGTTGGCTTCGTTGCGATAGGCTTGCTGGCTTTCAAAGATCGCCTTGAAGTCCGCGTTTTCGGCCGAAATCTGCGCGTAAAGTGCGTTTGCCGCCTCGAACGCCTTGACCATCACCTCTTCAGGGTAAGGCCGCAACTGCGCCCCGCCCGCGATCAGGTTGCGCAGTGCTGCCGGGTTCTTCGCGTCATACTTGGCCAGCATCGACTGGTTCGTGGTCGCCGCCGCCGTGGCGACAATGGCCTGATAGGCCGGCGGCAGTTCGTTCCACTTCGCCAAGTTGATCATGTAGTTCAGCGTTGGCCCACCTTCCCAGAAACCGGGGTAATAGTAGAACGGCGCTACCTTGTTCAGGCCAAGCTTCTCGTCGTCATAGGGGCCGACCCACTCCGCCGCGTCGATGGTGCCGCGTTCCAGCGCCGGATAGATCTCGCCGCCCGGAATCTGCTGCGGCACGACGCCCAGCGCCTCCATCACCTTGCCACCCATGCCGCCGATGCGCATCTTCACACCCGCAAGGTCAGCGACCGAGTTGATCTCCTTGCGCCACCAGCCGCCCATCTGGACGCCCGTGTTGCCGCCGGGGAAAACATGCAGACCTTCCTTGTTGTAGAAGGTGTTCATCATGTCGATGCCGCCGCCGTGGTAGTACCAGGCATTTATGCCGCGCGCGTTCAGGCCGAACGGAACCGCCGTACCCAGCGCGTAGACCGGGTTCTTGCCCCAGTAATAATAAGACGCGGTGTGCGCGATCTCGACGGTCCCGGACCCAACCGCATCCGCCGCCTCCGGCATCGGCACGATCTCACCTGCCGGGAACGGCTGGATCTGGAAATTTCCATCCGTCGCGTCCGACACGATCTTGGCGAACTCGTCCGCCGCGCCATAGATGGTGTCCAGCGTCTTCGGGAAACCTGACGTCAGGCGCCAGCTTACCTTCGGCGCGCTCTGCGCCAGCGCCGGTGCCGCCAGCGCGGCCGCCGCCGAGCCGATCGCTGCGGTGGTCAGGAAATTCCGTCTCTTCATGTGCATACCTCCCAGTAGGCTTTTGATGTGGTCAAGCGTTTCAGGTCACGGCGTCGCCGGCCCCCCTAGATCAAGATCGAGGGCAGGCATTTCAAGGTCAGGCATCGGAATTGCATCAAGCTGTTCGGTCACCGACGCCGCATCCAGCAGCACCGGTTCGGTGATGAAGCTGTCGACAATGCCCGGAAAGGTGATGATCAACGCCACGAGGATCAGCTGTAATATGATCCACGGGATCGACCCCAGATAGATGTCACGGCTCTTGATCTCGGGCGGTGCGATGCCGCGCAGATAGAACAGCGCAAATCCGAACGGCGGGTGCATGAACGCCGTTTGCATGTTCACGCACAAGAGCACCCCCAGCCACACCAGATTGATGTCCAGCGCCAGCGCCGTCGGGATCAGCAAGGGGATCACGATGAACACGATCTCGAAGAAATCGAGGAAGAAGGCGATGAAGAAGATGAAGATGTTGACGAAGATCAGGAACCCGATCCGTCCCCCCGGAATACCCGACAGGATATGCTCGATCCACTTGCCGCCGTTCACCCCCTGAAACACCAGGCTGAACACCGTGGCGCCCACCAGGATGAAGATCACCATCGCCGTGATCCGCATCGTGCCGTCCGACGCCTGCCACACCATCTTCCAGGTGAACCGGCCATGCGCCAGCGCCAGCAGGATCGACCCGACCGCTCCCATTGCCCCGGCCTCGGTCGGGGTCGCCAGACCCATGAAGATCGTCCCCAGCACCAGGAAGATCAGCACCAGCGACGGCACCATGCCCCATGCCAGCTTGGCCGCCAACTCGCGCCCCCGCAGCGTCCGCGCCTCGGCCGGCAGTGCTGGCACCTTGTGCGGCTGAAAGATCGACACCAGCAGGATGAAGCCCGCGAACAACAGCACCTGCGCGATCGACGGCCCGATGGCCCCCAGATACATGTCGCCCACCGGCACGCCCAACTGGAACGCCAGCACGATCAGCACCAACGACGGCGGAATTACCTGCGTGATCGTCCCCGAGGCCGCAATCACCCCGGTCCCGATCCGCATGTCATAGCCATACTTCATCATGATCGGGATCGAGATCATCCCGATGGCAATCACGCTTGCCGCCACCGTCCCGGTAATCGCCCCGAGGATCGCGCCGACAAAGATCACCGCATAGGCCAGACCGCCCGGCACGCTGCCGAAAAGCTGGCCAAACCCCTCCATCAGATCCTCGGCAAGACCGGATTTCTCCAGCACCACCCCCATGAAGGTAAAGAACGGAATCGCCAGCAAAAGGTCGTTCGACATGATGCCGAACACCCGCGCCGGCATTGCCTGCAGGAAGGCTAGCCCGAAATATCCCACTTCTATCGCGATGAACCCGAAGAACAGGCCCAGCGCCGACAACGAAAATGCAACCGGAAAGCCGACAAGCAAAAAGATGATAAGCCCGCCAAACATGGCTGGCGCCAGGTAACCGTATTCCAGCATCAGGCGACCTTTCCGATCATTGAACGGGTTTTTCGTATGACACGTCCAGCACGATAACCCCGCGCAGCGCCGCGATCCGGCGGATCAGCTCGGCAATCCCCTGCAGCGTCAAAAGCGTGAACCCAAGCGGCAGAAGCATCTTGGCCGGCCACACCGGCAGGCCGCCGGCATTCGCCGAACCCTCGCCCGCCACAAAGCTGGCATAGGCCCAAGGATAACTCATCTCCAGCATGATGAAGCAGACCGGAAAGAAGAAGACCAGAAAGCCGAACACGTCGACCCACAGCTTGTTACGTTCGGTCATGCTGCCGTAAAACAGATCAACCCGGACATGTTCGTTCAGCTTCAGCACATGCGCCGTTCCCAGCAGGAACATCCCCGCGAACATCTGCCACTGGATTTCCAGAAACGCGTTGGACGACATGTCCAGCGTATAGCGCGAAATCGCATTCAACGCGCTGATCAGGCAGGCGGCGGCCACCAAAAGGGCTGCCAACACGCCGAAAGCCTTGGTCACCCGGTCAATGCCGGATGCGAGAGACAATAATCCCCGCAACAGAACCCTCCCCTGGCGCGGCTACTTAATGTGCCGCTTGCATGAACTATGCGCAACTCGCGCCAAGGTCGCAAAGGAAAGTTGCGAAGGGCGCGGACGAACACGATCACGTTACCGCAAGATTAGCGCGCTTTTCGAAAAGGAAAGCCAAAAAATGCGCGGAAATCCGCGACCGGGGCAAAGGCCGCGCAATCATTTCCCGTTCGCTGCGCTACCCGCTGTCGGACAATAATGCGAAAGGGGCGCACCGGTCGCCCCTTTCAAGGTCGATCGCTCAGCGATCAGAGCATGCCTTCTGCCTTCATCGCCGCCTGCACCGCCGGACGCTCTGCAACACGCTCGCGCAACGCCACGATCAATGGAAAGCGCGAAAGATCATGGCCCATACCCTTCGACCAGCCACTGATGGTGAAAAGGTACCCGTCCGCCAGCGTGTAGCCCGTGGTCACCAGATACTCCCGCCCATCCGCCAGCAGCCCCTCGATCCACGAAAGCTTGGCGTCGATCACGGCGAACTGTGCCTGGCGCGCCTCGTCGCTCAGTCCTGGGCGGAACAACGGGCCGTAGCCGGTCTTGTGCAACTCGCCCCCGATGAAGTTCATCGCCTCCTGCATCCGGGCCCGCTCCAGCGTGCCGACCGCCGGCGCCACCCCTGCCCCTCCAACGCTGTCGGCGACATATTGCATGATCGCCACCCCTTCGGTCAGCACCACGCCCGGCTCGATTTCCAGCGCGGGAACCGAACCCTTGGGGTTGGCCTTGCGGAAATCGCTGCCATCCGCCGTGGTCTTGGCGCGCAAGTCCACCCGCTCTGCCGAGAATGGCGTGCCGGCGTCGTGAAGCGCAATGTGGCAGGCAAGCGAGCACGTGCCAGGGGTGTAATAAAGCTTCATCAGGTGTTTTCCTCTCATGGCCCGACTGCGCCGGGCCTCCGCTGCCGCCCATCTATCCTGCCGCACCGGGGTTGTCCCGGCCTACCAACCGCCAATTCTCGCGCAGACACCGTGCTTTTTTGTCGATTATTGTGAAAGTTGCGCAGACGCCAACCTTGCGGCAATAAATGTTCAAGATTACCCGCCATCTGCGACACTTTCTGTTTGCAAATCCCATTGACGCCCGGCATACCGCCCCCTAAGTTCCATCCGAACGCGAGGGGAGCGGCTTATGGCCCGGATTCTTGTCATCGTAGGAAGGACGCGCATGGGCCGGTAACGGTTTGACCATTCAGGTTCCCATGCGCCCCCGATTGAAACCCGGGGGCTTTTTGTTGCGCGAAGGAGAGAGAAGTCATGACGAAATCTATGTCCGGTGCACGGATGGTGGTTCAGGCCCTGAAAGATCAGGGCGTCGAGGTCGTGTTCGGCTATCCGGGCGGCGCCGTGCTGCCGATCTATGACGAGATCTTCCAGCAAAACGACATCCGCCACATCCTCGTGCGCCACGAACAGGGTGCCGTCCACATGGCCGAAGGCTACGCGCGGTCGACCGGCAAGCCCGGCGTGGTGCTGGTCACCTCAGGCCCCGGTGCCACCAACGCGGTAACCGGCCTGACCGACGCGCTGATGGACTCGATCCCCCTCGTCGTCCTCACCGGCCAGGTTCCGACTTTCATGATCGGCACCGACGGCTTCCAGGAGGCAGACACAGTTGGCATCACCCGCCCCTGCACCAAGATGAACTGGCTGGTGAAAGACACCGCCAAACTCTCCGAGACCATCCACCAAGCCTTCCACGTCGCGATGAAGGGCCGCCCCGGCCCGGTGCTTGTGGACATCCCGAAGGACGTGCAGTTCGCCACCGCCGACTACACGCCGATGGATAAGGTCAAGATCCCGCACTACCAGCCGAAAACCGTGGGCGATCCCGACCAGATCGCGCGTCTGGTCGAAATGATGGAAACCGCCGAACGCCCGGTCCTTTACACCGGCGGCGGCGTCATCAACTCCGGCCCGAAGGCCAGCCAGCTTCTGCGCGAACTGACCGCCGCGACCGACTTTCCGATCACCTCCACCCTGATGGGCCTCGGATGCTACCCCGCGTCGGGCAAGAACTGGCTTGGGATGCTGGGGATGCACGGGCTTTACGAGGCCAACCTCGCGATGCACGGCTGCGACCTGATGATCAACATCGGTGCCCGCTTCGACGACCGCATCACCGGCCGGATCAAGGACTTCTCGCCCCGCTCGAAAAAGGCGCACATCGACATCGACCCCTCCTCGATCAACAAGGTGGTCCGGGTCGATGTGGGCATCGTCGGCGACGTGGGCGAAGTGCTGGCCGAAGTGCTTCGCCAGTGGAAGGCGCGCGGCAGCCGCACCAACAAGGACGGCCTTGCCAAATGGTGGCGCCAGATCAACGACTGGCGCAGCGTCAAATGCCTGACCTACAAGAACTCCACCACCACGATCAAACCGCAGTACGCGCTTGAACGGCTGGAAGCGCTGACCAAGGGCCGAGACCGCTACATCACCACCGAGGTCGGCCAACACCAGATGTGGGCCGCCCAGTTCCTCGGCTTCGAAGGCCCGAACCGCTGGATGACCTCCGGTGGCCTTGGCACGATGGGCTACGGCCTGCCCGCCTCGATCGGCGTCCAGATCGCCCACCCCGACGCGCTGGTGATCAACGTGGCGGGCGAGGCGTCGTGGCTGATGAACATGCAGGAAATGGGCACCGCGATGCAGTTCCGCGCGCCCGTCAAGCAGTTCATCCTGAACAACGAACGCCTCGGCATGGTGCGCCAGTGGCAGGAACTCCTCCACGGCGAGCGCTATTCGTCGTCCTGGTCCGAAAGCCTGCCCGATTTCGTGAAACTGGCCGAGGCTTTCGGCTGCAAGGGCATCAAATGCTCCGACCCGAAGGATCTCGACGACGCGATCATGCAGATGCTGGACTATGACGGCCCGGTGATCTTCGACTGCCTCGTGGAAAAGCATGAAAACTGCTTCCCGATGATCCCTTCCGGCAAGCCGCACAACGAAATGCTCTTGGGCGACGCGGATACGCAAGGGGTGATCGGCTCCAAGGGTGCGGTGCTCGTGTAAGCTGGCGGAGCGGGGGCCAGCCCCCGCGCCCCCGGGATATTTTTCGACAGATGAAAGGGGTGCGCTATGGCGCCGCTAAATATCAAGAAAGGCTCGTCGAGCCACTCGGCCTACGACCTGCGCGACCCGAACGCCGAGGTGATCGAACAGCACACGCTGGCCGTCATCGTCGACAACGAAAGCGGCGTTCTGGCCCGTGTGATCGGGCTTTTCTCCGGGCGCGGTTACAACATCGACAGCCTGACCGTGGCCGAGGTGGACCATGAAGGCCACAAGAGCCGCATCACCATCGTCACACGTGGCACGCCGCAGGTGATCGACCAGATCGAGGCGCAGTTGCGCCGCATGGTTCCGGTGCATGACGTGCATGACCTGACCGCAGAAGGGCCGTCGGTGCAGCGCGAACTCGCGCTCTTCAAGGTGGCGGGCAAAGGCGCTGCCCGCGTCGAAGCCCTGCAACTGGCCGAGATCTTCCGCGCCAATGTGGTGGACAGCACGCTGGAAAGCTTCGTGTTCGAGATGACCGGCACGCCCGAAAAGATCGACGCCTTCGCCGACCTGATGCGCCCCCTTGGCCTGCTGGAAATCGCCCGGACCGGCGTTGCCGCGCTGGCCCGCGGCGTCTAGGTGTTGCTCGGCGCGTAAAGGTAATCGCGCGTCACAGGCACCGTGTAGCGGCCCTTGGCAAGGTGCAACTGGTGGATCACCAGATGCGCCTCTGAAAAGCTCAGCTCGGCCGATTGCAGGTAATAGCGCCACATCCGGAGGAAGCGGTCGTCCTGCAACTGCCGGATGCGGTCGATGTTGCGATCGAACCGCTTCAGCCATTCCTGCAAGGTGCGCTCGTAATGCCCGCGCCACACTTCGAGGTCGGCAAGGATCATCCCGGTCTTTTCCACCACCCGCATCGCCTCGGATACCGCCGGGCAATAGGCGCCCGGAAAGATATACTTGTTGAACCACGGCGAGATCGTATTGGGCGGTGACCAGCGCCCGATATAATGGATCAGCGCCACGCCATCGGGCGTCAGGATATCGGAGACCTTCTGGAAATAGGTCCGCAGATGCGGCAGCCCGACATGTTCCATCATGCCGACCGACACCACCCGATCAAAGCTTTCGCCGACGTCACGGTAGTCCTGCAGGCGAAACTCCACTTGATCGGTCAGCCCCGCCTCTGCCGCGCGGCGCCGCGCCTCTGCCAATTGCACCTGAGACAGGGTCACGCCAACCACTTGCACCCCGTGATCGCGCGCCAGCGTAATCGCCAGAGTGCCGAATCCACAGCCGATATCCAGCACCCGCATCCCCGGCTTCAGCAGAAGCTTAGCGCCGATATGCGCCATCTTGGCAGTCTGCGCCTCTTCCAGCGTCATCTCGGGTCGACGGAAATAGGCGCAGGTATATTGCTTCGTCTCGCCCAGAAAGAGGTCATAAAGCTCTTCCGAGATGTCGTAGTGATGCGCCACATTGCGGCGCGCGATCCCGACATGGTTCCAGATCGACCAGGATTTCATCCGCCCCGCCAGCGCGGCGATCTGCTTGAACGGTGGCCAGACCTTGCGACCGCGCGCATTGCGCAAGCCAAAGGTGATCAGACTGCGGATATCATCGTTCGCGATGGTCAACCGACCGTCCATATAGGCTTCGCCCATAGTCAGGTCCGGGCGCATGAAAAATTTCCGCGAAAACGTCGGATCGTGCAGCGTGACAGCCACATCCGGTCCGCCGCCCGGCCCGATGTGGTGCGTCACACCATCCGGCAATGTAAGGTGTATAGTGCCGGTGCGAACACCGACGCGAAGGAAGGCAACAAGCAACCGGTCCCACATGACAGCCTCGTCGTGACATGGCCGCTGACGACCACGATACGCTCAACGCGGCTTTCTTGCAACGGTTCCCTACTTTCCGCTGAACCGGGCCGGGCGCTTTTCCAAAAACGCGGCCGCCCCCTCACGGAAATCTTCCGTCGCCCCGCAGTCGCCCTGCAGCCGCGCCTCCAGTGCCAGTTGTGCGGCAAGGTCACGCTCGAAACTGCCCTTCAGCGCGGTCTTCAGCGCCTTTAGCGCCACGGTCGGCCCATTGGCCAACTGCGCCGCGCGTGCGGCAACCACGGCATGGAACTCCGCGTCCGGCACCGCCTCCCAGATCATCCCCCAGTCGGCCGCCTGCCGCGCGCTGATCCGGTCGGCAAACATCGCCGCCCCCATCGCACGCGCCATCCCCACCAGACGCGGCAGCACATACGTGCCGCCTGCGTCCGGGATCAGCCCGATCCGGGTGAACGCCTGAATGAAACTGGCGCTTTCCGCCGCGATCACCACGTCGCAGGCCAGCGCAAGGTTCGCCCCAGCCCCCGCCGCCGTGCCATTGACCGCCGCGATCACCGGAACCGGCGCCTCGGTGATCGCCATCAGCATCGGCACATATTCATCGCGAAGCACAGCCTCGACGTCCAGATTGCCGGCATCCGTCAGGTCCTGCCCCGAACAGAACGCGCGCCCCTCGCCGGTCAGCACGATCCCGCGCCCGCCATGCGCCGCCCTCAAGGCCGCGGTCAACTCGGCCCGCATCTGGCACGACAGCGCGTTCATCACCTGCGGCCGATCAAGGGTGATAGTCGTCACCCCGCCCGCCTCGCTGACCCGGATCGTCTGCATCATCGCCCCTCCGTTTGCCCCGACCATAGCCGCAGCGCTGAACGGACCAACCGCAACGTCGCGTCAATCCTTCAGGATTTCCCGCAGCCGCGCCTCGTCGCTGTCGCTCAGCGCAGCTTCCGGCGTGCCCACCCTGCGCCGCTGCGTCGCCACTGCGATACCAAGTCCCGCCAGTAACAAGGCCGGCCCCGCCAGCCACAGGATCAGGTTCGACCCCTCGGGCCGTGGGTTGAACAGCACAAACTCGCCGTAGCGATCGACGATGTAATCAATGACTTCCTCGTCGCTGTCGCCCGCCACCAACCGCTCGCGGATGATGATGCGCAGGTCGCGGCTGATCGGTGCCACGCTGTCGTCGATGGTTTCGCCCTGACACACCGGGCAGCGTATATCGCGGCTGATCGCGCGCGCCCGCGCCTCAAGCACCGGATCGGGCAGGATCTCGTCCGGCTGCACCGCCATCGCGGGGCCTGCCAGCAGCGCCAGCATCACCACCAGCCACTTCATTCCGCCGGCACCCCGACCGCCGCCGCCACCTTGCGCGCCCCGGCAGCCACCCGGTAGCGCCGGTCGCTCAACGACAGGAACCCGCCCAGCGCCATCAGGATCGCCCCGCCCCACAACCAGTTCGCGAATGGCTCCACGTAGCTGCGCACCGCCCAGCCGCCATCCTTCTGCGGATCACCGATCACCAGATAGATGTCGCGCAGGAAACCATAGTCGATCGCGGCCTCGGTCGTCGGCATCCCCGCCACCGGATAGATCCGCTTTTCCGGGAACAGCTGCGCCACTTCAGACCCGCCGCGCATCACCGTCATGTCCGCCATGGTCGACACGTAGTTCGGCCCCTGAACCTCGTTCACCGCGTTCAGCGTCACCTCATAGCGACCAAGCGGGAAGGATTCTCCGATCTGGAGAATGCGAATATCCTCGACCTTCCACGCGTTCATCGCCGCCACCGCAAAGACCGTGATGCCCAACCCCGAATGCGCGGTCATCTTGCCCCAGTCGGCACGCGGCAACCGCGTCAGACGCGCCAGCCGCTCCGCCACATCGCCGCGCCCGGTGCGCGACCAGATGTCGGTCAGGGCGCCAAATACCACCCAAGCGCCCAGCGCCGCGCCCACCGGCCCCAGCGCCGACCGCCCGGTTTGCATCGCAAAGGCAAGGCCCCCCAAGGCCACCGCCAGCAGCGCGGCCCCCCAAAGCGACCGCAGGTTCCGGCTC
This sequence comes from Tabrizicola sp. BL-A-41-H6, assembly GCF_050632395.1. Taxonomy (GTDB): domain Bacteria; phylum Pseudomonadota; class Alphaproteobacteria; order Rhodobacterales; family Rhodobacteraceae; genus JAUYQR01. Next base: position 2,761,059 of record NZ_CP192600.1, read on the forward strand.
GCATCCGCCCGCTTCCAGGCCAGCATCGCACCAAGGGGCAGGATAAGCGCCAAACCCACGAAGAACGGCGTGAAGGCCGCGTTGAAGAACGGCTCCCCCACGCTCATCGTCCGCCCCAGCAACATTTCCGCCACCAACGGCCAGATTGTCCCGATAAACACAACAAACGCCGACACCGCGAGCAGGATGTTGTTCGCAATCAGCGCGCTTTCCCGGCTGACCACTGCAAACAGCCCCTTCGCCTCCATCGCGCTTGCACGCAGCATGAACAGCAAAAGCGCGCCCCCGGTGAACACCCCAAGGATCATCAGGATGAACACGCCCCGCTCCGGGTCATTGGCAAAGGCATGGACCGACGTGATCACCCCCGACCGCACGATGAACGTGCCGATCAGGCTGAACCCGAACGCCATGATCGCCAGCAAGATCGTCCACGCCTTCAGGCTTTCGCGCTTTTCCACAACGATAGCTGAATGCAACAGCGCCGCCGAAAGCAGCCACGGCATGAAACTTGCGTTTTCCACTGGGTCCCAGAACCAGAACCCGCCCCAACCAAGCTCGTAATAGGCCCACCACGACCCCAGCGCGATGCCGATGGTCAGGAAAACCCAGGCCGCCAGCGTCCACGGCCGCACCCAACGCGCCCAAGCCGCATCAACCCGGCCTTCGATCAGCGCTGCCACCGCAAAGCTGAACGCCATGCTCAGGCCCACGTAGCCAAGGTACAGAAACGGCGGATGAAACGCCAAGCCGGGGTCTTGCAGCAACGGGTTCAGATCCTGCCCGTTCATCGGCGGCACGTCCAGCCGCGAAAACGGGTTCGACGTGAACAGCATGAACAACAGGAACGCGACCCCGATCATCCCCTGCACTGAAATCACCCGAGCCTTCAGCGTGTCGGGCAGGTTCGACCCGAACCGCGCCACCGCCGCGCCATAGACCGCAAGGATCAGCACCCACAGCAGAAGCGAGCCTTCGTGGTTCCCCCAGACGCCGGAGATCTTGTACAGCATCGGCTTGTCGGTGTGCGAATTCGCCGTCACCACGCTCAGCGAAAAGTCTGATACCACAAAGGCATAGGTCAGCGCCGCAAAGGCAAACGCCACCAGCAAAAGCTGGATCACCGCCGCAGGTTCCCCCACCGCCATCATCCGCGTATCCCGCCGCCAAGCCCCCCACATCGGCAGGGTGGATTGGATGACAGCAACCGAAAGCGCCAGAACCAGCGCGAAGTGACCAAGTTCGACGATCATGCCCATCTCCAATGTTGCGATGATGATAGGCTCTCAGCCGCCCAGTTGAAAGGTGCTGCGCCCTTCCGTCGCGCAGATGTCAGCGAACCTTGGCAGCACCGGCCGCCAAGGCGCACTGCTGCTCCCGTCCCCTCGAAGGGGCTGCGGGTGGCTGCGTCAGCGCCGCCCCGCCTTGCGCGTGCTAAGCAGGAGGTTCGTTTCCGACGTCGTCACCCCCTCAAGGTTGCGGATGCGCATGATCGTCTCGTCCAGTTCCTGCAACGTCTGCGTGCCCAGTTCCGCGATCAGGTCCCAACGGCCATTGGTCGAATGTACCGCCTGCACCGTCGGCATCCCTTGCAACCGCGCCATGATCCGCTCCGCGCCCCGGCCCTCGATGCCAATCAGGATCAGCCCGCGCACCGGGGCCGCGCTGACATCGGCCCGCGTTACCACCGTGAACCCGGCAATCTCGCCGCGCTCGGCCAACCGCTCCATCCGCGCCCGCACGGTGGCGCGGCTCAGGCCCAGCCGCTCGGCCAGTTCCGACAGCGCCGCCCGCCCGTCACGTCTCAACTCCGCGATCAGCCGCAAGTCGGTATCGTCCATCATGCGCAAATTCCCCGCCGTTTCGCACAACACGCTATACGAACCGACAATAACGCCGCTAGGATTTGCCGCAAGCCGGAACCATCCTCGCCCCGATCAAAGGAGCCTGCCCTATGTCCAAGACCATCCTCATCGGCGCCCCCGTCGACAGCGGCCAACGTCGCCCCGGCTGCCTGATGGGCCCTGCCGCCTTCCGCGTGGCTGGCCTGACGCAGGCGATCAGCGATCTTGGCCATCTGGTGCAGGACTGGGGCGATCTCCCGATCCCCGAGGTCGACCCGGTTGCACACCCCAACCCCGCCGTCCATTCCCTCGCCGAAACACTCTACTGGACCGATGCCTTGGCCGACAAGGTCGACGACGCGCTCTCCGAAGACGGCTTCCCCATCATCCTTGGCGGTGACCACTCTCTCGCCCTCGGCTCCGTTGCAGGCGCCGCCGCCTATGCCGACCGTCACGGCCGCCCCCTTTACCTCATCTGGCTCGACGCGCATTCCGATTTCCACACGCCGATGACCACCACCTCGGGCAATCTCCACGGGACACCCCTTGCCTACATCGCCGGGCGCGACGGCTTCGACGCCTTCCCGCCCTTCCCCGCACCCCTGCCGCCCGATCACATCTGCATGTTCGGCATCCGCTCCGTCGATCCCGCCGAACACGCCGCCATGCTGCAGCACGACATCGCCATCAACGACATGCGCACCCTCGACGAACGCGGCATCATCGCCCCCTTGCGCGAATTCCTCGACCGTGTGCGCGCCGATGGCGGGATGCTGCACGTCTCGCTGGACGTCGATTTCCTCGACCCCCTGATCGCCCCCGCTGTGGGCACCACCGTCCCCGGCGGCACCACCTTCCGCGAGGCGCATCTCGTCATGGAACTCCTCCACGAAAGCGATCTCGTCACCTCGCTCGACCTCGTCGAGCTCAACCCCTTCCTCGACGACCGCGGCATGACCGCCCGCCTGATGGTCGACCTCGTCGGAAGCCTGATGGGTAAAAAGGTCTTCGACCGCCCGACACGGAGCAAATGAATGCTGAACCTCGTCCCCTTCGTCTCCGTCGACCACATGATGAAACTGGTCCATCACATCGGCATCGAACGTGTCCTCACCGACCTCGCGGCCGAGATCGAGGCCGATTTCCGCCGCTGGCCCGAATTCGACAAGACCCCCCGCATCGCCAGCCATTCCGACGTCGGTGTGATCGAACTGATGCCCACCTCGGATGGCGAAACCTACGGCTTCAAATACGTGAACGGCCACCCCTCGAACATGAGCCGCGGCCTGCAAACCGTTACGGCCTTTGGACTTTTGGCCGATGTAGCCACCGGCTACCCGCTTCTCCTCAGCGAAATGACCATCCTGACCGCCCTGCGCACGGCCGCCACCTCAGCGATGGCCGCCCGCCACCTCGCCCCGCCGAACGCGACCACGATGGCCATCATCGGCAACGGTGCCCAAGCCGAATTCCAGGCCCTCGCGTTCAAGGCGATCTGCGGCGTCACCCATATCCGCCTTTACGACATCGACCCCGCCGCCACCGCCAAATGTGCCCGCAACCTCGCCGGTCGCGGCCTGACCGTCACCCCCTGCACCACCGCCGAAGGTGCCATCCTCGGCGCCCAGATCATCACCACCGTAACCGCCGACAAGCAACTCGCCACCATCCTGACCGACAACATGGTCGGCTCCGGCGTCCACATCAACGGCGTCGGCGGCGACTGCCCCGGCAAGACCGAACTGCACCGCGACATCCTCCTGCGCTCCACCATCTTCGTCGAATATCCACCCCAAACGCGCATCGAGGGCGAGATCCAGCAGCTTGCCCCCGACCACCCCGTCACCGAACTGTGGCAAGTCATCGCAGGCACCGCACCCGGTCGCACCGCGCCCGCCGAGGTCACCCTCTTCGACAGCGTCGGCTTCGCGATCGAGGATTTCTCGGCCCTGCGCTACATCCGTGCCCAGCTTGCCGCCACCGGCCTTGCCCAGCAGCTTGATATGATCGCCGACCCCGACGATCCGCGCGACCTGTTCGGGATGCTTCTGCGTGCTGCATAGAAAAAGGGGGCCGCAGCCCCCTCTTACTCGTTAATCCAACCCGTCATTTCGTTAACACCAGACGGTCAGGAACGACCGCCCTTCTTGCCGGCCTCCGAGGCGCGCTCGCGGTCGTTGGCAAAGTTGCCACCCGACGCTTCGCCGCCCTTGCGGCCAGCTTCCGCCGCACGCTCCGGATCGTTCTTGAAATTGCCGCCCGAAGCCTTGCCGCCCTTGCTGGCAATCTCGCGCTGCTTTTGGTCATCCATCGAGGCAAAGCCGCGTTTCGACGTGTCATTACCTTGGTTGGCCATGGTAATTCTCCTGAGTTGATCCGACAGGGTTCACTGCCTGCCTTGTCAACCAACTCCACACGCCGCAAATTGTTCCACTTTGCGTCCGCTATTTAATGCAGCCGAAACTCGCCCACCACATTGCGCCACTCGCCCGGCGAGATCAGCTTTCGGTGCGTGAACCGCACCGAATGCAGCGGCCCTTCGATATTTCCCTGCCAGAATTCGATGAACTTGAAAAGTTGCGGGTAGTCCGGCGCCAAATCATATTCCTGCCAGATGAAGCTGTTGATAACGCTACGATAATCCGGCATCCGATAGTACAGCTCCGCTGTCGTCAGCCCATATCCCTTCAACATCAACTCGGTTTCGGTTTTCGGCATCTGCCAACCCTTGTCTGCTTGCCCTATCGCCGATTCTGCCATATCCGCACGAAAAATCAATAATAACAGACTGTTGGCACTAGCGCCCGGCGGCTGCCAAACCCAGCGCAACCTGCCATTGCACCCCATAGCTTGGATGGTGTAGTCTCTGCACAACTAAATCTTGACCCAAGATCGAAGGCTGATCCCATCGTGGCCGATACCCCGGAAGACACTGATAAAAAAGAAGAAACGCCGGAACGTCCGGTCTACACCGGCCCGCAGATCGACATCGCGGCCGAGATGAAGACCGCCTACCTCGATTACGCGATGAGCGTGATCGTCTCCCGCGCCATTCCAGACCTCCGCGACGGGCTGAAACCGGTTCACCGCCGCATCCTTTATGCGATGCACGAATCCGGCAACACGCACGACAAATCCTACCGCAAATCGGCGCGTCCGGTCGGCGACACGATGGGCAAATACCACCCCCACGGCGACAGTGCGATCTACGACGCCCTCGTGCGCATGGCGCAGCCCTTCTCTATGTCGCTGAAACTGCTCGACGGCCAAGGCAACTTCGGCTCGATGGACGGCGATAACGCCGCCGCCATGCGCTATACCGAAGTGCGGATGGACAAGCCCGCCGCCTTTCTGCTGTCCGACATCGACAAGGAAACAGTCGATTTTCAGGACAACTACGATGGCAAGGACAAGGAACCGACCGTCCTTCCCGCCCGTTTTCCGAACATGCTCGTCAACGGCGCGGGCGGCATCGCCGTCGGCATGGCCACCAACATCCCGCCCCACAACCTTGGCGAGGTGATCGACGGCACCCTTGCCATGATCGAAAATCCCGACATCAGCATGGAAGCGCTGATGGAGATTATTCCCGCCCCCGATTTCCCGACCGGCGGCCTGATCCTCGGCCGCTCCGGCGCGCGCAAAGCCTATCTCGAAGGGCGTGGCTCGGTCATCATCCGCGCCCGCACCCATATCGAAGAGGTCCGCAAGGACCGTTACGCCATCATCGTCGACGACATTCCCTATCAGGTGAACAAATCGACGATGATCGAACGGATCGCCGAGATGGTCCGCGAAAAGCGCATCGAAGGCATCGCCAACATCGCCGACGAATCCGACCGGATCGGTGTCCGCGTGGTGATCGAACTCAAACGCGACGCGACCGCAGACGTTGTGCTGAACCAGCTTTTCCGCTTCTCCACCATGCAGGTCTCGTTCGGCTGCAACATGCTGGCCCTGAACGGCGGCCGCCCCGAACAGCTGACCCTGCGCGATTTCCTCAGCTACTTCATTACCTTCCGCGAAGAAGTTGTGGCGCGTCGCACCGCCTTTGAACTCAGGAAGGCCCGCGAACGCAGCCACATCCTCTGCGGCCTCGCCGTCGCCGTCTCCAACGTGGACGAGGTGGTCCGCACCATCCGCGCCTCCGCTGACGCCGCCGAAGCCCGCGAAAAGCTTATGACACGGCGCTGGCCCGCCCACGAAATTGCCGATTACATCAAGCTGATCGACGATCCGTCGCACACGATCAATGAAGACGGCACCTACAACCTTTCGGAAATCCAGGCCCGCGCGATCCTCGACCTGCGCCTGCAGCGCCTGACCGCCCTCGGGGTCAAGGAAGTCACGGACGAGCTCGAAGAACTGGCCGCCAAGATCAAGGATTACCTTGAAATCCTCGGCAGCCGCGACCGCATCATGGCGATCATCTCCGACGAACTGCGCGAGGTGAAATCCCTCTTCGCCGTCCCCCGCCGCACCGAGATCGTCGACTGGGCCGGCGACATGGAGGACGAAGACCTCATCGAACGCGAGGATATGGTCGTCACCATCACCTCTGGCGGCTACATCAAGCGCACTCCCCTCGTCGAATTCCGCGCGCAAAACCGCGGCGGCAAGGGCCTGTCCTCGATGTCGACCAAGGAAGACGATGTCGTCACCACCCTCTTCGTCGCCAACACCCACACCAACCTCTTGTTCTTCTCGACCGACGGGATGGTTTACAAGCTGAAGACATGGCGCCTCCCGCTCGCCGGCCGTCAGGCCAAGGGCAAGGCGATCATCAACATCCTGCCGATCGAACAAGGCATCTCCATCGCCGCCCTGATGCCCGTCGACGTGCCGGAAGAAGACTGGGCCAACCTCCAGATCGTTTTCGCCACCTCTGACGGCGACGTGCGCCAGAACGACCTTTCCGACTTCACCAACGTCAAGCGCAACGGCAAGATCGCGATGAACCTGCCCGAGGGCGTCTCCCTCGTGAACGCTGCCATCGCGGACGAAAACGACGACATGCTCCTCGTCACCGAACGCGGCCGCGCGATCCGTTTCTCCACCACCGACATCCGCGTCTTCAAATCCCGCGGCTCCACCGGTGTGCGTGGCATCCGCCTTGCCGAAGGCGACCGCGTCGTGTCGATGGCCGTGATCCGCCACTTCGAGGCAGACCCCGCCGAACGCGAGGCCTACCTCAAGCAGCGCCGCCTGATGGCCGGCGTCACCGACGACGAACCGTCCGACGACGAGGAAGAAACCGTCGCCGCCGGCCAGCTTTCCCCCGAACGCTACGCCGAAATGTCCGCCGCCGAAGACCTGATCCTCACCATCACCCGCGGCGGCTCCGGCAAGCTCTCCTCCAGCCACGACTACCCCGTCCGCGGCCGTGGCGGCATGGGCGTCAAGGCCATCTCTCCCGGCCCGCGCGGTGGCCGGATCGTCGCCTGCTTCCCGGTCGACCTTTCCGACCAGATCATGCTCGCCACCGACAGCGGCCAGTCGATCCGCGTCCCCGTTGACCAGATCTCGTTCCGCTCCCGCTCCGCCGGCGGCGTTCGCGTGTTCAACACTGGCGGCGAGGAAGAGGTCGTCTCTGTTGCCCGCGTCGCCGAACAGGGCGATGACGAGGCTTGAGGAAAGGCTCGCGGCCCTCGCGGCCGCGGGCGAAACCATCACCTACGGCGCCCTCGCGCGTGACCTCGGCCTGCGCATGGCCGAGCTTACCGCCGCGCTCGAGGCAACGATGGAAGCCGACGCCGCTGCAAACCGCCCCTTCCGCGCCGCCCTCTGCGCCGCCCGCCTGTCGCCCGACACCCTCCCCGCAAAAGGCTTCTTCGCCAAAGCCGCAGCCCTCGGCCGCCCCGCGCCAGACCTGGTCGCCTTCACCGCGTCCGAACGCGCAAGACTCCGCACCAACGCACAGTAACCCTACCGCCGCGCGCCTATCCGTCCCATGCGCACTCGGCTACACATCGTTCGACCGCCAAGCAGCGGCAAACCAAGGGACACTCACATGACCTCTCTCAACACCTACGCCCCCCTCGCCGCCCGCATCCTGATCGGCGCGCTCTTCCTCATCGCTGGCCTCGGCAAACTTGGCGACGTCGCCGGCTTCTCCGGATACCTCGCTTCGGGCGGCCTGCCAGCCTTCCTCGCCTGGCCTTCGGTGATCTTCGAAATCGTCCTCGGCCTCGCGCTGATCGCCGGCTTCCAGACCCGCATCTTCGCGCTTCTCGGCGCCGCCTTCTGCATCGTCGCGGCCTTCCTCTACCACTTCAACCCGGCTGATCAGATGCAGATGGCCATGTTCCTCAAGAACCTCGCAATCGCTGGCGGCTTCATCCTGCTCGCCTCCGTTGGCGCCGGCCGCTTCGCCGTCGACAAAGCCTGATCCGCGCCAAAGCGACAGCCTGACGCCTTTTCAAAGCCGTCAAAACCGCCTAAACCGCCGCCATGAACACACTCCACATCATTGGCGGCGGCATGGCCGGGTCCGAAGCGGCCTGGCAGGCAGCCGAAGCGGGCGTTCCCGTGGTCATCCACGAAATGCGCCCTTCGGTTGCCACCTTCGCCCACCGGACCGGGCACTTCGCCGAGATGGTCTGCTCCAACTCCTTCCGCTCGGATGATGACGAACAGAACGCGGTTGGCCTGCTGCACTGGGAAATGCGCGCCGCGCGTGGCCTCATAATGGAAATGGCCACCGCGCACCGCCTTCCCGCTGGCGGCGCCCTCGCCGTGGACCGCGATCCGTTTGCCGAATCCGTCACCGCGCGCCTGAAATCTCACCCGTTGATTTCCACATCTTATGAGGAAGTTACCGAACTTCCTTCATCCGGCAACTGGATCATCGCCACCGGCCCCCTCACCTCCACCGCGCTGGCCCAAAGCATCCGCGCCGCCACCGGGGCCGAGGCTCTGGCCTTCTTCGACGCCATCGCGCCGATCGTCTACGCTGACAGCATCGACATGGGCACCGCCTGGATGCAGTCGCGCTACGACAAGGGCGAAACCGAAGATGAACAAAAGGCCTACATCAACTGCCCGATGACCAAGGCCGAATACGAGGCGTTCATCGACGCGCTCCTCGCCGCCGAGAAAACTGAGTTTCACGAAGGCGAAACTGCCGGTTACTTCGACGGCTGCCTGCCGATCGAGGTGATGGCCGAACGTGGCCGTGAAACCCTGCGCCACGGCCCGATGAAGCCGGTGGGCTTGACCAACGCCCACAATCCGACCGTAAAGCCTTACGCCGTGGTCCAGCTTCGCCGCGACAACAAGCTGGGCACGCTCTACAACATCGTCGGCTTCCAGACCAAGATGAAATATGGCGCGCAAACATCTGTTCTAAAAATGATTCCTGGCCTTCACGAAGCCAGCTTCGCCCGCCTCGGCGGCATCCACCGCAACACCTTCATCAACTCGCCGACCCTGCTAGACGATCAGATGCGCCTGAAATCGCACCCGCACATCCGCTTCGCGGGCCAGATCACCGGCGTTGAAGGCTATGTTGAAAGCGCCGCGATGGGCCTTCTGGCCGGTCGCATGGCCGCCGCCGAGATCAAGGGCGAGACCCTGCCCCCGCCGCCGCCCGAAACCGCCACCGGCGCCCTCATCACCCACATCACCGGCGGGGCCGAGGCAAAGACCTTCCAGCCGATGAACGTGAACTTCGGCCTCTTCCCCCCGATTGACGCCAAAGGCGGCCGCCGGGGGCGCGCCGTGCGCTACAAGGCCTACACCGACCGCGCCAAAGACGCCTTCACCCAGTGGCTCGGGTAACCCGCTTCGCCCCCTCGCCGACCGGCCCCCTGCATCTGGGCCACGCCTATGCCGCGATGATCGCCGCCGCCCGTGGCGACCACTTTCTTCTGCGCATCGAGGATATCGACACTGCCCGCTGCAAGCCGGAATGGGAAACCGCGATATACAATGATCTTCAATGGCTTGGCTTGCGTTATGAAACCCCGGTAATGCGCCAGACTAGCCGGATCCCTGCCTATGGCGATGCTCTCGCCCGCCTGACGGATATGGGCGTCACCTATCATTGCACCTGCACGCGTGGCGACATCCGCGCCGCCATGTCCGCCCCACAGGAAGGCGTCATCGGCCCCGATGGCCCGGTCTATCCCGGCACCTGCCGTGACCGCCAGCACAGCGAAGGCGCCCTGCGGCTGAACATCGGCAAAGCCATGCAGGCCGTGGGGGCGATCCATTTCACCGAAACCGGCACCCGCCCCGGCGATCACATCTTCGACAGCGCCTATATGACCGAACGGGTTGGAGACATCGTCCTCGCCCGGCGTGACATTGGCACCTCCTACCACCTCGCCGTCGTGGTGGACGATGCCTTCCAAGCCATAACCGAGGTGACGCGCGGCGAAGACCTGTTCGATGCCACGCCGATCCACGTTCTTCTGCAACGGCTCCTTGGCCTGCAGACGCCCGCCTACCACCACCACCGCCTCATTCGAGACGAGCAAGGCAAGCGCCTCGCCAAACGCGACGACGCCCGCGCCCTGTCAAAATACCGCGCCGAAGGGCTCACGCCCGCCGACATCCGCCGCATGATCGGGCTACAAAACGGTTAAGGTGACCGTGTAACCCGCTGATATGTCAAGCTTCGCCAGATGTCCCACCGTGGGACACCTCAAGGATCTCAACCTCCTCGCCGCCCCGGACCGCCGTATAGAAACAGCTCTTCCGCCCGGTATGACAAGCCGGCCCCTCCTGCTCCACCAGAACCAGCAGGCAATCCCGGTCGCAATCGACCCGCATCTCGACCAGCCGCTGATGATGCCCCGAGGTTTCGCCCTTCACCCAGAACGCCCCCCGCGACCGCGACCAATAAGTGACCTTCCCCGTCGCCAGCGTCGCCGCCACCGAGGCCGCATTCATCCAGGCGACCATCAGAACCTCGCCCGTGGCCGCCTCCTGCGCCACACAAGGCATCAGACCAGCCGCGTCATACTTCAAGGTGGCCGGATCGAAACCCATCACAGTTCTCCTTGGCGACAGCCCCCGGCCGGATTACATAAGCAGGGCATGAAGGACAAGCCATGAGCGACAACGACCTCATCCAGCTCTACTCCGGTCGAATCCTGGAACTGGCCGCCAACATCCCGCACCTCGGCCGCCTCGCCGCGCCTGACGGGACCGCCCGCAAACGCTCCCCCCTGTGCGGCTCCACCGTGACCGTGGACGTGACGGTCGAGGACGGTCGCGTGACCGGCTTTGCTCAGGACGTCAAGGCATGCGCCCTAGGCCAAGCCTCCGCCGCGATTCTGGGCCAAGTCGTTATTGGCAGAACCCTCACTGAACTGACCGCGGCCCGGGATGCCCTGAAAGCCATGCTGAAGGACGCAGGCCCGATCCCGGCAGCGCCCTTCTCCGGCTACGAAGTCCTCCTCCCCGCTCGCGACTACAAGAACCGCCACGCATCGATCCTCCTCGCCCTCGACGCCGTGTGCGACGCCGTTGCCCAAGCCGAATGAAAAAAAGCCGCCGCGGTCACAAGGACGGCGGCGGCAAGGAACGGCTCTGAGGATCAAACGGGCATCACCACGATCACGTGGGGGACAGACACCCGCCGCTTGGGGAACAGAGCGCGGGGCAGAAATCAGGCGAGGCCGGGCATCGACAGCACGGCGAAAAGCAGGACGAACAACGCAACCACACCCACCGTATCCTCGACAGCGGTTGCCCGATCGCGATTTATTATGGCCATGACGGTCTGAAACATGATGTTCTCCTGCTTGTTGCCATATTGTTCTCACATCTGCACCGATGTGTAAAGAACTTTCAAGCAACTTATCAGAACGTATCAGGAACTATCCGACCGAGATTAGCCTTATCGCCCGCTCATGATCCAGCATCCACAACAGTAGGCGCGCAGCCAATCCCCGCGGACTTGAAAGCGTTGGATCCTCTGCAAGCAACTTTCTGGCATCCGTCTGGGCGGTGGCCATCAGGCCAGACTGCCTTTCCAGATCGGCAACGCGGAACCTTGGCAAACCTGACTGAGCGGTGCCGATCAGATCGCCGGCGCCCCGCATCGCAAGGTCTTCCTCGGCGATGCGAAAGCCATCTTCGGTATCGCGGATGGTCTTCAGGCGCCGTTCGCCGCTTTCGCCCAAGGGACCCTGATACATCAGCACGCAGGTCGAAGCGGCCGATCCACGACCAACCCTGCCGCGCAACTGATGCAGTTGCGAAAGACCAAAGACTTCGGCCTGTTCGATCACCATGATCGAGGCATTGGGCACGTTGACACCCACTTCGATCACCGTGGTCGCCACCATCACTGCCGTCTGGCCAGCGACGAAGCGCGCCATCGCCGTATCCTTTTCGGCCGACGGCATCTGTCCGTGAACCAGCCCGACCACGCCGTCGCCCAACGCCGCACGAAGTTGCTGAAACCGGGCTTCGGCGCTTGCATAGTCTACGACTTCAGAGTCCTCGACCAAGGGACAGACCCAATAGGCCTGGCGACCATCCGCGACGGCCTGCGCAAGATGAGCTATCACTTCATCGATTCTTGAGGTCGATACCAGAACCGTTCGGATCGGCTTTCGACCGGCCGGCTTTTCATCCAGAACCGACACATCCATGTCGCCGTGCATCGCCAGCGCCAACGATCGCGGGATCGGGGTGGCGGTCATGACCAGCACGTCTGCAGCCTCACCCTTTGCACCCAGTTCCATCCGTTGAGCCACGCCAAAGCGGTGCTGCTCGTCCACGATTGCCAGTCGAAGATCCCGGAAATGCACGTCTTTTTGAAAGACAGCATGGGTTCCGACCAGTATGTCGATCCGTCCCGCCGCCAGAGCGGCCAACTTCGCTTCGCGCTCGGCGCCCTTGTCGCGGCCCGTCAGCAGGGCAAGGCGAACGCCCGCCGCGGCGGCCAGCGGCTCCAGCCCCTCGTGATGCTGCCGTGCGAGAATTTCGGTCGGAGCCATCATGACCCCCTGCCCGCCGGCCTCGACCGCGATGACAAGCGCCAGAAACGCGACAAGGGTCTTTCCCGAACCGACATCGCCTTGCAATAGGCGGTTCATCCGCTGCGGTGCCGCCATGTCGGCGGCAATTTCTGCGACCGCCCTGGTCTGCGCGCCTGTCAGAGCGAAACCTATGCTTTGCAGCACCTTACGCTGCAATTCGCCGGTGCCGACGCTCGCGTTCCCCTTGCCGCGGCGCAAAGATGCGCGGGCAACAGACAGCGTCAACTGGTGCGCGAACAGTTCGTCGTAGGCCAACCGCGCCCGCGCCGGATGGGTGAAAGCCAGGCCAGAGACGTCCTTGGGCAAGTGGGCCGCCTGCACTGCCGCGCGCCAGTCGGGCCAACCTTCTCGGCGTTTCAGTTCCGGGTCGATCCATTCGGAAAGAACGGGCGTGCGCACCAGTGCTGCAGTCACGGCTTTCGACAGCACTTTTTGTGTCAGGCCCGCAGCCAACGGGTAGACCGGCTCGAAAGTCGGAAGTTCGCTGGCTTCTTCCGGGCGTAGGACGTGATCAGGATGCACCATCTGCGCAACGCCATCGAACAATTCCACCTTTCCCGAAACCAGCCGCCGTTGCCCGGTGGGCAGCAGCGTCTGCAGATAATCGCCACGCGCGTGAAAGAAGACCAGTTGGAACTCAAGCTGACTGTCGCGCACCATCACCCGGTATGGCCCGCCCTTTCGACGCGGCGGAAAATGCGCGCCGACCTCGATCTCGACGGTCAGCGTCGCTGGCGGCACGACGTCGCGGACCGAGGCGCGCCGCGTGCGGTCAATGCCCGACGCAGGCAGCAAGTACAGCAGATCCTTTGGCCGCTCCACCCCGAGGGCTGCAAAGGCCTTTGCGGTTTTCGGGCCGACCCCCTCAAGCGTTTCAAGCTCGGCATAGAGCGGATAAAGAATCTCCGGCCGGCTCATGTCGCGCCAATAAGCGCAAGCCAGGCATCTTCGTCGATCGTCAAGACGCCCAGCCGTGCGGCGTCCTTGGCCTTGGAACCGGCGCCCGGACCGGCAACCAGGATATCCGTCTTGGCACTTACCGACCCGGCCACCTTGGCGCCAAGCGCCTCGGCCCGGGCCTTTGCTTCTGCTCGGGTCATCTTTTCCAGCGTGCCGGTGAAGACGACGGTCTTGCCCGCGACGGGGCTGTCGACAGGCCCCCGGTTGGCAACCGACTCTACCGTCAAATGCGCGACCAACGCGTCGATTGCGGCACGTTCGGCCGGGTTTTGAAAGGCTTCGACCAGACTGGTCGCCAACACCGCGCCGACCCCGTCAATCGCAGTCAGGTCATCCCATTCCACGCTTCCGGGCGTGGCGTTGGTCACGGCGGCCTCGAACACCGGCCAGGTCCCGTAGTGCCGGGCAAGCAGACCTGATGCAACCTCGCCCACATGCCGGATGCCAAGCGAAAAGATCAGACGGTCAAGCCGGATCCGGCGTCTCGCCTCGATTGCTGCGAACAGATTGCTGACCGATCGGTCGCCAAATCCATCGCGATTCTTCAGCTTTTGCAACGTGTTGCTAGCGTCTCTTGCCGCAAGTGTAAAAATGTCCGCCGGCGTTTTCACCGGCAGAAGGGTGTCATTGTAGAAAAGCTCGATCTGCTTTGCCCCCAGCCCCTCGATGTCGAAGGCTCCACGCGAGACGAAGTGCTTCAGGCGCTCCATCGCCTGCGCCGGACAAATCAGGCCGCCGGTACAGCGCCGAACGGCATCGCCCTCTTCACGCAGGGCCGGGCTGTTGCATTGCGGGCAGTTTTCGGGAAAACGGTAGGGCTGCGCCCCGTCGGGGCGGCGAGCCAGATCGACATCGGCGATTTTGGGGATCACATCGCCTGCGCGGTAGACCTGCACCCAATCACCGACCCGAATGTCCTTGCCGCCTCGGATAGGCAGTCCCTTCGCGTCTCGTCCGGCGATATAATCTTCGTTGTGCAAGGTCGCGTTGGATACGACGACGCCACCCACCGTGACCGGCGTAAGGCGGGCAACAGGTGACAGCGCGCCCGTACGGCCAACCTGAATGTCAATCGCCTCAAGCCGCGTCCAAGCCAGTTCGGCGGGGAACTTGTGCGCCAACGCCCAGCGCGGCGTCGTCGAGCGAAACCCCAGACGCGCCTGCAGATCCAGCGCATTCACCTTGTAGACCACTCCGTCAATGTCATAGCCAAGCGTGGCGCGCTGCGCTTCAATGGCGCGGTAATGGGCCAGCATCTGATCCGGCCCGTCGCAAAGAATGGTTAACGGATTTATGCGAAAGCCAAGCGCCCCAAGGCGGGCAATCGCGTCCAGCTGCGTCGTTGCCAGCGGCTCGGACACCGCGCCCCAGCTGTAGGCAAAGAACCGAAGCGGACGTCGGGCCGTAATCGCCGGGTCCAGTTGGCGAAGGCTGCCGGCGGCAGCGTTCCTCGGGTTGGCAAAGAGCCGTTCGCCGCGCGCGGCCTGCCGGTCGTTCAGTGCGGCAAAGTCGGAGTGCGCCATGTGTACCTCGCCGCGCACCTCAAGCACGGCCGGCGCCCTTGTCAGACGCGCCGGAATATCATTTATCGTACGGGCATTCTCGGTGACGTTTTCCCCAACCTCGCCGTCGCCCCGGGTGGCTGCCATGACCAGAACCCCGCTTTCATACCGCAGCGAAAGCGAAAGGCCGTCAATTTTTGGTTCGGCGGTGTAGGCAATGGAGGACGACATGCCGAGGTATTTGCGCACCCGCTCGTCAAACTCGCGCACTTCGTCGTCGGCAAACGCATTTTCGAGCGATAGCATCCGTATCGAGTGGACGACTTTCCCGAACCCTTCCGCTAGACCGCCCCCCACTTGATCGCTTGGGGAATCAGCGCGCTTTAGCGCTGGAAAGCGTGCTTCAATCGCAAGATTGCGCTGTTTCAGCGCATCATAGTCCGCATCCGAAATCCGGGGCGCGTCCAAGGTATGGTATGCCCGGTTGGCGGCAGCCAAAGCCTCCGACAACCGGGCGAGTTCTGCACGCGCCTCGGCTTCCGTCAACGCCTCGACCGGCCTGTCCGTCATGTCGCCCCCCGCCTTTTGACCGCAAGGTTAGGCGGGAGCCGACCCGAGGTAAAGGTCAGGCACTTGCTGCCAGACGCGGCACGGTTTGCGACGACGATACCGGATCGCGCAGGACATAGCCCCGTCCCCAGACGGTTTCGATGTAATTCGTCCCGCCGGTCGCCTCCGACAGTTTCTTGCGCAGTTTGCAGATGAACACGTCGATGATCTTCAACTCCGGTTCGTCCATGCCGCCGTAAAGGTGATTGAGGAACATTTCTTTCGTCAGCGTGGTCCCTTTGCGCAAGCTCAACAGCTCCAGCATCTGGTATTCCTTGCCGGTCAAATGAACCGACTTGCCCTCCACCTCAACCGTCT
Source organism: Tabrizicola sp. BL-A-41-H6 (assembly GCF_050632395.1). Taxonomy (GTDB): domain Bacteria; phylum Pseudomonadota; class Alphaproteobacteria; order Rhodobacterales; family Rhodobacteraceae; genus JAUYQR01. The sequence continues at coordinate 2,777,289 of NZ_CP192600.1, forward strand.
TGGCGTCTAGGTTGACGGCAACCTGACCGGTCCTGATGATCGACTGGCTATGCCCTTTCGACCGGCGGATGATGGCGTGGATGCGGGCCACCAGTTCCTCGCGGTGAAAAGGCTTGGTCATATAATCGTCAGCCCCGAAGCCGAAGCCCTTCAACTTGTTTTCCGTATCGTCCGAGCCTGTAAGTATAAGGATCGGCGTTTCGACCTTTGACAGACGAAGCTGGCGCAAAACCTCATGTCCGCTCATGTCGGGCAGGTTCAGGTCCAGCAGGATCAGGTCGTAATCATACAGTTTTGCAAGGTCGATCCCGTCCTCGCCCATGTCGGTGCAGTAGACGTTAAGGTTGGCATGGGTGAGCATTAGCTCGATGCTGCGCGAGGTTGTCGGGTCATCTTCTACAAGCAGAATGCGCATCGTTGGAAACTCCGCTCCGTTATGTTCATCGTTAATACCCTTGCTTTGCAATGGTTAACCGAGTGTTACTTTGACAGGAAGCGAGCAATAAACAATCTAAAGTTGTCGGTATTTCTGGATGGCTGTGACTTTGAGGCCCTGCTCTCCGTGGCGTTCCACGGCAGAGCGCCAAAGCGCAAACTCCTCCTCGGAAAGCGCGTATCGTTCCAGCGCCTCCTTCTGCGAGATTAGGCCGAAGATCACTGCTTTCACGACAATAGCCTTGCGGCTGGCAACCCAGCGCGAGGTATCCGCTGCCGGAAGATCGGCGCGTGTAATCACCGAGCCATCCGGCAAGGTTACCTGGCGCGGCCCGTCGACGCGTTTGAGATACATGACTGAACCCTCGCTGATTTTCGAAGAGAGTGGCGGTTCAGGCTTAATCAATCCTGAAACGAGGGGTTGAGAGTGCTTGGCATTTTCATATATTCCCGATCATTCCCTTTATCAGGAAATTCTCCATGCCGCGCGACCTGCCGCTCAATTCTCTTGGACTGCCGAAGCCTCCGTCCGAGACGCGCGTTGTCGTCGCCATGTCAGGGGGCGTCGACAGTTCGGTTGTGGCGGCGATGCTGGCGGAAGAGGGCTATGACGTCGTCGGCGTGACGCTGCAGCTTTACGACCACGGCGCGGCGCTGGCGAAGAAGGGGGCTTGCTGCGCGGGGCGCGATATTCACGATGCGCGGCGGGTGGCGGAGGCGATGGGGTTTCCGCATTACGTGCTCGATTACGAGAACGTCTTTCGCGAGGCGGTGATCGAGGAGTTTGCCGATGCCTATCTGGCGGGGGCGACGCCGGTGCCATGCATCCGCTGCAATGAGCGGGTGAAGTTCAAGGACCTGCTTGCGACGGCGCGCGATCTGGAAGCCGACTGCATGGCAACGGGGCATTATATCCAACGCAAGGTGGGTGTCGGCGGAGCGGAGTTGCATCAGGCGACGGATGCGGCGCGGGATCAGTCGTATTTCCTGTTCTCGACCACGGCGGAGCAGTTGGACTACCTTCGCTTCCCGCTCGGCCATCTGGCGTCGAAGGCGGAGACGCGGGCGCTGGCGGCGCGGTATGGGTTGCCGGTGGCGGACAAGCCGGACAGTCAGGACATCTGCTTTGTCCCGAACGGCGACTATGCGGCGGTGATCGAGAAGCTGCGGCCGGGGGCTGCCGATCCGGGAGAGATCGTGGATCTGGCGGGCAATGTGCTGGGGATGCACCGGGGGGTGATCCACTACACGATCGGGCAGCGCAAGGGGCTGGGGATTGGCGGGTTGGGCGAGCCTTTGTATGTGGTGCGGCTGGACCCGCAGACGCGGCGGGTGATTGTGGGGCCGAAGGAGGCGCTGTCGACGCGGATCATTCCGGTCAGGGAGATCAACTGGCTGGGAGATGAGGCGTTCGACAGCCGGGCGGAGTGGAACCTTGAGGTAAAGGTCCGGTCCACCCGCGCACCGAGGGAGGCGATCATCAGGCCCGTTTCGAAGACCGAGGCGGAGGTGGAGCTGATCGTGCCGGAGGACGGCGTGTCGGCCGGTCAGGCGGCGGTTTTCTATGCGCCTGAGGGCGGGCGGGTCTTTGGGGGCGGCTGGATCTGGAAGGGTCGGTGAGGGTGTCCCACGGTGGGACATTTTTTCGATCCAATGATTTCAATGACTTGGATCGCCCATTAATCTTCTGTCAACGATTGGATGCCTGATGCGGTGCTTTCTTCTGACCCTTGCGCTTGTATCGCTGCCCTTCGGCGCGATGGCTGATGAGCGGGACGAGCGCGTCAAGGTGGCGCAGGAGTACGTCACGATGGCATTGGCGGATTTCGACATGGACGCGCTGATAGCCACCATGTGGGCACCGGTCGTGCAACAGGTCGAAGGCAGCGGCGTCACCGTCACGCCCGAACAACGCAGCAAGATCGACACGCTTTACAAGGACACCTTCGCCGCACCGATGGCCGCACTGATGCAGGAACAGGCCGGATTGATGGCCGACATGATGACGATGGAGGAAATCACCGCGCTGCGGGATTTCTATGCCACGCCGGAGGGCCGGTCGGTGATGGCCAAGCTGCCGCAACTGACGCAGGCGCAGCAACCCGGCGTGATGAAGCTGATCAACGACAAGATGCCCGCGCTGATGCCGAAGGTGCTGGAGATCGTCAACGCCGCCCCCTGACAAGCGAACCGCGAGGTCAGAAACACCGGACTTGCCACATCGGGCCGCTTCGGCCATGATCGCAATACCTTCGTATTTTCGAAGGCAGACGACCTTTATTCTCGGAGTGATTTGATGACCCAGATGATGACGGCGGTTCATTCCGCCACGGCTGTGCCATATCCTGCAAGCCCTGCCACCCTGCACCGCAAACTGACGCTGGCCGATGCGCAATCCGCCCTGAACCGGGTGCGGGGCATCAAGCTGACTGCGGCCCTGCTGCGCCACCTGCCCGCCCTTGTCGCGGTGATCGACCGTGGCGGGGTTGCGCTGTTGCCAAATGCGGTTCTGCGCGAGACGGCGATTTCGCTGGGTGCAAGCGGTGCGGGCGTGGCGGACCTTGAGGCCGAGGCGTTCGCGATTGTCGGCGTGGCCTGCACCTATGGCCGCGCGACCGGGCAGATCGGCAAGCCAAGTGGCACGCGCGAACTGTCGCTGATTCTGGATGACGAGGGGCTGCATCTGGCGGCAACGGCTCGTCAGCTGGCCTGAGGCGGGATTCTCGTTCCAGCCTTTGCGCGCTGGTCAGGCGCCACCCTCTGGCGCGACGACCTTCAGCACCGAACGGGCCGCCCTGAGGCCGGGCGGCTCGCCGCCCTTGCCAAGGCGCTCCATCGTCAAGCGCATGGCGTCGGTCTGCGCCGAGCCGTCCTTGATCAGCGCCAGCAGCGCCGGAGCAATCAGGTCGGCGCGGCACCGATCCCCAAGAAATTCCGGCACCACGCGGCTTTCCGAGACGAGGTTGACGAGGGTCACGGTGTCGATCAACGCGGCGCGACGCATCAGCCAATAGGTGATGGGGTTCATGTCATAGGCGATGACCATCGGGCAGTCATTGGCGGCGAGTTCCAGCGACACGGTGCCGGAGGCGGCAAGGGCAACATCGGCGGCGGCGAAGGCCGCGCGTTTCAGGGCGGGGTCTTCGATGATCTGCGGGGCGACGGGCCAGCCTTGCGACAGGTCGCGCACCAAGGGCGCGACGTGGCGAACGGTGGGAAGGGCAACGCGGAGGTTGGGATGCACCGCCTTGATCGCGGCGAGGGTTTCGCCGATCACCGGGGCGAGGCGGGTGACTTCGGCCTTGCGCGAGCCTGGCAGCGCAAGAAGGAGCGGGCCGTCGCCCTGCATCAGAGCGGTTTGCTCAGCCGTGGCGAGGGGTTCGGCCACGACCGGATGGCCGACGAAATCGCAGGTCATTCCGGCGGCAGTCATGTAGGGCGGCTCGAACGGCAAAAGGGCAAGGACGTGGTCGATGACCTTTGCCATCTTGGCCGCGCGCCCGGGTCGCCAGGCCCAGACCGAGGGGGCGACATAGTGGATGGTGGGCAGATCAGGCCGCGCGGCCTTGACGATGGCGGCGACGCGCAGGCAGAAATCCGGGCTGTCGATAGTGACCATCGCGGCGGGGTTCGCGGCAAGGGCGGCTGCGGCCGATTGCGCGATGCGGCGTTTCAGGGCGAAATACTTGGGCAAGACCTCGGCGATGCCCATGATGGACAATTCTTCCATCGGGAAGAGGCTGGTCAGCCCTTCGGCCTGCATCAGCGGGCCGCCGATGCCTTCGAAGCGGACGCCGGGGTGCAGGGTCTTCAAGCCCTGCATCAGCGCGGCACCAAGGCGGTCACCCGAAGGTTCGCCCGCGATCAGAAAGAATTTCACGGCCGCGACCAGAGGAAAAGCCCAAGCTTGGCGGCAAGGGCGGTCATCGCAGGGGGATCAAGGCAGATGACATGACCCGCCTGCCACGCGATACCGGCAAGCCCGGCCTCGGCGGCAAGGTGCAGCGTGCCGGGGCCAAGGGTGGGCAGGTCGATGCGCAGGTCCTGCCCCGGTTTGGCGGCCTTGTAGAACACGCCTCTGCCTTGGGCGGGATCAGGGCGGAGCGTGGCGGGAAGGCTTGCGACAGAGCGCAGCATGGCGTCTGTGCCCGGAAGCGCCTCGACAGCGAGGCAGAGGCCCTGCTGGACAACCGCCCCCTGCCCCACGTCGACCGCGCCCAAGGCAGCGACGATGGTGGCCGCGCGGGTGACATCGGCGGTGTCGGTCGGGGTGGCCTGACCTTGCAGGAAGCCTGCGGCGGGCAGAAGGTCTGGCGCAAGGTCGCCGACGCCTGCGATGGCAAAACCAGCGTCTTCGAAGATCGCCAGCACGGCGCGCAGCGCGCCATCGTCGCCGCCCCGCATTGCGACGATCAGGGGGGGCAAAAGCTCGGCTGTGAAGGGGTCGATCAGGGCCGGATCAAGTCGGGGGCGGTGGATCGCACCGGCAAAGGCAACGCGGGTAATGCCGCGATCTTGCAGATCGCGCAGGAAGGGGCCGAGGCGTTCGATGCGAAAGCGCAGATCGACGTCGACGCCGTCAGGGGTGAAGGCGTCGAAGGCGGCGATCAGCGGGCGGTCGGGCATCGCCTGCGTCAGGGCGCGTGGCAGAGAGCCGGTGCCGACGATCAGCGCGGTGGTCACTTGGCCCCCTTGGGCGTCAGGAAACTGCGGTCCGAGGCCGACAGGATGAAATCGGTCATCTCGCGGACATGGGGGCTGTCGGTTTCGTCGGCAAGGCGGCGGGCGCGGTCAAGGAAAGTGCCCTCGCCTTGCGCAAGCATCTGGTAGGCGGCGCGCAGGGCGGTGATGTTGCCACGGTCGACGCCCCGGCGTTTCAGGCCGACGAGGTTCAGCCCGTCAAGTTCGCCGCGCGGGGCTTGTACGAGGCCGTAGGGGATGACGTCGTTGGTGACCATAGTGACGGCGCCGATGATGGCGCCTTGCCCGATGCGCACCCATTGGTGCACGCCCGACAGGCCGCCAACGATGACATCGTCGCCAAGGACACAGTGGCCGGCGATGGCGACGTTGTTCACCAGGATCACGCGGTTGCCGATCTGGGCATCGTGGCCGACATGCGCGCCGGTCATGATGAGGACATCGTCGCCCACCCGCGTCACGCCACCACCGCCTTCGGTGCCGGTATTGAGCGTGGCGCCCTCGCGGATCCGGCAGCGGGCGCCGATGGTCAGGCGGGTGCGTTCGCCGGCGTATTTCAGGTCTTGCGGCACCTCGCCCACGGTGGCGAAGGGGAAGATGACGCTGTCTTCGCCGACATCGGTCCAGCCGGTAAGGACGGCATGGGATTTCACCGTGACGCGGGGGCCGAGGGTCACCTCGGGGCCGATCAGCGCGAAGGGGCCGATCTGGCAGCCTTCGGCGACATGCGCGCCGGGTTCGACGACCGCCGAGGGGTGGATCGTGGCACTGGGATGGATGGTCATGCCTTTGGCACGTCGAACATGGCCATGAACGTCGCCTCGCAGGCCAGTTCACCCTCGACCTTGGCGTGGCCTTCGAATTTCCACACCTTGCCGCCGCCGCGCAGGGCGCGCACGTGCAGCTCCAGCACGTCACCCGGCACCACCTTGCGGCGGAATTTCACACCGTCGACGCCCATGAAGAACACCTTGGCGTTCTTGTCGACGAGGTCCATCGACAGGCCGACGAGGATGCCGGAGGTCTGCGCCATCGCCTCGATGATCATCACGCCGGGAAAGATCGGCATGCCGGGAAAGTGGCCCTGAAACTGCGGTTCGTTCAACGTCACGCATTTGATGCCGACGCAGCTTTCGTTCAAAACGATGTCGCGCACCTTGTCGATCAAGAGGAACGGGTAGCGGTGCGGGATGATCCGCTGGATCAGATCCAGATCGGCGGTTGTGGCGGCGCTTGCGTCCATGATGGTTTCCTTCGTTTCCCCGGCGGCTGGCGCGCCTTCACACCTGAACCTTGTAGCTAGCAAGTCGCGGTGCAGGTGACAAGTTGGGCCGTCACGGTGCTGGCGGCGGATCGGCGGGGGCCGGATCGGGGGGGCCCGGATCGGGGGAGGCTGGATCGGGGGGGGGCATGTCGCTGCCGTCGCCCAGAACAGCGTTGACGCGCTGGATCGCAAGGTCGGTCACGTCAATGGCCGAAAGCGAGAGGATGATTGCGCCCTTGTCGATGATCGCGACGGCGGACTGGTCGGCCAGAAGTTCCCCCAGCACCGGCACGGCGGATTGCAGGAACCGCTGGCGGTCGGCATCGCGCACCCTTGTGATGTCACGCGATTTCGCATCCTGTCCGGTGCGAATGCGGTTCACCTTGGTGTCAAACTCCTTTGCGAGGACGGCAAATTCATCAGTCGGCATGGTTGGCCGCTTGACCGTGAGGGCGCGTTCCTCGGCCTCCAACTGCTGCTCGATCTTCAGGTTTTCGGCGGCAAGCGCGGACATCGCGGCCTCTTCGCGGGCGATGGCCGCCTTGCCGAAGGCGGATTCGGCGAAGAAGCGGTCCTGATCAAGCGTCAGGATCGCAGATTCAACCTGAGCGTCCTGCGCCGCCACGCAAAACGGCGCAAGACTTAACGACAAGGCCAGAACTGCGGCGCGCAAGCCAAGACTGCTGGCTGCGCGGCCCATCAGAAGTTGGTCGAAATCGTCAAATCGAAGGTCTGTTCTTCGTCAAGCTCTTCCTTCTTCACCGCGTGGGTGAAGTTGAAACGCAGCGGGCCGATAGGTGTTGTCCAGAACACCGAAAAGCCGACTGTGGCGCGAGGCTTGAAGCTGTCATCGACCGTACCGGCGAGGCCAGCGGTGTCATCCAGGCTCCAGACCGATCCGACATCAAGGAAGGCACCGCCGGTGATGCCATACTCTTCGGGCAGGCCCAGCGGGAAATCCGCTTCGAAGCGGGCGACCGCGAAAGCGTTACCGCCAAGTGCGTCATTGTCGCTGCCGTCTCGCGGACCGATGCCGTTCGATTCGAAACCGCGGATCTTGCCGTTTCCGAAGTAGCGTTCCGTCACGCGCGAGCCTTCGTCGCCGAGCGAGGAAATCAGCCCGCCCTCGAAGATGCTGCGGATTGTCACCTCTTCGCTCAAGACCTTGGTTTCGGCAAGCGCAAGGGCCGAGGTCTGGATATACTTGGTGTCGCCGCCAAGACCGGCAAAATCCTGACCAAAGCGCAAGAGGATGCCACCCTTGGGGTTCAGGCCGGTGATGCGGGTGTCGTATTCGTAGGTATAGCCAAGCGAGCCGGTCATAAGCTCGCCCCGGTCGATCTCTCGCTCGATGATCGGCGAGTCGCCTGTGTAATCGGAAATCCGGTCTTTCGAAACCCGCAGGCGCAGATCAAGCTGCGACTGATCGCCAACCGGGAACCCGATGCCGGTGGTCAGGCCGATGTTGCGCGTGTCATAAAGCGAGTTGTCGCTGTTGGACGTGCGGTAATAGCCGCCGACCGAGAAGCTGAGATCGCGGCCAAGCAGAGCCGGTTCGGTAAAGCTGAAGGCGGAGTTCTGGTTGTCGGTGCCGGAAGCCAGCGAAAGCGACAGTCTTTGCCCGCGCCCGAGGAAGTTGGTTTCGGAAAACCCGATGTTGAAGCCGGGACCGTCGGCAACCGAATACGACAGGCCGAAGCTGAGCGAGCCGGTGGGCTGTTCCTCGACATCGACGTTGACCACGACCTGATCGGCGGCGCTGCCCGGTTCGGTGTTGACCTGCGCATCGGAAAAGAAGCCAAGCGCGCGGATGCGTTCGGCGGACTGGCGGATTTCACGCGGGTTGAAAGGGTCGCCTTCGACGGTGCGGAACTGGCGGCGGATCACCTGGTCAAGCGTGGTGGCGTTGCCTTCAATGTCGATCCGTTCGACGAAAACCCGCTCGCCCCGGACGATGGCGAACTGGACGTCGAGCATCTGGCCGCGTTCGTTGCGGGTGATGCGCGGTTCGATGCGGATGAAGTTGAGCCCCTTGCGGAGCGCGAGGTTTTCCATCCGGGTGATGTTGGTTTCGATCACCGCGGGCGTGTAGGTCTGGCCGGAGCGGATCTTTTGCACGGCTTCGAATTCGGCGGCATCGACGCCTTCGACTTCGGACACCGTGGAGGTGGCGCCGATCTTGAAGGGCAGGCCTTCGCGGACGGTGAATGTGACAAAGGTGGCGTCACGTTCGCGCGAAACTTCGGCGGTGGCGTCGAGGATCTGGAAATCGACATAGCCGCGCGACAGGTAGAAATCGGTCAGCAACTGCTTGTCGAGATCCAGACGCTCGGCGATGAAGGTGTCGCGCTGGATGATGGTGCGCAGAAAGCCGGCCTGCTTGGTTTCCAGGACCTGCCGCAGGCGGCGGTCGGAAAAGGCGCGGTTGCCGGAGAAGGACAGCCGCTCCACCTCGACCACCCGGCCTTCGGTGACTTCGAACACCAGGTCGACGCGGTTTTCGGAGCGGCGGATGATCTTGGGTGTGACGGTGGCGGCGATGCGACCCGAGACGCGGTAGGTTTCGGCGATAGCGGCGGCGTCAGCCTCGGCAAGGCTGGGGGAATAGACCCGGCGCGACTGGGATTTCACGAGGCCGGACAGGACCTCGTCCTTGAGGCGCTTGTTGCCCTCGAAGTTGATCACGTTGACGATCGGGTATTCCTGAACGCGGATCAGGAGGGTCGAGCCTTGCGGCACCAGTTCGACGGTTTCAAAGAGGCCGGAGTTGGCGATGCGCTGGTAGGCGTCGTTCAGGGCGGCGGCGGAAACCTCGTCGCCACGCTTGATTCCTGCGTAGTTGACGATGGTGGCGGTGTCGACGCGGGCATTGCCCTCGACCACCACGTTCGAAAAGCTGAAGGACTGCGCGAAGGCGGGCTGGAGGAACGGTGCGGAAACCGTTGCGCTGCCGAGGAAAACCGCCGTTGCCAGCAGCCGCACCCTGTTTCCGGCCCGGATCGACCGCCCGCTGGCCGTGCCAAAGGTGTTCTGCATGATCGGTCCCCGTACTTCCATAACGCTACCGATTGACTAGCGGGAAAGCGCAGCCTTGTCAAAAGCCTGCGGTCGATGTGGATAACTTTCCCACATGTTGTGGTCGGCGGCGGAAATCCGCCGGTTGCGGCGCTGGGTGGTCAGACGCAGAAGATGTCGTTGGTGAGGGCAAAGACCATCAAAGACAGGATGATCGCAAGACCGATCGACATCATCACGCGCAGCGCCCGTTCCGAGGGTGGGCGGCGGGTGACGGCCTCGTAGGCGTGGAACACCAGGTGGCCGCCGTCCAGCACCGGAATCGGGAAGAGGTTCAGGATGCCGACGCCAAGCGACAGCACCGCGACCATGCCGATGAAGCTTTCCAGCCCGTTGCGTGCCGCGTCGCCCATCGTTTCGGCCATGCCGATCGGGCCGGAGAGGTTGCAGGTGCTGATCTGACCGCTGATCAGGTGGGCAAGGCCGGAAAAGGTGGTGGTGACCATGCGCCACATCTCGGTAGCGGTGAGGGTCACGAGTTCGCCCGCGCCCACGGAACGGCTGGCGGGTTCGAACACAAGGCCGCTGGCAAGGCCGATCTGGTATTTCTCGACCAGCGCGCCACCTTCGCCTTCGGTGGCGCGGATGCGCGGGGTGAGGGTCAGATCGAAGGTCTTGCCGTCGCGCCAGACAGTCAGCGGCACGGGTTCGCCTTTGGAGGCGTTCACGATTTCCGGAAGTTGCGCAAATACGGTCACATCCTGACCGGCGGCCTTGAGGATCACGTCGCCTTCCTTGAGCCCTGCGTCCATCGCGGCCGAGCGGATCAGGACCATCGACACCAGAGGCGGATAGGGATGCGGGCCTTTGAGGGTGATCTCTTCGGTGCCGCGCCGGACGGTGTAGTCGATCACCGGGTCGGGCGGCAGGGCGGCGCCCGCCTCGCGGAAGGCATCAAGGTCGGGGGTCGGGATCCCGTTCATTGCGACGATCACGTCGCCTTCCTTGATCGTCTCGCCGACGAAGGGGGTGGGCATCAACTTTCCCACGGTCGGTTCCTGCTGCGGCAGGCCGGTCCACAGAAGGAGGCCTGCGAGCACCACATAGGTCAGGATGAAGTTGAAGATCGGCCCGGCAGCGACGGTTGAGGCCCGTGCCCACAAGGGCGCGCCGGCCATCGTGTGGCGGCGTTCGCTGGGTGTCAGGCCGGACACATCGGCTGGCCGCACCGAAGAGGCATCGGCGTCGCCCAGAAACTTGACGTAGCCGCCGAACGGCAGGGCCGCCAGTTGCCAGCGGGTGCCTCGCGTGTCGACCCTGCTCCAGATCACCGGGCCGAAACCGAGGGAGAACACCTCGGCATGGATGCCGGACCAGCGGCCGACGATGTAGTGGCCGTATTCGTGGACGAAGATGATGATGGAGAGGGCTACGATGAAAAAGAACACCGTCCAGACGGTACCGCCGACACTTGCAAAGATATCCATGAACTAGCGGTTCCTTCCGATGCGTCGCGCGGTTTCGTCAGCGAGTATCCTTGCCAGATGGTCCGTCTGGACGACATCCTCAAGGGTGGGCAGTGCGTTTCCAAGCCGAAGCCGGCCGGAAAGGTCGGCAAGCGTGTCTTCGACAACGCCTGCCATGTCCATGAAGCCGATTCCGCCCGCAAGGAAATGGTCGAGCGCGATTTCCTTGGCAGCGTTGAACGCGGCACCGGAGAGGCCGCGCACGGCCATGACTTCGCGGCAAAGGCGCAGCGCGGGGTAGCGGGCAAGGTCGGGGGCGCGGAAGGTCAGCGTGGCGACCTGTGCGAGGTCAAGCCGCGCCACGGGCAGTTCGGCGCGCACCGGCCAATTCAGTGCATACCCGATGGAGTGGCGCATGTCGGGCGCGCCCATGTGGGCCATGATCGCGCCGTCACGGAAGCCGACCATCGAATGGATCAGCGATTCGGGGTGCAGGATCACCTCGATCTGGTCAGGTTCGACGCCGAAGAATTCGCGCGTTTCGATGACTTCGAGTGCCTTGTTGAACATCGACGCGGAATCGATGGTGATACGCTGGCCCATCGCCCAGTTCGGATGCGCCAGCGCCTCTTTCACGGTGGCATTGGCAAGGGCTGTCATCGGCCAGTCGCGCAAGGCACCACCCGAGGCGGTCAGGATGATGCGTTCGACCGAGGCGATGTCTTCGGCGTTAAGCGCCTGAAAGATGGCGGAGTGTTCGCTGTCGACAGGCAGGATGCGCGCGCCGTGGTCGGCGGCGGTGGCCATGAGGAGGGGGCCCGCGGTGACGAGGCTTTCCTTGTTGGCAAGCGCAAGCGTGCTGCCGTGGCGCAGGGCGCGAAGGCCGGGCACAAGGCCCGCTGCGCCGACGATCGCGCTCATCACCCAATTGGCGGGGCGGTCGGCGGCATCGGCGATGGCCCCTGCCCCGGCGGCGGCCTCGACTGTGCTGCCGGCAAGGGCGGCGCGCAGAGCGGGAAGGTCGGCCTCATCGGCGCAGACGGCGATTTCGGCGCGCAGCGCGCGGGCCATTTCGGCAAGGCGGGCGATGTTGCGACCGGCCGTCAGGGCGACGGTGCGATAGGCCTGCGGCCCGCCTGCCCGCATCAAAAGGTCGAAGGTCTGTTCGCCGATGGAGCCGGTGGCCCCGAAAACCGAAATGCTGCGCATCAGGGAACCAGTTCCGGCAAGGGCAGCGGGCCGGCGAGGCCAAGCACCATGACGGCGACGATGGCCCCGATCAGCGCGTCGAACCGGTCAAGCACGCCGCCGTGGCCGGGGATCAGGGTGGAGGCGTCTTTCACGCCGCAGCGCCGCTTGATCCAGCTTTCCCAGATGTCGCCCATCTGCCCGGCAAAACCGATGGCGACCGACAGGGGCACGAGCGCAAGCGTGCCGTAGCCCGCCGCCCAGAAGCCGATGCCGACAAGCCCCGCCCCGACCCAGCCCGCGACCGTGCCGGACCAGGTTTTCTTCGGGCTGACCGAGGGCCAGAATTTCGGGCCGCCCACGATGCGCCCGACGAAGTAGCCCAGCACGTCGGAGGCGACGACGATCAGCACCAGCCAGATGATAACGGGCGTGCCCGAGGTCATCCGCAGGTCGATGAGGCCGTAGCCCGCGACCATGATGGCAACGGAAAACAGGCTGGAAAGCCGTCGGTCACGCCGATCGGTCAGCGCGATGGCAAGCGCGGGGACGAGGAGGAAGGCGGTGGTGAACCGGTCGGGGAAGATCAGGGTGATGCCAAGGCTGATCGCGGCAAGGGCGGCAAGGCCGATGGGGGTGTTTTCGCGGGCGGGGGCGGTCATCTTGGCCAGTTCCCACATCATCGCGGCGGTCAGAAGGATGACGAGGACGGCGAAGGATGGCCCGCCCAGCCAGATCTCGGCCCCGCCGACCGCGACGAGGACGATTGCCGAGAGGGCGCGCTTGCGCAGGTCGGCCCAGCGCCCGACGGGGCGGCCGGGGGGGATGGAGGTGACGGCAGGATCGGCGGCCGCAGCCTCGGCGGCAGCTTCGGCGGCGACATCGGCGTCCGGTAATGGCGCGTCGGGGTCGCCGGCTGATGTCATGCGATGACGGCGCCGAACCGGCGTTCGCGGTTGGAATAGCGGTTGATCATCGCGCCAAGTTCGTCGGGCGTGAAATCGGGCCAGAGCGTCTCGGTGAATTCGTATTCGGCATAGGCCGCCTGCCACGGCAGGAAATTCGATGTGCGCGTCTCGCCGCTGGTGCGCACGACAAGGTCGGGGTCGGGCAGCCCGCCGGTGTCAAGCCGCGCGGCAAGGGCGGCTTCCGTCAGGTCGGAGGGGCGGAGGAGGCCGTTGGCCACCTCTTCGGCGATCTTGCGGGTGGCGCGGACAATCTCGTCGCGACCGCCGTAGTTGATCGCGACGGTCAGGTTCAGCCGGTCGTTGCCGGCGGTGCGCGCCTCGATCCCGGCCATCAGGCGCTGCAGCTTGGGGTCGAGCCGGCTGCGTTCACCGATGAAGCGCATCCGCACGCCTTCACCGGCAAGGCGGTCGGCCTCGCGTTCGATATAGCGCGCGAAGATCGCCATGAGGCCGAGGACCTCTTCGGTGGAGCGTTTCCAGTTCTCGGTGGAGAAGGCGTAGAGGGTCAGCCAGCGGATGCCGAGGCCGGGTGCCGCGCGCACGATCTGGCGCACGCGTTCGGCCCCCTTGCGGTGCCCGACAAGACGCGGCAGGCCGCGGTTCGTGGCCCAGCGACCGTTGCCGTCCATGATGATGGCGACGTGGTCCGCCGGGCGAAAAATGGTCTCAGCGCGCAGGTCTTTGGACAAAGGACCCTCCCCAACAGAATTGAGGCTTGGGTCTAGCGACGAATTGGGCCCAGATTGTGGACATTTTCCGGCTCAAACCTGCATTATTTCCTGTTGTTTCGATTCCAGCGCCCGGTCCACGGCGGCGATGGCCTTGTCGGTCAGTTCCTGCACTTCTTCGGACCACATCTTCTGGTCGTCCTCGCCCATGCCGGCGGCCTTGGCCTTCTTGATCTGGTCCATCCCGTCGCGGCGGATGTTGCGGATCGCGACCTTGGCATTTTCGGCGTAGCCTGCGGCCACCTTGGTCAACTGTTTGCGCCGCTCTTCGTTCAGTTCCGGGATCGGCAGGCGAATCAGCGGGCCGTCGGTGACAGGGTTGATACCGATGCCCGACTCGCGGATCGCCTTTTCGACCTTGGAGATCATGCCCTTGTCCCAGACGTTGATCACCACCATCCGGGGTTCGGGCACGTTGACGGTGCCAAGCTGGTTGATGGGCGTCATCTGGCCGTAGGCATCGACCATGATCGGATCGACGATCGAGGCCGAGGCGCGGCCGGTGCGCAGGCTGGCGAATTCGTGCTTGAGAGCATTCATCGCGCCGTCCATCCGGCGCTGCAGGGCATCGGTGTCGATGTCGAGTTCGTCGTTCGACATGGGGTCGCTTCCTTCACAACTGCTCGCCCCCGGGCTGCGCCGGGGAGTGGTGGTTTTGCGCTCTATAGCAGCAAGCGGCTGGGGCGGTATAGGGTCTAGACGGGGCGGCGCGTCAGCCGTGCACGCGGGTGTAGGTGCCGCGTCCGGCGAGGATACCGCGGAAACCGCCGGGCTCATCAAGCGAGAATACGATGATCGGCAAGTCGTTGTCGCGGGCAAGCGCGATGGCAGATGCGTCCATCACCCCTAGGTGCTTTTGCAGAACTTCGTCATAGCTGACATGTTCGTAGCGCTTGGCATCGGCGTGTTTCTTGGGGTCCTTGTCATAGACGCCGTCGACCTTGGTGCCCTTGAAGATCGCCTGACAGGCCATTTCAGAGGCGCGCAGCGTGGCGGCGGTATCGGTGGTGAAGTAAGGGTTGCCGGTTCCGGCTGCGAAGATGCAGACGCGCTTTTTCTCCAGATGCCGGACGGCGCGGCGGCGGATGTAGGGTTCGCAGACCTGATCCATCGGGATCGCGCTGATCACGCGGGTGAAGACGCCGATCTGTTCCAGCGCGGACTGCATGGCCAGCGCGTTCATCACGGTGGCGAGCATGCCCATGTAATCGGCGGTGGTGCGTTCCATCCCTTGGGCGGAGCCTGCGAGACCGCGGAAGATGTTGCCGCCGCCGATCACCATGCAGATCTCGACCCCGAGGTCGCGGACCGATTTGATTTCCTGCGCGATGCGGGCGACTGTGGGCGGATGCAGGCCGTAGCCCTGATCACCCATCAGCGCTTCGCCCGATATCTTGAGCATGACGCGAGTGTAGGTGACCCCCGGTTCAGCGGCTGGTTTGGACATGGGATCCCCCGTATATCGTTTTGGATTTGGCGTTGGCCGCAAAATGTCGCAAAACGCCGGAAGGTTCAACCGGTGACTGGTGGCGAAGCGGGGGCCAGCCCCCGCATCCGCGGAGTATTTGACGAAAAGAGCAAGGATGGGTCGGAAGTGATGCGCTTGGCCGATATTTCGCGCGAGGCCCCGGTGCTGATTGCCGGACCGACCGCATCGGGCAAGTCGGCGCTGGCGATGGAGATCGCGGCGCGTGACGGGCGGTTGATCGTCAATGCCGATGCCTTGCAGGTCTACCGCGAGTGGCGGGTGCTGAGCGCGCGGCCAAGCGCGGCTGACGAGGCCGCCCTGCCCCATGCGCTTTTTGGCCATGTCGGGGGAGCGGACGACTATTCTGTCGGGCACTGGCTGCGCGAGGTCGCGCCTTTGCTGGCGCGCCCGGTGGTGATCGTCGGCGGCACCGGGTTGATGTTTCGGGCGCTGACCGAAGGACTGGCCGAGGTGCCGGCGGTTCCGGCCGACGTTCGCGCGGCGGGCGACAGTTTGCGGGCAGCGGAGGGCATCGAGGCACTGGTGGCAGGGCTGGACCCCGCGACCGCCGCCGCGATCGACCTGCGCAACGGGGCGCGGGTGCAGCGGGCGTGGGAGGTGTTGCGGGCCACGGGCCGGGGGTTGCTGGACTGGCAGAGGGCGACACCGCCGCCCTTGCTGCCCTTGGCCGCGGCAGAGGCGATCGTGCTGGATGCCGAGGTGGGCTGGCTGAACGCGCGCATCGACCGGCGCTTCGGGCAGATGCTGTCGGAAGGGGCGCTGGACGAGGTGCGCGCCGCCCTGCCCGCCTGGGCGCCGGGGCGGCCCTATGCCCGCGCCATCGGAGCACACGAGTTGGTTGCCCATCTTGAGGGGCGGACCGACCTTGATACGGCGGTGGCCGAGGCGACGCTGGCAAGCCGGCAATACGCCAAACGCCAGCGGACCTGGTTCAGGGCGCGGATGTCGGGATGGCGGCATCTGGCGGTGCCGTAAGGCCGGTGGTGGGAGCGATCGGGCTTGTCCACAGATTTATGCACAGGTTTCGGTGGGCGAGGTGTGAGGGACGCGCTTCAACCATTGGTTTCGGCTTGGAATTCGTCGGGTGGGGCGGCTAGACTGCGGGCAGATTTCGACAGCCTGTGACGGACGTCCGATTCCCATGCCCCTGCCCGCACCGACCTCTTCGCTCAGACTGGTCGCGATTCCGCGCTTGTCTGCGGCTGGGCGCTGGCGAGTGGAGGCGATGCGCTCGATTTCGGAGCCGTGCCTGTTGTGGTTCACCAAGGGTCAGGGGCGCATCACGATTTCGGGCGTGACGCGGGGCTATACGGCGCACAACGCGATCTTCATTCCGGCGGGCGTTATGCATGGCTTCGAGGCCGGGCCGCAGGTGTTTGGCACGGCGGTGTTCTTTGGCCGTGATTGTGACGTGACGCTGCCGACGGTGCCGTTGCACCTGCGGGTGCGCGAGGTTCATGCCCAGCAAGAGGCGAACATCCTGCTGGACGCGATCCAGCGCGAGATGGACAGCGACGTGCCGGCGCATGACCGGGCGACACGGCATTACCTCGGGCTGCTGGGGGTGTGGCTGGAACGGCAGGCCAAGAAGACCGACGCCGACGCGCCGCGCACCGATGCGACGCGGCGGCTGGTGGCGCGCTATACCGCCCTTCTGGAGCGCAACTTCCGGTCTGGCATGGGGGTGGCGGAGTTCGCCGCCGCGCTGGGCGTGACGCCGACGCATCTGACGCGCTGCTGCAACATCGCCTGCGGGCGGTCGGCGCTCGCGCTTTTGCAGGACCGGCGCATCTTCGAGGCGCGTAAACTGCTGGCCGAGACGCGGATGCCGGTCGGGCGCATCGCGGAAAACCTCGGGTTCAACTCGCCGGCGTATTTCACCCGGGCGTTCCAGCATCTGACCGGCAAGTCGCCGTCGGCGTTCCGGCGGGCCTCCTGAGCGGGCCGTTCGGGTGGCGCGGACGCGGCCGGTGCAACCGCTTGCACGAAACCGACACCGACGCGTCGCCTTTCGACAACTGGTGTCGCAAATGAACGCAAGTGTGGCGAAAGCAAGCGTTGACGTACGGTCGAAAAAGATGCGCAATGTGAACCGTGGGTGCGCAAGACGTGGCCCGGGTGTGCTGTGTGAAATGCCCGGTGTCCGGCTTGCGCCATAATCAAGAAACGAAAAAGACCTGTCAGGGAGATGACAATGACGAAAGAGATGACCGCAGCCGGTTTGCACCCGGCAGCAACCATGTATGCCGAGGAACTGAAGGCCGGGAAACTGAGCCGCCGCGAGTTCCTGAGCCGCACGACCGCGCTTGGCGTTTCTGCCGTTGCAGCCTACGGGCTGATGGGCATGGACGCCCCGGCAAAGGCGCAGGACGTAAAGGTCGGCGGCGTCATCCGCTGCGCGATGGAAGTCAAGGGCACCAAGGATCCGCGTCTGGCTGACTGGCCGCAGATTTCCAACGTCTACCGTGGCTGGCTGGAATACCTGATCCAGTACAACGCCGACGGCACTTTCGAAGGCCGTCTGCTGGAAAGCTGGGAAGCCAACGCCGATGCAACCCAGTACACGCTGAAAGTGCGTCAGGGCGTGACCTGGAACAACGGCGAGCCCTTCACCGCCGATGACGTGGTGCGCAACTTCGCCCGCTGGACCGACGGCAACGTCGAAGGCAACGCAATGGCCAGCCGTTTCCCCGGCCTGGTCGACGAAGCAACCAAGACGCTGCGCGAAGGCGCGGTCGTGAAGGTCGATGACGCGACGATCCAGCTGAACCTGTCGGCTTCGGACGTGGCCGTGGTTCCAAACCTGGCCGACTATCCGGCCGCCGTGGTGCATTCGAGCTTTGTTGACGGCGAAGACCCGTCGACGAAACCGATCGGCACCGGCCCCTATGTGCCGCAGGAAGTCTCGGTCGGTCAGAAAGCCGTTCTGGTGCGCGCGCCGAACCACACCTGGTGGGGTGGCACCGCGCCGCTGGACGAAATCCACTACATCGACTTCGGCACCGACCCGTCGACGATGGTGTCGCTGGCAGGTTCGGACGAAATCGACTGCAACTACGAGACCGTGGGCGATTTCATCGAACAGCTTGATGCGCTGGGCTGGAAGAAACTGGAAGTCGTCACCGCAGCAACCATCGTGGTGCGGATGAACTCGGCGTCGAGCGAGCTTTACAAGGACAAGGCCGTGCGTCAGGCGATCCAGCTGGCGGTCGACCCGAAGGTCGTGCTGGAACTGGGTTACAGCAACCTTGGCACCACAGCGGAAAACCACCACGCCTGCCCGGTTCACCCCGAGTATGCCAAACTTCCCCCGCAGGTGATCGACCCGTCCAAGTTGAAGCCGGCGCTGGAAGCAGCGGGAATGGCCGACACCGAGCTGGAAGTGATCTCGCTTGACGACGGTTGGGAGGCGGCCACCACGGCAGCTGTCGTGGCGCAGCTGAAGGACGCCGGTGCAAACGTGAAGCACACGGTCATGCCGGGATCGACCTTCTGGAACGACTGGCAGAAGTATCCCTTCTCCTCCACCACCTGGAACCACCGTCCGCTGGCGGTTCAGAACATGTCGCTGGCTTACACCTCGACCGGTTCGTGGAACGAGACCGGGATGGCCAACGCCGACTTCGACGCCGCCATGACCAAGGCGCTGTCGTTGGCCGATGCCGATGCGCGCCGCGAGCAGATGGTGACGCTGGAGACGATCCTTCAGGACGAAGGCTACATCATCCAGCCTTACTGGCGCTCGCTCTTTGCGCACGTGAAGGAAGGCTTCGTCGTGGAGCGCCATCCTTCGAACGAGCATCAGCACTACAAGTGGCATCTCGCCTGATCGCTGGCTGATACTTACAGGGCGCGCCGATGGCGCGCCCAACTTTCCTCTCCATGATCTGTCCCGTTGCCGTCCCGGCGGCGTGGAGCCCCTTGGCGCAGAGGTGTAGCCATGCTCATGTTCATTGCCCGACGCCTAGGTCTCATGATCCTGACGGCGCTAGCCTTGACGTTCATCGTTTTCTTCCTGACCAATCTTCGCCCCAACCTTGAAAAGCTGGCGCGAACCGAAGGATCGGTGCGGATGTCGGAGGAGGCGGTCGACGAGTGGATCGTTCAGAACGGCCACGGTGGCTCCGTGTTCGTGCGCTACGGCGAATGGATGGGGCTGATGCCCGGTTGGGTCCTTACCGACGAGAAGGGAACGGTGCGCGGCCGCTGCATAAACGCGACCAACACGCCCGAGACCGCTCCGCATTATTGTGGCGTCTTGCAGGGCGACTGGGGGTTCTCGACCTTCTTCAAGAAACCGGTACTGGATTCGCTGGGCGAAAAGCTGGCGGCGACCGGATGGCTGATGCTGGCGGTGATGCTGGTGATGGTGCCCGCCTCGCTGTTGATCGGCGTGCTGTCGGGAATGCGCGAAGGTTCACGCACCGATCGGGCGCTGTCGACCTTTTCCATCGCTTCGACGGCAACGCCGGAATATGTGTCGGGCGTCATTCTGGTGGCGCTGCTGGCCTCGCCGGTGGTGGGCCTGTCGCCGCTTCTGGCAAACTGGGGCTGGATCGAGGGCAAGACGCTGTTCCTTGGCACCGCGACCTCGGCGATCGACGATATCACCTTCTGGAACTTCACCCTGCCGGTGATGACGATCGCGCTTTACGGCATCGGCTATATCGCCCGGATGACCCGCGCCTCGATGACCGAGGTGATGACGGCGCAATACATCCGCACCGCGCGGCTGAAAGGCGTATCCTTCGGCGCCGTGGTGGTGAAACACGCCCTGCGCAACGCGCTGATCGCGCCGTTCACCGTCATCATGCTGCAGTTCCCGTGGCTCTTGAACGGTGTCGTCATCGTGGAAACGCTGTTCAATTACAAGGGCTTCGGCTGGACGCTGGTGCAGGCGGCGGGCAACAACGACATCAACCTCCTCTTGGGCTGTTCGGTTGTTGCGGTGTTCGTGGTGCTGGTCACCCAGCTGATCTCCGACGTCGGCTACGTCTTCCTGAACCCCCGCATCCGTTTGTCCTGAGGAACCATCATGGAAGACCTACTCTCCTGGGGACAGATCTTTGGCCGGATGGCCTCGCAGTTCCTGCCGGTCTGGGTGGCGCTGGTCGTCACCTACGCCCTGTCGATCACGTTCAAGCGAAAGCTCGGGCTTTACGGCAAGCTTTTCGACAGCGTGGTCGGGATGATCGGCTTCGGTATCGTGATGTTCTGGGTGTTCACGGCGCTTCTGGCCAACATGGTGATCACGCATGACCCGTTGGCGCAGTTGTCGGGCCTGAAGAACGCGGTGCCGGGATCGCTGGTGCCGAACCCGGGCGAAGGGATCTATCCCTACTACCTTCTTGGCGGCGACCATCTGGCGCGCGACGTGTTCAGCCGGATGGTGATGGGCGCGCGGTCGGTGCTGTCGATCGCCCCTGCGGCGACCGCCTTTGCCTTCATGGTGGGCGTGACGCTAGGCCTGCCAGCGGGGTACTTCGGCGGCAAGTTCGACACCGTGCTGTCGTTCATCGCGAACCTCGTGCTGGCCTTCCCGGTGATCTTGCTGTTCTACCTCTTGGTCACGCCGGAAATCCGGGTGACGGGCATTCCGGTCTATCTGGCGGCGGTGCTGTTCATCTTTCCGATCCTGTTCTTCTCGATCCTATTCAACGCGCGCTATTTCACCAACCCGCCGCGGCGAAATCTTTACGTCGGCGCGGTGCTGGTGATCGGGCTCTGGGCCTATTCCGGGCTTGCCTTCAACATGGACCCGCTGGGCGTCTGGTCGATGGAACCGAACCTTCTGAACGTCTTCGTGTCGGTGGTGTTCGTGAACTCGCCCACCGTGTTCCGCATCGTGCGCGGCATCGTGATGGACCTGAAGGCGCGTGACTATGTGGCGGCGGGCCAGACCCGCGGCGAAGGCCCGTGGTACATCATGCTGTGGGAGATCCTGCCCAACGCCCGCGGGCCCCTGATCGTGGACTTTTGCCTGCGTATCGGCTACACCACTATCCTTCTCGGCACGCTGGGCTTCTTCGGCCTCGGCGTGTCGCCCGACAGCCCGGACTGGGGCTCGACCATCGACGACGGGCGCAAGTTGCTGAACCTTGTGCCGCACCCCGCCGTGGTCCCTGCCCTCGCGTTGATGAGCCTTGTGCTTGGCTTGAACCTTCTGGCTGACGGTCTGCGCGAAGAAAGCCTGAAAGACTGATGGCTTTCATCTGTCCATAAATATCCCGGGGGTCCGGGGGCTGGCCCCCGGTCCCGCAATCGAACTCCCGCACTTGAACCAAATGCGAGGCTGCCATGACCAAATCCGCAGACACCGCCTGGGACCCGTCGAAACCGATCCTCGAGATCGACCATCTGTCGATCTCGTTCTTCACGCGGCTTCGCGAAATTCCCGCCGTCATGGATTTTTCCTGCAAGGTCATGGCCGGCGAGGCGATGGGTCTTGTGGGCGAAAGCGGGTGCGGCAAGTCGACCGTGGCCCTGGCGGTGATGCGCGACCTTGGCAAGAACGGCAAGATCGTCGGCGGCACGATCAAGTTCAAGGGCCGTGACCTGACCCACATGTCGGAAGAAGAGCTGCGCAATATCCGCGGTTCGGAAATCGCGATGATCTACCAGGAACCGATGGCGTCGCTGAACCCGGCGATGAAGATCGGCGCGCAACTGGCCGAAGTGCCGATGATCCATCAGGGCATGTCCAAGGACGATGCCTGGAAGCTGGCCCGCCAGATTGTGGCCGACGTGCGCCTGCCCGACCCCGACCGCATCATCAACGCCTATCCGCACCAGCTGTCGGGCGGCCAGCAGCAGCGCATCGTGATCGCGATGGCGCTGATGTCTAAGCCGGCGCTGCTGATCCTCGACGAGCCGACCACCGCGCTTGACGTGACGGTGGAGGCGGGGATCGTCGATCTGGTCAAGGATCTGGGCAAGAAATACGGCACCTCTATGCTGTTCATCAGCCACAACCTTGGCCTCGTGATGGATGTCTGCAACCGCATCTGCGTGATGTATTCGGGCGAGGCGGTGGAAACGGGTGCCGTCACCGAAGTGTTCGAGGAGATGCGCCACCCATATACCCAGGCGCTGTTCCGGTCGATTCCGCTGCCAGGTGCCGACAAGAACGCGCGCCCCCTGATTTCCATTCCCGGCAACTTCCCCCTGCCCCACGAACGGCCCAAGGGCTGCAACTTCGGGCCGCGCTGCGACTATTTTCAAAGCGGGCGCTGCGATGCCGGCGAGGTGCCGATGGATCCGGTGCCGAACAGCGACCGGCACGAGACGCGCTGCGTGAAATGGCAGGAAATCGACTGGAATGCCCCTCCCGCCAAGCGCGCGGTCAAACTGAAAGCGCCAATCGGCAAGGTCGTCCTCAAGATGGAGGACCTGAAGAAGTATTATTCCGTCTCATCGGGTGCGTTTGGCGGCGGGATGAAGAAGGTCGTCAAGGCCAACGAAACCCTCAGCTTCGAAGCGCGCGAGGGCGAGACGCTTGCCATCGTGGGCGAGTCTGGCTGCGGCAAGTCGACCTTCGCCAAGGTGTTGATGGGGCTGGAGACGGCGACCTCGGGTTCGATCCTGCTGTTTGATGAAAACGTGCAATCGACGCCGATCCAGCAGCGCAACACCGATACTGTCAGTTCGGTGCAGATGGTGTTCCAGAACCCGTTCGACACGCTGAACCCGTCGATGACGGTGGGCAGGCAAATCATCCGGGCGCTGGAGATCTTCAAATACGGGTCCAGCGACGAAGATCGCAACCGCCGGATGCTGGAACTCCTTGATCTGGTGAAGCTGCCGCGCGCCTTTGCCGACCGGATGCCGCGGCAACTGTCAGGCGGGCAAAAGCAGCGCGTCGGGATTGCGCGGGCCTTTGCGGGCGGCGCCAAGGTGGTGGTTGCGGACGAGCCGGTGTCGGCGCTGGATGTCAGCGTGCAGGCCGCCGTGACCGACCTTCTGATGGACATCCAGCGTGAAAACCGCACCACGCTTCTGTTCATCAGCCACGACCTGTCGATCGTGCGCTACTTGAGCGACCGGGTGATGGTGATGTATCTGGGCCATGTGGTCGAGATGGGCACAACCGATCAGGTCTTCAACCCGCCCTACCACCCTTATACCGAGGCGCTCTTGTCAGCGGTGCCGATTGCCGACACCAAGGTGATCCGCAAGCGCATCGTGCTGGAAGGGGACATTCCTTCGGCGATGAACCCGCCGCCCGGTTGCCCGTTCCAGACGCGCTGCCGCTGGAAATCACAAGTGCCGGGCGGGCTGTGCGACAGGGAAATGCCGCCGGTGCAGATTCTGGAAGGCGGGCATAACATCAAGTGCCACCTGTCGACGGAAATCCTGCAGAAGATGGAGCCGGTCATCAAGATGGCGGCGGAGTAACCTCCGCCAAGCGAGGCGCGGCGTTTCTGCATGGCTGGTATGCAAAGGCGATGATGCCTCGAGCCGGTCAATGAGAGTATGAGATAACTCCGCCGCAGGAGTGCGGTACTTTATGGAGCATCGGCACGCCCCTGCCAGGGCCGGTCCGGAAGGCCAGCGAACCGCCACACGGTTTCAGCGCCACCATCATCATGACATCAACAGATCCGCTCAACCCGCCCCGCCGGGACACGTCGCAGTTGGCCCTTTTCGACGAGGACGAACTGGACATCGCCGATTACCTGCGTGACGAGGCCGAAGAGACCGTTGTCCTGCCGCAAAAGCAAAGCTTCAGCGCCTTGATGATCGGGGCCGTTGGCGTGGTTTACGGCGACATCGGCACCAGCCCGCTTTACGCGTTTCGCGAGGCGCTTGCGCCCGTGGCGGACGCAGGCGAGGTGGACCCCGCCGATGTTCTGGGCCTGTTGTCGATGCTGATCTGGACGCTGATCGTGATCGTGACGGTGAAGTACGTGCTGTTCCTGTTGCGCGTCGACAACCGTGGCGAAGGCGGTGTGCTGGCGCTTTACACCATGGTCCGGCTGGCCATTGGCCGCCGGTCGGTGCCGATCCTGTCGCTTGCGATCATCGGGGCGGCACTGTTCTTTGGCGACGCGGTGATCACTCCGGCGATCTCTGTGCTGTCGGCTGTCGAGGGGATGGAACTGGTGATGCCGGGGCTTGAAAGCCTGGTGGTGCCGATCACCGTAGGGATCCTGTTTGCGCTGTTCATGGTGCAGCGCAAGGGCACGGCGGCAATTGCGGGCGCGTTCGGGCCGGTGACCGCGCTGTGGTTTCTGACGCTGGCCGGGCTGGGCCTGTGGCACATCGTGGGCAACCCGGCCGTCCTGTCGGCGTTCAATCCGGCCTGGGCGTCTGCGTTTCTGGTGGGCAACTCCGCGATTGCCTTTGCCGTGCTGGGTGCGGTGTTTCTGGCGGTGACCGGGGCCGAGGCGTTGTATGCCGATCTTGGGCATTTCGGGCGGCGGCCGATCATGGTGGCGTGGCTGGTGCTGGTGTTTCCGGCGCTGGTGCTGAACTACCTGGGACAGGGCGCGCTGGTGCTGACAAACCCCGAAGCCGCGGAAAACCCGCTGTTTTCGATGGTGCCTCCTGCCGCCCTGCCGTTCTTTTTGGTGCTGGCGACGGCTGCCACGGTGATTGCGGCGCAGGCGGTGATTTCGGGCGCGTTCTCGATGGGGCGGGCGGCGATCCAGTTGGGTCTGTTGCCGCGGCTGACCATCCGCCACACCTCGGCCGACCAGAGCGGGCAGATCTATATCGGCACCATCAACTGGATGCTGTTGTTCGGGGTTCTGTGGCTGGTGCTTGCGTTCCCGTCGTCTGCCGCGCTGGCCTCGGCCTATGGGATCGCGGTCACCGGAACCATGCTGGTGACGACCGTGCTGGCGTTTTTGTATCTGCGGATCGCAGGGATCGTGGCCCTGCCGGTGGCGCTGGTGCTGACGGCGCCAATCTTTGCGCTGGAATCGGTGTTCCTTGCGTCGAACCTGACCAAGCTGTGGGACGGGGGCTATGTGCCGCTGGCGATCGGGCTGGTCTTGGGCGTGACGATGTGGGCGTGGTGGCGCGGAACGCAGCTGGTGCTGGGCAAATCGCACAAGCAGCTGGTGTCGCTGACAGGTTTCGTGCGGGCGATGGACCGCAGTTCGGTGCATGTCGTGCCGGGCACCGCCTTCTTCCTCAGCCCCGACCCAGACGTCGCGCCGTCGGCGTTGCTGCATAACCTCAAACACAACCGTGTCCTGCACGAGCGCAATGTGATCCTGACCATCGAGACGCTGCGCATACCGCTTGCTGATCCGCAGGAGCGGGCGAGTTATGAAGTGATCGGAGAGCGGTTCGCGCGGCTGACGCTGCGGTTCGGCTTCATGGAAACGCCGAACGTTTCGCGCGCGATGAACCACGCGCGCAAGGCCGGGCTGCGGTTCGACGTGATGACCTCAAGCTTCTTTCTGGGGCGCCGCCGCCCGGTGATCACCGGGCCCATCGGGGTGAAACGGGCGCTGGACCGAATCTATGCGCTGTTGACCCGCTTTGCCGCCGACCCTTCGGATTTCTACCACCTGCCGCGGGACCGGGTGGTCGAACTGGGCGAACGGGTCTCGGTCTGACAGGTCAGCCGAGGATCGCCGCGACGTAGGTTTCGGTTTCGGCAAAGGGCGGCACGCCTTCGTGCTGCTCAACCGCTCCGGGGCCGGCGTTGTAGGCCGCGAGCGCAAGTTTCCAGGTGCCGAACTGGTCGAACATCATGCGCAGATAGCGCGCGCCGCCATCGAGGTTGGCGTGCGGGTCGTTGATGTCGACCCCGAGGATCTGCGCTGTTTCAGGCATCAGTTGCGCAAGGCCGGTGGCACCCCTGACCGACACCGCGCCGGGATTCCAGCCGCTTTCCTGCTGCACAAGGCGCAGGAACAGGTCTTCGGGCACGCCGTGCTTGCGGGCGGCGGCGCGGGCGACGTCAAGGTATTCGCCCTTGTAGCTGCCGCGATAGCTGGGCAGGTCTTCCCCCGCGTCGGCGCCTTTCTTGCCCTTCGGCGTCAGACGAAGCGACCCGCTGTATTGCTTGGCGAGCTTGTCATCGAGAAGCTTCGATTGCGAACGGAAGACATCGGTGCGCGACTTGGTTGAAAGCGACAGATCAAGGCCCCCGGCCGATGCGGGAACAAGGGCAAGCAATTGGCCCGCCGCCACCACAGCCACGCTCAAGACCAGACGTCGCGCCATCATCCCCCCGTTCGCAGCCACAATTGCCGCCCGCAGCCGCCGAAAGCGGCCGAACGCCACGAACTATAGCGGCTTGGTGACGACTTTCCACCCCAGATAGCGCCGCGATCCGGGTGCGGCGGGAACTTGCCAACGGTTCCGGCGACGCCTTGGTTGCAGGGCGACGGCGGGATCGGTATAGAATTTTTGTTAACCAAGGCGCGGCATTCTGACCGGGCCAAAAGGAATCAGGGAGAGCGCCATGGCGGGGTCGGTCAACAAGGTCATCATCGTCGGAAATCTGGGTCGCGACCCGGAAGTTCGCAGCTTTCCCAACGGCGGCAAGGTGGTGAACCTGCGCATCGCCACCTCGGAAACCTGGCGCGACAAGGCCAGCGGCGAGCGCAAGGAGCGCACCGAATGGCATTCGGTCGCGATCTTCAACGAGCCACTGGGCAAGATTGCCGAGCAGTATCTGAAGAAGGGCTCCACCGTTTACATCGAAGGCCAGCTGGAAACCCGCAAGTGGCAGGACCAGTCGGGTGCAGACCGCTACACCACGGAAATCGTGGTGCGGCCCTATCGCGGCGAGCTGACGCTGCTTGGCGGTCGTGATGGCGGATCGGGCGGCGGCGGCGGCGGTGGCGGCTATGACGATCGCAGCGGCGGCGGTTACGACGATTACGGCTCGGGCCAGGGTGGCGGATCGGGCGGCGGGTCGGCTGGTGGATCGGGCGGGGGCCGAGGCGGCAGCGCGCCATCGGGTGGCCGGTCGGACATGGATGACGAGATCCCGTTCTGAGATCGGGCCGGCTTGGGCAAAGCTGGCACTGGACCCTGCGTCTGACATTCCCTATATAATCGCTCAACAACTCGGGCGATTGCAGGAAAAGCCATGACCTCCATGCCGGACCAGATCGAAGGCGCGCCGCTGATCAAGCCGTCGACCACGGACCATCCGCTTTATGACCAGGTCGTCGGCGCCTGCCGCACCGTGTTTGACCCGGAAATCCCGGTCAACATCTTTGACCTCGGGCTGGTCTACACGATAGAGATCGGGCCGGAGAACGAGGTCGACATCACCATGACCTTGACCGCCCCCGGCTGCCCGGTGGCGGGGGAAATGCCCGGCTGGGTTGCCGAAGCGGTCGAACCCCTGCCCGGCGTGAAGCAGGTTGACGTGCACATGACTTTCGACCCGCCGTGGGGCATGGACATGATGTCGGACGAGGCGAAACTTGAACTTGGGTTCATGTAGCCTACAGCCTTGAACGCAAGGCCGCCGCAGATTACCTTGAACGCAACAGAAGGACGTGTTGCCATGTTCGGAATTCCTGGAAAAGCCGCGGTCACCATGACCCCCGCCGCCCGCACCCAGATTGCGCGGCTGATGCAGAAGCAGGGCTCTTCGGGCCTGCGTATCGGCGTCAAGAAGGGTGGCTGCGCGGGGATGGAATACACGATGGACTACGTCGCTTCGGTCAACCCCTTGGACGAGGTGGTGGAACAGGACGGCGCGCGGGTGATGATCGCGCCGATGGCGCAGATGTTCCTGATTGGCACCGAGATTGACTATGAAACCGGCTTGCTGGAAGCCGGGTTCAAGTTTCGCAACCCGAACGTGGCGGAAGCCTGCGGCTGCGGCGAGTCGATCAAGTTCAAGGACCAGCCCGCCGCGTGACCGAAGGGGGCGTTCCGCCCCCTCGCCGTTCCGGCTCACCCCCTGAGGATATTTGGCGAAGGGGAAAGCCTTGGGGCTTTTCGTTCCGGTATCGAGGCGCTAGGTCTGGGCGACCGCAGCGGGGAGACGGACAATGCAGAAGCTGGCAGCCGGAAACTGGAAGATGAACGGCACGTCAGCCGCGTTGGCCGAGGTGGCGGCGCTGATCGCCGCTCACCCCGCCCCCAAATGCGAGATGCTGCTGTGCCCGCCCGCAACGCTGGTGGCGCAGATGGCATGGGCGGCCAAGGGGTCGGCCTTGCGGGTGGGCGGGCAGGATTGCCACCCTGCGGCGTCTGGCGCGCATACCGGAGATATCTCGGCAGCGATGCTGAAGGACGCGGGCGCAAGCCATGTGATCCTCGGCCATTCCGAGCGGCGCACCGATCATGGCGAGACGGACGCGTTGGTGAAGGCCAAGGCGGCGGCGGCCATCGCGGCGGATCTGGTGGCCATAGTCTGCATCGGCGAGACCGAGGCCGAGCGCGATGCCGGGCGCACGCTTGACGTGATCGGCAGCCAGTTGGACGGTTCGCTGCCGGAAGGCGCCACGGCGGCGACCACGGTGATCGCCTATGAGCCGGTCTGGGCCATCGGCACCGGGCGGACGCCCACCCTGGCCGAGATTGCCGAGGTACACGCCTTCATCCGCGCGCGTCTGGTGAAACGCATCGGGGCGGAGGCGTCGGGCGTTCGGCTGCTGTATGGCGGGTCGGTGAAGCCGTCGAATGCGGTTGAGATTTTCGCGGTGCCTAACGTCGATGGCGCACTGGTCGGCGGGGCGAGCCTGAAGGCGGCGGATTTCGGTGCGATCGTGGCCGCGCTTGCGCCCTGACGACACCGGTTTGTCGCGGGCGGGCCTGCGGCAGATAGCCTCTCATCCTAGAACGATTGCATGACCATGATCGCCACGGCCCCGGGCCGCTCGCTGCTTATCGCCAATCTTATCTGCCTTGCCTCGATGGTAATCTGGGCCTCGGGTCTGCCTGCGGCTGACCTGATCGTGCCGCACATGCCGCCTTTGGCGCTGACAGCGGCGCGGGCGATTCTGGCGGCGGCGGTGCTGGTGCCGATCTGGTGGGCGGTCGAGGGCACGGTCGCGCTGCGCGGGGCCGATTGGCTGCGCGGGGCGTGGGTTGGGTTCGTGACGCTGGGGCTGGCCTCGGTGACGGTGATCATCGCGCTGACGCTGACCGATGCGGTGACGGTGGCGATTGTCACGGCGGTGATGCCGGTGGCGGGGATCGCGCTGGAATGCGTGGCGGACCGCCGGCCGTTCACGCGGGCGGTGGCAATCGGATTGCTGTTGTCGGTTGCGGGCGGGCTGGTGGCGCTGGCGGGCAACATGGGGGCCATCGACTTTGGCCTTGGCGCCTTGGCGGCGCTGGCGTCGGTTCTGTTCTACACTTGGGGATCGCGCGAGACGGTAAAGGCCTTGCCGAACCTGACATCGCTTGGCCGCAGTGCGGTTACGGTGGGTGGTGCTGCGGTCGTGATGCTGGTGGTGGCGCTGGGGGATGGTGTTGCGCGGGACGCCTGGCCCGATTGGAGCGCCATCGGGCCGCGGGAGTTCATGGGGCTGGCGATCTTTGGTATCGGCTCGATGGCGGTAAGCCAGCTGTTGTGGATCATCTCGGTCGGGCGGATCGGGATCGGGGCGGCGAGCCTGCACATGAACGCGGTTCCGTTTTACGTTATGCTGATGGTGTTCCTTTTGGGCGGTGCGTGGAACTGGTGGCAGACGGCGGGCGCGGTGATCGTGGTGGCGGGCGCGCTGATCGCGCAGGGGCTGCTGCCGGTTCGGAGGTAACAT
This sequence comes from Tabrizicola sp. BL-A-41-H6, assembly GCF_050632395.1. GTDB lineage: Bacteria > Pseudomonadota > Alphaproteobacteria > Rhodobacterales > Rhodobacteraceae > JAUYQR01. The sequence goes on from NZ_CP192600.1 coordinate 2,807,236, forward strand.
GGAACGGCTTTCGCAATCCCCGACAGAGCCGGGTTTCGTGCAGGACCCCTACCCGTTCTATGAACGCGCGCGGGCGCTGGGGCCGTTTTTTCACTGGGTCGACTATGATCTGGCCTGCACCGGCAACGCGGCCGCGGTGAACGCGATCTTCCGCGACCGCCGCTTTGGGCGCGAGGCGCCAGAGCCGCTGCCGATCCCGCCGCATCTGGCGCCGTTCTACGCAGTCGAAGCGCATTCGATGCTGGAACTGGAACCACCCCGCCACACGCGGTTGCGAAGTCTGGTGCTGCGCGCCTTTACCTCGCGACGGATCGCGGCGCTGGAGCCGGAGATTTCAGGGCTGAGCCATGAGTTGATCGACCGCTTTCCCGCAGGGCCATTCGACCTGTTGCAGGCGTTCGGGCAGCCCCTGCCGGTGATCATCATCGCTCGGCTCTTGGGCGTGCCGGAGGCGATGGCTCCGGAATTGCTGCGTTGGTCGAACGCGATGGTGGGCATGTATCAGGCGCGGCGGACGCCGACGATGGAAGCGGCGGCCGTGGCGGCAACGGAAGCCTTTGTCGCCTTTCTGACCGGCTATATCGACGAGCGGCGGGCCCGGCCTGCCGATGACCTGATCACCAGCCTGATCGCCGCCGAAATGGAGGGCGAACGGCTGTCGACAGACGAGCTGATCTCGACCTGCATCCTTTTACTGAACGCGGGCCACGAGGCGACGGTGCACACCATCGGCAACGGGGTGAAGACGCTGCTGGAAACGGCGGCCACGGCGGCCTTGCTGGGCGACCCCGGGGCGGCGGTGGAAGAAGTGCTGCGCTTTGACCCGGCGCTACACATGTTCACGCGCTGGGTTTACGAGGACGTGGAGGTGATGGGCCACACCTTCCATCGCGGTGACAGGGTCGGCCTGCTGCTGGCTGCGGCGAACCGCGACCCGGGAATGTGGGAGGAGCCGGGGCGGTTTCTGCCCGACCGGCGGGTGAAGCCACATGCGAGCTTCGGGGCGGGGCTGCATTTCTGCGTCGGTGCGCCACTGGCGCGACTGGAGTTGCAGGTGGCGCTGCCGATCCTGCTCCAGAGGTTGCCGGGCCTGCGGCTGGTGGAGCCGCCGCGCTATGGCGACGTTTACCATTTCCACGGGCTGACGCGGCTGATGGTCGAGGCGTGAGCCAGCCTACAGCGGCAGCACCGTCGTCGACTTGATCTCTTCCATGCTGAGAAGGGCGGTCACGTTGTAGATGCGGACCTCGGAGATCAGCGCCTGATAGAAGGTGTCGTAGGCGCGGGCGTTCTTGACGCGGACCTTCAGGATATAGTCGATGTCGCCGGCCAACCGGTGCGCCTCCAGCACTTCGGGGCGTTCGCGGAGCGCCTTCAGGAACTTGCGCTGCCATTCCGCCTCGTGTTCCGAGGTGCGGATCAGGACGAAGAAACACGCCTCCAGACCAAGCGCCTCGGCATCGAGGATGGCCGTGGTGCGGGTAATGACGCCCTGTTCCTTCATCCGCCTGATCCGGTTCCAGACCGGGGTCTTCGACGAGCCGACCTTGCGCGCGATTTCGTCCAGCGACTGCTCGGCATCGGCTTGCAGTTCGGACAGGATTTTCCGATCCAGATCGTCGAGTTGGGCCGCCATTCACCTGATCCTTCACCTGACGGAACGCTGTTCCAAACGCGCTGAGTATCGGAACGAACGTCCTTATCTGCAAGGGCCACTACCGCAAAGCTGGGAAAATCTTCTATATTGAGGGACTGAAAACGGGAATTTGCCATGCCTGACGCCTTTGCATCCTTTCCGGTCCTGTTCGTTGGCGCTGGCCCCGGCGCGGCGGAGCTTCTGACGCTGGGTGCGCTCAAGGCGCTGACCGAGGCCGAGGTGGTGATCCTTGACCGGCTGGTCGGGGCAGAGGTGCTGGCGTTGATCCCGCCGCATGTGCAGCGGGTTGATGTGGGCAAGGAGGGCTTTGGGCCGTCTACCCCGCAGGCCACGATCTGCGACCTGATCGTGAGCCACGCGCGGAAGGGTGCCCGCGTGGTGCGCCTGAAGGGCGGCGATTGCGGGATTTTCGGGCGGCTGGACGAGGAAATCGAGGCGCTGGAGGCGGCGGGGATCGGGTTTCAGATCGTTCCCGGCCTGACGGCGGCCAGCGTGGCTGCGGCGCGCATTGGGCAAAGCCTGACGCGTCGGGGGCGCAATGCAAGCCTGCGTATCCTGACCGGGCATGACATGGCGGGCTTTGCCGAACAGGACTGGCGCGGTCTGGCACGCGCCGGTGAAGTCGCGGCGATCTACATGGGCAAAGCCTCGGCCCGGTTCATCCAAGGTAGGCTGATGATGCACGGTGCGCCGCCGGATACTGCAGTGACCGTGGTGGAGAATGTGTCACGCGACGACGAGCGTGTGACCGGCACCACGCTTGCCACCTTGACGCAGGCTGTCGCGGGTGCGACTGGCCCTGCAATCATTCTTTATGGTCTGGCACCGCGCCTTGCCGTAGCCACCCTGCCCCAGTTGAAAGAGGCCTTCGCATGAGCCGCCGTTTTACCCCGAAGGTCGTGACCGCCAACCGTCTGCGCGAAGGCGATGTGGTCTACCTGACCACCGATGATCGCTGGTCGCCCTTGCACCACGAGGCCGAGTTGATCGACGACGAGGCCCATGCGCAGATGCGCCTGCTGCATGCGGCGGCGCAGAAGCTGGTCGTGGTCGGCGCCTATCTGGCCGATGCCAAGCCGGGCGCGAAGGGCCCGGAGCCAACGCATTTCCGCGAGGCGTTTCGCACGCGCGGCCCGTCGAACTATAACCACGGCAAGCAAGCCGATCTGGCAGGGTAAGCGCATGTATTCGTATTCCGATTTCGACGAGGCCTTCGTCCGCGCGCGCGTGGCCCAGTTCACCGATCAGGTGGAGCGTCGGCTTGACGGCAGCCTGACGGAAGATGAATTCCGCCCCTTGCGCCTGATGAACGGGCTTTATCTGCAACTGCATGCCTACATGCTGCGGATCGCCATTCCCTACGGCACGGTTTCCCCGCGCCAGATGCGCCAGTTGGCGATGATCGCCGACACTTGGGACAAGGGCTATGGCCACTTTACCACGCGCCAGAATATCCAGTTCAACTGGCCGAAGCTGCCCGACGTTCCGGCGATCCTGCAGGCCTTGGCCGATGTCGAGATGCACGCAATCCAGACCAGTGGAAACTGCGTGCGCAACGTCACGGCGGATCATTTCGCAGGCGCCGCGGCAGACGAGATCGACGACCCCCGCCCCTATGCGGAACTCCTCCGCCAGTGGTCGACCGACCACCCGGAATTCCAGTTCCTGCCGCGCAAGTTCAAGATCGCCATCACCGGAAGCCCGAATGACCGCGCGGTGACGCGGGCGCATGACATCGGCCTGCGGATGGTGCGCAATGCGGCAGGCGAGCCGGGGTTCGAGGTGATGGTGGGCGGCGGTCTGGGCCGCACGCCGATGATCGGCATCACGGTGCGCGAGTTCCTGCCGGAAGCCGACCTTTTGCCCTATGTCGAGGCTGTGCTGAGCGTCTACAACACGCTTGGCCGGCGCGACAACAAGTACAAGGCGCGCATCAAGATCACGGTGCACGAGACCGGCGCCGAGGAGATCACCCGCATGGTCGAGGAACGGTTCGCCGAACTGCGCCCTGCCTTCGGGGGCGCCGATCAGGCGCTTCTGGACGATATCCGCGCGGCGTTTGCACCGCCCGCCTTCCGCAATGCGCCAGTTGATGGCTTCGATGCCTTCTACAAGGCCGACCCGGTGTTCCGCGCCTGGGCCGATACAAACCTGTCGGAACACCGCAACGCGCAATATGCGATCGTGACGATCAGTCTGAAGGCGCATGGCGCGACGCCGGGCGACGCGACGTCCGACCAGATGCGGTTGATGGCCGATCTAGCGGAAAAGTATGGCCACAACGACCTGCGCATCAGCCACGAGCAGAACGTGATCCTGCCGCATGTCCACAAATCCGACCTGCCCACCGTTCACGCCGCCTTGGCGCAGGCGGGGCTTGGCACGGCGAATGTCGGGCTTCTGTCCGACATCATCGCCTGCCCCGGCATGGATTATTGCAGCCTTGCCACCGCGCGCTCCATCCCCGTGGCGCAAGAGTTGGCGACGCATTTCGAAGAGCTCAAGCTGGAACACGAGATCGGGCCGCTGAAGATCAAGATCTCGGGCTGCATCAATGCTTGCGGGCATCACCACGTGGGCCATATCGGCATTCTGGGCTTGGACCGCGCGGGCGTGGAGAATTATCAGATCACGCTGGGCGGCGACGGCACGGAAACCGCGGTGATCGGGGAAAAGACCGGGCCCGGCTTTGCTTATGACGAGATCGTCCCCGCGATCGAACGTATCCTGCGCGCCTATCTGGGCCTGCGGTTGGAGGCGTCGGAAACCTTCCTGCAAGCCTATCGCCGGGTCGGGCTGGGTCCGTTCAAAGCGGCGCTCTACGGCTCGGAAGGCGAAAAAGATGCCGCGTGATCTGCACTCCGGCCCGGTGGCGGAGCGGGTGGCGGCGCTGAACGCGCGCTACAAGCACCACTCGGCCACGGCGGTGCTGGAACATGCGCTGAAGGACGATGATCTGGGGCGCGTGGCGCTGGTGTCTTCGTTCGGGGCGGAATCGGTGGTGCTGCTGCATCTGGTCAGCGTGATCGCACCCGAAACACCGGTGCTTTTCGTCGATACCCGGATGCTGTTTCAAGAGACGCTGGATTATCAGCGCGACCTCGCCGAACGGCTGGCGCTGTGCGACATCCGCACGATCCGCGCCAACCCGGCACGCGTGGGGTTTGAAGACCCCGACGGCACGCTGCACCAGTTTTCGACCGATGCCTGCTGCAACGTGCGCAAGGTGGAGCCGCTGGAACGCGCGCTGTCGACCTTCGATGGTTGGATCACCGGCCGCAAGCGGTTTCAGAATTCCGACCGTGGCACGATCGACTTCTTTGAAAACGAAGGCGATTTCCGCATCAAGGTGAACCCCTTGGCACACTGGGGCCGCGAGGACCTTGAGGAATACATGGTGGAAAACCGCCTGCCCCGGCACCCGCTGGTCGCCAAGGGCTATCCTTCGATCGGCTGTGCGCCTTGCACCAGCGCGGTGAAGCCGGGGGAAGACCCGCGTGCCGGGCGCTGGCGCGGGCAGGCGAAAACCGAATGCGGCATCCATTTTATCGACGGCAAGGCCGTGAGAACCCCGAAGGAGAGCGCCGCATGAGCGTGATCGTGACCGACGCTGGCTTTCGTCTCGCACCCGAGGAGGTGACGGCTGTCACCCTGGCCGATGTGGCCGCGCATCAGGGCGTGCTGGACCTTGCCCATACCGATGATCCCGAGGCGGTGGCACCATATCTGGCCAACCTGACGCTGATCCGGGTGTCGTTTCCGGCGTTCAATGACGGGCGCGCCTTCACGGTCGCGCGGCGGCTGCGGATGCTGGGCTACCGGGGCGAGTTGCGCGCGACGGGGCCAGTGATCGCGGACCAGTATGCGATGGCGCGGCGCGTCGGCTTTGACGCGGTGGAAATCCCCGACGAGCTGGCAGCCCGCCAACCCGAGGACCAGTGGAAGTTCCGCGCCGACTGGCGCCAGCATGACTACCAGTCCCGGCTGCGCGCCTGAGCGACGCCTGCATTTCACCCATGCGCCGCGCGCCGGGCTTTCCCCCCGCGCGGCTTTTGTCTTAAGAGAGGGTCGTCCCCATGACGGAGCTTTCCCCAGTGACCACGCCCGCCACCGAAGCCGCCGCGAAACCACACCTGCCTGACGCCCAGACGGTGACGGCCGTGACCCATTGGACCGACCGGCTGTTTTCGTTCCGCGTGACGCGGCCAAAATCGTTGCGCTTTCGGTCGGGCGAGTTCGTGATGATCGGGCTTCTGGGCGACAACGGCAAACCCTTGCTGCGCGCCTATTCCATTGCCTCGCCGGCATGGGACGAGGAGTTGGAGTTCTATTCGATCAAGGTGCCGGATGGGCCGCTGACAAGCCGTTTGCAGCATATCAAGGTTGGCGACGAGATCATCCTGCGGCCCAAACCCGTCGGCACGCTGGTGCATGACGCGTTGTTGCCGGGAAGCCGGCTGTGGTTTCTGGCCACCGGCACCGGACTTGCGCCCTTCGCCAGCCTGATGCGCGAGCCGGAGACCTATGAGAAATACGATCAGGTCATCATGATGCACACGTGCCGCGAGGTGTCAGAGCTTGAGTATGGCCGGCAGCTGGTCGAGAGCCTGAAGGACGACCCGCTGATCGGCGACATGGTCGGCGACAAGCTGAAGTACTACCCGACCACCACGCGCGAGCCGTTTCACCACATGGGTCGGATCACCGACAACCTGACCAGCGGCAAGGTCTTCGCCGACCTTGGCCTTGCGCCGATGGACCCGGACGAAGATCGCGCGATGGTCTGTGGCAGCCTTGCCTTCAACCATGATGTCAAGGCGGTGCTGGAAGGGTTCGGGCTGCGCGAGGGGGCAAATTCCGAGCCTCTGGAATACGTTGTGGAAAAGGCCTTCGTCGGCGACGGCATCTGACGCGGCCGAACTGTCTGGCCGTCGGAAAATGAAAAAGGCCGCGAGAGATTGTTCTCGCGGCCTTTTGTCTTGCCCGAAGGGGCGGCTTACATGCCCAGTGCGGTCTTGACCTGAGCCACGGTGTCGGCAACCAGCGCGGGGTTCGCGCGGGCAGCTTCGACGGCGGTCTTGAGGGTGGTCTTGGTCGCGTCGTCCAGGGACGAGCCGTCGATCAGCGCGACAACGCTGTCAGCGTTGAAGTTGGCCGGGTCAAGCGCCGCAGCGGCGTCGGTCACAGCAGTTGCAGCACCTTCGACAGCGTCGGTCGCGGCAGTGGCGGCTTCGGTCGCAGCAGCGGCAGCTTCTGCGGCAGCAGCCTCGGCGGCGGCGGCCTCGGCAGCAGCGGCTTCGGCAGCGGCGGCTTCAGCGGCAGCAGCTTCGGCAGCAGCAGCGTCGGCAGCGGCTTTGGCCTCGGCTTCAGCCTGTGCGGCAGCTTCCTGCGCGGGCTTGTAGCTGAATTGATAATACCCGCCAGCGGCCAGCAGGATGATGATGGCGCCAATGATGACGTTTCTGTTCATGTGATATACTCCCATAACCGGAGGGTCCGGATGCGCGGTCATATGGCAGTTTGGCTTCCGGTTGAAAAGACCGCTGCGTTAAATCGGCTGAAAAACCCCGGTTTGTCGCGGAATCAGCCTCATTCCGCGGCGGTTGGCGGTTGAAGTGGCGCGGTCAGGGGTCTAGATTGCCGCCGCAACAGACAACAACCGAAGGACGCTTGCCATAGCCCGCAGACCGCACAATGCCCCGCCCCAGCGCGAAACCGGACCCCGGATCAATGACCGCATCCGGTCGCCGGAGATCCGCCTGATCGGCGCGGATGGTGAAAACGTAGGCGTTGTTACCCCGGCCCGGGCCATGGCCCTTGCCGAAGAGGCGGGGCTGGACCTCGTCGAAATATCGCCCAATGCTGAACCGCCGGTTTGCAAGATCATGGACTTCGGCAAGTTCAAGTATGAGACGCAGAAGCGCGAGGCCGAGGCGCGCAAGAAGCAGAAGATCATCGAGATCAAGGAAATCAAATTCCGTCCGGGCACCGACACGCATGACTATGACGTGAAGATGCGGTCGGTGGTGAAGTTCCTGGAAGAAGGCGACAAGGTGAAGGTCACCCTGCGCTTCCGCGGCCGCGAGATGGCGCACCAGGACCTGGGGCTGGAATTGTTGCGCCGCGTCGAGGAAGACGTGGCCGCGATCGGCAAGATCGAATCCTTCCCGCGGCTGGAAGGCCGCCAGATGGTGATGATGATCGGACCGAAGTGACGGTCTGACCTGCAGGACAATCTGAAAGCCGGGCCTACGCCCGGCTTTTGTCTTTTGGCTCGCGCGCTTGTGGCCGGGTCGGGATTTCCTTCAAAAGGCCGCCCACCCCCATCGCGGCAATCTCTTCGTCCCCGACCGTCAGGCCACAGGCCAGCCGTTCCAGCACCCAGTCGGCACCGTTCAAGGCCGGGCTGCGGGCGCAGCCGGGAAGGCCGATCACCGGGCGGTCGCCAAGCTGGCCCACGAACAGAAGGTTCCCGGGATCGACCGGCATGCCGAAGCGGGTGACGGTGCCACCCGCCCGGCGCAAACCTTCTGGCGCGGTGTCGAAAAGATCGGAGGTGGCCGAGCCGGTGAGGATAAGCAGCATCTCGCCCGTCGCGGCGCGGAGCGCATTGGCGACGGCGGCGGTCTGGTGCGCAACCGTGACCGTCTGGACCAGCGCCATGCCTAAGGCTGAAAGACGCGCCTCGACCGCCTTTGCGCCTTTGGCGGCAAGCTTGGCGTCCATGCCCGGCACTTCGGTCAGGATCAGGCTGGCGGTGCGGCGACGGACCGGCAGGACGCGGATGGCTGACCGCGCTACATTGCACGCCTGGGTCAGGGCGGCGGCGGGCACGGCATATGCAATGATCTTCACGGTGCCGGTCAGCACCCCAGCCGTCACGCGGGTCAGCGGGGCCAGCGTCGCCAGGGTGATGGCGGGGTGGATGCGGTTGAGGGCGTGGATTGCAGCGGCGTCGACATCTGCCAGCCCCGGCCCCGTGGCGTTGAGGTTGACGCGGCCGGTGAAGGCGGCCGACACCGCAAGCCCCTGACCCGCCGGATCGGGCACCAGCGCCGCCGCAAGCCGTGCGGCGGCTTCATCCTCGGGTACGTCGTCGGGATCAAGACGTGCGACCGTCACTTCGGCCAGACCGGCGGCGGCAAGGCGGGCGATATCGGCGCTGCCAAGCACCATCCCCTTGCGCAACCGCCCATCCGCTAGCGGCACCGAATGGGCAAGGATCGCACCCTCTGCCTGATCCAGAGGCACCTGACCGAAGCGCATCAGAGCCTCAGCGCGGCGGTGATCTGGGCCATGATGCTGACCGCGATTTCCGCAGGGGTCTTTGCCCCGATGGCAAGGCCCACGGGTGCGGCGATGCGGCCAATCTCGGCTTCGGAAAAGCCGGCGGCGATCAGCCGGTCTACGCGCTTGGCGTGGGTTTTCTTCGACCCAAGCGCGCCGATGTAGAACACCGGGGCGCGCAGGGCGAAACGCAGGGCGGGATCGTCAAGCTTTGGGTCGTGGGTCAGGGTGACGATGGCCGTGCGGGCGTCGGGGGCGAGCGTGTCCAGCGCGTCATCGGGCCAATCGTCGAGGATCGTCTCGCCGGGGAATCGCGCGTCCGAGCCGAAGGCCGCGCGCGGGTCGATCAGGGTGGTCGCGTAGCCGCAGGTGTGGGCAATGGAAACGAGGGGCTGGGCGATATGTACGGCCCCGACCACGATCAGGCGCAAGGGCGGGTTATGCACGGCGATGAAGCGACCGTCCTCCTCCATTCCGGAACGGTCGGATTTCAGGCGGGCGTCGACGGCGGCATCCCCCCCGGCAGGGATCAGGTTGCGCGCCCAGCTGTTGGTGTCGGTCACCAGCGCCACGGCGCGTGGCTGGGCACGGGCGGTAACAAGGTCGGCCAGCAGCGGCGCGGGAAGCGCCTGATCGCCCTCGCCCACGGGTTCCACCAGCACACGGATCGTGCCGCCACACGCAAGGCCGACGGCGAAGGCGGTCTCGTCGCTGACGCCAAAGGTCAGGATGCGCGGGCGGCGGTCGGCCAACGCCTCGATCGCCTCGGTCACCACCGCGCCCTCGACGCAGCCGCCCGAGACCGAGCCCATCATCTCGCCGTCGCCCGATACCACCAGTTGGCTGCCCGCTTGACGCGGGGCCGATCCCCAGGTTTCGACGACTGTCGCAAGTGCCGCCCCCCTGCCGTCGCGGTGCCAGCCAAGGGCGATTTCGGGAATGCTGTCATGGACGGCGCGGTTGGTCATTGCGGGGGCCTTTCGTTGGCGGTGAGGATAGGCTTGCCGCCCCTGCCCTTGCCAGAAGATTCCGCACAAATGGGACGGGGCGCGGGATTGCTCCCACGCCCCGTATTTTGGATGAAGCCTGTGCCGGTTTAGCGGCTCGCGGTGCGCATGAGCGGGCTGATGACCCGCACCTCGACCCGGCGGTTGCGCGGCTCATTGGCTTGGGTATCAACCAGAAGTTCGGTTTCGCCGTAGCCCTGGATCACCATGTTTTCCGGCGGAATGTCGAAGTATTCCGTCAGCGCCCGCGCCACCGATTCTGCACGACGGTCAGACAGCGCGAGGTTCATCGCGGCCTTGCCGGTAGCGTCGGTGTGGCCTTCCACAAGGAAGATCTCGGCCGGGTTTTCATCCAGCAAGTCCTGCATCACCCGGCCAAGGTCAGCCAGATTGCGCGCCTCTTCGGCCGCGATTGCAGACGACCCGCTGGCAAAAGTGATGCTTTCGACGTCGATCGTGGCCGCAAGCGCCCGAACCTCGGGAATGTCGCGGATCTGGCGGAGTGAGAACTTGCGCCCGGCGCGGTCGGCTTCGACGGCGGCAAGCTCCAGTTTCAAGGCAGCGTCGTCGTCCTTGGACGAGATCACGATGCGCTTGCGCGGCTTCGGCAGATCCTCGACATAAACGACTTCTTCGGCGGCAAGATCGTCGATCAGCACCATCTCGCGGCCTTGGCTGTCGTATTGCGCGCGGCGCAGGACGCGGCCGGTTGCATTTCGGATCGTTACAACCTGCGTGCCGTCGGCGCGTTCCACGATCGTGCGGGTAGATCCGTCTGCGTAGGTTTCAGTGCGCACGGTCGACCCCGGCTGGCGGATGATCGAATCGTCATCCTTCAGCACGCGGTAGGTGCCGTCAGGTTGCAGCACGATCACGCGGTCCCCGGTGTTGGAGACGACACGCCCGCCGCCAACCCCATCGACCGGGCCTTCGTTCACGACCTGACCGCCATCAGCCGGCGGCTGGGCCGCACGGATCAGCGCCCCGACTGTCAGTGCGCCAAGCACCACAAGCCCCGCCTTTTCAAGATCGGACAGCTTGTTCTTCTTGCCTTCCGACACGGCGACCGGCGCCGCTGCAAATTCTTCGCCCGAGGTGCGGACGTTTTCGTTGGTCAGTACTTCGGTGACGGCGCTGATGGCATCGGCAGGCGCTTCGGTTTCCAGAAGCGATTTGCCTTCAACCGGAGCCGGCTGTTCGGCCAAGGTCTCGGCAGCGCCAAGGGTTGCCGGATTGACTGTCGTCGGATCTGCAGACAGGAGGTTGGTCAATGTCTCGACCTGCGTTTCGGTCACCTCGGGTGCGTCAACCGGTTCGGCCTCGGCAACCGCAGGGTCTTCCGGAGCGGTGGCCAAACCTGCGGCGGGATCAACGACCTGGCCATCTTCGGTAACCGCAAGCTCTGCTTCGGCTTCCGACAAAGCGGCGGCGTCTGCGGCAGCGGCGGCTTCGGGATCAGCCGGTGCTGCTTCGACACCAGCTTCAGCTTCGGTCGCGGGTGCTTCCACAGCCGGTTCTTCCACAGCCGGTTCTTCGACCGCAGGCTCTTCGGCCGCAGGCTCTTCGGCGACTGGTGCTTCGGCTGCGGGTGCTTCAACGACAGGCTCTTCGGCTGCCGGTTGTTCGGTTGCGGGCTCTTCGGCCACAGGCGCTTCTGCGGCGGGTTCTTCCACTGCCGGTTCTTCCGCCACAGGTTGCTCGGCGGCAGGCTCTTCAACCGCAGGCTCTTCGACCGCAGGCTGTTCGGCCGTCGGTTCTTCGACGGCGGGCTCTTCGAGCACAGGCTCTTCGGCTGCCGGTTCTTCGACGGCAGGCTCTTCAACCACAGGTGCTTCGGCCGCGGGTTGCTCTTCCACTGCAGGCTGCTCTGCTGCGGGTTCTTCAGCCGGGGCCTGTTCGGCCGCGCCAGCGGCAGCTTCGGCTTCGACTTGCGCAGCGGCGGCAGCGGCGGCTTCTTCCTCGGCTGCCGTGGCGGCGGCTTCGGCTTCGGCCTGGACCTTAGCCTGGGCATCGGCCTCGGCGGCAGCGGCATCGGCGGCGGCCTGGGCTTCAGCGGCGGCGGCGGCGGCTGCTTCGGCTTCGGCCTGGGCGTTGGCATCGGCTTCGGCGGCTGCTGCTGCCTCGGCGGCGGCCTTGGACTGCGCCTCTGCCTCGGCGGCGGCGGCGGCGGCGGCTTCGGCCTGCTGGGCCTCTACGGCTGCGGCTTCGGTTGCGGCCGCTGCGGCAGCGGCGGCTTCGGCGGCGGCGGCTTCTGCTTCGGCAGTGGCAGCCTTGGCAGCCTCGGCCTCGACAAGAGCAGCGGTGATTGCGTCAATATCGCACGGCAGGTCGGCGGTCGGGATGCAGAGCACCGAACCATCCGGCCCCAGAACCGATCCGTCTTCGGCAAGCGTCTGGGCAAAACCCGGAAGCGTTGCCATGGGCGACATGGCCACGGACAGCGCCGTTGTGGAAATCAATAGTCTTCTCATGACAAATCCTCTTCTGCCAGACCATGCACAACGCCCAATGATTCGCATCGGTTCCGCGGCAGGCCTTTCTCGGCCCCGACGAAAGCGCCCCTTCGCGATGATAAGCGATATCACGGCGGCGAAAGGCGATAGCGCAGGGTTACAGCTCGCTTAGCATCCAGCGTGCGGGATTGGCCAGTCAGGCAGCCCCGATCAGCGCCATGAGGCGCGCCTTTTCGCCGGTGTCGCCGGGATCGGATATCGCACGGCCAAGCTCTTCGAGCGAGGCGACGGAATGGCTGGCACGAAAGCTGTCGACATGGGGCAACATGGCGCGGATGCCGCTGGCCTTTGGGGCAAAGCCGGTCCAGCGCAACAGCGGATTGAGCCAGATCAGGCGGCGGCAGGACAGGTGCAGGCGCTGCATCTCGGCGGCCAGCGCGCCGGTCGGATCGCGGTCAAGCCCGTCGGTGATAAGCAGGATAACCGCCCCCTGCCCCAGCACGCGGCGCGACCAATCGCGGTTGAAGGCATGCAGGCTGGCCCCGATGCGGGTGCCGCCAGACCAATCCTGCGCCTCGGCCCCGGCGGCGTTGAGGGCGGCATCGACATCGCGGGTCTTGAGGTGGCGGGTGATGTTGGTCAGCCGGGTGCCAAAGGTGAAGGCGTGGACGCGCGCCCAGCCCTGGCCTTTGCGGTTGGCGACGGCGTGGACAAAGTGAAGGACCATGCGGGAATAATCCGACATCGAGCCCGAGATGTCGCACAGCACGACAAGGTTCGGCCATCGGGTGACCGGGGCCTTGCGCGCAAGCCGCGTGATCTCGCCGCCATGGCGGAGCGACAGGCGGAGGGTCTGGCGCAGGTCGATCGCGGGGCCGGACAAGGCCGCACGGCTGCGGCGGGTGACAAGCGGTTTCACCGGCAGCGACAGGCGGGCGAGCATGCGCTTGGCATCGGCCATCTCGGCCACGGACATCAGCTCGAAATCGAGGGTGCGGAGCCGTTCTTCGGCCGACATGGTGGCGGTGGCGTCGATTTCGATTTCGTCGTCCGCTGGCGCGTCGGTCTGTGGCGCGGGGGGCGGAGTGGTGCCGTCCAGCAGCGCCTCGGCGGCGCGGCGTTCGGCGGGGGCGGCGGGGCGGTCTTCCTGCACGCCGCGGATCTGCGGCAAAAGCATCGACATCATGTGTTCAAGATAGCGCGGATCGCGCCAGAACAGGCGGAACACCTCGCGGAACACGCGGCGTTCCTCGGGGCGGCTGACGAGGCAGGCTTGCAGCACGTGGTAGAAATCGGTGCGGTCGGTGAAGCCAGCGGCTTCGACCGCGCGGATCGTGTCGACGACGCGGCCGGGGCCGATGGGCAGGCCAGCCTTGCGCAGCGCCCGGGCGAAATGGGTGATGTTGTGGGCAAGCTTGCCGTCTTCGGGCAGATCGAGGGGCGCGTAGTCAGTGGCCATGCGCGCGGACCCGGGCAAGGTTCAGGCGGTGGATGCCCTCGTAGGGCGCAAACCAGGTGAGGTTGCGGGCAGCAAGGTCGGCGGCGATCAGGTCGTGCAGCGGCGTGTCGGAGGGGCTTGTGAGGTGGGTGACGTAGCGGATGGTGGCGTCGATCAGGCCGGGGCCGTAGCCGCCCGATGCGATCACGTCAGGGTCGCCGTGGCAGGGCAGGATGTGGCGGGGCTGAAGCGCCTTGAGGCGGGCGAGATCGGCAAGGTGGGCTGCGAGGTGGTCGGGTTCCGCGACGTAGGTCACGGTATCCTCGACCGTGTCGCCGGCAAGGAGGATGCGGCTGCCCGGGAGCCAGAGGACGGTCGCGTCGTCGGAATGGATGTTTACGTGGATGAGGTCGATCCGGGTCGGGCCGAGGGTGAGGGTCAGGCGGTCGTCATAGGTGGTGGTGGGCAGGATCAGGGGGCGGATCGGCGGCCAGCGCGTTTCGGATTCCAGATCGGCCCGGTTCGCGGTAAGGTGCGCTGCGGTGCGGGTGGAAGCGATGATGTGGGCATCCGCAAAGGCTTCGGTGCCGGCGATATGGTCGCGGTGCCAGTGGCTGAGGATGACGCCGAAGGTGCGGACGCCGAGAGTTTCGAGATGCGCGCGGATCGCCCGCCCGTGCGCAAGGGTGGTGCCGGTATCGTAGACGATGGCCTGATCGTCATGGACAAGCGCGTAACTGGCTATTCCCAGCGACAATGCGCCGTCATCCACCCAATTGTCCCGCGGATCGAAACGATAGCCGGGGATGCGGCCATCGTAGAAGGCGAGAATGCCGGGGTGCGGGGTGAAGATTCGCAGATGCATGGCGGGCCTTCGGCTTGGGCGCTGGCGCCGGGGGCTGTCTGCCCCCGGACCCCCGAGGATATTTCGAGACAGATGAAATCAGGCAGGCAGCACGTCGCGGCGCACGGTGTCGAGCAGGCGGGCGGCCTCGGAGCCTTGCAGTTTCTGGATGTCATCTTGATATTTCAGGATGGCGCCCAGCGTGTCGGAGATGACTTCGGGCGAAAGCTGCACGACGTCGAGGGCGAGGAGGCATTTCGCCCAGTCGATGGTTTCGGCCACGCCGGGGCGCTTGAACAGGTCTTCGCGGCGCAGGGCTTGCACGAACGCCACCACCTCGCGGCTGAGGCTTTCGCTCGCCTCGGGGGCGCGGGCGTGGAGGATCGCAAGCTCGCGGGCGAAATCGGGGAAATCGACCCAGTGGTAGAGACAGCGGCGTTTCAGCGCGTCGTGCACCTCGCGCGTGCGGTTGGAGGTGAGGATCACGATCGGCGGTTCGGGGGCACGGATGGTGCCGAGTTCCGGGATGGTGACCTGAAAATCGGAGAGAGCCTCCAGCAGGAAGGCTTCGAAGGGTTCGTCGGTGCGGTCCAACTCGTCGATCAGAAGGACCGGGGCGCCGCCGGGTTGCGGGCGCATGGCGGCCAGAAGCGGGCGTTCGATCAGATAGTCTTCGGTGAAAAGTTCGGTCCTCAGCGCGTCGCGGTCGCCTGCCCCGGTCGCCTCGGCGGTGCGGATCGCGATCATCTGGGCGGCGAAGTTCCATTCGGCCACGGCGGAAGACGCATCGAGGCCTTCGTAGCATTGCAAGCGGATCAGGCGGCGGCCAAGACCGGTGGCGATGGCCTTGGCGATCTCGGTCTTGCCGACGCCGGCCTCGCCTTCGAGAAACAGCGGCCGGCCGAGTTTGAGGGAAAGGAACACCACTGTCGCAAGGGCGCGCGAGGCGACGTAGTTCTGCCCGGCAAGCAGGGTTTCGACGGCGTCGATGGACGTGGGGTTCGCGGTCACGGCGTGCTCCGGTCTGGTGATGCATGCTTGGCTGCGGTGCCGGGTGCGGTCAAGGCGGCATCTTTGGCTTCGGCGCAGGCCCATGTGCGGAACGAGGTGAGCGGGCCGCGGGGCGGGCGGTTCTGCGGCCAGACGAGGTGGTAGCTGCCCAAAGCCGGGATCGACGGGCCGAAGATCGGGATGAGGCGGCCTTCGGCAAGTTCGCGCTGGATCAGGAAGGTGGGGATCAGGGCAAGGCCGAGGCCGTGCACCGCGCCTTGGGTCAGGGTGGCGAACTGGTCGAACATCATGCCGGGCGGGCGCTGGCCGGGCAGCCCGTGGTGCGCAAGCCAGCGGCCCCAGTCGCCGGGGCGACTTTGCATCTGGAGGAGCGGGTGGGCGAGGATGTCGTCGGGGCGCGCAAGGGGGCCGGTGAGAGATGGGGCGGCGACGGCGAGGATGTCTTCGTCCATGAGTTTCAGGTAATCGACGCCGGGCCAATCCTGCCGGCCATAGTGGATGGCCGCGTCAAAGCCCGAGCCTTCGAATTCGAAGGGGCGCAGGCGGGTGGAGAGGTTCACCGTGACCTCGGGATGCGCTCGGGCGAAGGAGGCGAGACGCGGGGCGAGCCAGTGCATGCCGAAGGCGGGCAGGATGGCAAGGTTCAGGCTGCCGCCGGTGGGGTTGGCGCGCAGGGTGAGCGAGGCGGAGGCCAGCGTTTCAAGGGCGCGGCGGACTTCGACCACATAATCCTCGGCCGCCGGAGTGAGGCGCAGGCGCTGCCGGTCGCGGTTGAGGAGCGTGACGCCAAGCTGGTCTTCCAGCGCCTTCAGCGCGCGGCTGATGGCGCCTTGGGTCAGGGCCAGTTCTTCCGCTGCGGCGGAGGCGGTGCCGAGGCGGGCGACAGACTCCAGCGCCATCAGCGAGGCGATGGAGGGCAGGTAACGGCGGGGGAGCATTATGAGGTTTCCTCATGAACCTGCGACAGGGTTTCGATAGAACGGACGCGCGTTTCGTGCAATCCTTTCGGGAAGAATGATGGAGATTGCCATGCTGGACGCACCGAAGTTGAAATCGAAGGACGCACCTGATCTGGGGCGATTCGACTGGGAAGACCCCTTCCGGCTGGAGGACCAGCTGACCGAAGAGGAGCGGATGCTGCGCGACGGGGCGCGGGCCTATGCGCAGGAAAAGCTGCAGCCGCGCGTGGTGGCGGCCTACCGGGAGGAAACGACCGACCCCGGCATCTTCCGCGAGATGGGGGAAATGGGCCTTCTGGGCGTGACGGTGCCAGAGGAATACGGCGGGCTGGGGGCCAGCTATGTCGCCTACGGGCTGGTGGCGCGGGAAGTGGAGCGGGTCGACAGTGGCTATCGCAGCATGATGAGCGTGCAGTCGAGCCTGGTGATGTATCCGATCTACGCCTATGGCACCGAGGCGCAGCGGGTGAAGTTTCTACCGAAACTGGCCAGTGGGGAATGGATCGGCTGTTTCGGCCTGACCGAACCGGATGCTGGTTCTGACCCGGCGGGAATGAAGACGACGGCGAAGAAGACCGCAACG
Source organism: Tabrizicola sp. BL-A-41-H6 (assembly GCF_050632395.1). Taxonomy (GTDB): domain Bacteria; phylum Pseudomonadota; class Alphaproteobacteria; order Rhodobacterales; family Rhodobacteraceae; genus JAUYQR01. The sequence goes on from NZ_CP192600.1 coordinate 2,824,475, forward strand.
GGCTATGTTTTGAATGGCGCGAAGATGTGGATTTCGAACGCGCCGATCGCGGATGTGTTCGTGGTCTGGGCCAAGTCCGAGGCGCATGGCGGCAAGATCAAGGGCTTCGTGCTGGAGAAGGGTATGAAGGGCCTTTCGGCGCCGAAGGTCGGCGGCAAGCTGTCGCTGCGCGCCTCGATCACCGGCGAGATCGTGATGAAGGACGTGGCGGTGGGTGAGGACGCGCTCTTGCCGTTCGTCGAAGGGCTGAAAGGGCCGTTCGGCTGCCTGAACCGGGCGCGGTATGGCATCAGCTGGGGCGTGATGGGGGCGGCGGAGTTCTGCATGCATGCGGCCCGGCAATACGGGCTGGATCGCAAGCAGTTCGGCAAGCCCTTGGCGCAGACGCAGCTCTTTCAGTTGAAGCTGGCCAACATGATGACCGAGATTTCGCTGGGCCTGCAGGGCAGCTTGCGCGTCGGGCGGCTCCTTGATGAGGCGAATGCGGCGCCCGAGATGATTTCCATCGTCAAGCGCAACAACTGCGGCAAAGCGCTGGACGCTGCCCGCTGGGCGCGGGACATGCACGGAGGCAACGGCATCCAGGAAGATTTCCAGGTGATGCGCCACATGGTGAACCTGGAAACGGTCAACACCTATGAAGGCACGCATGACGTGCACGCGTTGATCCTGGGCCGCGCAATCACCGGACTGCAGGCGTTTTTCTGATTTGGCCCGCTGGCGCCGGTCGTGCTAACCCGTGATCGGCGCATGGGTTGGGGCGTCGGAGCCTCCGGCGGGGATATTTTGGGACAGATGAAACGGGCGCGGCAATGCGGGTGACGGCCGTGCTGACGGTCAGGAACGAGGCGTCGTTCCTGCTGGAGTGGCTGGCGCATCACCGGGCCTGCGGGTTTACCGATTTTCTGGTGTTTTCAAACGATTGCACCGATGGCACCGACGCGATGCTGGACCGGCTGGAGGCGATGGGCTGGCTGACCCATGTCAGGAATGACGGGCCGCACAAGGAAGGGCCGCAATGGGCTGCGTTGAAGCTGGCCGACCGGCATCCTCTGGTGCGGGGCGCGGACTGGGTCTTGTATTTTGACATTGATGAATTCGTGAACATCCATGTCGGCGGGCGGACGGTCGGCGACCTGCTGGCCGCCCTGCCCGACGCCACCGCAATCACGCTGACCTGGCGCTTTTTCGGCAACGCCGGGGTGGTAGGGTATGAGGATCATCCTGTCACCCAGACCTTCACCAAGGCCGCACCTGCGGTGCTGCACTGGCCGTGGCGGGCGGCGCTGTTCAAGACGCTTTACCGCAATGATGGCAGCTATGGCCGGCTTGGCGTTCACCGGCCACGCAACCCTGACCCTGCGCGCCTGCCCGATCAGCGGTGGTATGACGGATCGGGGCGACGGTTGCCCGCGCTCTTTCACCGCGAGCGGATATTCTCGGACCTCGGGCGCGACAATTTCCGTCTGGTGCAGCTGAACCATTACGCGCTGGGGACGATGGAAGGCTTCGTGGTGAAATGCGACCGGGGCAGCGTCTTTCCCGGCGTGACCGGGCTGAACATGGACTACTGGGTGGAGCGCAATTTCTGCGACGTGGAGGACGGTTCGGTGCTGGCTCTGGACAGCCGCGCCGACCGTCAGGCGCTGCTGGCGGACCCGGTTCTGGGCCCTCTGCACACGGCGGCGGTGGCGTGGCGAAAAGCGCGTTTTCTGACGCTGATGGGCGAAGAATCATGGCGCAGTCTGTTCGGCCGAATGCTGATGACACCCCCGACACGGGCGATCAGCGCCGAGGAGGCGCGGCTGGTCTGGCGGCACGCAATCCGGCAAATACCACCTGCGGATGAATAACTCTACCTCCGCGCGAGACGCTGCGACTGCACGAAACAATGGCCCTTGGTTGTTTGCCAAGTGACGGCTCCGTTTACGCTTTCCCGACTTGTTTGAAGCGCTTCGACAAAGGAAATTGGTTCCAGAAGCTAATTTTTTCTTTGGAAGTTCTTTATACCATGTCCGATTGGGATGGCCTCACTGCGGAAGCGACGCCAGACTGGTTGCGCGCCATGACGCGGCTGACCGAAGAGGATGGCGATCTACTGCCTTTAGGTGACCGGCACTGGGCTTTCTTTGTAGAGCAAAAGCCGGTGCTTCTGGTCACGTTCGAGGTCGCGTCTGCGATCCGCGAGCGTGAAGGCAATCTTCCCGCGCATCAGGCGCTGGCACAGTCGCGCGGCTGGTCGCATCTGTGCATCATATCCGAGGGCGAGACCTGGTGGCGCGACCCGGCGGTCTACCGCTATTTCGACCGGTTGGTGGACGACGGGTTCCTCGAAGATTTCGAGCGCGTCGTGTTCTACGGGGCGGGCATTTCGGGCTATGCGGCGGCAGCCTATTCGGTGGCCTCGCCGGGCGCGGAACTGTTGCTGATCGCGCCGCGGGCCACGATGGACACCTCGCTTGCGCGCTGGGACGACCGGCACCTTTCGGCACGGCGGCTGAACTTTACTGACCGCTACGGATTTGCCCCGGACATGACCGAAGGCGCAAGCAAGGTCTGGCTGATCCACGACCCGTATAACCCGCGCGACGCGATGCATGCGGCCCTGTTCCGGCGGCCTTATGTGACGGTGCTGAACGCGCCGCACACCGGCGAAGCGACCGAAGATACGCTGGTCGAGATGCAGGTGCTTGACCGGTTGCTGGCCGCCGTGATGGACGGCAAGCTCACACCCTACGGCTTTGCGCGGATGTGGCGCGGTCGGCGGTCGAACGCCAGCTACCTGCGCGCGATCCTGTATGCAGCCGAACGCAGCGGCCATCCGCAGCGCGAGGTGATGATCTGCCGGTCGGTCACCTCGCGGTTGCGCGCGCCCCGGTTCCAGCGCAGGCTGGCGGAACTGACGGGCGGGTGATCAGAACTCGGGTCAGCGGTTGAGGTCTTCGGTGCGCGCCAGGGTCATGCCGCGCAGGCATGCATAGATCAACAAGGGTTCGGCAGACCCACCCCGCATCGGGTAGCCCGCCACGGCACAGTTGGCATCCCGAAACGCGATCCAGGCGCGCTGGGCATCGCGCAACAGGGTAGTTTCCTTCGTCAGGTCTTCGGGCCGCTCGGCCAAGGCCTGCTTCAGATCGGCCATCGCCATCTGGTATGCCTGATTCAACCCGGTATCGGCCTTGGACCAGTCCTGTTCGGCGCAATAGTTCATTTCCATCTGCGTGATGGCGGCAGTGCAGTCGACCTCTTGTCCCGCGACGGGTGCAGCGAGAACGATGAACAGGGCGGCAAGGCGGGTCATTCCAGGCTCCGGTCTTGGGTTTCGGGCATGCTGCACCAGCCTGCCCCGCGATGCCACTGGAAACGGGGGCGGCTTTGCGCTACCCGAAGGCACATGCATACCGTGACCCTCCGCCGCCCCGACGATTGGCACCTGCACCTGCGCGACGGCGCGATGCTGAAGGCCGTGCTGCCGGAATCCGCCCGGCATTTTGCGCGGGCGATCATCATGCCAAACCTCGTGCCGCCGGTTGTGACTGGTAACGATGCGCGCGCCTACCGCGACCGTATTCTGGCGGCCCTGCCGCCGGGTGCGACATTCGAACCGTTGATGACGCTGTATCTGACCGAGGCGACGGTGGCTGCCGATGTGGCCGCTGCGGCTGCATCGGGGCTGGTTCGGGCGGTCAAACTCTACCCGGCGGGCGCCACGACCAATTCCCACGCCGGAGTGCGCGATCTGGGCCGCGTGATACCCGTGCTGGAAAAGATGGCCGAAATCGGCCTGCCGCTTTGCCTGCACGGCGAGGTGACGGACCCGTCGGTAGACATCTTCGACCGCGAAGCCGTGTTCATCGACACGGTGCTTGACCCGCTGCGCCGCCGACTGCCGGGCCTGCGCGTGGTGATGGAGCATATCACCACCGAAGAAGGCGTGGCCTATGCGCGGGCTGGCGGTAACACGCTGGGTGCCACGATCACGACGCACCACCTGATCATCAACCGCAACCACATCCTCGCCGGGGGGATACGGCCGCATTACTATTGCCTGCCGGTCGCCAAGCGCGAAAAGCATCGGCTGGCGCTGCGCGCGGCTGCGGTTTCGGGCGAGGGGCGATTTTTCCTTGGCACCGACAGCGCCCCGCATGTGGACGCGCTGAAGGAACATGCCTGCGGCTGCGCCGGCTGCTTCACCGCGACGAACACCATGCCGATCCTTGCGCATGTGTTCGAGGAGGAGGGCGCGCTGGACCGGCTGGAAGCCTTCGCCAGCCTGAACGGCCCGGCCTTCTACCGCCTACCCGCAAACGAGGCGCGGATGACCCTGTCAAAGCGTGCCACAGCCAACGCCTTCCCCGAAAAGATCCTGTCCGAGGCGGGGCCTGTGACCGTCTTCAACCCCGGTTTCCCCGTGCACTGGCACGTCGAGCCCTGATTGCGAGCCTGCCGATGATCCCTTCAAGCTTTCCCCCCGCCGCCGAGATCGCCCGCCTGACCGCGCGCGCGCTGTTGGAAATCAAGGCCGTGCACTTCAACGCCGAAACCCCGTTCACGCTGGCCTCGGGGCTGCCCTCACCCACCTACATCGATTGCCGCAAGCTGATTTCCTATCCGCGCATCCGGTCCATGCTGATGGATTTCATGGTGGTCACGGTGATGCGTGATGCGGGCTTTGAGGCGTTCGACAACATCGCCGGGGGCGAGACAGCCGGAATTCCCTTTGCGGCACTGGTGGCCGAACGTATGGCGCTGCCGATGACCTATGTGCGCAAGAAACCGAAAGGCTACGGCCGCAACGCCCGCATCGAAGGCGCGATGAGCGAGGGGCAGCGGGTCCTTCTGGTGGAAGATCTGACCACCGATGGCGGCTCGAAACTGTCCTTCGTTGATGCGATCCGCGAAACCGGGGCTACCTGCGCCCATACCGCGGTGATCTTTTATTACGGGATCTTTCCCGAAACGACCCAGCGTCTGGCTGATCATGGCGTCGCCTTGCACCACCTGTGCACCTGGTGGGACGTGCTGGCCGAAGCCCGCGCGCAGGGCAGTTTCGATGCCGCGACGCTGGCCGAGGTCGAGACTTTCCTGTCTGCACCGCGCGCCTGGCAGGATGCGCGGAAGCCCGCCTGACACCGGGGCTTCTCTGTGCGCAGCCCTGTGCAGCCTTTGTGGATAACAGGATTCGGGCGTCAACAGGCGGTGCCGTTCCGCGTGTCCGACCCTAAAGATGGTGGCCGACTCGGGCCTCGGCGGTTATCCTCAGACTTATACCCGGTCCATGCACCGATCTATCAGGTGTTGCCGGCTTATCGTTAAGGGCGCAAGAGACGCTCGGGATTGAGGGAGTGGAAGCATATGGCCGACTTGGCAGCTGTCAGGCAAATCGTCCCCGCAACAACCAGTGCTGGCGCGGAAACCGAGGTTCTTCCGCATAACATCGAGGCTGAACAGCAGCTTCTGGGCGCGATCCTCGTCAACAACGACGTCTACGACCGGATTTCCTCGGTGGTGAAGGCCGAGCATTTCTTCGATCCGGTGCACCAGCGCATCTACGAAATCGCGGCGGCACGCATCCTGAAGAACGCGCTGGCCTCGCCGGTAACCCTGAAGGCGTTTCTTGAAGAAGACGCAGGCCTGAAGGACCTTGGTGGCCCGGCCTATCTGGTGCGCCTCGCGGGGGCGGCGATCTCGGCCTACGCGGCGCGCGACTATGCGCAGATGATCTACGACCTCGCCGTGCGGCGCGAACTGATCCAGCTGGGCCGCGACATCGCGGCGCAGGCGGCCAAGGTCGCAGTCGACAGCGAGCCCAAGGACCAGATCATCGAAGCCGAGCAGCGGCTATACAAACTGGGCGAGCAAGGCGTTGCCGAACGCGGATTTCAAAGCTTTCTCAAGGCCGTAACGGACGCAGTGAATGTAGCCAACGCGGCCTACCAGCGCGAGGGCGGCCTCGCCGGCATCTCGACCGGCCTGATCGACATGGACCGCAAGCTGGGGGGGCTGCACCCCTCCGACCTTCTGATCCTTGCCGGTCGTCCGTCGATGGGCAAGACCTCGCTTGCCACCAACATCGCCTTCAACATCGCCAAGGCGCACAAGCGCGGTCGGATGCCGGATGGCGGCGAAGGCTCAGTCGAAGGCGGCGTCGTCGGCTTCTTCTCGCTTGAAATGAGCGCCGAACAGTTGGCCGCGCGTATCCTGTCAGAAGCATCCGAAGTGCCGTCCGAACAGATCCGCCGCGGCGACATGACCGAACAGGAATTCCGCCGCTTCGTCGAAGCGGCGAAGGCGCTGGAGGCCTGCCCGCTCTATATCGACGACACCCCTGCCCTGCCGATCAGCCAGGTCGCGGCGCGGGCGCGGCGCCTGAAGCGGACGCATGGCCTTGACGTGCTGATCATCGACTACCTGCAGCTTCTGAAGGGCACGTCCAAGGAGAACCGGGTACAGGAAGTCTCCGAGATCACGCAAGGCCTGAAGGCCATCGCAAAGGAATTGAACATCCCGGTGATTGCGCTCTCGCAGCTTAGCCGGGCGGTGGAAAGCCGCGAGGACAAGCGGCCGCAACTCAGCGACCTGCGCGAATCCGGGTCGATCGAACAGGACGCCGACGTAGTGATGTTCGTCTACCGTGACGAATACTACCGCGAGCGGGAAAAGCCGGGCGACCACGAGCTGGAAAAGATGGCGCAGTGGCAGACGATCATGGAATCGGTGCATGGCAAGGCCGAGGTCATCATTGGCAAGCAGCGCCACGGGCCGATCGGAACCGTGGAACTCAGCTTCGAAGGCCGCTTCACCCGCTTTGGCAACCTCGCAAAACCGTGGCAAGGGTCGGGCGGCCCCGACGTCGGGTTCTGACCACACGGCATCCGACCAGCCATTGCTCTTTTCAAAATACTCCCGCCGGAGGCATCCCACATCTGCAGCCCCAGCCACGCTGGGGTGCCAACTCACGGCATTGCCGCCCTCGGGGGTTCGACACCCCCGAGGGCGGGTCCCCTTTCGCAGTGCCGCACACTGGTGCAGTGTGACCGCCAAATGCGGGAGAGTTAGGCATGGATCTGGGACTGACGGACAAGGTGGTGATCGTCACGGGTGGCGGTGCCGGAATTGGCGGCGCGATTTCCGAGGAACTGGCGGCAGAAGGCGCGATCCCGGTGATCGTCGCGCGCCGCGAGCCGGAGGCAGGCTTCTTGGCCGCCCTCACCACGCGCCAGCCACAGGCCAGCGTGGTGATCGCCGACCTTGCACAGGACGAAGGCTGCCGCACGGCAGTGGCCGAAGTGCGGCGCCGCTACGGGCGGATTGACGCCTTGGTCAACAATGCCGGCACCAACGATGGCGTGGGGCTCGAGGCAGGGCCCGAGGCATTTCGCGCCTCATTGGACCAGAACCTCTTGCATTACTACACGCTCGCCCACCTGTGCCTCGACGATCTGAAGGCCGCGCGCGGCGCCATCGTCAACATCTCGTCCAAAACTGCGCTGACGGGTCAGGGCTCGACCTCGGCCTATGTCGCGGCGAAGGCAGCCCAACTGGGGCTGACGCGGGAATGGGCGGCGGCGCTGGCACCCCACGGCGTGCGGGTGAACGCGGTGATCCCGGCCGAGGTAATGACGCCGATGTATGCGCGCTGGCTGCAGACCCTGCCCGACCCCGACGCGGCCCTTGCCACCATTACCGCGCGCATTCCCCTAGGCCAGCGCATGACCGAAGCGGCGGAAATCGCGGCAACCACGGTATTCCTCTTGTCGCCCAAGGCCGGCCATACCACCGGGCAATGGCTGTTGGTAGACGGCGGCTACGTGCATCTGGACCGGGCGCTGGGGCGCTAGACGGCAGGTCAGGCCGGACGGCGGATCGGATCGGCCAGCAATCGCAGGCCGTTCAGCACCACCAGCAGCGTGCCGCCTTCGTGGCCGATGACGGCAAGCGGCAGCGGCAGGTTGAAAAACAGCCCCCCGGTCACCAGCACCAGCATCGCGCCGATCGCAAATGTCAGGTTCTGGCGGATAATCGCGCGGGTGCGGCGCGCAAGCGCATGCGCGGCGGCAAGGCGGCCAAGGTCATCGGCCATCAGCGCCACATCCGCCGCCTGCAGCGCCACTTCGCTGCCCGCCACCCCCATCGCCACGCCGACATCGGCCCGCGCCAGGGCGGCGGCATCGTTCACCCCGTCGCCTACGAACGCCACGGCACCACGTTTCGCCGCCGCGTCAACCAGCGTGACCTTGTCGGCGGGAAGCAGGCCAGACTCGATCTCGCTGTCCTTCAGCCCAAGGGCTGCGCCGATTCGGGCGGCCACGGGCGCGCGGTCGCCGGTCATCATCAGGATTCGCGCGACCCCCCCTGCCTTGAGCGCCGCCAGCCCCTCGCGGGCGGTCGGCCGCAGGTCATCGGCAACGGTGACCGCGCCCAAAAGCCGGTCGCCGCGCCCGGCGAAGATCAGCGTTTCGGACCCGTCGGCCATGGCTTGCAGATCGGGCGGCAGGGTCGCCCCCATCCGTTCCCGCATGCGCGCGTTGCCAGCCCAGATCGGGCCGAGGGAATCAACCCCGCTGATCCCTTCGCTGGGATTTGAGGTGACATCGCGGACCGCGATCGGAATGACGCCCCGCGCCTCGGCGGCACGGCGGAGGGCGCCGGCGATGGGGTGTTCGGACTGCGCCTCCAGCCCGGCGACAAGGGCAAGAAAACCGTCCTCGTCCCCTTGCAGAGCAAGGATACCGGTCACTTCGGCCTGCCCGGTGGTCAGCGTTCCAGTCTTGTCGAAGGCAAAGGTCTTCACATCGGCCAGACGCTCCAGTGCGGCGCCGCCCTTGAACAGAACCCCACCCCGGGCAGAGGCGGACAGCGCCGACAGGATCGCCGCGGGAACCGAGATCACCACAGCGCAGGGGCTGGCTGCCACCAGCAGCGTCGCGGCGCGGTAAAGCGCCTCGTCCAGCGTCCAGCCAAGACCAACAAGGACAGCGAAGGCCAGCACGGCACCGGCAAGCACGGCGATTGTGTAGCGCTGCCCAAACCAGTCGGAAAACCGCTCCGACGGGGCTTTCATCGCCTGCGCCTCGGTCACAAGGCGGATCATCTGGGCAACGGTGCTTTCGGCCAGCCCCCGCGTCACCTCGACCGTCAGGATGCCGTCAAGGTTGACGGTGGCTTCGTGCACCGAGGCCCCCAGCGCCTTCAGCCGAGGCTCGGATTCGCCCGTGATCGTGCTTTCGTCCAGATGCCCCGTGCCCTCGACGATCCGCCCGTCGACCGGCACCCGCGCGCCTGGGCGCAAGATCACCAGATCACCCGGGACAAGTTCGGCCACCTGCACCTCGCGGACCGCGCCGTCCTCAAACTTCAGCGCGGTTTCGGGGCGAAGCTGCATCAGCGCCTCGACCGCGCGGCGGGCCTTGCCCATCGCGCGATGTTCCAGCGTGCCCGAAACGGAAAACAGCGCAAGCAGCACCGCGCCTTCCAGCGCCGCACCGACGCTGGCCGCAGCCAACGCCGCAACCACCATCAAAAGGTCGATGTTCAAGGTGCGCCGCTGCCAAAGATCGCTCAACGCCGACCGCAGCGGGGGCACGCCTCCCGCCAGATAGGCCACGACCAGCGCCCCGGCCACCAGACCCAGCGGCAGCGGCTGCACGGTCGCATCAAGCGTGGCAATGCCCAACCCGGCCCAGGTCAGCACCGTCAGGGGCACATCGGCTTCGCCTTCCGACACAGCTTCGTCACTGTGGTCATGCGCCATGTGGTATCCCTCTTCGGCCAATCAAACGGCCATCATATCGTCAGGACTTCGGCGGCCGGATGCAACCCCTGCCCCGCAGCCCCATGTTTTTCCTTGACCCAAGCCCGGGTCCGGTCGAAACAGCGCGCATGGCAACCGCGACACTCACCATCGACCTTGATGCCGTCGCGGCCAACTGGCGCGCGCTCGACCGGCTGTCCGGGCCAGAGGTGCAGACCGCAGCCGTGGTCAAGGCCGATGCCTACGGATTGGGCGTCACCCGCGTGGCGCGCGCCTTGGCGCAGGCCGGTGCGCGGCGGTTCTTCGTGGCATACGCCGAGGAAGGCGCGGCGGTGCGTCAGGCGCTTGGTCCCGGACCGCAGATTTCCGTGCTGTCAGGCCACATGTCGGGCGATACCGAGATGATCAACGATCTTGACCTGACGCCGATGCTGAACAGCCTCGAACAGATCACCCGCCACCTGGAATCGCTTCCAGGCCATCCGTTCGGCGTGCAGCTTGACACCGGCATGAACCGTTTGGGCGTCGAGATGCTGGAGTGGCAGGCCGTCGCCTCGATCCTGATCGACGCGGGGCCGGCGCTCTTGATGAGCCACCTTGCCTGTGCCGACGAACCCGACCACCCGCTGAACGCCACACAGCTTGAGGCGTTTCACGAAATGACCGATGGCACCGGCATCCCGCGCTCGCTGGCGGCGACGGGCGGCATTCTGCTGGGGCCGAAATATCACTTTGACCTGACCCGCCCGGGAATCGGCCTTTATGGCGGCCTGCCCTTCGATACCTCGGTTCGGGCAGTAAGCCTCGGCCTGCCGGTGATCCAGACCCGCGAGGTGGCTCCCGGCGAAAGCGTCGGCTACGGCTGCACCTGGACGGCCGATACCCCCGCCGTCATTGCGACCGTCGCGGGCGGCTATGCCGACGGGCTGCCGCGCACGCTGTCTAACGCCGCGATGCTGTGGGACGGCGATATCCCCTGCCCGCTGGTTGGCCGCGTGTCGATGGACCTGATCACCGTCGACGTGACGCATCTCGCCGAAGTGCCGAAGTCGCTCGACATCCTCTGCGCTCACCAGACGGTCGACGATCTGGCCGACGCCGCAGGAACCATCGGCTACGAGATCCTGACCTCGCTTGGCCCGCGCTACCTGCGCCGCTATCAGGAGCGGCCCGCATGAACCTGGCCACACTGCTGGCCGCGCCCTTCGCTGCCATCGGCCGCCCGGTTCTCGCGGCCCTTGCCGCAGTCGGGCGGGTAACGCTCTTTGCCGGTGCCATCGTCGGGCACATCCTGCGCCCGCCCTTCTACCTGCGCGAATTCGGCCAGTCGGTCCTGCAGATCGGCTGGTTCTCGCTGCCAGTGGTCGGCCTGACCGCGATCTTCACCGGCGGCGCGCTGGCCCTGCAGATCTACGCTGGCGGATCGCGGTTCAACGCGGAAAGCGTGGTGCCCTCCATCGTGGCGATCGGCATGGCACGCGAGCTTGGCCCGGTTCTGGGCGGCCTCATGGTGGCCGCACGGGTCGCGTCCTCCATCGCCGCCGAAATCGGCACCATGAAGGTAACCGAACAGATCGACGCGCTTGTCACGCTATCAACCAACCCATTGAAATATCTGGCTGTCCCCCGCGTCCTTGCGGCGACCCTGGCCATGCCGGTCCTGGTCGCGGTGGGCGACGCGATCGGCATCATGGGCGGCTGGCTGGTGGGGATAACGCGTCTCGACTTCAACTCCGCCACCTACCTCAAGAACACCGCCGATTTTCTGGAACCGTGGGACGTGGGCTCGGGCCTGGTGAAGGGTGCCGTCTTCGGCTTCATCGTGGCACTGATGGGCTGCTATCACGGCATGAACTCGGCTCGTGGTGCGCAAGGTGTGGGTGCGGCGACCAAAGCTGCCGTGGTTTCGGCCTCGGTCCTGATCCTTGCCGCGAACTACCTGCTGACCGAAGTGTTCTTCACGACATGATCACCCTCTCCGGCGTCAGGAAAAGCTTTGGCATAAACCGGGTTCTGGCCGGGATCGACCTGACGATCCCGTCGGGGCAAAGCATGGTCATCATCGGCGGATCAGGCACCGGAAAGTCGGTCCTCTTGAAGTGCATCCTTGGCCTTGTGCGCCCGGATGGCGGCCAGATCACGCTTGACGGACAGGACGTGACCAAGGCCGACCGGGACGCGTTCCTTGCGCGGTTCGGGATGCTGTTTCAGGGCGGCGCGCTTTTCGATTCGCTCCGCGTGTGGGAAAACGTCGCCTTCCGATTGCTGCGCGGCACGAAAGCGCTGCCCAAGGCCGAGGCGCGCGAAATCGCCATCGGCAAGCTGCGCCGCGTCGGGCTGAAACCCGAGGTGGCCGACCTCTTCCCAGCCGAGCTTTCGGGTGGCATGCAGAAACGCGTCGGCCTCGCCCGCGCCATCGCCGCCGAACCCGAGATCATCTTCTTCGACGAACCGACCACCGGGCTTGATCCGATCATGGCCGGCGTCATAAACGAACTGATCCGCGAGATCGTGGTGGAAATGGGCGCGACCGCAATGACCATCACCCACGACATGACATCAGTCCGCGCCATTGCCGACCGGGTCGCGATGTTGCACGCCGGGGTCATCCAATGGACGGGCCCGGTCAGCGAAATGGACGCCACGCCAGACCCTTATGTCCAGCAGTTCATCCACGGACGGGCAGACGGCCCGATTGCCAGCGTCAGGTGACGCTCTTGGTTTCCCCTTCCAGAAATATCCCACGGGAGGTCCGGAGGGTGTGAAACCCTCCGGTCCCGCAGCAGACGAAGGGACCGGCCATGCGCTATCTGAACCTCGCCCTCCTCGTGCTGTTTCCCGTCGCCTGGTTCGCGCCCCTGATGCGCGCGGCACTTCTTCCGGTCTTTGGCATGGACGAGATTTCCGTCGTCACCGGATTGCAGAGCCTTTGGGAAACCGACGCCGCGCTGGCGCTTCTGGTGACCTTCCTCGCGATCTTCGCGCCCTACGCCAAGACCATCGGCCTTGCACTCCTGCACTTCGGCCTGCTCTCGCCCCGGGCCCTGCCAGCGCTCAATCTCTTGGGAAAGCTGGCGATGGCGGATGTGTTCCTGATCGCGATCTACATCGTGCTGGTGAAGGGCGTCGGCATGGTCACCGTCGAGCCGGCATGGGGGCTCTACCTCTTTACCGGCTGCATCCTCGCCTCGGTCCTCATCGCCTGGCAAAGCGGCGGACGTGAAACCGCGCCTTGATGCTGCCCAGCTTTCAAGGCAGGGTCACCGGCGATGAAACAGACCGCTGCCTTCGTTTGCACCACCTGTGGCGCGCCCTATCGCAAATGGGCCGGCAAATGCGATGCCTGCGGCGGTTGGAACACCATCGTCGAGGAAACGCCGCTGTCCACCGGTCCAAAGTCGATGGGCGCAAAGGGCCGCACCATCGTGCTGACCGACCTTGCCACCGAGGAAGACCCGCCGCAGCGCGCCTCCTCCGGCATTGGCGAACTGGACCGGGTGCTTGGTGGCGGGCTGGTGCCGGCCTCGGCCATCCTCGTGGGCGGCGATCCCGGCATCGGGAAATCGACGCTCCTCTTGCAAGCCGCTGCAAGTTTCGCCCGCACCGGTCTGAAATGCATGTATATTTCCGGCGAAGAGGCGGCGGCCCAGGTCCGCATGCGGGCCGCACGGCTGGGCCTGCAGGATGCGCCGGTGATCCTTGGCGCGGAAACCAACCTGCGCGACATCCTGACCACGCTTGATGCCGAACGCCCTGCCCTTGCGATCATCGATTCGATCCAGACCATGTGGCTTGATCAGGTCGAGGCTGCACCCGGTTCGGTCAGTCAGGTGCGCGCCACTGCGCATGAGCTTGTCACCTTCGCCAAACGCCGTGGCGTCGCGGTGATCCTTGTCGGCCACGTCACCAAGGACGGCCAAATCGCCGGCCCCCGGGTTGTGGAACACATGGTCGACACCGTGCTTTACTTTGAAGGCGAGCGTGGCCACCAGTTCCGCATCCTGCGCGCGGTAAAGAACCGTTTCGGCCCTTCGGACGAGATCGGGGTGTTCGAGATGACGGGCGCGGGGCTTGCCGAAGTGGCGAACCCCTCCGCCCTCTTCCTGTCGAACCGCGACCAGCCCGCGCCGGGATCGGCGGTCTTTGCCGGGATCGAAGGTACTAGACCCGTGCTAACGGAAATCCAGGCCCTTGTGGCCCCCTCCACCCTTGGCACGCCACGCCGCACCGTTGTCGGCCTCGATTCGGGGCGGCTGTCGACGATCCTGGCCGTACTCGAGGCGCGCTGCGGCATCCCCTTCACCGGCCTTGATGTTTTCCTGAACGTCGCCGGGGGCCTGCGGGTCAGCGAACCGGCGGCGGACCTTGCGGTCGCGGGGGCGCTTCTGTCGGCGCGCGAAGATGTGGCAATTCCGCCAGACATGGTGCTTTTCGGGGAAATCAGCCTCTCCGGCGCGCTGCGTCCGGTGGGGCAGACCGAAAACAGGTTGAAAGAAGCCTCGAAACTTGGTTTTTCACACGCGACGGTGCCAAGCCATTCCAAGCTGGAAGGGGCCGGCGGGATCACGGTGCGCCAGATGCCCGATCTCACCGCCTTTGTCGGCGAAATGTTCGGAGCGGGCTGAGACAGGCATGAAAAGACGGATCGGGGACTGACACATGGAAAACTTGACCGCAGTCGATGGCGGGGCGGCGCTGATCGTGGTGATCTCGGCGATCCTGGCCTTCTCGCGCGGGCTGGTCCGCGAATTGATGGCGATCCTCGGTTGGGTGGGTGCCGCGATCCTGGCCTTCATCTTCGCGCCGTCGGCACAGCCCCTGGTCAAGGAATTGCCCGTGGTGGGCGAATTTCTTTCTGGCAGTTGCGAGCTTTCTGTCGTTGCGGCCTTTGCAGGGGTATTCGCCATCGGCCTGATCGTGGCAGCACTCTTTACGCCGCTCTTTTCCTCGGCCGTGCAACGCTCGGCGCTTGGCGGCATCGACCAGGCGCTCGGTTTCCTGTTCGGCGCGCTGCGCGGCGTGTTGCTGATCGCGGTTGCCTTCGTCGTTTACGACCGCGTCCTGTCGGATCAGGCGATCCCGATGATCGACAACAGCCGCACCGCCAAGGTTTTCGCCAACTTCCAGGCAAACATCGACGAAAACATCCCGACCGATGCGCCCGGCTGGATCGCTGCCCGCTATAACGAATTGACCGATGTATGTCTCGCCGACGGCACCGAAGCGGCGCCCGAGCCTGCGCCGGCCCCGGCCAACTGAGACGCCGCGACGCGGCATTACGGGCGTGACAGTGGCGCGGCGGTGCCCTAAAGGAAGGCACGCCTTGTGCAAGGAGTCGCTTCCCATGCAACCGTTCCGCTCGCACCCCTTCGATGACGACAAGCTGAAGGAAGAGTGCGGCATCTTCGGCGTGGTCGGTGTTTCCGATGCCTCGAACTTCGTGGCACTAGGCTTGCACGCCTTGCAGCACCGGGGCCAGGAGGCGGGCGGCATCGTCAGCTACCACCCAGACCAAGGCTTCAACTCGGCCCGACGCTTCGGCTATGTGCGCGACAATTTTACCAAGCCAGACGTGATGGACACGCTGCCCGGCAGCCTCGCCATCGGACATGTCCGCTATTCCACCGCCGGATCTAAGGGGTCCACCGCAATCCGCGACGTGCAGCCCTTCTTTGGCGAGTTTTCGATGGGCGGCTGCGCCATCGCCCACAACGGCAACCTGACCAACGCCTCCGCCCTGCGGCGCGAACTTATCGAGCGCGGCTCGATCTTCCAGTCCTCCTCCGATAGCGAATGCATCATCCACCTGATGGCGCGGTCGATCCAGAAAACCCTCGCCGAACGCATCAAGGACGCGCTGCGCCGCGTCGAAGGCGCGTTCTCCGTCGTCGCGATGACCCGCACCAAACTGATCGGCGTGCGTGACCCCTTGGGCGTCCGCCCGCTCGTCCTCGGTCGCCTCGGCGACCACGGCTGGGCGCTGTCGTCGGAAACCTGCGCGCTTGACATCATCGGCGCCGATTTCGTGCGCGAAATCGAGCCGGGCGAGATGGTCGTGATCGAGGGCAACAAGGTCGAATCGACCCGCCCCTTCGCCCCCGCGAAATCGCGCTTCTGCATCTTCGAGAACGTCTATTTCAGTCGCCCCGACAGCATCATCGGCGGTCGGTCGGTCTATGAAACCCGCCGCCAGATCGGCGTCGAACTGGCGATCGAAGCACCGGTCGATGCCGACCTCGTCTGTCCGGTGCCCGACAGCGGCACCCCCGCCGCCATCGGCTACAGCCAGCAATCCGGCATCCCCTACGCGATGGGCATCATCCGCAACCAGTACATGGGCCGGACGTTCATCGAACCGACCGACAGCATCCGCAACATGGGCGTGCGGCTGAAGCTGAACGTCAACCGCGCGCTGATCAAAGGCAAGCGCGTGATTCTGGTCGACGACTCGGTCGTGCGCGGCACCACCAGCCGCAAGATCAAGGACATGATCCTTGAGGCCGGTGCCGCCGAAGTCCACTTCCGCATCGCCTCGCCCCCCACCGCCTGGCCCTGCTTTTACGGCGTCGACACGCCCGAACGCTCGAAACTCCTTGCCGCGACGATGTCGGAAGACGAAATGCGCGACTGGATCGGCGTCGACAGCCTCAAGTTCGTGTCGCTTGACGGCCTCTACCGAGCCGCAGGCGAAGCGATGGGTCGCGACATGGCCAGCCCCCAATACTGCGATGCCTGCTTCTCCGGCGATTACCCGGTCGCTCCCTCGGACAAGATCGAGGAAGGCTTCGAGATGAAAGCGGCGGAGTAACCCCGCCCCTTGCCATTTGCTCGTTTCAAAAATACTCCCGCCGGAGGCTCCGACAGCCCCGCAAGGAATGACGCATGACCGAAAAGATCGCCCAGAAAGTTGCGCTCGTTACCGGCGCCTCACGCGGCCTTGGTGCGGCCCTTGCCGAACAACTGGCGCTGCGCGGCTGGCATATCGTAGCCGTCGCGCGGACAGTCGGGGGCCTCGAAGACCTTGATGACCGCGTGAAACGCGCAGGCCAGCCGGGTGCTGGCGGGCTGACACTGGCACCGATGGACGCGACCAACGACGATGCGATGCGACACCTCTGCCGGTCGATCTTTGACCGCTGGGGTGGGCTTGGCCTCTGGGTTCATGCCGCCGTTCATGCGGCCCCGCTGTCGCCGGCAGCGCATCTGGACCAGAAGGATTGGGACAAGTCGATCGCGACCAACGTCCGCGCCACAGGGATGCTCATCCCTATGGTCGAACCCCTGCTGCGCGCCCACGGCGGAACGGCGGTTTTCCTTGATGACGCCCGGGCCGGCCAGCCGTTCTTTGGCGCCTATGGGGCCACCAAGGCGGCGCAGATCGGGCTTGCCCGCAGTTGGCAGGCAGAGGCCGCGAAACACGGGCCGCGCGTTATGATCGCAACCCCTGCGCCGCTCCCGACCGCCACCAGGGCACGGTTCTTTCCCGGCGAGGATCGCAGCAAGCTGGCCGATCCACAGGCCGAGGCCGCGCGAATTCTCGACGCGCTCTGATCGTCCGGAATCCCATTCCGTCTTAAAGGGTTGCCGGCATCCCCTGGTCGGCCAGCGCGTCCGCAATCGCGGTCCACAGCACCTCGACCGGCTCCACGCCGACCGACAGCCGGATGAAGCCTTCCGGCACCATGTCGCCCCAGCGGGCACGGCGCTCTCCGGCCGAATGTGTGCCGCCGAAACTGGTCGATTGCTCGATCAGCGGGCAGCGGGCAAGAAACCCCTCTGCCGCCGCAGCATCGGCCAATTCGAACCCGATCAGGAACCCGCCGTTCGCCATCTGGCCGCCCACCGCCCAGTGCGACGCATCACCCGCCAAGCCCGGATAACGCAGCCGCCTGACCGACTGATGCGCCGAAAGCCGACCCGCGATCACCGCTGCCGAGGCGCACATCCGCTCAAGCCGCAGCTCCAGTGTCTCCAGCCCGCGATGCACCAGAAAGGCCTCGAACGGGCCGGGGATTGCCCCCGCCATGCGCCGCCAGTCCCGCACACGCCCGATCATGGCCGGATCACGCCCCGCGACATGGCCAAAGAGCACGTCTGAATGGCCCGCCGGGGCCTTGGTGTCCGAAGCCACCACAAGGTCGCAGCCAAGGTCCAGCGGCTGCTGCAAAAGCGGTGTCATCGTCGTGTTGTCGGCGATGACCCGGGCCCCCGCCGCCCGCGCGCGCGAGGCGACCCCGGCGATATCCACGACCTCCAGCCCGGGGTTCGAGGGCGTCTCAAGGTAGACCACCGCGGCCCCGGTGAAATCCGCGGTCGCGTAGGCGCTGGTCGCTATCTGGGTGACCTCGACGCCAAGGGTCCTGAGAAAGCCGTCGGACAGCACCCGCGTCACGTAATAGCCGTCCGATGGTATGACCAGCCGGTCACCCGACCGTAGGGTGGCAAAAAGCGCGGCGGCAATGGCGGCCATGCCCGACGGGAACGAGACGACCTCGGCCTCTTCGAGCAGCGCAAGCTGGGCTTCGACCGCATCCCAGCTTGGGTTGCCGTTGCGTCCGTAGATCTGACCACCGGCCTGCACATGAGGCAGGTGAAACGTCGCCGAGGCCGTGATCGGCGGCACCACCGGATCGCCCTGCTCCAGCGCGGCCTTGCGGTGATGCAGCATCCGCGCCACACGCGCTTGAACGGACTTGGTCATGCTGGTGCCTCCACTGATCCTCGTGAGGGCCACTGTCCCCTGTCCCGCGCAGCGCTTCAAGTCTTAACGAGGCGTAAACTCATTTGGATAAGGCATTGATTCTGCTAGGGTGAAGCGATGTCCCACCGTGGGACACTCACTCAAGCCGCGCCGGAAAGCCGGGGGCGCGCAGATCGGTGCCAAGAAGGTCTTCCAGAAGCTTCGCGATCATCGGCGATTGCGCCTCGCCGCCATAGGCCGCCTTGGCCGCGATGTAGGTCTGGTTCGTCATCGAGGCGAGGTCCAGCGGCACGCCGAACTCCTTGCCGAACCCAAGCGCGAAGCTCAGGTCTTTCAGCGCAAGATCGATGTTGAAGGCGATGTCGTAGGAACCATTCAAGATCAGCGCGCCTTCGGTCTCGTGGACGAACGAATTGCCGGACGAGGCCTGAATCGCGTGCCATGCCTGCGCAAGGTCAAGCCCACCGCGCTTGGCCAGCATCAACGCCTCGGACGTGGCCTTCAGGTGGATGAAGGCCAGCATGTTGGTGATAACCTTGATGATCGACGACGACCCGAGCGGCCCCATATGGAAGATCCGGTCGCCCATCGCCTGCATCGCGCCGTGGTGCAGATCGAAAAGGTCGCGGTCGCCACCTGCCAGCATGGTGATCTTGCCTTGATAGGCCAGATGCACGCCGCCCGTTACCGGAAGTTCCATCATCCGCACCCCACCTTCGCTGGCGACGGCGGCCAGTTTCAGCACCTCGTCACGGCCCAAAGTGGACATCTCCAGCCAGTTCGTACCCGGCTTCATGTGGGGCAGGATATTGCGCAACACGCGTTCAGACACGGCGGGCGACGGCAAGCAGGTGATGACGTGATCGACCTGCCCGGCGAGCGCCTCGGCGCTGGTCGCAAGGGTCGCGCCATGGGCGATCAGCGGATCGGCAAGGGCGGGGTTCAGGTCATAGACCGTGACCTGAAAGCCCGCTTTCAGAAGGCAGCCAGCGCAGGCGGCCCCAAGGTTGCCGAGGCCGATGTAACCGTAGTGCATGATGTCCCTGTCCGTCTTTATGGATCAGCTGTATGGGGCAGCGGCTGCACGCCGCCGCCGTTGGTTTCATTCGCCGTAGCCGACGATGCCTTTCACTTCGCAGAAGTCGTGGATGCCCCAATCGGCGTATTCGCGGCCGTTGCCGGACTGCTTGTAGCCGCCGAACGGGGCGGAGGTGTCCCAGTCGGGGTAGTTGAGGTTCACGGTGCCCGCGCGCAGGCGGCGGGCGACGGGAATTGCATCCTCCACCGGGCCGGCGATGTAGGCGGCAAGGCCGTAGATCGTGTCATTGGCCTGGGCGATGGCGTCGGCGATGCTGTCGTAGGGCTGGATCGCGAGGACCGGGCCGAAGATTTCCTCTTTCGAGATGGTCATGGTGTTGACCACGTCGCCAAAGACGGTGGGGCGCACGAACCAGCCGCGGTTGAGGTCAGCCGGGCGGCCGACGCCGCCGGTGACAAGGGTGGCGCCTTCGTCGATGCCGGCCTGGATCAGGCGCTGGACCTTGTCGAACTGGAGTTTCGAGACAAGCGGCCCCATGACGGTGGAGACGTCGCGCGGATCGCCGACCTTGATCGCCTCGGCGGCCTCTTTCGCCACTGCGAGCGCCTCGGCGTGGCGCGCGCGGGGCACCAGCATCCGGGTCGGCGCGTCGCAGGACTGGCCGGTGTTGGACATGACGGCGGTGACGCCGGCGGCGACAGCCTCGGCGATGTTGGCGGTGGGCAGGATGATGTTGGGGGATTTGCCGCCCATTTCCTGCGCCACGCGCTTGGCGGTGGGGGCGGCGGTGGCGGCGATCTGGGTGCCGGCCCGGGTGGAGCCGGTGAAGGACACCATGTCGACCTCGGGGTGTTCGGACATCCGCGCGCCAACCTCGGGGCCGGCACCGTGGACGAGGTTGAAGACGCCGGGGGGCACGCCCGCGTCATGGCAGACCTGCGCGAACAGGGTGCCGGACAGGGGGGCGATTTCGGACGGTTTCAGCACCATGGTGCAGCCGGCGATCAGCGCGGGCGCGACCTTGCAGGCGATCTGGTTCATCGGCCAGTTCCACGGCGTGATCAGCGAACAGACGCCGATGCCTTCGTAGATGATGCGCGTGGTGCCGCGGTTGTATTCCCAGACCATTTCCTCGGCGGCCTTGATGGTGGCCTCCATGTGGACTTGACCGGCCCAGGCCTGTGCACCGCGCGCCCAGGTGATCGGGGCGCCCATTTCGGTGGACATGACTTGGGCGAAGTCTTCGTAGCGGTCGTTGTAAACCTCCAGCACGCGCTTCACGACAGCGATGCGCTCGGCCACGGGGCGGTAGGTCCAACCATCGAACGCGGCGCGGGCGGCCAGGATGGCGCGGTCGGCGTCGGCCTCGTTGCCCATCGCAACTTCGCAGACGATTTCTTCGGTGGCGGGATTTTCGACGCCCATCCGCGCTTTCGAAATGGGGTCGACCCATTGCCCATTGATGTAGAATTTCAGCATGTTGGCGGGGATCATTGAGACCTCACTTGAAGTAGATGTTGTATTTCGCGCGGATCGCGGCGTCGATCTCAGGATCGATCCGGCTGCCCGCCTTGGCGAGGATAGCATTCTTGCGGGCGATCGCGGTGTCAAGGAGCAGCGGTTTGCCGGCCTCGTTCCATTCCTTTGGCGACATGCGGTTGCCGACCTTGGGATAGATGTATTCGGTCTGCATCAACTTCAGTGTCTGGTCGGAGCCGAGGTAGTGGCCAGGGCCGCCAAGGCACACCTCTTTCATTGCGTCGAGCGAGGTGCTGTCCGGTGTGACGTCTATCCCGCGAACAAGGCGCATGGTCTGGCCGAGGAGGTCGTCGCCGAGGACCAGCGATTCAAGGCAGAAGCCGAGGAGCGAAGCGTGCATCCCGACCGCCTCGTAACACATGTTCAGACCGGCGAGGCCGGCAAGTGCGTTGGTGATGCCCTGCTCCCACCCGGCCTGCATGTCGGGCAGTTTGCTGTCGCTGATGCCCGAGGCGGCGCCACCTGGCAGGTCGTAGAAGTGGTGCATCTGGGCGCAACCGGCTGTCAGGAGCGCCTGTTCGGCGCTGCCGCCGGACATCGCACCCGTGCGCAGGTCACTGACGAAGGGCCAAGTGCCGAAGATGCAAGGCGCGCCCTTCTTGATGGAGTTTGCGTAGACGACACCGGCGAGGCATTCCGCCACTGCCTGCACGATGGTCAGCGCGATGGGGGCAGGTGCGGTGGCCCCAGCCTGCCCGGCGGAAAGGAGGAGCATCGGCATCCCACGACGGATGCAATCCTCCATCGTGATGCAGGATTCCTCGGCGAATTTCATCGGGGGGACGACGAAGCAATTGGAATTGCTGACAAACGGGCGTTCCAGCCACTTTTCCTCGCCGCCCGCGACCATGTGGATGAGGTCGAAGCAATCGGCGACGTGGGCGGGGTCAGAGAACGAGGTGCCGACGTGCTTCACAGTGCCGGAGAGGCTGCCGTAGAGGGTGTTGAGGTCCATCTCGCGGTTGTCGACCACGTCGCGGCAGACCATCGTGCGCTGGTAGAAGTGGATGTTGTCAAGGTTGTCGACGAGGCGGGCGGCGTCATAAAGGTCCTGCGCGGTGGAATCGCGATACTCCAGCGTGACCGGGTCAACGATGTGCACCGCAGCGCCCGCCGTGCCGTAATGCACGTTGGTGCCGGACAGGTGCAGGTCGTAGCGCGGGTCGCGGGCGTGCAGCGTGATGTTGCGCGCAGCCACGGCCAGCATGTCTTCGACCAGCGCGCGGGGAAAGCGCAAGCGGCCGTCGTCGCCCTGGATGGCGCCGGCCTTGGTCATGATCTCCACCCCCGAGGGCGGGGCTTGGGAGAGGCCGATCTGTTCCAGGGCATCGAGAGCGGCGGCGTGTATCTGCTGCACACCTTCGTCGGTCAGCGGTTTGTAACGGCCGCCGGGCATGCCGGGGCGGACGGGGCGCACGTCGTCGGCCAAGGGCGCCGCGCGCATCGCAACGCGGGCAGAGCGGCCACCGGGGCGACGGGCGCGGGAAGGTTCGCAGATTTCGCCAAGGTCGGTCATTGTGCGTTACTCCCGAAGGTCAAAAGGTCGTCGATTTCCGCGCCGGATGCGGTGGCGGAGAGGAGGGCAAAGCTGCCCTGCCCCAGCATGGCGCCCACGCTGTCGCGAATCGCGGCATGGGTCAGGCGCGCGATCTGGCTGCCGGTGGAGATGCGGCGGACACCCATGGCCGCGAGTTCCGCGACGATGACACCGCCAAAGTCGGGGCGGCCGAGGGTGAAGGCCTGGGCGGCAGAACTGGTGGCCAATGCCTGTACACCAACTGCTGCCATCATGCGGGCGGAGCCACGATCCCATGGGTGCGGGATGACGAAACATCCCGTCTGGTGAAGGTCATGGAACCCCTGATGCCGCGCGGCCAGTGTCATGCGCGCACCCTTTCGGATTTCGGGTCGTGCATCGGGGCGAGGCTGGCGATGGCCTTGTGGCGCTGGCCCGCCACCTCTATCTCGTAGGTGGACCCAAGGATGTCGGCGTCGGTCTGGCCCCTGCAGGGGACGTAGCCCATGCCAATGGCACCGCCAAGGAAGTGGCCGTAATTGCCGGACGTGACCGGGCCGATGATCTGGCCGTCGCGGACGAGGGCTTCGTTGTGGAAAAGCAGCGGCTCGGGGTCCGTCAGGCGGAACTGGACGAGCTTGCGCGGCAGGCCTTCGTCTTCCCTCCGCAGCACTGCATCGCGACCGATGTAGCCGGGCTTCTTGCGGCTGGCGGTAAAGCCTAGGCCCGCGTCAAGCACATGGTCTTCGTCGGTAATGTCGTGACCCCAATGGCGGTAAGCCTTTTCAATCCGGCAACTGTCGAGGGTATGGAGGCCGCACAGCTTCAGGCCAAGATCGGCACCCGCTGCCTCGATCGCCTCGAAGACATGCGCGGTCTGATCGGCGGAGACGTAAAGCTCCCAGCCAAGTTCACCCACGTAAGTCACTCGATGCGCACGGGCGAGACCCATGCCCGCCTCGATTTCACGCGCAGTGCCAAAGGGATGGGCGGCGTTGCTGAAGTCCGCCGGGCTCAGGCGCTGCATCAGGTCGCGCGATTTCGGCCCCATGACGCAGAGCACGGATTCGGCTGCCGTCATGTCAGTGATCACGGCAAAATCATCAGCCAGATGGGCGCGGAGCCACGCGAGATTGCGCTGCAAGGTGGCGCCGGGGACGACCAGCAGGTAGGCGGTCTCGGAAAGGCGGGTCACGGTAAGATCGGCCTCTATCCCCCCTCGATCATTGAGGAGCATGGTGTAAACGATGCGGCCCGTGGCCACATCCATCTCGGCCGAGGCGACGCGGTTCAGGAAGCGGCAGGCATCGCGTCCCTCGACCCGGATCTTGCCGAACGACGTCATGTCGAAGAAGCCGACACCTTCCCGCACCGCCATGTGTTCGGCGCGCTGATTGTCGAACCAGTTCTGCCGCTTCCAGGAATAGCGGTACTCCCTCTCCTGCCCTTCGTTGGCAAACCAGTTGGCGCGTTCCCAGCCCGCAACCTCGCCAAAGACCGCGCCGCGCGCTTTCAGGTGATCGTGGATCGGCGAGCGGCGCACCCCGCGCGAAGTCACGACCTGACGGTACGGGAAGTGATCGGCATAGAGGAGGCCAAGCGTTTCCGACACCCGTTCCTTCAAATAGCTGCGGTTGCGCTGGAACGGCTGGGCGCGGCGGATGTCGACCTCCCACAGGTCGAAGGGCGCCTCACCTTCGGTGATCCAATGCGCCAGCGCCATTCCCGCCCCGCCCGACCCAGCGATGCCGACCGAGTTGTAGCCCGCAGCAACCCAATATCCGCCCAGTTCCGGCGCCTCGCCCAGATAGTAGCGGTCGTCGGGTGTAAAGCTTTCCGGGCCGTTGAAGAAGGTGTGGATGCCGGCGGTCTGAAACAGCGGCAAGCGATTCATCGCGTGTTCGAGGATCGGCTGGAAGTGGTCCCAATCCTCGGGCAGCGTGTCGAACATGAAATCATCGCGGATGCCCGACTGGCCCCAGCCCGTCATGCCCCAGGGCTTGGCCTTGGGTTCGAACGCGCCGACCATCATCTTGCCAGCATCGGATTTGTAATAGGCGCATTCGTCGGGCACCCGCAGGACGGGCAAATGCCCAAGCCCCTCAACGGGTTCCGTGACGAGATAGAAGTGCTCGCAGGCATGCAGCGGCAGCGTGACGCCCGAGGCTTCGGCAAGGTCGCGGCCCCACATGCCGCCGCAGTTGACGACGACGTCGGTAGCGATATGGCCCGGCTCCCCGTCAGCACCGATGTAATCGACGCCGGTGACACGGCCCGCAGCCTTGGTCACGGCCGTCACCTTGGTATGCTCGACGATCTGCGCGCCGCGCATCCGCGCCCCCTTGGCCAGCGCCATCGCGATGTTCGCAGGATCGCATTGGCCATCAAGCGGCAAGGCCACCGCGCCCACCACGCCGTCGATGTTAAGGTGCGGATACTTCGCCTTGGCCTCAACGGGCGAGATCTCGTGCACCTCAACGTCGAAGATCCGCGCGACGGTGGCTTGGCGCAGCAACTCCTCGTGCCGCGCCTCGGTCAGCGCGACCGAGATGCTGCCCACTTGCCGCATCCCCGTCTCAACCCCTGTCTCGGCGGCAAGCTTGACGTAAAGGTCAGCGGAATACTTGGCCAGCCGTGTCATATTGGCAGACCCGCGCAACTGGCCGATCAACCCGGCGGCGTGCCAGGTTGTGCCGGAGGTCAGTTGCTTGCGTTCCAGCAGCACCACATCGGTCCAGCCCATCTTGGCCAGATGATAGGCCACCGAACAGCCCGACACCCCGCCCCCGATGACCACTGCCCGCGCCTGCCTTGGAATCTCAGCCATTCATCTGTCCTCAAATATCCCACGGGGGTGCGGGGGTGTGAACCCCCCGCTGCCGCCGGTCACGCCTTGATCCGCTCGTTCTTCGCATCCCAGACCGCCCCGAAGCCCAGCACTTCGGCAGCCAGCCGCTCGCCGTAGACTTCCACCTCCAGCGCCGCCCCCTTCACCGCGAGGTCGGCTTTCAGCATCCCCAGCGCCACCACATGGCCCACCCGGTGGCCCATCGCAGCACTGGTCACTTCGCCCACGATGCGGTCGTCGTGCCAGAGGTTGGCCATGTAAGGCGGGTCGGCGGGGCCGGTGGCGACCTTCAGCGCGACAAAGCGCTTGGCGACACCACGCTGTTTTTCGGCCGCGAGGGCTGGTTTGCCGGGAAATTCCTTGCCCCAGTCGATGAAGCGTTCAAGCCCGCCCTCCAGCAGCGAATAGTCCGTGGAAAGGTCGCCCTTCCACGCCCGGTAGCCCTTTTCGATGCGCAGGCTGTTCAGGGCGCGCATCCCGAACGGCACCGCGCCGCTTTGTAAAAGCGTGCCATAGATCGCCGGTGCATCGGCGCGGTCGCAGTGGATTTCCCAGCCAAGTTCGCCCGCGAAACTGACGCGGACCAGCGCTACGTTGCGGCCCGCCACCTTGGCGGCGTACTGGATCGACAGCCACGGCAGCGTCAGGTCAGCGTCCGTGATCGGCGCGAGGATGTCGCGGGCCTTGGGGCCGGTGACGATGAAACAGTGGATGCGGTCGGACCAGTCTTCCAGTGTCACACCCTCGGGCAAACCCCGGCGGATCAGGTCGGCGTCGTGCTTTTGCGCGATGGCGGCAGTGATCACGCCGATGTCTTCGTCGTTGAACGGCAGCACGGTCATTTCGGTCACGATCCGGCCGCGGTCGTCGGCAAAGTAGGCAAGCCCGATCTTGCCGTCGGGTGGCAGGCGGCTGGCGGTCAGGCTATCCAGATGCGCCCGCGCGCCGGGGCCGGAAAGGCGCAGCCGGGTGAAGCCGGGCAGGTCCAGAACCCCTGCCCCGTCGCGCACGGCGGCGCATTCGGAGGCGATGCGGGCCTCCCACGGGCCGGCACGGTTCCAGGTCTGCGTGGCTTCCCACGAGGTGTCGTCGCCGGGCATGGCGAACCATTCGGCGCGTTCCCAGCCGTTGTAGGGCGCCATGACGCCGCCCAAGGCCTTCACACTCTCATGTACCGGCGACAGTTTGCGGTCGGGCGCTGCGGGCCAGCGGGCCATCGGGAAATGCATCCCGTATTCGTGGCCATAAACCTCCATCCCCTTTTGGACGCAGTAGTCCTCATCCTCCCAACCGGTGAAGCGGCGCGGGTCACAAGACCACATGTCCCATTCGGTGCCGCCTTCCGTGACCCATTCGGCCAGCACCTTGCCCGCCCCCCCGGCCTGACAGATGCCGAAGGTGAAAACGCACGCTTCGAACGCGTTCGGCACACCGGGCATCGGGCCGATCAGCGGGTTGCCGTCGGGGGTGTAGGGGATCGGGCCGTTGATCACCTTGGTGAGCGCGGCCTTTTCCAACAGCGGCACACGGGCCATTGCATCGGCGATATGCCATTCCAGCCGTTCCAGATCGTCGGGGAAGAGCTGGAAGCTGAAATCCTGCGGGAACGGGTCGTCGGGCGTGTGCCAATGCGCGCGGCAGTTCGCCTCGTAGGGCCCGAGGTTGAAGCCGTGCTTTTCCTGACGCAGGTAGTAGGAGCTGTCGACGTCGCGCAGAAGGGGCAGCTTGCCGCCGGTCTCAGCCGAATAGGCCGCGATTTCGGGGATGGTGTCGAAGAGCATGTATTGATGGCTCATCACCATCATCGGAAGGTTGCGGTTGAACATCTTGGCGACCTCGCGGGCGTAGTAGCCAGCGGCGTTCACAACATATTCGGCGCGCACTTCGCCCTTCGGAGTGGAGAGTACCCACTCGGTCCCGGTCCAGCGCGCATCGGTGACGGGGCAGAACCGTTCCACACGCGCACCGAGGTTGCGCGCACCCTTGGCCAACGCCTGGGTCAGTTGCGCGGGGTCGATGTCACCGTCGTAGGGGTCGTAGAGCGCGCCGGTCAGATCGTGGGTTTCAACGAAGGGATATTTGGAGCGGATCTCGTCAGGGCCGAGGATCGCGAGGTCCATGGCCTGAGTGCGACCCATGCCGACGACGCGCTTGAATTCCTGCAACCGTTCCGGCGAATGGCCAAGTCGGACCGAGCCGGTGACGTGATAGTTCATCGGGTAATCAACCGCCGCGCCGAGGCCCCGGTAGAGGCCTGCCGAATAGCGCTGCATGTTCATGATAGACCACGAGGCGGAGAAGGTCGGCACGTTGCCCGCCGCGTGCCAGGTTGAGCCTGCGGTCAGTTCGTTCTTTTCCAAAAGCAGGCTGTCCGTCCACCCGGCCTTTGCCAAATGGTAAAGGCAGGACGCTCCCACCGCGCCGCCACCGATGATGACCACCCGTGCGCTTGCAAATTCGGTCATCGCTGCCCTCCCGGTTCCCGTCGCTACTATCGGGCCGCCTGCGGCAGCTTTCAATTCGGCGCGGGAGGGTCTATTGATCGAAAACTCCGATCAGAGGCCGCCATGCAGATTGATCTTCTGGACACCTTTCTTGATCTGGCCGAGACGCGCAGTTTTCACCGCACCTCGGACCGGCTGGGCATCACGCAATCCACGGTTTCGGCACGGGTCTCCGCGCTGGAGCAGGCGGTGGGGTCGCGGCTGTTCGACCGGTCGCGCGCGGGCACCGACCTGACGCCCGAAGGCAAGCGGTTCGAGCCTCACGCCCGCGCCTTGCGCCACGAATGGAACGAGGCGCGGCGGCGCATTCAGATCCCGCAGGGGGCGGCGCACTTGGTGCGACTTGGCATCCAGAACGATCTGGCGGCTTTGTATCTGGGGGACTGGATGGCGGGGTTCCGGCAGGCGCTGCCGGAGGCCGCCTTTTACATTGAACCGGATTACTCCAACCAGATGTGCGCTGACCTACTGACGGGGATTCTGGATTTTGCGGTTATGTTCAGCCCCAAGCCTCACCCCGACCTGCATTTCGAAAGCGTGGGCGACGTGGCGTACCGGATGGTGTCGACCGAAGCCGGGCGGATGGAAGAGGTGACGGCGGCGCGCTTCGTGTTCGCGCACTTCTCGCCCGCTTTCGAAGAGATGCACCGGCAGCTGACGCCCGGTCTGGCAGGGGCGACGGTGTCTGTCGGACAGTCAGGATCGGTCGTCTCATTGCTGACGGCGATGGGGGGATCAGGCTATGTACTTGCAAAGACGTCGGATCAGCTGGTTGCTGCGGGCGGATTCCGTTTGGTGGCGGACGCGCCGGTGCTGCGCCAGCCGGTGTTTGCGGCGCTGCATATCCGCCACCGGATAGCACCGTTGCACCGGCGGCTGGCGCAACTGGTGGCGCGGCATCTCGCTTAGAACGTCATCTGAACCCGGTGCCCCGGCGCATGGGCAAAGCGCACGAAGGTCACCGGGCCAAGCGTGCCGACGGTGGTGCGTACGGCGATGAAAAGCGCGGTGCCGGGGGGGATGCCCAGCACGGCGGCTTCACGCTCAGTGGCGGGTTCGGCGGTGAAGGTGATGTCGCCGGACACCAGGCTGACGTTGGTCACCAGCCATTCGTTGGCGCTGAGGCCGCCGAAATCTGGGGGCGGGTCAGGCAAGACAGCGGGGTTCAGCCAGCGGTCTTCCAGCACATAGGGGCGTCCGCCTGCCAGATGCAGGGTTTCGAGGTGGCGCAGGATGGTGCCTTCGGGGAGGCCAAGGCGCGAAGTGACGGGGACCGGGCCGGGCCTGGTGTCGTCGGCCAGAAGGTCGAAAGCGTGGGTCAGGCCCTTTGCCTCCACGTCCTGCCGTATCACCGGGATATCCAGCCGCGCGCGGCGGACGGGAAGTTCTGCCACGCGGGTTCCGGCCCGTTTCTTGCGTTCAATCACGCCCGCCTCGGCCAGATCGCGAAGCGCACGGTTCACGGTGGCGCGGGCGACGTTGAATTCCTGCGCGAGGGTTTCCTCATTGGGAATGAGGCCACCTGGCGGCCAGTCGCGGGCGCGGATGCGCCGCAGAACCTCTGCGCGAACCCCTTCCCAACCGCCCGTCATGCGCGGGCTTTCAGGGCGGCGAGGTGGCTGCGGTAGCGCGTCTCGACCCGCTCGCGGGCGATGTGGCGGCCGTCGCGCACGATGTGGCGACCGGCAGACCAGAGGTTTGCAACGGGGCGGTCAGGGGTGGCGAAGATCCAAGCGTCAAGGAGGGTGTCGCCGGACAGACCGTCAAGGGGGCCGGTGTCGGGCGCCATCAGGTCGGCCCACAAGCCGGGGGCAATGGCACCCGAGCGGCGCCCAGCGGCCTGTGCGCCGCCCGCAAGGCTTGCGTCGAGGAGCACCCGGCCAGTGGAGCGGGAGGCGTCGGCCAGCACGGCGCGGGCCTTTTGCCCAAGGCGTTGAGAATACTCCAGCATCCTGAGTTCGCCGGTCAGCGAGATCTGCACGTTGCTATCGGTGCCGACCCCCAGACGCCCACCTGCGGCCTGCCAGCCGGGACCGTCGAAGATGCCATCGCCAAGGTTCGCCTCGGTGATCGGGCAAAGACCGGCGACGGCATGGGTGGCGGCAAGACCGGCAGTCTCGAAGGGCTTCATCTGGGTGGCGTGGATCATGCACCAGCGTTGGTCGACGGGCAGGTTCGCCAGAGCCCATTCAACGGGGCGCGCGCCGTAGGCGGTCTGCACTTCGGCCACCTCCGCCACCTGTTCTGCGAGGTGCAGGTGGATCGGGCCCTGATGGCGGGAAACCTCGGCTAGCGAGGCGCGGCTGACGGCGCGAAGGGAATGGGGGGCCACGCCGATGGCGTCGTCGGGACGGCTGAGGGCGGATCGGGCGGCGGCGTGCAGCGTTTGAAAGCGGTCGAGGTCGCAACCGAACCGCAGTTGTCCGCCAGCAAGGGCACGACCGTCGCAACCGCCCTGTTCGTAAAGGACCGGGAGCAGGGTCAGGCCAAGCCCGGTGTCGACCGCGGCGGCGGCGATGCGGGCGGAAAGTTCCGCGGGGTTGGCGTAGGGCGCACCGCCGGGCTGGTGGTGGAGGTAGTGAAACTCGGCCGCCGCGGCATAGCCCGCCTCGGCCATTTCGATCATTGCAAGGGCGGCGATGGCCTCCACATCCTCAGGGGTGAGATGATCGACGAAGCGGTACATCAAGGCGCGCCATGTCCAGAAACTGTCCTGCCCCGCTGTACGCGCCTCGGTCAGGCCGGCCATCGCGCGCTGGAAGGTGTGCGAGTGCAGGTTTGCCGGCGCGGGCAGGATCAGCGCGTTGCTGTCGCCTTCGGGCGGGCTGTCGGGGATGACGTCGGCAATCCGGCCATCGGTGACAATGATCCGCACATTGGAAGCCCAGCCTTCTGGCAGAAGCGCGGTTTGAGCGTGAAGGATCATGGCGCCTCGCTTGACACGGCATTATGTATAGACATAATAGACAAACAGACAGACATAATGCAAGGTCACAATGTCGCTTCTTCTGACGGACGCAACGCTTGCCACGATGACCGACGGCTATGGGCTGATCGCCGATGGAGCGGTGGCGATTGTGGGGGAACGAATCGCGTGGGTTGGACCGCAATCCGCTATTCCGGCACCTTATCAACAGTTTCCAAAAGAACACTTTGGCGGCCGTCTTGTCACGCCCGGCCTGATCGACTGTCATACCCATGTGATCTTTGGCGGCGACCGGGCAGCCGAATTCGAGATGCGGCTGAACGGTGCCAGCTATGAAGAGGTCGCGCGGGCTGGCGGTGGGATTCTGTCCACGGTGAAGGCGACGCGCGCGGCGTCAGAGGCGGACCTGCTGGCAGCGGCCCTGCCCCGCGTCGACCAGATGATCGCGGCGGGGGCGACCGTGATCGAGGTGAAGTCTGGTTACGGGCTAACCGTTGCGGACGAGGTCAAGATGCTGCGCGTAGCGCGGGGAATAGGCAGAGCGCGGCGGGTGCATGTGGTGACGACGCACCTGGCGGCACATGCCGTGCCCCCCGAGTTCAAAGGACGCGCTGCGGCCTATATCGAAGAGGTCGCGATCCCGTCGCTACGCGCCGCACATGCCGAGGGGCTGGTCGATCACGTAGATGCCTTCTGCGAGGGAATCGCGTTTTCGCCGGATGAACTGCGCCCTTTGTTTGCGGTGGCTGTGCAGTTAGGCCTGCCGATCAAGCTTCATGCCGAGCAACTGTCTGACCTGAAGGGCGCGGTGATGGCCGCCAAGCACGGCGCTCTGTCTGCGGACCATCTGGAATATCTGGGCGCCGATGGCGTCGCTGCAATGGCGGCGGCGGGGACAGTTGCGGTGATCCTGCCGGGAGCGTTCTACACGCTGCGCGAAACTCACGCGCCGCCGATTGCCGCCCTGCGCGCGGCTGGGGTGCGGATGGCTGTGGCAACTGACATGAACCCCGGCTCGTCGCCCATAGCCTCGCTGCCATTGGCGATGAACATGGCCTGCACCTTGTTCCGATTGACCCCGGAGGAGGCGCTTTGTGGCGCGACGGTCCATGCATGTGCGGCACTGGGCCTGACCGACCGGGGCCGGATCGCGCCCGGCCAGCGCGCCGATCTGTGCATCTGGGAGGCGCGGCATCCGGCGGAACTGAGTTACCGAATCGGCGCCACCCCCCTTCATTCCCGCATTTTCGGAGGCGAAATTGACCGCTGAAATCCTGATCCCCGGCCGCACCACGCTGCGCCAATTGGAACGCATCTGGCGCGAGGCGGCGCCCGCGCGGCTTGACCCCTCGGCCAAGGCGGGGGTCGTGGCGGCGGCGGGGCACATCGCCCGCGCGGCGGCGGGAACTGAGGCGGTCTATGGCGTGAACACCGGATTTGGCAAACTCGCAAGCCTGAAGATCGCGCCAGAAGATACTGCTAAACTTCAGAAAAACCTGATCCTGAGCCATTGCTGCGGGGTTGGAGAGGCGATGGAACCCGCCACCGTGCGGCTGATGATGGCGCTAAAACTGCTGTCGTTGGGGCGCGGCGCATCCGGGGTGCGGTGGGAAGTCGTGGCGCTGATCGAAGGGATGCTGGCGAAGGGTGTTGTACCGGTGATCCCGGCACAAGGCTCGGTCGGCGCGTCGGGCGACCTTGCACCGTTGGCTCATATGGCGGCGGCCATGATCGGCGAAGGCGAGGCGGTTTTCGCGGGCGAGACCTTGTCCGGACGCGAGGCTTTGACGCGGGCGGGACTGGTACCGGTGGTACTCGGTCCGAAGGAGGGGCTGGCACTGATCAACGGGACGCAGTTTTCTACCGCCTATGCGCTTGCGGGGTTGTTCGACGGTTGGCGTGCGGCTCAGACTGCGCTGGTAACAAGCGCCATGTCGACCGATGCGGTCATGGGGTCAACCGCGCCGCTGGCGCAGGAAATCCACTCGCTGCGCGGCCATGCCGGGCAGATCGAAGCTGCGGCGGCGATGCGTGATCTGCTGGACGGCTCGGAGATTCGCGAAAGCCACCGCGAGGGCGACACCCGCGTGCAGGACCCCTACTGCATCCGCTGCCAACCGCAGGTGACCGGGGCCGCGATGGATGTGCTGCGGATGGCCGCGCAGACGCTGGAGGTGGAAGCGAACGCGGCGACGGACAACCCCTTGGTGCTGACCGACGGACAGATCGTGTCCGGCGGGAACTTTCACGCGGAACCCGTTGGTTTTGCGGCAGATATGATTGCGATGGCCTTGGCCGAAATTGGTGCCATTGCGCAGCGGCGGGTGGCGTTGATGGTCGACCCGGTGCTGTCGTTCGACCTGCCGGCGTTCCTGACTCCGAAGCCGGGCTTGAACTCGGGCTTCATGATCGCCGAGGTGACGACGGCGGCGTTGATGAGCGAAAACAAGCATCTGGCGCATCCGACGGTGATCGATTCGACCCCCACTTCGGCCAATCAGGAAGACCACGTCAGCATGGCCGCCCACGGCGCGCGGCGGTTGGTGCGAATGAACGCGAACCTGCAGGCGATCCTAGGGGTCGAAGCGCTATGCGCGGCGCAAGGCATCGGGTTTCGTGCGCCACTACAGACCTCTGCCCCCCTGCAGCGGGCGGTAGCGCGCCTGCGCACAGACGTGCCTGCGCTGGAGGATGACCGATACCTTGCCCCCGATCTTGCCGCCGCCGCCTTGATGGTGGCCGACGGCAGCCTTGCCCACGCCACCCTGACCCCCTTGCCGGAGCTTTGACATGACCCGCCACAACACCCGTGACATCTATCCCGCGACCGGCACCGAGATCAGCGCGAAAAGCTGGCTGACCGAGGCGCCCTTGCGGATGCTGATGAACAACCTGCACCCGGACGTGGCGGAAAACCCGCATGAACTGGTGGTTTATGGCGGCATCGGCCGGGCGGCGCGGACGTGGGAGGATTTCGATCGCATAGTCGCGGCCCTGCGTGATCTGGAGGCGGACGAAACCCTGCTGGTCCAGTCGGGCAAACCGGTGGGCATTTTCCGCACCCACAAGGACGCGCCGCGGGTGCTGATCGCAAACTCGAACCTCGTGCCGCATTGGGCGACGTGGGACCATTTCAACGAGTTGGATAAGAAGGGTCTGGCGATGTACGGCCAGATGACCGCGGGGTCGTGGATCTATATCGGCACGCAAGGCATCGTGCAGGGCACCTATGAGACCTTTGCCGAGGCCGGGCGGCAGCATTACGGCGGCAGCCTGAAGGGCCGCTGGATTCTGACCGGCGGGCTTGGCGGGATGGGGGGCGCGCAGCCATTGGCGGCGGTGATGGCGGGGGCCTGCTGTCTGGCGGTGGAGTGTGACGAGACGCGGATCGATTTCCGCCTGCGCACACGGTATGTCGACGCCAAGGCGCGGACCCTGGACGAAGCACTGGCGATGATCGCGGAGTGGACGGCGAAGGGCGAGGCGAAGTCGGTCGGCCTGCTGGGCAATGCGGCGGATGTGTTCCCCGAACTGGTGCGGCGGATGAAGGCGGGCGGGATGCGGCCTGATATCGTGACGGACCAGACAAGCGCCCACGATCCCCTTAACGGGTATCTGCCGCAGGGCTGGACGGTCGAACAGGCCAAGGCTGTGCGCGAGACCGATCCCAAGTTGGTCGAGCATGCAGCGCGGGCGTCGATGAAGGTGCACGTCGCGGCGATGGTGGATTTCTGGAACGCCGGCGTGCCGACCTTGGATTATGGCAACAACATCCGGCAGGTGGCGCTGGACGAAGGGTTGGAGAACGCGTTTGCGTTTCCGGGGTTCGTGCCGGCTTATATCCGGCCGCTGTTCTGCCGGGGGATCGGGCCGTTTCGGTGGTGCGCCCTGAGTGGCGATCCGGAGGATATCTACAAGACCGACGCGGCGATGAAGCGGTTGTTTCCGGAAAACCACCACCTGCACAACTGGCTTGATATGGCGCGGGAGCGGATCGCGTTTCAGGGGCTGCCGGCGCGGATCTGCTGGATCGGGCTTGGCGATCGGCACCGGGCGGGGTTGATGTTCAACGAGATGGTGGCGTCGGGCGAGTTGAAGGCGCCGATCGTGATCGGGCGGGATCATCTGGATTCAGGGTCGGTGGCCAGCCCCAACCGGGAGACGGAGGCGATGAAGGATGGGTCGGACGCGGTGAGCGATTGGCCGCTTCTCAATGCCTTGTTGAATACGGCGTCGGGGGCGACTTGGGTGTCCTTGCATCATGGGGGCGGTGTGGGGATGGGGTTCAGCCAGCATTCCGGCATGGTTGTGGTGGCGGACGGGACCGAGGATGCGGCGCGGCGGCTGTCCAATGTCTTGTGGAATGACCCGGCGACGGGGGTGATGCGGCACGCGGATGCGGGGTATGAGATTGCCCGCGATTGCGCGGTGGAGCATGGGCTGCGGTTGCCGGGGATCTTGTGATGTCCCACGGTGGGACATTTTTGGATGCGTTTCAGATCAATGGGTTGGCGAGGGCGTTAAGGGGTTGGTAACCGCTTAACGCTCCTGCGCGCCTTTGCCTGCGAGGATGCGTGGGCGGGCTTTTTCGATGCGGTTTAGGCGGGTGGCGGTCGTT
The DNA here is from genome assembly GCF_050632395.1 of Tabrizicola sp. BL-A-41-H6. Lineage (GTDB taxonomy): Bacteria > Pseudomonadota > Alphaproteobacteria > Rhodobacterales > Rhodobacteraceae > JAUYQR01. Next base: position 2,859,920 of record NZ_CP192600.1, read on the forward strand.
TTTGCGCCCGAGAGCAGGATCACGTAGCTGCGCTGTCGGCCCGGGGTCAGGCGATGGAACGCCTCGGCAAGGTCGGGATCCATATCGATGGCTTCGATCAGTTCGGGGGGCAGGTCGATGTCGGTGGCGGTCTTTACGGGCAGAACCCCGGCCTCGGCGTAGCCCATCGCCTCGGCCAGATAGGCGCGGATCGTGGGTTCCATTGCGTATGGGGTGGCACTGTCGGTGAAGCGCAGGCAATCGGGGTGTTGGGTGTTCGGGCCTTGGCGTTCCATCACCCGTTCGGGGTCTTGCATAAGGGCTGCGTTGAAGAAGTTGAGCCGGAAATCCCCACGCAAGGCGCCGATCAGGGCGATGTTGCGGCCGGCGTGCATGTAGCAAGGGTGGCCCCATTTCACCGTTTCGGTCAGGCCAGCGTCGCGGCAGATGCGGCGCAAGTCGGCGAGGCCCGAAGCCCAAAGGCGGGTGGAACAGTCGGGCGTGGCGAAGCGGGCGCAGCGGCCGCAACCGAGGGTGAAGTAGTCTTCGATGTCGGTGATCATCGGCTTTCCTTCCGTGAGCCCCCCACCCCATCCCTCCGCCACGAGGGGGGAGGGAGGCTCTGGGTGAGGCGTCGGTCAAAGCGACGTAAGGTGTGCAGTGCGACGTGATGCGGTCAAGAACCTGCCTCCCCACTTGTGGGGGACGGATGAGTTGGGGGGGCGATCAGAGCCAGATCGGGTTCGACCAGGCGCGTTTGCCGGCGGCGTCGATCACAGCGACGCGGAGCCAAGGCGAGTTGTTGAGCCGGGCGATCGGCACGGAGGCGCGGGTCATTGAGTGGCCGTGGACGGCCTTGGCCCCCGTGCCGTGGCCCATCGCGACCACCGATGCGGCGGCGGAACATTCGACTGTGACGTGGTCGCCTTCGACGGTGACGCTGCGGATTTCCGGGCCTTGGGACGAATAGAACGCACCGTCCTTCAGTGCCTGCAACAGGGCCTCTGGCGTGTTTTCGGTGGCTTTCACCATAACCCAGCCGCCGAAATGGTCGGGTTCATGGAAATGCGCGTCGTCGGTGGCGATGAGGGTGAGGCGGCGGCCTTCGGTGAGGAGAAGATCGGCAATGGCGGCGCCGTCGGGGCGGTCGCAGCCGGTGGCACAGCCGTGGTTGTAAATCTCGACCGCGTGGGCGGCGGTGATGGAGCGGGCGTCGGCAAGGGTGAGGCCGGACCATTGCGGGTGCGCGACGGCGACGAAGGCACCGGCGGCGACGGCGCGGGCGGCGATTTCGGGGCCGGTTTCCTGACCGTCGACGGGCAGGAAGCCGGGGGCGTTCGATGGGGCGAAGTCGGGCGGCAGGCCGACGGCAAGGATGTGCCAAAGTTCGCCATTGGCCATCGCGCCGGAGTGGAGTTCGGCACCGAGGATGGTGGTGAAGGCGTCGCTGCGGAAGGGCGTGGTGTCGACGATGGGGTAGCCGTAGGTGCCGATGAAATGGTCGGTCAGGGCAATGAAATCATAGCCTTCGGCGCGGTAGCGGCGGCAGACCTCTTCGGGTGCCAGCACGCCATCGGAGCGGGTGGAGTGGGTGTGGATGTTGCCGCGCCAGAAGCGGCCGGCGTTGGTGAAGGCGATGTGGGTGGTCATGGCTGCCCTTTGATCAACACTTGCAGGTCGGCGACGTTGGTGCCGGTGCCGCCCGTCATCAGAAGATCATCCGAGGCGGCAAGGCAAGGGTTGCTGTCATTCTGTGACAGGCGCGCGACAGGGTCGATGCCCTTGGCGCGCATCCGGGCGAGGCTGCCGTGATCAACGATGGCGCCTGCGGCCTCGGTCGGGCCGTCGCGGCCATCGGTGCCACCGGAGAGGAACACCCACGGTGCGGGCCAGTTCTGGGCTTCGGCCAGAAGCGCAAGGCGGAGGGCCAGTTCCTGATTGCGGCCCCCAAGGCCCCTGCCCTTCAGCACGACCGTGGTTTCACCGCCAAATAGCGTGATGCCGGGGCCAGAGGCGGCGACGCGTTGGGCGGCGTCGGCCACATCGCCGATCAGGGGAGCGTCAGGGACATGCGCGGTGGGGGCGGCGGCGGCCATTGCGAGGACGGATTTGCGGTTGGAGCCGATGAGGAGATTGGTAGCGGGCGGCATCGGGGGTAGCGGGGTTTCGGGCGCGGTGAGGTGGGCGCGGACGGAGGCGGGGAGTGCGTCCCAGACGTGGTGGGCCTTGAGGATGGCCTGAGCCTCGGACCTTGTGCCGAGGGGAGAGACGGTCGGGCCGGAGGCGATGGCGCGGAGGTCGTCGCCGATCACGTCGGAGAGGATCAGCGCGGTGACCTGGGCTGGCGCTGCGGCGCGGACGAGTCCGCCGCCCTTGAGGCGGGACAATTGCTGGCGGACGAGGTTCATCTGGGTGATCTCGGCCCCGGAGCCGAGGAGGAGGCGGTTGACGGCGGCCTTGTCTTCAAGCGTGACGCCGGCGACCGGGGCGGGCAGAAGCGCGGACCCGCCGCCGGAGATGAGCGCGAGGACGTGCTGGCCGGGTTGCATATGCGCGAGCCGGTCAAGGATGCGGGCGGCGGCGGCGGCACCACGGGCGTCGGGCACCGGGTGGCTGGAGGCGAGGACCGTGGCGCCCTCGAGGGGCGTGGCGTTTTCGTCATTGGTGACGACGAGGGTTTCGGTCGGGCCGAAGTGCTGGAGGGCGGCGCGCGCCATGGCTGTGGCGGCCTTTCCGATAGCGAGGATGAGATCGGGGTGCCGCAGGCCGGGCAGCGCCTGCGCCACTGCGCGGGCGGGGTCTGCGGCGGCGAGGCCCGCATGGAAAAGGCGGGTGGATTCGGCCCTGAGCATCGATTTTCCTTTCACGTTCGCCTGATCCTTGCCCGTTTGCCGCAAAATCGACAAGGTTCCCCTCGCTCGTATAAGCCGTGCATGATATTCCTCTAGAAGCATGCGTTGAGTGGAGAGGCTGATGTTGCTTGATCGTTTCGACCCCGTCACCGAACCGACTGCCGATGACGTGCCTGAGAAGGTTGATGCGGGCGCCATGATGGAGCGGGCGGCGGCGGCGGCGGCGTTCCTGAAGGCGCTGTCGCACGAGGGGCGGCTGATGATCCTGTGCCATCTGATCTCGGGCGAGAAATCGGTGACGGAACTGGAGCAGTTGCTGTCATCGCGGCAGGCGGCGGTGAGCCAGCAATTGGCGCGGCTGCGGTTGGAGGGGCTGGTCTTTGCCCGGCGCGACGGCAAGTCGATCTACTATTCCTTGCAGGACCCCAAGGTGCTGCGGATGATCAGCCTTGTGCATGAGATGTACTGCGAGGACTGAGGCCTATCCCCGACCGATGTAGGGCATGTCGCGGGCCATGATCGTGACGAAGGGCGTGTTCACGTCCAGCGGCAGGCTTGCCATGTGCAGGACGGTGCTGGCGACGTGGGTCACGTCCATCACCGGTTCGACGCGGATGCTGCCGTCGGCCTGCGGCACGCCGGTCTGGAACTTCGCCGCCATGTCAGTCAGCGCATTCCCGATGTCAACTTGAGCGCAAGCGATGTCGAAGCGGCGGCCATCGAGGCCGAGGGTGCGGGTCAGGCCGGTGACGGCGTGTTTCGACATGGTGTAGGGCGCGGAGCCCGGGCGCGGCACGTGGGCGGAAATCGAGCCGTTGTTGATGATGCGCCCGCCTTGCGGGGTCTGGTGGCGCATCAGGCCGAAGGCGGCGCGGGCGCAGAGGAACATGCCGGTGATGTTGGTCTGACTGAGGCGGAGCCAGTCGTCGACCGCGATCTCGTCGATCGGGGCGCCGGGAAGCGAGATACCTGCGTTGTTGAAGAGAACGTCGAGGCGGCCGAAGCGGGCCTTGAGGGTAGCGAACGCGGTCTCAACGGCGGCGGGGTCGGTCACGTCACAGGGCAGGATCAGCGCGTCGTGGCCTGCGGCGGTTTCCTGCAAGGCGGGTTCGCGGCGGCCCATCAGGGCAACCTGCCAGCCTGCGGCGAGAAAGGCCTTGGCGGTGGCACGGCCGATGCCGCTGCCGGCGCCGGTGATCAAGATGGTTTGTGGCATGTCGGTCCCCCTGCCCTATGGTTAGGCGGTTCGGCGCGGGGCGTCCAGAGGATCAGCCACAAACCTCAGGCGGCACGGGTGGTGCGGCGGGTGAGGATCTGGCGACGGACGAAGGCGGCGATGAAGAGCGCTGTCAGGACGAGGATGATCGTCGGGCCGGTGGCGCTGTCGAGGTGGAAGCTTGCCCACGTGCCGATGAGCATCGAGGCGAGGCAAACGATCACCGCGACGATCAGCATCTTTCCGAAGCTGCGCACGAGGAGGAAGGCGATGGCGCCGGGCGAGATCAGAAGGCCGATGGCGAGGATCAGGCCGACCGAGGAAAGGGTGGCGACGATGGTCAGCGAAAGGATGGCGAGAAGGCCGTAGTGCAGGACGCCGGTGCGCAGGCCCGAGGCCTGTGCCTGCGCAGGGTCGAAAGCGTGCAGCATCAGGTCTTTCCATTTCAGAAGCAGGATCAGCGTGACCGGGCCGGCGATCAGGGCGGCGGTCAGCAGGTCTTCTGCCCCGATGCCGAGCATGTTGCCGAAAAGGATGTGGTCAAGGTGCACATCGGTGCTGATCGAGGTGTAAAGCACGATGCCAAGCGCGAACATGCCGGAGAACACCACGCCCATCACCGTGTCCTGCTTTATCCGGCTGTTGCCGGACAGGTAGCCGGTGGCAAGCGTGCAGGCCATGCCCGCGACGAAGGCGCCGACCAGGAGGGGTATGTTCAGGATATAGGCCAGCACGATGCCGGGCAGGACGGCATGGCTGACCGCGTCGCCCATCAGCGCCCAGCCCTTCAGGACCAGAAAGCACGACAGGATCGCGGTCGGCGGCGCGACGATCAGCGATATCCAGAACGCGTTCTGCATGAACGGAAACTGGAAGGGCTGGAGGATGGCCTCGATCATGTCAGCGCCTTTGCCGCCTTGCGGCGGCTGGCGAGAAGCCCGTGTTTCGGGGCGAAGACGAAGGCTGCCAGGAAGATCAGGGTTTGCAGCAGCACGATGACGCCGCCGGTGGCCCCGTCGAGAAAATAGCTGATGTAGGCGCCGAGAAAGCTGGTGCCGGAGCCAATGGCCACAGACAGCGCGATCAGGCGTGGGAAGCGGTCGGTCAGAAGGTAGGCGGTGGCCCCCGGCGTCACCACCATAGCGACGACGAGAAAGGCGCCCACGGTCTGCATCGCCGCGACGGTGGAAGCGGACAGGAGGGTGAAGAACACCACCTTCAGCACGTCGGGCTTGAGGCCGATGCTGCGGGCGTGGGTTTCATCGAAGAAGGTGACCATCAGGTCCTTCCACTTTGCCAAGAGGATCACCGAGGAGATGATGCCGATAAGAGCCAGTTGCAGGGTGTCTTCCGGCGTGATGGCGAGGATGTTGCCCATCGTTATGGTTTGGATCGAAACGCTCGTCGGGAAGATCGAGATCAGAAAGAGGCCAAGGCCGAAGAACGAGGTGAAGATCAGGCCGATGATGGTATCGACCTTGAGACCGGAGCGGCCCGACAGGAACAGCATCGCGGCGGCGGCGAGGCCGCCTGAGATGAAGGCGCCGAGCGCGAAGGGCAGCCCGAGGATATAGGCGCCCGCGACGCCGGGGACGACGGAATGGGAAAGCGCGTCGCCGATCAGCGACCAGCCTTTCAGCATGAGGTAGGCCGAGAGGAAGGCGCAGACACCGCCGACGAGGGCCGAAACCCACATCGCATTGACCATGTAGCTGTAGGCGAAGGGTTCAAGCATGGCGACTGTCAGATCGAGCGCATTCCGCGCCGGTTTCCTGTCTCGCCTCTGCGCGCCACAGGCGCGCAACCGGCTCGGGCAAAGGTCCTCCGGCGGGGATATTTTGGGACAGATGAAAGGTTAGGGTCAATGGTCGCCCTTTCGGCCGTATTGCACGAAGGGGCGTTCGTCATCGGTGATGATGCGGACCTCGCGGGTGTCGTCGTCTTCATGCAGGTCGGTGCCGCCGATGGTGAAGTGGCGCAGCACGCCGCCGAAGGCTGCTTCAAGGTTGGCGCGGGTGAAGATCGTCTCGGTCGGGCCGTAGGCGAGGACGGTGCCTTTGACGAGGACGGTACGGTCGCAGAATTCCGGGACCGAGCCGAGGTTGTGGGTGGAGACCAACATGACGCGGCCTTCGTCGCGCAGTTCGCGCAGGAGGGCGACGATCTGGTCTTCGGTCTTGACGTCGACGCCGGTGAAGGGTTCGTCGAGGAGGATTATCTGGCCTTCCTGTGCCAGCGCGCGGGCGAGGAATACGCGTTTTCGCTGGCCGCCGGAGAGTTCGCCGATCTGGCGGTGGGCAAGGTCGGACATGCCGACGCGGGCAAGCGCCTCGGCCACCTTCGCGCGATCGGTGGCGGAGGGGCGGCGCAGGAAGCCCATGTGGCCGTAGCGGCCCATCATCACCACGTCCTCGACCAGGACGGGGAAGGTCCAGTCAACCTCCTCGGCCTGGGGGACGTAGGCCACGAGGTTTTCGCGCAAGGCTTCGGCGACGGGTTTGCCGAGGAGGCGGATCGAGCCGCGGGCCGAGGGGATGAACCCCATGATCGCCTTGAAAAGCGTGGACTTTCCCGAACCGTTGACGCCGACGAGGGCGGTAATCGTGCCGCGCGGGACCATGAAGCTGGCGTCGCGCAATGCGGTCAGGCCGTTGCGGTAGGTGACGGTCAGGCCTTCGGCGAGGATGCCGCCGGCAGGGCCGGTGGCGGAGGTGTCGGCGGTCAGATCGCGCATTTCGTTACTTTGCCTGCGAGGTGAGGCCCTTGGCAATGGTTTCTGTCGTGACACGCAGAAGGTCGATGTAGGTGGGGGTCGGGCCGTCTGGTTCAGAGAGGCTGTCGACGTAGAGGACACCGCCGAAAGCCGCGCCGGTTTCGCGAGCGACCTGTTCGGCGGGGGCGCTGGAGACGGTGCTTTCGCAAAACACGGCGGGGATCGCGTTGTCGCGCACGCCGTCGATCACGGCGCGAACCTGCTGCGGGGTGCCTTGCTGGTCGGCGTTGATCGGCCAGAGGTAAAGCTCTTTAAGGCCGAGGTCGCGGGCGAGGTAGCTGAAGGCGCCCTCGCAGGTGACGAGCCAGCGGGAGGTTTCGGGGAGGGTTTCGATCTGGGCCTTCAAGGGGGCGATTTCGGTGGTGAGGCGGGCTTTGTAAGCGGCGGCGTTGGCCGCAAAGGTGGCGGCGTTGGCGGGATCGGCTTTCGAGAGGGCTTTCTCGATGTTGTCGATGTAGATCCGGGCGTTATCGACGCTCATCCAGCTGTGCGGGTTGGGTTTGCCTTGGTAGTCGCCGCCGGAGATGGCGATCGGGGTGATGCCGTCGGTCAAGGTGACGGAGGGAATGTCGCCGAGGTTGGCGAGGAACTGTTCGAACCAGCGTTCGAGGTTGAGGCCGTTCCACAGGATGAGGTCGGCGTCGCTGGCACCGACGATATCCTGCGGGGTGGGCTCGTAACCGTGAATTTCGGCGCCGGGTTTGGTGATGGAGACCACATCTGCGGCGTCGCCGGCGACGTTCTGGGCCATGTCGGCGATGACGGTGAAGGTGGTGACGACTTTGAGCCGGTCCTGTGCGGCGGCGGGCCAGGTGGCGAGCGCGGCGATAGTTGCGAGGAGGAGGCGGCGGGTCAGGGTCATGTCTGGGGAGGTCCCGTGCTGGTTACCCTATGTAGATGCGAAGGGTTCGCAGGAAGTCAAGGGCAGATGCGAATGGTTCTCAGGAAGGTGACGGACCGCCGACCACAAAAGCAACCTGCCAGCGCCTGACGGGACAGGCGCTGGCCGGTGATGTGCGGGCGGCACTGGTGAGCGCTGGGTTACTCGGCGGCTTCGGCTGCTTGGGCCTCAAGCTCGGCGGCCTTGGCCTCGACAAGCTCGACGATGTGGTCAACCATCCGGTCGTTGCCCATCGTGTGGCTGGTCTTGCCGGCGAGGTAGACCATGCCCTTGCCTGCCCCGCCGCCGGTAAAGCCGATGTCGGTCATCAGCGCTTCACCGGGGCCGTTCACGACACAGCCGATGATCGAAAGGCTCATCGAGGTGGTGATGTGGGCGAGGCGGTCTTCGAGGGCGGAGACGGTCTTGATCACGTCGAAGCCCTGGCGCGCGCAGGACGGGCAGGAAATGATGGTGACGCCGCGGTGACGCAGGCCGAGGGATTTCAGGATCTCGAAGCCGACCTTCACCTCTTCCACCGGATCGGCGGAGAGCGAGACGCGGATCGTGTCGCCGATGCCCATCCAGAGGAGGTTGCCAAGGCCGATGGCGGATTTCACTGTGCCGGACTGCAGGCCGCCAGCTTCGGTGATGCCAAGGTGAATGGGCGCGTCGGTCGCTTCGGCCAGTTGCTGGTAGGCGGCGGCGGCGAGGAACACGTCGGACGCTTTCACCGAAATCTTGAATTCGTGAAAGTCGTTGTCCTGCAGCAGCTTGATGTGGTCGAGGCCGGATTCCACCATCGCCTCGGGGCACGGCTCGCCGTATTTTTCCAGAAGGTGCTTTTCGAGGGAGCCCGCGTTCACCCCGATGCGGATCGAACAGCCGTGGTCCTTGGCGGCCTTGACGACTTCCTTCACGCGGCGGGCGTCGCCGATGTTGCCGGGGTTGATGCGCAGGCAGGCGGCGCCGGCCTCGGCGGCCTCGATCGCGCGTTTGTAGTGGAAATGGATGTCGGCCACGATCGGTACCGGGCTTTCGGCGACGATTTCGCGCAAGGCGCGCGTGCTCTCCTGATCTGGGGTAGAGACGCGGACGATATCGGCCCCGGCCACGGCGCAGCGCTGGATCTGTTCGATGGTGGCGGCGATATCGGTGGTCAGGGTGTTGGTCATCGTCTGCACCGAGATCGGTGCGTCGCCCCCGACCAGAACCTTGCCGACACGGATCTGCCGCGAGGCGCGCCGGTAGATGTTGCGCCAGGGGCGGACGGGATTATGCGACATGGGGCCGGGCCTTTGGAAACTGCGACAGGGGCAGGATACCGGGACGCGCGGGGCGCGGCAACTGTCAGGCGGTCGCGGCGGGATTATTCGGCGATGGGGGCGTCGCGCGCGGCCTCGAGACCACCTTCGACCGGGGCAAGGCCCGTCGCATCGGCGGTGGCGAACTTGGCGAGGTCTTCGTCGGCGGTAAGATCGGCCTGCGCGAAGGCCTGAGTCAGCGCTTCGGGTGAGAGCGCCACGTCCTTGACCACCTGTGCGCCGGGGGCAGCAGGGCCGTAGGTCACACCGTTGACGACGAAGTAGACCGAACCGGAGTTGCCGGTACGCAGCACGGCGGCCGCTTCAAGCTGCGGCACGGAATAGCGTTCGCCGGCGTCGAGGATCTTTTCGAAAAGGATGGTTCCGTCGGCGGCATTGACGCGCACCCAAGACGGGCGGACGGCAAGCACCTCGATGCCGGGCTGCACGTCGGCGACGACCTTCAGCACTTCGGATTCGATGGCGGCTTCGGTTGCATCGGCGATCTGGACGGACGCGAGCGCGCCGGTTTCACGCGGGTTGATCGCTGAGATCGGACCATCGCGCGAGGTCAGCACCGGTACGTCGAGCGCCTGCGGGCGGTAGAGACGGTCCATCACATCGACCGAGGCATCGCCTTCGGCGCTGGCGATGGATTCGGTCGCGGGTTCGTCAACCGGAGCGGCAACGATCTGCGGCGCGGGCGCGGTGGCGCCTTGCAGCGGGTCGATCTGGGCCACGACGCTGGGGGCTTCGTCAACCGGGGCCAACTGCACGCGCTGCACTTCCTGCAGGACGGACCAGCCGCCGTAGCCGATGGCACCGATCAGCGCGATAAGGACGGCGACGGAACCGACCGCGCCGGGCTGGATGCCGGAGAGCACGCTTTCCCCGCGCGGCACGAAGGTCGCGTTCGGGTTGGCGAGGGGGTCGGAGAATTCGGACCGCGCGCGCGCCTTGATGATGCGCTGCGGCGAGGCGGCGGCGGACATGCCGTGCGACACGGCAAAGCCCGCTTCGGCGCAGAACCGCTGGAAGGCCCATTCCGGGTCCATCGCCAGATAGCGCGCGTAGGAGCGGACGTAACCTGCGACGAAACCGGGGGATTCGAAGGCCGACACGTCGGCGTTTTCGATGGCGGCGATGTAGGTGGCCTTGATCTTGAGATCGCGCTGAACGTCGAGCAGGGACTTGCCAAGCGTGGCGCGTTCGCCTCGCATGACATCGCCCAACCGCAACTCGAAGTCGTCAAAGCCCTTTGGCTTTTCCTCTTCGGTCGTCGAAGGTTTCGACCTCCAACCGATCATCCAGAACCTGTCCCCTCGGTGCGCACTGACGTTCGAGTCGCCGTCCCAAACGACTCACAGGGCGTCGTATTGGGCAAACCGTAACATAGGGCAAGGGTTTTTGCACATGCGAGAAAGGTCAGCCGGCAGCCTCGGCGCGATTCAGCGCACAATGGCTCCAGAGCGCATCCATCGCCTTTATGAGGGCGTCGATGGCCTTGGCGTCGTGCACCGGCGAGGGGGTGAAGCGCAGCCGTTCGGTGCCGCGCGGCACGGTGGGGAAGTTGATCGGCTGGACGTAGATGCCGTAGGACTCCAGCAGCATGTCTGACAGCATCTTGCAATGGATGGGGTCGCCCACATGCACCGGCACTATATGTGAGCCGTGGTCGATGATCGGCAGGCCAAGACCCTTGAGCCGCAGCTTGAGGATGCTGGCGGTGGTCTGGTGGGCGTCGCGCAGGTGCTGGGCGGCCTTGAGAACCCGGACGGAGGCCGCCGCACCAGCCGCCACAGCGGGGGGTAGCGAGGTGGTGAAAATGAAACCGGGAGCATAGCTGCGGACCGCATCGCACATCTTTGCAGTTGCAGAAATATAGCCGCCGAAGACGCCGTAGGCTTTGGCGAGAGTGCCGTTGATGATGTCAATCCGGTGCATCTGTCCGTCGCGTTCCGCGACCCCTGCCCCGCGCGGACCGTACATGCCGACGGCGTGGACCTCGTCAAGGTAGGTGAGCGCGTTGAACTCCTCTGCGAGGTCGCAGATCGCCTTGATCGGGCCGAAGTCGCCGTCCATCGAGTAGATCGATTCGAAAGCGATGAGCTTTGGCGCGGCAGGATCGTCGGCGGCAAGGAGCGCGCGCAGGTGGGCGACATCGTTGTGGCGGAAGATGCGCTTTTCGCCGCCACCGCGACGGACCCCTTCGATCATCGAGGCGTGGTTCAGGGCGTCGGAGTAGATGATGAGGCCGGGGAATATCTGGCGCAGGGTGCTTAGGGTCGCGTCGTTGGCGATGTAGGCGGAGGTGAATACGAGGGCGGCTTCCTTTTGGTGGAGGTCGGCAAGTTCCGCCTCAAGCCGCTTGTGGTAGACGGTGGTGCCGGAGATGTTGCGGGTGCCGCCCGAACCTGCGCCGGTCGCATCCAGCGCCTCGTGCATCGCGGCCAGAACCTCGGGGTGCTGGCCCATGCCGAGGTAATCGTTGCCGCACCAGACGGTGATGTCCTTTTCGGTGCCATCGGGGCGGGTCCAGACGGCGTGGGGGAACTGGCCCTTGCGACGTTCGATGTCGATGAAGGTGCGGTAGCGGCCTTCGTCGTGCAGCCGTTGCAGGGCGGCGTCGAGGGCGGTGGCGTAGCTCATCATCGTGTCTCCGTCAGGGTCATGCGACCCTTGGTGTCAGGTCGTTCCGACTGCGGCCTTGATTTGGGTCAATCGAGGGTCGCGGCCAAGGGGGCGAATTGTCGCCCTTTGGGGGGTAGACGTCCTGAGGGTCAGGGCGCCGGGGCGATTTCCAGCACGACGACACAAGGCAACTTGCCTTCCTTGGCGGCGTCGCAGCCAGCAAGCGCGGCGGTTGCGGCGGCTGCGGCATCGGGCAGGTCGGCCACGGCGGTGGCCGAGCCCATCGGCGCGCCGACGCGGATGAAGCCGTCATCGGGCGACACCGCGAGGGCGGCGTGGCCAAGCTTGCCGGGCACGAACAGCGAGAGCGCCTGTTCGTTGGTCATCACGAGGCGGAGGGTGGCGAGTTCCTCTTCCGTCAGGAACGGGTGCAGGTGGAGGGTGATGGCCGAGGAACCGAGAGTGGAGGTTTCCACCGGCACGGTCTGTGCCACGACGGGTGTTGCGGCGAAAAGCATCGCGCCCAGAAGGAGTTTTGCGGCCATGAGCTGTCCTTGCCTTGGAACCGTTCCAGATTGCGCCAGCCTTTAGCGCAACTCGCGCGGTCTGGACAGTCCCCCGTCGCCTGATAGGCTTGATCCTGATCACATTCGGGAGAGAAGAATGACCATCGACGCCGTGCTGGCCCGTATCGACGAAACCTTGCCGGAGGCGCTGGAGCGGCTGATGGCGCTGTTGCGTATCCCTTCCATCTCTACGGACCCTGCATTCAAGGCCGATTGCGCGCGCGCGGCGGAGTGGCTGGCGGAGGACCTGCGGGGCTTGGGATTCGAGGCGGCGGCGCGAACCACGCCGGGGCATCCGATGGTTGTCGGGCATGGCGGTGAGGGCGGGCGGCACCTGCTTTTTTACGGGCACTACGATGTGCAGCCGGTCGATCCATTGAACCTTTGGGACCGCGATCCCTTTGATCCCGAGGTGCAGGACACGCCGAAAGGCAAGGTTATCCGGGCGCGCGGTTCGGCGGACGACAAGGGCCAGTTGATGACCTTCATCGAGGCGTGCCGGGCGTGGAAACACGTGTATGGCAGCCTGCCGGGGAAGCTGACGATCTTTCTGGAAGGCGAAGAGGAATCAGGCTCGCCCTCGCTCATCCCGTTCATGCAGGAGAACGCGGACGAGTTGCGCGCCGACCTTGCCTTCATCTGCGACACCGGCATGTTCGAGGACGGGATTCCCGCGATCACCACGATGCTGCGCGGGCTTTGCAAGGCGGAGTTCACCGTTCATGCCGCTGACCGCGACCTTCATTCGGGGTCTTACGGTGGCCTCGCGCGGAACCCGATCCACGTGCTGACGAAGATCCTGTCGGGCTTGCATGACGAGACGGGGCGCGTGCAGGTGCCGGGGTTCTATAATGATGTGGCGGAACTGCCAGATGCCTTGCGCCAGCAGTGGCAGAGCCTGGCCTTCGACCATGCGCGTTATCTGGGCGATGTCGGGCTTTCGGTGCCGGCGGGCGAACAAGACCGCACGCCCCTGGAACTGATCTGGTCGCGGCCCACGGCCGAGGTGAACGGCATCTGGGGCGGCTATACCGGGGCCGGGTTCAAGACCGTGCTGCCAGCGGAGGCGCATGCCAAGGTGAGCTTCCGGCTGGTGTCGCAGCAGGACCCGGCGAAAATCCTGACCGCTTTCCGGGCATGGGCGGAGACGCAACTGCCCGCCGATTGCCGGATCGAGTGGCACGACGGAATCGAAGGCAGCCCGGCTTCGGTCATGGAGATCGCGGACCCAGCCTTCGAGGCCGCGCGGGCGGCGCTGACCGAGGAATGGAACCGGCCTGCGGCGTTTATCGGGGCGGGCGGGTCGATCCCGATTGCGGGGTATTTCAAGACCTACCTTGGGATGGATGCGATGCTGATAGGCTTTGGCCGGGATGACGACCAGATCCATTCGCCGAACGAGAAATATGATCTGGAAAGCTTCCACAAGGGCATCCGGTCATGGGCGCGCGTTCTGGCGAGGCTGCGGTGATCCGCGACGCGAAGCCCGGCGACGAGGCTGCATGGCGGGGTCTTTGGGCGGGGTACCTGGAGTATTATGAATTGACCTTGCCCCAGGTCGTGACCGAGGCAACCTGGGCGCGGCTGATGGACCCTGCCAGCCCGGTCAAGGCGCGGCTCGCCGAGGTGGAGGGCCGTGTTGCAGGGTTCGCGATCAACCTGCATCACCCTTCCACCTGGGCTGCGACGGATGACTGCTATCTGGAGGACCTGTTCGTGGCGCCTGATGCGCGCGGGCTGGGGCTGGGCCGAGCGCTGATCGACGATCTGGTCGCGTTGGCGCGGTCGCGGGGCTGGGGGCGGCTTTACTGGCACACCGATCAGGACAACGCCAAGGCGCGGGCGCTTTATGACAGCTATGTCCTGTCGGACAACCATATCCGCTATCGGATGCGGCTGCGGGACGATGCAGCGGACTGAAGGGGGACGATCTGGCGCGGTGGACGGGGCTCGAACCCGCGACCCCCGGCGTGACAGGCCGGTACTCTAACCAACTGAGCTACCACCGCGCAGGATCAGTCTTTCGGGCACCTTTTGGGGCGAGGTTGGCGCGGTGGACGGGGCTCGAACCCGCGACCCCCGGCGTGACAGGCCGGTACTCTAACCAACTGAGCTACCACCGCGCATCTCGCTGCCCGGAAGGTGCCTTCCGAACGTGCGCCGTCTTACGCAAGGGGGTTGGCGGCGTCAATGGGGAAGCGGTGGATTTCAGACCTCTGGCGCGGGAATGAATTCGGCGGCGTCCTCGGGTGGAAGTTTGAAGCGGCCATGCGCCCAGTCGCCGGCGCGCCACGCCTCCTTGGCGGCGGCGATGCGGTCACGCGACGAAGCGACGAAGTTCCACCAGATGAAGCGCGGGCCGTCCATCGTGGCGCCGCCGAGAAGCATCAGGCGCGCGCCCGAGGCCCCTGCCCTGACGCTGATCCGGTCACCGGGGCGGAAGATCAGCATCTGGCCGGTGGGGAAGGTCTGGCCGCCGACGGTGACGTCACCGGCAAGGATGTAGACGCCGCGATCCTCGTGATCGTCAGGCAGGGGTATGGCTGCGCCGGGGGCGAGGGTCGCGTCGGCGTAGAACATCTCGGACGGGGTTTCCATTGGTGCGGCCTCGCCCCAGGCGTGCCCGAGGATCAGGCGGACGGTCTTGCCCTCGCCTTCCAGCACGGGAAGGGCGGCTTCGGGGGTGTGGATGAAGGCAGCGGGGTCATCTTCGCGGTCCTTCGGGAGCGCCAGCCAGGCTTGCAGGCCGAACATGGTCTGGCCCGTGTCGCGGACCGGGCCATCGGTGCGTTCGGAATGGGTGATGCCCCAGCCGGCCTTCATCCAGTTCACCGCGCCCGGTTCGATCCACTGGTCGGTGCCAAGCGAGTCGCGGTGGTGGAGGCGGCCTTTCAGAAGGTAGGTGACGGTGCCGAGGCCGATGTGGGGGTGCGGGCGGACGTCGATGCCCTGCCCGGTCAGGAATTCGGCCGGGCCGATCTGGTCGAAGAAGATGAAAGGGCCGACCATCTGCCGCTGGGCCGAGGGCAGCGCGCGGCGCACCTCGAACCCGCCGAGGTCGCGGGCGCGGGGCACGATGACGGTTTCGATGGCGTCTACGGCGTCACCGATCGGGATCGTGGGGTCGAGGGCGGGGTTCCAGCTCATGTCGCGGTCTCCTTTGCGGGGAAAGGTAGGGCGAAGCGGCGGCGGGTGCATCTGCCCGTAGGCGCGCGGTGTCTGTGCGGAAAGATGGGGTCAGCGATTTGGGCGTGGAGGGATAAGCAACTTGTTGAAGTGGTTTGCAAAAAGCGGGTGGTGGGCGGTGAGGGACTCGAACCCCCGACATTCTCGGTGTAAACGAGACGCTCTACCAACTGAGCTAACCGCCCGCCGAGTGCGGTTTACACCGATCCGGCGGGACATGGCAAGCGATGTGCGGCCCTGCCGCGCCGATGCGCTTTTTCGGTGTCAGGGGGCTTTCAGTTCGGCATACTCGCCCGCGACGCGGAGGGTGACTGTAACCGGCGCGTCGCTGCGGTTGCGCCAGAACCAGCCGTGGTTGCCGGTGAAGGCGGCGACAAGTTCGCCGGTCTGGTCGGGCACAGCGCGGCCCTGTTCGTAGCTGATCTTCTGGCCGCTGCCGTCGCCATGCAGGTCGAAGTTCACCACCGCGCCATTTGCCGTCCATTCAAAGCGGGCGGTCTGTCCTTCTGTCATGGCCAGCTTGACCTCGATGCCTTGGCCGGGTTGCAGGGTGTAGCTGGCCTCGTCGCGCCAGCCTTGGGGGGCTGGTTCCGGCGTGGCGGGTGCCGGCTGTTCGACCGGTGCTGCGGCAAGGCCGTCGGCGCCGATCACGGCGGCTATCGCGGCGAGTTGGGCTTCGATGCGGTCGAGGCGGTCGGTGACCTCGGGCATGGCAACGGCGGGGGTGGGGGCGGCGGTTTCAGCGATTGCATCGGCCTCGGCCTCGGCGGCGAGTTGCTGCTTGATCTCGCCCATTTCGGTGAGGCCGGTCAGGCGGCCCATGCCGGTCGGGTCGAGCCCGTATTCGGCGGGCAGCCAGAAAAGGACGAGGAGCGCGCCGGCAGATACGGCGGCCCCGAGGGTGGAGCGGATCAGGCCGCCCGGAGTTGCCGGCACATGGTGCGGCGGTTCGGTAGGCTGGCGGCGTTCGGCGCGGATCGGGGCGGTCATGCGGGGCTGGCTTTCGGTCATGTTGCTGCACTTTCAAGGAAATAGCCGGTGATCTGGAAGCCCATCAGGGCAAAGCCGGCCGCCATCATTGCGACGTTCGCGCCGTAGGCCTGCCGGGCAAAGGCAGGGCGCGCGCGCCAATGGGTCATCACCAGCAGGATCAGCGCGAGCGCGATCAGCTGGCCGATCTCGACGCCTATGTTGAAGGCGATGAGGTTTCCGAGAAGCCCATCGGGCGAGATGTCGTAATCCTGGATCTTCGTAGCAAGGCCGAAGCCGTGCAGGAGGCCGAAGGCGAGGGTCGCGGCCTTGGTGTCAGGCTGAACGCCAAACCACAGGCGGAACGCGCCGAGGTTATCGAGCGCCTTGTAGACCACGGAAAACGCGATGATCGCGTCGATGATGTAGGCGTTGATCGAAATCTGAAACCAGACGCCCGCTATCATGGTCACCGAATGGCCAAGCGCGAAAAGGCTGACGTAGGTGGCGATATCGCGGGAGCGGTAGAGGAAGAAGATCACCCCGGCGAGGAAGAGAAGGTGGTCGTAGCCGGTGACCATGTGCTTGGCACCGAGGTAGATGAAGGCGATGGGGTGAAAGCCGGAGACTTCCTGCACATAGCCCGCGTCGCCTTCGGTGACGTTGTGGGCAAGGGCCGCACTGGCGGCGATTGTGGCCGCGACGGCGGCGAGGGCAAGGGTCCGGACGCGGCGCGGCGTCGGCGGGTGGAATGGCATCGAGGGCACCTTGAGCTGTGGGATCACGGGGCGCCGGAGCGCCCTTTGGTCAGATCTGCACAGCGTCGCGAGGTGGGCGTCTGGGGCCCGCCCGCGCCAGGGTTGGTCTGCCCGGGGCGGTGGCCAGAGCGGTCAGGGTGGCTGCCGCGTGAGCGGTGGTGGTGGTCGGGTGCGCCAAGGGTGGGTGGTCGGGATCGGCGGTATCGACGTGAGAGTGCGACGCGGTTTGCGACTGGTCCGCGGCAAGGTCGGTGTCGCCCGGCCCTGCCCGGTGCAGGCCGCCGAGGGCGAGCGACAGGCACAGCAGCACAAGCGCCAGAAATTTCAAGAGATCGGTCTGGCGCACGAGAACTGTCCGGCTAGGTGGGCCAGCCGGATGTAGGGGGCAGTGCCTGTTTTCTCAAGCCCGGGGGGCGGAAGCGATGCGGACTATTGCCGGGTCAGGCTTTCTTTTGCGCTTCGGCGTAGGCGACGATGGCGTTGGCGTGTCCATGGCCAAGGCCGTGGTCGGATTTCAGGCGAGCGACCTTTTCCATGTGCTTGAGGTCGCCCATTCCGGCCACCAACGCCAGCCAATGCGCGATGGGCTGGCCGTAGGTTTTCTCGATCGAGGGGAAATAGGAGGCGGGGCCTTTGACCGGTGCGGGTTTGGGTTCGGGCATCAAAGTTCCTTTCGTCAGGCCGGGATCAGGCCCCGACGCGGTAGCAAGACTGGACGAGGCCGGAGGGAAACGCCACCGTCTTGAGGTGAGTGAGCGGGATGTCGGCAGGTGTTGGCCCGAAGAGTGGCCGGCCCGCGCCGATGAGGACCGGGACTTGAGTGATGACCATGTCGGCGATGAGGCCGGAGGCAAGGAAGGACTGCACCACCTGGCCGCCGTCGACGTAGACGCGGGCCATGCCTTCGGCGTGAAGCTGCGCCATTGCAGCGGCGGGCATGAGATCGGCAAAGCGCACGCGACCTTCGAGGTGGGCGGGAACGGGGGTTCCGGCGAGGGTTTTCGACAGGACGAGGACCGGTTTTTCGTAGGGCCAGGGATCGAAGCCTGCGACCGCCTCATAGGTGCCGCGGCCCATCACGAGGCCGTCGATACCCGCGATGAAGGCGTTGTAGCCGTGATCTTCGCCGGCGGCATCACGGCTGAGGAGCCAGTCAAGTGTGCCGTCGGGGCGGGCGATATAACCGTCAAGGCTGGTAGCGATGAACACGTGGCCGGTGGGCATGGAAAAACTCCTTTCGCGGGCAAGGAATTGAAAAGGCGCACCGTTTCGGGCGCGCCTTGGGAAGGATGGTGGGAGATAACGGATTTGAACCGCTGACATCTTCGATGTGAACGAAGCGCTCTACCGCTGAGCTAATCTCCCGTTGCGGGGGCTTTTAGTCGTCCTCTCCGTCGGCTGCAAGGGGCTGTTTCGCGCCCTGCCCCGACCCGCCGCCGAGGCGGAGTTTCAGGGTAAGGGTGGCGGCGCCGTCTTTCTCGGAGGTCTTGGCGACGCGGGCGCGGCCAAGCGGCGGCAGGTTCAGATCATGGCCGCGCTTCAGGGCGGCGGCGAGGCTGGCGAGGGTGGCCTCGACGGCGCGTTTGGCGTCGGGCTTTTTCATATCGGTCGCCTCGACCACGGCAGCGACTAGGTCTTTCAGGCGCAGCGCGTCGGCCTTTGCGGCGGTGGCCGGGACGACCTTTGGCGCGGTGGCCTTTGGTGCGGCGTCGGGCTTGGACTTGCCGGGGCCCTTGGCGGGAGGGGCGGCTTTGGTCTTGACCACGGCAAGCCGCGCTGCGGGTTTCGCGGGCGATTTTGCGCCGGATTTGGCGGGAGGTTTGGGCGGTGTGGCGGGCATGTGGGGGTTCCGGGCGCTGCTGTTCGCTTGGCACGATAGTGCGGGACGCGGGGCGAGGCCACTGGATTCGGCGGGCTGCCAGATGCGAGAAAGGCGCGCCCGGAGGCGCGCCTTTTGGTCATTTCAGGCCGGATCAGTGGGCGGTCTGGACCGGTGGCACCGAGCCGCCGGCAAGCCGAGCCGCGGCGGCGGCTTCTTCTGCAGCCTCGTCCCATTCGACCGGTTCGGGCTGGCGCACCAGCGCCTGGGCCAGGACTTCACGCACATGGGTCACAGGAATGATCTTGAGGCCGGACTTCACGTTGTCCGGGATCTCTGCCAGATCCTTCTCGTTCTCCTCGGGGATGAACACGGTCTTGATGCCGCCGCGCAGCGCCGCAAGGAGTTTTTCCTTGAGGCCACCGATCGGCATGGCGTTGCCGCGCAAGCTGACTTCGCCGGTCATGGCGATGTCTTTGCGAACCGGGATGCCGGTCAGCACCGACACGATGGACGTCACCATCGCAAGACCGGCCGAGGGGCCGTCTTTCGGGGTGGCGCCATCCGGGACGTGGACGTGGATGTCGATCGTCTCGAACTTCGGCGGTTTCACCCCGATCAGGGGGCTGATCGAGCGGACGTAAGAGGCCGCCGCGTCGATGGACTCTTTCATCACGTCGCCCAGCTTGCCGGTGGTCTTCATCCGGCCCTTGCCCGGGAGTTTCAGCGCCTCGATCTGCAGAAGATCACCGCCCACCGAGGTCCAAGCAAGGCCGGTGACGACGCCGACCTGATCCTCTTTTTCCGCGAGGCCATAGCGATACCGTTTCACCCCAAGGAAGCTTTCGAGGTTCTCCGGCGTCACGGTGACGGTGCCGCCCTTGTTCTTGACGATCTCGGTCACCGCCTTGCGGGCAAGTTTCGCGATCTCGCGTTCAAGGTTCCGCACGCCGGCTTCCCGGGTGTAGGTGCGGATCATTTCTTGCAGCGCGTCGTCGGTGATTTTGAATTCACCCTTCTTCAGCCCGTGGCCCTTGATCTGCTTGTCGATCAGGTGGCCTTTGGCGATCTCGCGCTTTTCATCCTCGGTGTAGCCCGCCAGCGGGATGATCTCCATCCGGTCCATCAGCGGGCCCGGCATGTTGTAGGAGTTCGCCGTGGTGATGAACATCACGTTCGACAGATCGTATTCCACCTCGAGGTAGTGGTCGACGAAGGTGTTGTTCTGTTCGGGATCGAGCACCTCCAGAAGTGCCGAAGCCGGGTCGCCACGGAAATCCTGACCCATCTTGTCAATTTCATCGAGCAAGATCAGCGGGTTCGTGGTCTTCGCCTTCTTCAGCGTCTGGATGATCTTGCCGGGCATCGAGCCGATGTAGGTGCGCCGGTGGCCGCGGATTTCGGATTCGTCGCGCACGCCGCCCAGCGATATGCGGATGAATTCGCGGCCCGTGGCCTTGGCGACTGAACGGCCAAGCGAGGTTTTACCCACGCCGGGCGGGCCGACGAGGCAGAGGATCGGGCCTTTCAGCTTGGTCGAGCGGGCCTGAACAGCCAGATATTCGACGATGCGTTCCTTGACCTTGTCGAGACCGTAGTGATCGGCGTCGAGCACCTTCTGCGCGGCGACAAGGTCTTTCTTGACGCGCGATTTGGTGCCCCACGGCACGCCCAGAAGCCAGTCGAGGTAGTTGCGCACGACAGTGGCTTCGGCCGACATCGGTGACATCGACTTGAGCTTTTTCAGCTCGGCATCGGCCTTTTCGCGGGCCTCTTTTGACAGCGCGGTTTTCTTGATGCGCTCTTCCAGTTCGGCAACCTCGTTCTGGCCTTCTTCGCCGTCGCCGAGTTCCTTCTGGATCGCTTTCATCTGTTCGTTGAGATAGTACTCGCGCTGGGTCCGCTCCATCTGCGTTTTCACGCGGGATTTGATCTTCTTTTCGACCTGAAGGACCGACAGTTCGCCCTGCATCTGGCCGAACACCTTTTCGAGCCGCTCGGCCACGTCGAGGGTTTCCAGAAGGTCCTGTTTCAGGCCGACTTCGATGCCGAGGTGGCCTGCGACGAGGTCAGCCAGCCGCGCGGGCTCGCGGGTGTCGGAGACCGCGGCGAGGGCTTCTTCGGGAATATTCTTCTTGACCTTGGAATACCGCTCGAATTCCTCGCTGACGGCGCGGACGAGGGCTTCGACCGAGGTCTTGTCACCGGGGGTTTCGGTCAGAGTTTCGGCGCTCGCCTCGAAGAACGAGGGGTTGTCGATGAAGCCGGTGATGCGCACGCGGGCCTTGCCTTCGACCAGAACTTTCACGGTTCCGTCCGGAAGTTTTAGCAATTGCAACACGTTGGCCAGCACGCCGGTGCGGTAGATGCCGTCGGTGGATGGATCATCGACGGTGGGATCCACCTGCGATGACAGGAGGATCTGCTTGTCGTCCTGCATCACTTCTTCCAGAGCGCGAACCGATTTTTCGCGGCCCACGAAGAGCGGCACGATCATGTGCGGAAAGACCACGATGTCGCGCAGCGGCAGGACAGGGTAGCTGGAGGAAAGAGGTTCGTTCATAGCGTCGTCCTTGGCTTGCGGCAGACACGACTGGCCCCGACCATCGGCAACCACGTCCGTCTCCGCGACTTCGTTAACTTGTGTGTCCTGTCGTGGGGATTCAAGTTCCGCAGGTCTGACAATGTGAACCCGCACGCCGCCCGCTGCAAGGGTGGAAACCGGGTTTTCGCCAGCATCGGCGGAAACAGCGGTGCCACGATTTGTCAAAGATCTTGCCGCAATCTGAGCGCAGTTGCCGTGCACACCACCAGTCAGGAAAGCGACAGGGTGGGGCCGATGGGTGGTTTGGCGGTACGGATCAAGGCTCAAGGCCCGCGCGCACTGAGGGTGTGCATTCTTGCGTTCCTTGCGGGCATGCTTTTGTACATTGACCGTCCCGGCATGGTTGGCGCCCTGCCCCTGCCACTGTTCACCGGGCTGCTTTACGCGGCCTTCATTACGCCGGCGGCGGTGGTGACGGCGGTATTCCTGCCAGGACTGACCAAGTTGTCGGATGCGGTGCAGGTGTCGCGCCTGTGTCTTGCGACCGGGGTGGCGCTGTTTCCCGCCGTGTTGCGGCCATTGGCCGACCAGCCCTTCGTGAACGCGACGGTCGTTATTCTGGGCGGGATGGCGATTCTCAGCCTGACGCGCTGGATCGCACGGGATGACCTTGGCCTCGGGGCAAGCGCGTAAACGATGACCGGGTCAGGCGGCTTGCCGCGCCTTCAATGGCGCGCCGGGGCGCATCGCTGACAGAAGCGCCCTCACTTCGCCCCGCTTGAGGCTGGGCTGCGCATCAGGGCGGGTCAGGAGGTCATCGTGGCCTGCCGCCTGCAGGACTGTTTCCAGATCGGAGCGGGTTTCGGGGGCCATCACGTCAATGCTGCGCCGGGCGGGTTGAAAGCTTTCGCTGGGCAGGCCGTTCGACAGCAGGATTTCGTGCGCCTCGGTCAGGATGTGGACATAGTCGACATCCGCATCGGGCGCGGTTTCTTCGGCGAAGGTGCCGACAAGGTGCCGTGCGGCGGCAAGGACGCGCGGTTCCCCGAACAGAAGCTCGGCTGCGACGTCGTGCAGCACGATCCGGTGCTGCGGCGAGACCAGAAGATCGGCTGCGGGATGCGACGGGCCAAAAATGTGCGCCGGGATGCGGATCGGCGCCAG